>CAZEMS010000004.1:85813-140792 GCA_964513475.1 uncultured Mycobacterium sp. | reverse complement strand
ACACCCCGGCGGCGGGCTTCAGCGGGCCGGCGTCGTTCGTCTACCGGGTCAAGGACGCTGCCGGACTCACCAGTGACAACGTCGCGACCGTCAGCGTCACGGTCACCCCGACCACGGTCAACAGCGCACCCACCGCGGTCAACGACGGGCCGTTCACCGTCAAGCAGGGCGAGTCGCTGACGCTGACCTACGCCCAGCTGGTGGGCAACGACACCGACCCGGACCTGGCCAACGGCGATGTGCTGTCGGTCAACTCGGTCTGGGCCGCCACCGGCACTGTGGTGCACAATGCGACCAGCAAGACCGTCACCTACACTCCGGCGGCCAATTTCAACGGGGCGACCAGCTTCATCTATCGAGTGAAGGACGCCGCCGGAGCGACCAGCGCCAACACCGCAACGGTCAGCGTCACGGTGGTGCCGCTCGCACTGCCCGCCCTGAGCATCTCCGATGCCTCGGTGGCCGAAGGCAATCCCGGTAGTGGCGGTATCGCGCCCGGCTACCTGAGCACCTCCGGAAACCAGATCATCGACTCGCAGGGCAACGAGGTGAAGTTGGCCGGCGTCAACTGGTTCGGCGGAGAAACCTCCAATGGTGTTCCGCACGGACTCTGGACACGCAGTTACAAGTCGATGATCGACCAGATGGCCGCCGAAGGGTTCAACACCATCCGGTTGCCGTACTCCAACGAGATGTTGCACTCGACCGCGGCGCCCACCGGCATCGACTACTTCCAGAACCCAGAGCTGGAGGGCATGTCGCGGCTGCAGGTCATGGACGAGATCATCCGCTACGCCGGCGAGAAGGATATGCGGGTCATCCTCGACCAGCACCGCAGCAGCGCCGGCAACGGACCTAACGGAAACGGCCTGTGGTACGAGGGCCAGTACACCGAGGACAAGTGGGTCGCCGACTGGCAGATGCTAGCCAACCGCTACCAGGGCAACTCAACAGTGATCGGCTTCGACCTGTCGAACGAACCACACAACGGCACCTGGGGCGGCGGCGGTGCCAACGACTGGGCGCGTGCTGCCGAACGAGCGGGCAATGCCGTCCTCGCGATCAACCCTGACCTACTGATCGTCGTCGAAGGTGTGGAGACCTACCAGGGTCAGAACTACTGGTGGGGCGGCAACCTGATGGGTGTCCAGGATCGGCCGATCGTGCTGGACGTGCCCAACCGGGTCGTGTATTCGCCGCACGACTATCCGAACTCGGTGTTCGCCCAGCCCTGGTTCCAAGGCGCCGGCTTCGCCGCCGGGCTGCCGGACAAGTACGAGCAGATGTGGGGCTACATCTACGAGCAGAACATCGCCCCGGTGATGATCGGCGAGTTCGGCACGAAGCTCGTCGACCCGAAGGACGAGCCCTGGTTCGAGGCGATCACGTCCTACATGTCGGGAGACTTCGACAACAACGGCACCATCGACATCGCGCCCGGACTCGAGGGCATCAGCTGGACGTATTGGTCGTGGAACCCCAATTCCGGTGATACCGGCGGCATTCTGGCCGACGACTGGAACACCGTGAACGAGAACAAGATGGTCTACCTGGAGCCGATCCAATTCGTCTCCGACGGCGTCAGCGGCAACACGCTGGCCCGCTTCACCGTCACCCTGGCAACGGCGTCGACCGAGGCGGTCACCGTCCAGTACGCCACCTCGAACGGCACGGCGACGGCCGGCAGCGACTTCGTCGCCACGTCGGGCACGTTGACCTTCGCGCCGGGAGTCACCTCGCAGACGGTGGAGGTTCCGGTAATAGCCGACAAGACCGTGGAGTCCAACGAGACGTTCACGATCACGCTGTCCAATCCGGTCGGCGGAACCATCGCCGACGGCACCGGGTTGGGCACGATCACCAACGATGACGTCGAGGATCCGGGCACCGAAGATCCCGGCACGGAAGACCCGGGCACCGAGGATCCGGGCACCGAAGATCCCGGCACCGGGGACCCGGGCTCGGCCACCGTGTCATTCGCCAAGACGAACGATTGGGGTTCGGGCTTCAACGGCGATGTGACCGTGACGAATACCGGTTCGACGGCTTTGTCGGACTGGGAGGTCGCGTTCGACTTCACCGGTGATATCTCGTCGATCTGGAGCGGCAGCATCGTCTCGCATACCGGCAACCGGTACGTGGTGAAGGGCGCAACCTGGAACGCCACTCTCGCTCCGGGTGCATCGACGACGTTCGGATTCACCGGTTCGTCGGGTTCGGTGTCGAATCTCGCGCTCAACGGCGCCGCGGCCCCGGGCGGTCAGGACCCCGAAGAACCGGCGACACCGCTTCTCTCGGTTGCCAACACCAGCGTCCAGGAAGGCAACAGCGGAACCAGCCAGCTGGTCTTCGCCGTCACCCTCTCTTCCCCCTCCGATGACGTCGTGACGGTGAATTACCGCACCGAGGATCTGACCGCCGCTGCCGGGTCTGACTACGAGGCAACTCAGGGCATGTTGACCTTCGCCGCCGGTGAGACCTCCAAGCAGGTCAACGTCACCGTCCTCGGTGACACCGTCTACGAGGGCAACGAGTCGTTGGTGCTGATCCTGTCCGATATCGCCGGCGCAGAGTTCGACAAGTCTCAGGCAGCGGGTCTGATCAGCAACGACGACGTCAACCCGAACGGCCCCGTCGACCAGGAGTACCGTGTCGTCGGCTACTTCGCGGAGTGGGGCATCTACGGCCGCAACTACCATGTCTCCGACATTCCCGCGGACAAGCTGACACACATCAACTATGCGTTCGCCGACATCAACAACAACGGCGAGGTGGTGCTCTTCGACTCCTTCGCCGCGACGGAGAAGGCCTATCCGGGAGACACCTGGGACCAGCCGCTGCGGGGCAACTTCAACCAGCTCGCACAACTCAAGGAACAGAACCCGGGTGTGCAGACGCTGATCGCGATCGGTGGCTGGACGCTGTCGGACAACTTCTCCGACATCGCCCTCACCGAGGCGTCCCGGGAGAAATTCGCAGCATCGGCGGTGGAGTTCATGACCACCTACGGGTTCGACGGCATCGATCTGGACTGGGAATACCCGGTGTCCGGTGGCCTGCCCGGCAACGCGTACCGGGCGCAGGACACCGCGAACTACGTCCTGCTCGTCCAGGAGATCCGCGAACACCTCGATCTGCTCGAGCAGACCGATGGCATCGACGGCAAGGAGTATCTGCTCACCATCGCGGGTCCCGCCGGCTACGACAAGATCGAGAACTTCGATCTGGCGGGCATGGCGCCCTACCTCGACTGGGTCAACTTGATGGCCTACGACCTGCACGGTGCGTGGGATGCGCAGACAGGACATCAGGCGCAGCTCTACCAGAATTCCGCTACGCCCAATGACCTGTACTACGTCGACTACGCCGTCGACCTCTACCTGCAGCAGCTCGATCCGTCGCAGATCGTCCTGGGCAGCCCGATGTACGGCCGGACCTGGAAAGGCGTGCCGAACACTGCAGACGGCGGGCTCTTCGATCCGGCCAGCGGCGCCGGGCTGGGGACGTTCGAAGCGGGCGTGATGGACTACTGGCACATCATGGATCTGGTCGAGCAGCAACCAGATGTCTACAAGGTGTACTGGGACGACGAGGCCAAGGTGCCCTACATCTACAGCACCGCCAACGGCGGCACGTTCATCACCTACGAGAATCCGCAGTCGCTGCAGTACAAGCTCGACTACATCAAAGCGCTGGGCCTCGGTGGTGTGATGTTCTGGGAACTCGACGCCGACGTCCGCGACTCCGACGATCCTCGGTCACTGCTCGGCCTCGCGGCCCGCGAGTTGCTCAACGAGGGGGCAAGCTCGGTGTAGGCGAATCCCGACGATATGTCGGCGTCCGCGCTGGCTACCTTCATGGTTTCGCTGATACTGCCCCCGATGGGGAGGAAGATGCCTAGGTAGAGTCCGAGGGTTCTGCCTGGGCAGCTACCTAGGCAGTGCACGAAACGGCATGAAACGGGGTGGTCAGGGGTATGCGGCGTGCGCTTCGATCCGTGTGGGTAGCGGCTCTAGCGCTGCTCAGTGCCGTCATGCTCGCAGTGTCCTGGACTGTGACCACCGCGACCCAGCTGGCGGCCGTCACGGCACTGATCATGGGCGGCACCGGGCATCCACTGAGCACGCCCCCCGATTCGGGGGATTTCGTCGACGACTACCTGCGCGACATCGTGGACAACTACATCCAGCCGGCCGCCGACGCGGGCACCGGAATTCCCGAACCGCCCGTTGGGGGACAGTACAACGCGGTCGCGGTGATCACACCCGAAGAGTTCTGGCCGGTGAACGGGGTCAAGACGTTCGGGATCTCAGTTGCCGAGGGTCGCGCCAACCTTGATCGCTGCGTGGATGGCGGGACGTGCGACTACAACATGAACACCGGAGCAGCGCCGCCGGCCGACACCGACACCTTCGTTGCCGCCGGCTACTCCCAGAGCGCGGTGGTCGCCTCCCTGGCCAAGGCTGATCTCATCGCCAGGTACCAGGACTCCCCCGAAGGCTCGCCGGAAGCCACGTTCAGCTTCTTGTCCAACCCGATGCGCGGCAACGGTGGCATCTTGATGAGGTTCAACAAGCTGACCATCCCGCTCATCAACATCCCCATGTACGGTGCGACGCCGACCAACACCTGCCAGGACGACGACGGACTGTGCTACCCGAGCATCGACGTCGCCCAGCAATACGACCTTTTGGGTGGCGATGCTCCCAACAACTTGTTCAACATCCTCGCTCTGGTGAACTCGCTCGCCAGCTATGGCCTGTTGCACGGCGAGATGCCGGATCAGGATCTCGGCGATGCCGAGTACCAGGACAGTTTGGGCGACACCGACTACTACCTGAATCCGGCCGAATTGCTGCCGATCCTGATGCCGCTGGAGTGGATCGGTATTCCCCGCGCACTCTTGCTGGTCGCCGATGCGCCGATGCGCGTGCTCATCGAGAACGCCTACCGGCGCGACATCAATCCGGGTGAGCCGACCCTGCAGTACCTGCTTTCGGTCAGCAGACCGCTTGCAATGGTGGCAAACGTGCTGCGGGCCATCCCGGTCGGGATTGATGACGGGCTGCAGGAGGCCGGACTACCGCGCCTGCTGGGAACCGAACCGGCCGGCAAGTATGGCGTCGGGGGCGACGACGAGGACCTGCGCGGGCTGCCGGTCGGTTTCATTCCGCTCGGCTCTGCCGACCCAACGCCGAATCCGCCATCGGAGGCCGCGACTGCGGGCGTCGACCAGCACTCAGCCGACGGCGATGAACCGGCCGAACCGGCCGAACTCGATGTGGCGCCGCCCCCAGCGCAGGACGGCACAGCCGGTCGGACCGCGATGGAAACAGGCATGGATCTCGCCGACGACAGTGTGACATCGAGCGGAGCCGATGACCCAGCCGAGGACCCAGCCGAGGACCTAGCCGAGGACCTCGACCTAGACCCCAGCACCGATCTCGGCGAAGATCTGGCCGCCGAGAGCGCAGACGAATCTGACCCGGTTCGGCAGTTGCCGAATCGGTTACGGGTCAACGATCCCGCTCCGGGCGAGCTCGACAGGGCCGAGCAGGTCGAAGCTCCGTCGTCGATCCCGAGGGTTGACGAGCGACGCGAGGACGAGGTGCCGCGGTCGCTACCCGGACGACGGTCAGAACCTGCCGAGAAGCAGGAGCCTTCCGGTCAGCCGCGGGCCGACCAAGCCGCATGACCGCTGCGCTGCAGCAATCCGACGCAGTCGAACGTGCTCGGCCGCACGGTCAGACGTCGGTGACGCTGTAGCGCGTTTTGACAGGAGGCGCAGCGAGCAGCGGAGGCAATTCGGTCAACCGGCCTTCACCGGCCCGGAAGGCGCGGTAGGCCTCGTCGTGTTCGACACTGTCCCAGCGTTCGTAGATGAGCCAGTGCGCCTCGTCGTCCTGATCCACCAGCACGTCGGTTCCCAGGTTCCCGTCGAATGCCCGAGTGTCTTGAAGCGCTCTCCCCATGACATCGCTTGCCGCAGTAACACACTCGGGTTTCAGCCTCAGTTCCAGTATCACGATGACAGGCATCGTTGCCTCCTCGTCTCGGGTGTCCGGCGTCGACCGTTGGCTAGGTCCGGCGCGCCATGGTGAAACGCTGGGCTGTTCTGGCCCAACTGGGTTTCAGCCTATCCCGACCATGCTTTAGGGCCGTTCGACCCTTTCGTGCGCCTCGCCCTGTTCTGTCTCGGCGACCTCGAACGCGCCAAGGAGTGGGCGGTCGGCTGAACCCCTGCATTTGCCGACTGCGGCGCCTCCCACAAAGGCGCCCGAACTGCCAACTTCTAGCGCTGCAGCGATCATTCGAAGCTGTGGCAGCCGCTAGCGCGGGCAAGACTGACACCTAGCCAGCCACCACGGCCTGGGGCCCACCCATGGCTGCCGACGTCCCCGCGGGGGGAGTGAGACCAAGGCAACGATCGAAGATGGCTTCCACGAACAACACGTCACCAAGAGCGGTCTGGCGACAGTAGAGGCCAGGGTCGATGCCCAGTCGATGAGCCACCCACTCGACGCACACCGGAAACCCGATGGGCTCCCCGCTCCCGGAGGATTCAGGCGACCTACCTCTCGGCCGGAACTAGAACGGATCTTCTTCGTCGTAGCCCTCATAGGCTTCTGCACGGTCGGCCGCTACCACCAGACGAGGGCCTTTTCATCTTCGCGGGGCCGGGCCAGCGGATGGTCGCGGCCGAGCAGATTGCCCGTGATCGTGCTGCAGAACCGGTATATCGGCAGGTCAAAGACGCTGTTGCTCATAGGCCGCTCCATGAAGTAACCGAACCTCTCCGCGGAGACGAACAGAACCATGAACAACAGGCCCAGGATGATGCTGCCGACATAATGGGCGGCGACATGCAGAAAGGTTGAACGCCACTAGTGCGAAAACCCAGGCCAATACACGTACGAACATGTCGTAGTGAACCGGCATGGGCTGATGACGGATGCGCTCCAGTCCACCCTGTGACGCCGTCAGGTCAGTGTTGATGACCGAGACCAGCATGACTCGCGCCGGATAGTCGATATGGCCACCCGCACACAGCCGAAGAACGTCCTGGGCTTGAAGGTTGAGCAGCTCGGCAGCAGTCGCTTCAGGCGGATCCTCGGTGAGATCGACAACCCCGGGCAGCGGTGCGACGCCGCGCAATTCGGCGGCCAACTGCCACGCGTGGCGGACTTGGCGCCGACGCATGGCGTCGAGCACCGGTGCGACGTCGGCCGAGCCAGTGCCGATCGCCGACAACCCGTTGTGCATGGCACGGGAGCCGTTGATGACCCCGCCCCAGAGAGTACGCGCCTCCCACCAGCGCTGATAGGCATTAACGTTGCGAAAGCCGACGAAGATCGACGCAGCGATGCCCGCAGTGGCCAGGATGGCGGCATAGTCTTCGGGATCGACGGCATCCGGCGTGTTCAACAGGATGGCGGCAATTACAAAGACCGCGAGCAGGTTGTACTTGAGCTGCCACGTCACCAACCCGAACACCTTCAGCGGACCGGTCCTGCCGACGCTGCGGATCACCGGATCAGCCTATACGCCGCCTTCTGAGGTGACGGTCGCGTTGAGAGGTGGTCGCAGGCGGTCCAGCACTCTGCGCAGTCGCTAGCCCACTGCGCGTCCGCGCGGTGCGTTGCGGTGTTCCTCGACGGGTGCTTCTGGCAGGGCTGGCCTCAGCACCATACGGTCGCCGTGACAAACGCCGCAGTCGCAGGGTCGACTTGGCGCAGGGAACGCGGTTGCGACCCTCAGGCCTTGCCCGATACGCGGCTTGCCAGCTGTAGAAACCTCTCCGGCGTAGTCTCCATCTGGCATGCCGAAGTTGAACCCGATGACCTGTTTCTGGCGGGCAACGCGCCGAGTTCGCCTGGAAAGCCGCAATACACGGATCGAGGATGCTCATGGCTGCTGGCCGCGGTGTGGCCCGCAAGGTGTTCACCTCGGCATGCGCGGTAACGCACGCAACCGAATGGGCGGCGACACGACTCGGTACGGCGTTCTTCCTGCCTGCACTGTTCGTTGACCGTTTCAGCCACCTGGGAGGCATCGACCGATCGGTGTTCTCCGAGCAGTTGGCCGGATGCCGCACATTCGAGGACGAAGCGTGGGCCACGCATTGGCAAGCGCTAGCCGACATCCATATCGACGTGGCCAACGCAGCGCTAGAGCGCCTCGGAGGTCCTTCCGTGGAACAGATGCTCAATCCGTCAGATGAACAAGCCGATCTGGCAGCACTCGGAGCTTTGCTCGCGCCAGCGGTCTCAATCCTGTCCGAGCGCGGAGCCATCGCCCCTAGCGATGCCGTCGAGTCCTTTCTCCGCCAAAGCGGCGGTCACAGAGCCGACGCTGCGGTCGCGGTGGACGCACTGGTGAAGGTAATTGTCTACACGTTCGCCGCGTCCTGGCCCGGCTACACAACTGCACGCATGCACGCCCATTGGACCTCGCGGCGCTTGTGCGATGTGCTCACCGAGGCGCTCGCCGCGGCGATGGGCGTACAGATACAGCACATCGATATTGCGGTCCCTGGCGGCGATGTTGTGCATGGAACAGCGGTTTTCCCGCTACAAGCCCACAAGGTCCCGACAGTGCTCATCACCAACGGCCTGGAAGGCACGGTGGCCGAGATTCTGTTGCCGCTGCTGAAGTACCGGAACCGCGGACTGGGGTTCTTCGTCATGGAGATGCCCGGAACCTATACCTACGGTCAGCCGCTGGCCGCCGAAGGTGAGGGCACCTACCGGGCGGTGATCGACCACCTAGCCGCCGACCCGCGTGTCGATGCTGACCGGCTGGGCATGCTCGGGCTCAGCTTCGGCGGGTACTGGGCGGCACGGATGGCCGCCGTGGAGCCTCGGCTGCGAGCCGTGGTCGCCAATGGGGCGCCAACTCATCACACCTTCGAACTCTCCGGCACCCTCGGCGTTCCCGAGATCATGGTGTGGACCCTGTCCAACGCCACCCACGCCCGCGGCAACCTTGACCTGATGCGCAAGCTGCGTGCGCTGTCGCTGAAGAACCACTACTCACGAATCACGGCACCGCTGTTCGTGATCAACGGCGACACCGACACACTGGTCTCCACACAGGACTCGATCGACCTCGCTACCCACGCACCCAATGCCGTCCTCAAGCTCTACCCCGGTGACGATCACTGCGCGATGAGCAACGCGCCAGATTGGTTCGAGAAATCGATGCAGTTCCTGTCCGATCACCTGCACTGAGGCACCGCGAAGACCGGGACGTGCAGGCTGTTTGACTCCCCTACGGTCGCTCAGCTAGTTCCCCGTGCCCCCAGTCGGACTCGAACCGACACTGGGCGGATTTTAAGTCCGCTGCCTCTGCCAATTGGGCTATGGGGGCCATGCAGTTCAAAGGGATGTTCTTCCCGACTCCGCACCCCACTTCCGGCCTGGAAACGGCAGTGCTACCTCAGGTCCTTCTATGGCATTGGCCAACACGTCGGCCACGTCGCACAAGTCATCGTTGAGCAGGTACCCGTATCCGTCGAGAGCCATCGCCGCTTGCCCGAGCATTCGTTGCACGACCTTGACGTTATCCCCCGCACCGATCGGCAACGAATCGGTGGTGTGGTTGAAGCGATGCCGGGCCAGGGTCAAGTCCAGGCCGTCGCTGCCAGACCGGCGCAGGCGCGCACATGCTTGCGCCGGGGTGTGGGACCGAGATGATTCCGTCCTCAGCGGGGCGCCGACGGAGGGTACGGACTGATCCTTTGAGATGCCCTGATCAACCTCGGCCTCGCAGTCCCGGAAGCGCAGCCCACCATTGCCCCGTGGGGTATCTTCCGATTGACATCGCTGAACTACTGGGGCGCGGTGTGCCGGTGGATTCGCCCCGATCTGAGGAGTCAGGGTTTCTGATGGCAGCCCGTGGACCAATTGCCCACCGAGACCGGATAGGCGACCGACTGGCCTCTGTGCCGCGATGGGCTTCCTACCTGGTTGCCGCGGGCGTCATCATGCTGGCGGCCGTTCTGAGAATCTGGCCGCTGACGTCGCTGGGAAGTACCCTGACGTGGATCACGTTCTACCCGGCCGTCCTCGTGGCCGCCGTCGTCGGCGGGCTGGGTTCAGGCTTGTTCGCTACCGGACTGACGTGCATGGCCACCATTGTCGGCTGGCCGTTATTGGTCGACACGCCGTTCATCAAGACGAGGGGAGACTGGCTGGGGGTAGCGGTGTTCATCTTCAGCGGCGCACTAATCTCCGCTCTCGCCGAGGCGATGCGACGTGCCAATACCCGCGCAAGGCTCGCCAATCAGCACCTCAAAGCGGAAAAAGATCGGTTTGCCGCGCTGGTGGACAACTCGCCTGCGGCGGTGTCGGTCCGAGCTCTGGCCGACAATCGCTACACACTGGTCAACGACGCTTTCTGCCGGTTGTTCGGGTATGAGTCGGCCGAGGATGTGATCGGCCGCATCCAGGACGACGTTCTGCCCCCGGAAGTGCTGGAGCGCTCCCGGCAGGCCGCTCTGGGATTGCGGGCTGGAAAGGAACTTCTGCAAGAAGAGCTGATCCGCCAGGGGCCGCATGACCGGTGGGTGATGACCCAGCGGTTTGCGTTGCGCGACGTGACGGGTGCGGCGGCGGAGCTGGTGACGATACGGACCGACTTCACCGAACAGCGAAAAGCGTTGCAGAACAACGCCGAGCGTGAAATATGGGAAAGGCGTATCGGGGCCCCGACCGGCGACGAACGGCTTCTGGTCTATTCACAACCGATCATCGACATCGCCACCCGAGAAACAGTTGAGGAAGAACTACTCGTGCGGCTGCGCGTGGTCGACAAGCAGACCGGTATCGACGAGGTATGGCTTCCGAGCCAGTTTCTTCCGCAGTGCGAACACCATCACCTCATGCCGGTGATCGATCGATACATGACCGCCAGGGCGATCGAGCTGGCCCGCATCGGCAAACACGTCAGCGTCAACATCGCCGGTCAGACCATCGCAGACGAGAACGCGATCCGGGCGATCATCGCCGCGCTCACCGATGCGGGGCCAACGGTTGCCGAAAGAATCATGGTCGAGATCACCGAAACCACGGCGCTGGCTTCACCCGAACTGGCCGAGGAGTTCTCCCGCCACATGCGCGATCTGGGGTGCCGGGTGGCCCTCGACGACTTCGGCACCGGCTACGGCACGTTCACCGAACTGCGCCACCTGCACACCACCGACCTGAAAATCGACCAGACCTTTGTGCGCAACCTGGTCGACAACCCCGATGACGAGCGCATGGTCACCACCATCGTCTTCGTCGCGCAAACCTATGGCCTGAGAACGATCGCTGAAGGTGTTGAGTCGGATGAGGCGCTTCAGCGGCTTGCCGAGTTGGGGGCAGATCGTGCGCAGGGCTATCTCTTCGGCAAGCCGAGACCGATCGTTGTGTAGTCGATGACCGGGCGAAGGCCAGAGCAGGGCGACGGAGGGTGGGGTCGAGCCACCTTCTGGCCCCCGGGTGCACCTTGGCGCGGCATCGTCTCCTTGCTCGTGATCTTCGGCGCCTACGTCGGTGCGGTCGTGCTCTACCCATGGACTGGGGATGTGGCAGTGATGTGGCTGCCCAACGCCGTGCTCGTCACAGCGTTGTTGAGATTCCGGCCACGCGATTGGCCCTACGTGTATGCCGCGGGACTACTCGCCGAAGTCATCGGCGATCAGACATTTGACATGGGGCCGTATCAAGCGCTGCCCCTCGGCGTGGTGAACAACATCGAGGCCACACTTTTCGTGCTTGCCGCCGCGCTGATAGCACGCGGCCGGCACAACATCGGCCTGCTGTCGGTGCGCGGCGCCATGGCGCTGATCGTCGCCTCGGTCACGATCCCGGTATTCACGGGGGCACTCGGAGGAGCCATAGTCGAAGCGTCCTGGACATTCGGTACCGACTACTTCACCGCCTGGCGGACCTGGTGGTTCGGTGACAGCCTGGGCCTTCTCGCGGGAGTCCCGATCGGCCTGCTGCTGAGAGACGCCGTGCGGTCCGTCGGACGACGGCGCTCGGGCGTTCTGCAGCTGGGCGGCGGCGCGGCCGCGTCGCTGCTGTTCGTGGCGTCTGGGGTCCTCGCGGCCAACGGAAGTACCTGGGGAGCGCAGCAGACGGCACTGGCGGCTTCCGTGCTTCTGTCAGTGACCTTCGGGGCAATCGGCGCCCCCACCGGTGCGCTGTTCACGACAACCGTGACCATCATCGGTGTCACCCAACTCCATACCGATGTCGGTTCCATTCCGAGGGACCAGGGGCTGCTCTTTGTCGTCTTTGCGGCCGTCTATGTCATCGCGGCGACGACAGAATCAGTTGATCAGGCGATGGGTCAGGTATCGCAAGCCAAGGAAGATCTCGAAAGTGCAAACGCTCAGCTGTCGTCATTTTTGGAGGCCGCTCCTGATGCCTTGATCATCGTGGGACCGGACGGACGCATCGTGCGTGCCAACGCGCAAACCGACCGGCTATTCGGTTATCGGCGGGAGGATCTCGTCAACCGCCAGGTCGAGATGCTCATGCCGTCTCGGTTCCGGGGCAGGCACTCTGAGCATCGTATGGCGTTCTTCGCTGCCCCGACGGTGCGAGCGATGGGCACTGGTCTGGAGTTGTGGGGGCTTGGCCGCGATGGAACAGAGTTCCCAGTCGCTATCAGCTTGAGTCCGCTGCGCACGGACCGAGGCCTGCAGGTGTTGGCGGCGATCCGTGACGTCACTGAGCGCCACGAGCATGAACAGCGGCTCCGGCGCCAACACGAGGAACTGGTCGACGCGCAACAGGAACTGCAGCGACTGGCCCGCTTCGACTCCCTCACCGGGCTGGCGAACCGTGCCGAAACCCTCGCCCGCCTCGAGGGCGCTCTGCGATGCGCCCGAGACCCCGGACCAGAACTGGGTGTGTTGTTCTGCGACATCGACCACTTCAAGGCGGTCAATGACACCTGGGGACACGCCGTGGGCGACCTCGTGCTGTCGACTCTGGCCACCCGCATCAGCGAGTGCGTACGCCACGGCGACACCGTCGGGCGCACCGGAGGAGACGAGATGCTGGTCCTGCTGCCCGGCCTGCACGGCCTGGACGAAGCGGTCCGCATCGCGGAGAAGATCCAGCATCGCACCGCCGAGGCCATCCACCACTGCGGCAACACCTTCCACGTCACCGTGAGCATCGGCGCCACCCTCGCCATCCCCGGCGAAACGGTCTCGGACATGACCGCGCGCGCCGACGCAGCCATGTATCAAGCCAAACGTTCGGGTGGCAACACCATCAGCACCATCAGCCATATCTGAGCAATTCAGACCATGCGGGTAGAGCATCCAGGGAGCCTGGCATACGCCGAGATGACTACCCCGAGCCCAGAATTGCCGCCGCGCTCAGCGACAGCACCAGAGCCGGGCGGGGAAACCGCAGCCGCGCGCACACGTCATCGACCACCGAGTGCAGCACATCTGCGCCGCGCCGCAGCGTGCGTGCGTCGTGATCACCAGCCATCGCGTAGTTCGCCAGGCACGCTCTGGTGAGGATAACGCCGTATTCGCGCCGCAGCCAGGCCATCTGGCCGATGGTCTTTCGCAACAGATGCGCCGCCGAGTCGGCGTCGGTGTCGTCCAGTCGGACCTGCATTCCGACGACCTCGATATTGCGAACCGACATCAGGTCGTCGGAGACGGCTGCGACGGGTCGGCCGCGGAGGTCGATCAGGACTTGCTGGGTGTCGTCCGCACAGGCCGCCAGCTTCTTCGCTTCACTACCACTGTGCACGACGAACCGGCCTACGCCCGCCGCCACAGCCTGCTCGACCTCACCCGTGTCATCGCATCGCGCAGCCACCCGCGCCGGCCGCTGGCCGGTGGCCATCGCCAGCCCGAGGTCGTCTGCGCCGGACACATCCACACCCAAACCCCGGCGCCGGACCCACTGCCCAACAGCGGCATGTTTGAGCAGTTCCGCCGGCAGGCTCAGTGTTGTGCCCCACATCGCCTTTCGGTAGGTGGCGCAGCGCACGAGGGCCGCAGTCCTCAGCGCATGGTGGCGTCCGTTCATGTCGATGATGGTGACTGCACTACCTGAAGGACAACTGATTGAAAGCTGTCAATGCACTTCGAATCCGCCACCGCCCGGTCCACGGACCTTCGCCGACGGTGGTCAACTCGGCGGGCTGCACTGCGGACTACCGTTGCCTCATGGTCGGCTATCGCGAACTCTACGACGCCAGCATCGAGGATCCGGAAACGTTCTGGGCGAGCGCCGCGCGCGCGGTCACCTGGACCCGCGAGCCGAGGCACATCCTCGACGACAGCAATCCCCCTTTCTACCGGTGGTTTCCCGACGGCGAGTTGAACACCTGCGCCAACGCGCTGGACCGCCACGTCGCCGGTGGCCGGGCCGAGCAGACCGCCCTGATCTACGACTCGCCCGTCACCGCAACCACCAGGACCTATTCTTTCGCAGAACTGCTCGATGAGACTTCCCGGTTCGCCGGTGCACTGCGCGGGCTGGGTGTGGCCAAGGGCGACCGGGTCGTGATCTACATGCCGATGGTCCCCGAGGCGGTGATCGCGATGCTCGCGTGCGCACGCCTCGGCGCGGTCCACTCCGTGGTTTTCGGCGGGTTCGCAGCCCACGAGCTCGCCGCGCGGATCGACGACGCCCAGCCGACCGTGGTGGTATCCGCATCCTGCGGCATCGAGCCGTCCCGCACGGTGCAGTACAAACCGATGCTCGATGCCGCGGTGCAGGCCACCAGCCATCCACCCCGGCACTGCGTGATCCTGCAACGCGAGCAGCACCATTGCGAACTGATTCCCGGCCGCGACCTGGACTGGCAAGACCTGACCGCCGCGGCGGCACCGGTCGAACCGGTGCCGGTCGCCGCCACCGACCCGCTGTATGTGCTCTACACGTCGGGCACCACCGGAAAGCCCAAGGGCATCGTGCGCGACAACGGCGGGCATGCCGTCGCGTTGTTGTGGAGCATGCGTCACGTCTACGACATCGCACCGGGCGAGGTGTTCTGGGCCGCTTCCGATGTGGGATGGGTAGTCGGCCACTCCTACATCGTGTACGGCCCGCTGCTGCATGGTGCGACGACGGTGCTGTACGAAGGCAAGCCCGTCGGCACACCGGATCCGGGAGCCTTCTGGCGGGTCGCCGCCGATCATCGGGTCAAGGCCTTGTTCACCGCTCCCACCGCCATCCGCGCGATCCGGAAAGAAGACCCCGACGGAGAACACATCGGCCGCTATGACCTCTCTGCGCTGCGGTATCTGTTCCAGGCTGGTGAACGCCTCGATCCAGACACCTATGCCTGGGCTTCAGGCAAGCTCGGCATCCCGGTGGTCGACCACTGGTGGCAGACCGAAACCGGGTGGGCCATCGCCGCCGACCCGATGGGGGTCGAAGCGCTCACGCTCAAGCCGGGTTCTCCGACCCTGCCCATGCCCGGGTATGACGTGCGCATCCTTCACGGCGATGGCTCTCAGTGTCCGCCCAACGAGGAAGGCGCCATCTGCATCTCACTTCCGTTGCCGCCCGGCACGTTACCCACATTGTGGCGCGACGACGCTCGCTACCAGGCGTCATATCTGCGAGAGCATCCCGGCTACTACCTCACCGGTGACGGCGGCTATCTCGACGAGGACGGCTACCTGTTCGTGATGGGGCGCATCGACGACGTCATCAATGTTGCGGGGCATCGCCTTTCCACCGGCTCCATCGAGGCGGTGCTGGCCACCCATCCTGCGGTGGCCGAGTGTGCGGTGATCGGAGTCGCCGATGCGATCAAGGGCCAGGTGCCACGCGGGCTGGTCGTCCTCAAGTCCGGCGCCTCGGCCGATGGGCTGGCCGACGAGCTCGTGCAGGCGGTTCGGGACGAAATCGGTGCCGTCGCCAGCTTCAAACTGGTTGACGTCGTGCCTGCGTTGCCCAAGACACGATCCGGCAAGATTCTGCGAAAGACCCTGCGCGGCTTGGCCCTCGGCAAGGACGAGCCGTTACCGTCGACGATCGAGGACCCGGCAGTGATCGATGCGCTGAAACCCATACTGCGGTCCTGACCCTGCCGGACACGTGCCGTTCACTCATGCGATCGACAATGCGATGCCGTCGAGGATGTCGTGCTCACTGACGGTCAGTTCGTCGATCCCGGTGCGGACGCCCAGTTCGCGTGCCAGTTCCTCGACGATGAGCGCACCCCCGCCGATCACATCGACGCGTCCTTCATGCATCGGTCCGAGCGCCGCGCGCTGCCTGCGCGTCATCGCGATCAGGTCGTCGCAGACCCTGAGCAGGTCGGAGAACCCGACGCGAGACAGGTGGATGGCATCGGGATCGTAGGTCTTCATGCGCTGGGCCAGAGCCGACAGCGTGGTCATGGTGCCGGCTACCCCCACCCAGGTGCGTGCTCTGTCGACGGGCACCGCCTGTAGCGCCGAAACCAGTTCCTGGCGAACAGTTTCCCGCGCCGCGGCGATCTCGCCGGCTGTCGGGGGATCTGATCGCAGACAGCGTTCGGTCAGCCGCACGCATCCGATGTCGGCGGAGAAGCTTGCCTGCACGTCGGATTCGCCCAACACCACTTCGGTGGAACCGCCGCCGAGGTCAACGACGACGAACGGTCCTGCAGCCGGGTCCAATTCGGCGACCGCACCGCGGAACGACAATTCGGCCTCCGCCGATCCACTGATGATCTCGGCAAGTGCCCCGGGCAGGACAGTGCCCAGTACCTCAGAGGTCATGGCCAAGAAGTCGTCCCGGTTCGCGACATCGCGGGCTGCAGAGGTGGCGACCATCCGCACCTTCTGCACCCGGTGGGCACGCATCAAATCGGCGTACCCGGCGAGTGCCGCCCTGGTGCGCATCAACGCCTCCGGAGCGAACGCCCCGGTGGCGTCGACGCCCTGACCGAGTCGTACGATCCGCATCTCGCGATGCACTTCAGACAACCCATCGGCGAGCTGGTCCGCGATCAGCAGACGTATCGAGTTGGTACCGCAATCGACGGCCGCGACCCTGGTCAACGGGGCTCCCATAACGCTCGCTCGAACAGCGCCTCCATCCCCGGGTCACCGGCGAGCATGGCCAGTGCCTCGTCGCCGAACGGGTTCACGCCCGGACCCTTGGCCAGCGAATGCGCGATCAGCACATGCAGGCACTTCACCCGGTCCGGCATGCCGCCGGCGGAGAACGTCGTTCCCAGCGATTCGATGGCGTCGCGCTCGGCGAGGTAAGACTCGTGTGCGCGGCGATATGCTGCGACCACCTGCGGGTCAGTTTCCAACCGCGCCGACATCTGCCGCATCACCCCGGCTGATTCCAGCCGACTGGCCGCCGCGGTCAGGGCCGGATGCGTCAGGTAGTACAGCGTCGGAAACGGTGTGCCGTCAGGCAATCTGGGCGCTGTCTTGACCACCGCCGGCTCCCCGTTGGGACAGCTGTATGCGATCTCCAGCACGCCGCGGGGCTCGCGACCAAGCTGTCGCGCAACGGCGTCGAGGGCGGCGCGCTCAACCACCGGGAGCGGGGGCAGGAGCTGGTGGCGGCACACCGGGCGGGGCCGACGGTGCGATCGTCGGCGAAACCCCATGCGGTTCATCGGCGATCGTCTGCCACAGCGACGTGTACCACGGCTGGTCGGGCGCACTGATCGCAGCGTCGGCGTTGGCCGCCGACGGCAGCTCGATGGTCGGCGGCAGCTGAACCTGGTACGGAATGTCTCCCGGCATGACGAACCCGAGTCGTTCACGGGCCTGAGCGGTGATGAAGGCCGGATCGGCGAGCTTGACCTTCTGCTGCTCGAGGCCGGTGATCTGCTCGCGCAGCTGGGCCTCGGTCGCCTTCAGCTGCATCATCTCCGTTCGCTGCGCGAAGTAGGTCCGAACCGGGCCGGCAATGGTCAAGGTGAGCACACAGACCACCGCGGCGAGAATGGCGGCCCGCCGCGCCGCCGAGCCGAATCGTTGCTCAGACTGCTGTTCGGCCGCGACCGCGATCGCCTTGGTGATCGAGTCGGCGTTCTCGTCCTCGGGTATCGGTTTCGGTTCGACGACTCGCGGTTCGCTGCGGGCCGGCGGAGCACTACGCGAACGCCCACGCTTCGAACCGGCCTTCTTGTCAGGCCGCGGGGTCGGGGGCCGTCGTTTCGGGTCGGGTCGTTTCGATTCAGGCATCGTCGTTGCTCATACGCGTTCGGAACGAACTACTTTGGCTCCACACCGAATCGCGGGAACGCGAGGTCCCCCGCGTAGCGGGCAGCGTCGCCGAGGGTCTCCTCGATTCGCAACAACTGGTTGTACTTCGCGACCCGTTCGCTGCGTGCCGGTGCGCCGGTCTTGATCTGGCCACTGCCGATCGCCACCGAGAGATCGGCGATGGTGGTGTCCTCGGTCTCACCGCTGCGGTGGCTGACCATCGTGCGGTAGCCACTGTTGTGCGCCAGGTTCACCGCATCCAGCGTCTCGGTGAGCGTGCCGATCTGGTTGACCTTCACCAGCAGCGCATTCGCGGCGCCCCGCTCGATGCCTTCCTCGAGACGCTCCGGGTTCGTGACGAACAGGTCGTCGCCGACAACCTGGACTCGATCGCCGATCGCGGTCGTCAGCGCCACCCAGCCGTCCCAGTCGTCCTCGTCGAGGGGGTCTTCGATCGACACCAACGGATAGGAGTCGATCAGATCGGCGTAGAACTCCGTCATCTGCACGGCGGTACGCGTCTCCTTCTCGAAGCTGTAACCGGTTCCGGCAGTGAAGAACTCAGTCGCCGCGGCATCGAGTGCCAACGCCACGTCAGAACCGAGTTTGAGGCCGGTGGCCTCGATCGCCGACGAGATCAGGTCCAGCGCGGCCTTGGTGCCGGCGACGTCCGGGGCGAATCCGCCCTCGTCACCCAGTCCGGTGCTCAATCCCTGCTTCTTGAGCACCGCCTTCAGCGAGTGGTAGACCTCGGCCCCCCATCGCAGTGCCTCCTTGAAGCTGGGCGCGCCGATCGGAGCCACCATGAATTCCTGGATGTCCACACCGGTGTCGGCGTGCGCTCCGCCGTTGAGGATGTTCATCATCGGCACCGGCAGAATGTGCGCATTCGGGCCGCCGATGTAGCGGAACAGCGGCAGCCCGGCCGATTCGGCCGCTGCCTTCGACACCGCCAGCGACACCCCCAGGATGGCGTTGGCGCCCAGTCGAGACTTGTCGGGCGTTCCGTCCAGGTCGAGCAGAGCCTGATCGATCAGTCGCTGTTCATCGGCGCTGATCCCGATGATGGCCGGGGCTATCTCGTCGAGTACGGCGTTGACGGCCTTCTCCACGCCCTTGCCGCCGTAGCGGGTCGCGCCGTCGCGCAGTTCGACCGCCTCATGCTCGCCCGTCGACGCGCCCGACGGCACCGCCGCCCGCGCGAACGTGCCATCGGTGAGGGCCACCTCGACCTCGATCGTAGGGTTGCCGCGCGAGTCCAGAATTTCGCGTGCTCCGACCTGTTCGATGATGGGCAATGGTCTCTCCTTGGTTTGTCGCGGGGATCGTCTGGCGGGTCTTGTTGCGGCTAGCCCCTGAGCCTAGAGCCTGGAGGGCCCGGTCACAGCCTGTGTCCTTCGGCGTAGGCGGTGGCCCAGTCCCGGACCGTGCGGGCGTACTGGTCGGAATGGTTGTAGGCCAGCATCGCGTCCATCCAGCCCCTCGGGGTGGACAGGTCCTTGCCTCGCCAGCACAGATAGCCGGCGGCTGACAGCGCCGCATCGTCGTAGCTGTCCGGGCTGATCCGGCCGTCGTTGTTGGCGTCCACGCCGTAGAGTCGCCAGGTCTCGGGGATGAACTGCATCGGCCCCATCGCCCGGTCCAGTTCCGTGTCGCCGTCGAGCTCGCCGGCATCGCTGTCGGGGATCTCCAGGTTGCCCATGGTTCCGTCCAGCCGCACGCCCCGGATCGGTGGGGTCACAGAACCATCGGTCGCCACCATGGCCCCTCGATAGGTGCCGTGATTGCTCTCGACCATTCCGATGCCGGCCAGCGTCGTCCATTGAAGGTTGCACTTGGGGTTCACCACCTGGGCAACGCGAGCGGCGTAGGCGTACGCCTCCAGCGCGGTCACCGGCATGCCCAGTTCGGGGGCCCGCTGCGCCGCCCACTCGCGCAGCTGGTCTGCGCCGCGTCCGGGGGCGTAGATGTCGATGGCCGGCACCGCGTCACCGGGGGGCGGAGGCACACCTTCGGGAATGGGGACGCCGAGCTGCCAAGAACAGCTCGAGGCCATCAGCAGTGCTGTCGCGCCGACAACCGCGACAGCCCTCAGCCAACGCACTGGCGACACCGCACTCCCTCACCCGATTCAGGCCTCAATCCATGGTCCCATGCATTCGGATGGGGCCGCCCGCGCACCGCCGCGCAGACCGCCAGGTACTTGGGTGCACCCTCCCCCGTCCCACAAGCCGTTTAGGTATGCCTACCCTGTACGCCGAGAAGGATGTAGTGTTCACGCGACGACGAGGAGGCACCGTGAGAAAGCATCTTGCCTGGTCAGTATCGGTAGCAGCGCTGGCGGTCGGGATAGCCGGTTGTTCCGGGTCGGAGGCCGGCGGCAGCGGCGAGACGGGCGATGCCACGCTCGCGACGACGACCAGCGCCGCCGCAGCGGCCGACAATCCGCTGATCACCGAGGCGGTAGCCGGGTACCAGGCTTACGCCGTCGAGCAGGCCGACGAACTCGTACTAGTCACCAAAACCCTCACCGACGCGGTACGCGCCGGCGATCTGCAGGCTGCTCAACAGGCCTATGCCCCCTCCCGGGTGCCCTGGGAGCGAATCGAGCCGCTGGCGGCCCTGGTCGAGGAGATCGACGGACTCGTCGATGCCCGAGTCGACGACTTCGAGGGGGTCAACGATCCGGCGTTCACCGGCTGGCACCGGCTCGAGTATCTCTTGTTCGACCAGAACACCACTGAGGGTGGCGAGGCGATCGCCGACCAACTCGACAGCGACCTGGCCAGACTGCAACAGCAGATGCCGACCCTGGAGATCACCCCGGTGGACGTTCCGGTCGGGGCCGCCGAACTCGTCGAAGAAGTGTCCCAGGGCAAGATCACCGGCGAAGAGGACAGGTACTCCAAGACCGACCTGTGGGATTTCGACGCCAACCTGCAGGGCTCACAGGCCGCAATCGACAAACTGCGCCCGGCCCTGCTTGAAGCCGATCCGGCTCTGCTGGAGAAGATCGACGCGGGTTTCGGCGAGCTCAACAACACCCTTGAACCGCTACGCAGCGGCGACGGCTGGGTGCTCTTCTGCACCGAGAACGATCCCTACCCATCAACCCGGTGCCCGGAAGTGACAGTGCAGCCGCAAACCATCGCGACGCTGAAGGCCCAGCTTGCCGGCCTGTCGGAGCACCTGTCCCAAGTCGCCGGAGCGCTGAAGCTGACGTGACCAAACGGCCGTCACGGACAGGCATCTCGCGCCGCAGCTTTGTCGCCGGAGCCCTGGGCACCGTCGCCGCGGTGGGTGCCGGCGCCTCGTTGGCCGGCTGCTCGTCGCCGGGGGGCGTGCCGGCAGCCGGTTCGCCACGTTTCCTGCCATTCGAGGGGCCGCATCAGACCGGAATCGCCGCGTTACCGGTGCCGCAGAAGGGGCTGATGGCGTCGTTCTCGGTGCTGGCCGAGGGCCGAGACCGCCTCGGAACGACCCTGTCCGACCTCACCGACGAGATTCGCAGTCTGATGGCCGGTACGCCGCCGGAGTCCCGTGATCCGGCCTACCCGCCGGTCGACTCCGGGATTCTCGGTGACAGTCCACCGCCGGACGACCTTTCCGTTGTGGTGAGTCTCGGGGCGTCGGTGTTCGACGACCGATTCGGACTGGCCGATCGTCGCCCGAGGGAACTGGTGAGAATGCCGTTCCTGGCCAATGACCGACTGGATCCCAAGCTGTCTCACGGCGACTTGCTGCTGACGCTGGAGGCCAATCACACCGACACCATTCAGTTCGCGCTGCGCCAGTTGATGCGCCGTACCCGGCGCGACCTGGTGCTGCACTGGATGATCGACGGCTACGCGCGCGGGGTCGGGGCCGGGGCCGTCTCGTCGGCCGCGACACCGCGAAATCTGTTGGGATTCAAGGACGGAACTTCGAACCTCGATGTCGACGACGACGTCCTCATGGACCGGCACGTCTGGGTGGGACCCGACGACGGTGAGCCGGACTGGGCCACGGGAGGCTCCTACCAGGCCGTACGCATCATCCGCATGTTCGTGGAGTTCTGGGATCGGACCCAGCTGGCCGAGCAGGAGGCGATCATCGGCCGGGAGAAGATCAGCGGCGCACCATTGGGCATGACCGGCGAGTTCGACGACCCCGACTACGCCGAGGACCCGGACGGCACGCGGATCAAGCTCGATGCCCACATCCGGCTGGCGAATCCCCGCACTCCCGCCACTGAGCGAAATCTGATTCTGCGCCGCGGGTTCTCCTACGCGCGGGGCTTCGACGATGCCGGTCGGCTGGACCAGGGTCTAGCGTTCATCTGCTACCAGCGCAGCCTTCAGGAGGGCTTCCTGACCGTGCAGGATCGGCTCAACGGCGAGCCGCTCGAGGAGTACATCCTTCCCGTGGGCGGGGGCTTCTTCTTCGCCCTGCCGGGCGTGACCGGCCCGGAGCGCTACCTCGGTGACGAGCTGATCGGCTGAACCAGTTCCACGCGGGGTCAATCCCGGGCGGGCCAATACCGCCGCCACTGGGCCTCGGTGATCGGTTGCGCCGCCGACCCGTTCGATGCGGCAACCTCACCCTCGATCCGCCGAACGGTATCCATGAACCCCAGAACGGCCGAGCGCAAACGGTTCTCGCTATCCGAACCCAGCGCCACGCAAACCTGGGTCATCGTCTCCGGGATCAAGTCCGCCGGCAGGCCGGCCTGGGCTGCCCGTTCGATCACCTTCTGCGCCAAGGCCAGGGCAGGTTGGCCAGTGGGCACCTCGTCCATCGCGGACGCACGCGACTTGACCGACTTCTCCTGCGCCTTGCGCTCCTCCCATTGAGCCAACTGTTCTTCCAGCGAAATCGACTCTCCGGCCAGCACGGCGGGCGCCCTGTTGCCCAGCTTGCGCACCAGCGCATCTGCGACGTCGTCGATGGTGAACGGATGCTCTGGCGCGTCCTCGGCGATGCGGGCGTGGAACAGCACCTGCAAGAGCACGTCGCCGAGTTCTGCACACAACTGGTCGGCGTCGCCGCGGTGCACCGCGTCGAACAGCTCGTAGGTCTCCTCGAGCAGGTACCGGCGCAGCGAGTCGTGGGTCTGCTCACTTTCCCACGGTCCGTCGGTTCGCAGCCGGTCCATCATCGCCACCGCGTCCACCAAACGCTCGCCGGGCAGCGGTGCTGGGGCACACAGGAGTCGTTCGCCGGCGGCCAGCCGAGCCTTGACGGCAGGATGTTCGGAGTCCGACGACAGCAACACGGCCGCGTCGTCCCCGACGGCGGCCGGCCGCACGGCCGGCAGCGCTTGTGATACCTGGACCGGCACTTCCTCGGTGCACTGCACTTCTTCTGCGACAAGCAACGCGAGCGCCTCGACAGGGACGAGGGTAGGACGTCGAGGGTCCACCAGGACGACAGTCATTGCGGCCCCCCGCCGAGGATTCCCGGGTCGAGCGCTGACAACAGACCCGCAACCATCGCCACGAGCTCGTCGTCCCGGATACGTGGCGCACCAACGCCTTTGCCCGACCGCGGAATCGGTACCTGCACCGTCGCTGTCGTGGCCCGGTAGTTGGAACCCGGGTACATGCGCTTGAGCCGAAGCTGCTGAGAGTCCATCAGCTGCAGCGGCGCCAGCCGCACCGTCGCCTCCGACACCGCACTGACCTCGGTGACTCCGCAGCCCCGGCAGAGCAGCCGCAGCTTGGCCACGGCCACCAGTCGTCGTGCCGGTTCGGGCAGCGGTCCGTACCGGTCGGTGAGTTCCTCGACGACCGCTTCGATGGCGGAATCGTCGGGAGCAGCCGCCAGGCGACGGTAGCCCTCGAGCCGCAGCCGGTCACTGGCGATGTAGTCCGGCGGCAGGTTCGCGTCGACCGGCAGGTCGATCCGCACATCCTTTGCTTCCTCTTGCGTACCAACGGTTTCCCCGTCGGCCGCCGCACGATATGCCTCCACCGCCTCGCCGACCAACCGCACGTACAGATCGAATCCGACACCGGCGACGTGCCCGGACTGCTCCGCGCCGAGCACGTTGCCGGCGCCGCGGATCTCCAGGTCCTTCATCGCGACGGCCATGCCGGCGCCCAGCTCGTTGTTCTGCGCGATGGTGGCCAACCGGTCGTAGGCGGTCTCCGTCAGCGGGGTCTCCGGCGGATACATGAAGTACGCGTACCCACGTTCCCGGCTGCGGCCGACCCGACCCCGCAACTGGTGCAGCTGCGACAGTCCGAAGGTGTCGGCACGCTCGACGATCAGGGTGTTGGCGTTGGAGATGTCCAGACCGGTCTCGACGATCGTCGTACATACCAGGATGTCGTACTCGCGGTTCCAGAATCCTTCGACGGTGCGCTCAAGCGATTCCTCACCCATCTGACCGTGTGCGACCACCACCCGCGCCTCCGGCACCAGCGCCCGAACTCGCGCTGCGGCGGCGTCGATCGAACTGACCCGATTGTGGATATAGAACGCCTGACCATCGCGGAGCAGTTCGCGACGCAGCGCCGCGGCGACCTGCTTGTCGTCTTGCGGACCGACGTAGGTCAGTACCGGATGCCGCTCCTCGGGCGGGGTGAGAATGGTCGACATCTCGCGAATGCCAGCCAAGCTCATCTCCAGGGTGCGCGGAATCGGGGTTGCGCTCATCGTCAGGACGTCGACGTGAGTGCGCATCGACTTGATGTGCTCTTTGTGTTCGACGCCGAACCGCTGCTCCTCGTCGACGATCACCAGCCCGAGGTCTTTCCAGGTGACACCTGTCTGCAACAACCGGTGGGTGCCGATCACGATGTCGACGGAACCGTCGGCCAGGCCGGCGAGCGCTGCCCTGGAGTCGGCCGGACTGGTGAACCGAGACAGCCCTGCAACAGTGACCGGGAAGCCGGCCATCCGGGCGGTGAACGTCTGCAAGTGCTGATCGGCAAGGAGCGTGGTCGGCACCAGGACGGCGACCTGCTTGCCGTCCTGCACCGCTTTGAATGCGGCTCGCACCGCGATCTCGGTCTTGCCGTAGCCGACGTCACCGCAGATCACCCGGTCCATCGGGACCGGCTTCTCCATGTCGGCCTTCACTTCGGTGATGGCGGTGAGCTGGTCGACCGTCTCGGTGAAGCCGAACGCGTCCTCCATTTCGGCTTGCCACGGGGTGTCGGGTCCGAAGGGGTGGCCCGGTGATGCCTGCCGCTTCGCGTACAACGCCACGAGTTCAGCGGCGATCTCGCGAACCGCCCGGCGCGCTTTGGTTTTCGTGTTGGCCCAGTCGCTGCCACCCAGGCGGCTGAGCGTCGGGGCCTCCCCACCGACATACCGGCTCAATTGGTCCAGCGAGTCCATCGGCACGTAGAGCTTGTCGGTGTTGCTGCCGCCGCTCCCCCGCCGCGACGAGCCGTACTCGAGCACCAGGTATTCGCGCCTTGCGCCGCCGATGGTTCGTTCCACCATCTCGACGAAGCGGCCGATGCCGTGCTGGTCGTGCACGACCAGATCGCCGGCCGTGAGCGCCAGGGGGTCGACGACGTTGCGCCGCTTGGCCGCCAGCTTTCTGCCGTCCTGGGCGGCTACCCGGCTACCGGTCAGATCGGTCTCGGTGATGATGACCAGATTTGAGCCGGGCAGAACGACACCGTCGTGCAGTGGCCCCTTGAGCACTCCGGCGACGCCCGGACTCGGCGCCTCCCCGGGCTCCAGAAGTTTTGCGGGCGTGTCAGATTCACCTAGTTGCTCGACGATGCGGAGCGCGGTTCCGGCGCCCGCGGTGACGACAGCGGCCGTTCCCCCGGTCACCAGATGGGCGCGCAGCATCGCGAATACGTCTTCTACCCCCGTTGCTCCGCGGGCTACCGGGGCGGGCCGCAGATCCAGTTCCACCGCCGACCCGGCACCGAGTTGGCTCAGGCTCCACCACGGGTGACCGGCCGCCCGGGCGTCGGCCAACGCCTCGTCGAGTTCGATGAACCCTGACGCACCGAGCACCTCCAGGTCGATCGGGACGTCGCCGCCCACCGCGGCGGTCGACCAAGATGCCTCCAGAAACTCGCGGCCAGTCTTGATCAGGTCGGCAGCTCGGGAGCGCACTTTCTCCGGATCACACACCAGCACCGGGGTGCCCGCCGGCAGGTGGTTCGCGAGCGTGGACGTCTCACCCGGACGCAGCAGCGGCAGCAGCGCCTCCATGCCGTCGACGGGAATGCCCTCGGCAAGTTTGGCAAGCATGTCCGGCACACCACCCGGAACGGCGTTGTCAGCTGGGGGGTGCTGCTCGGCCAGTAGAGCCGCGCGTCCGCGCACTTCCTCACTCAGCAGCACTTCGCGGCACGGCACCGCGACGACGGCGTCGATGGCGATCTCGGGGATGGAGCGCTGATCGGCGACCGCGAACATCCGCATCTCCGAGACCTCGTCACCCCAGAACTCCACCCGCACCGGGTGTTCGGCGGTCGGCGGGAACACATCGAGGATGCCGCCGCGCACCGCGAACTCACCGCGCCTGCCGACCATGTCGACGCGGGTATAGGCCAACTCGACAAGCCGGCCGATCACCGCGTCGAAGTCGGCCTCGGCGCCAACTGCAAGGACCACCGGGTCGATGTCGGCGAGGTCGGGGCCCATCGGCTGCAGCAGCGAGCGGGTAGCGGTGACGACAACGCGCAACGGCGGTCCGAGCCGGGAGTCCTCGGGCCTGGCGAGCCGGCGCAGCACCATCAACCGGGCACCAACGGTCTCCACACCTGGAGACAGCCGTTCGTGCGGCAACGTCTCCCAAGACGGAAACATCACGACCTGGTCGCCGTAGACCCCGCGCAGTTCGGCGGTCAGGTCGTCGGCCTCGCGGCCGGTGGCGGTGGCCACCAACAGCGGACCGGTCTGCGCGAGCGCGGAGGCGACGAGCACCCGGGAACTGGCAGGACCGACGAGCGCGAGCACATCGGGTCTGTTGGCGGCGCGGTCGGCGAGATCGCGAAGGCACGGGTCGGTCAGCGCCAGCTCAACGAGCCCCGCTATCGGGGTATGGACATGGATGTGCCCCGACGCGGTCATGATGTGCCCATCCTAGGGCGGCTACTGATCCTGTAGCCGCGGGTCGGCCTCCAGGTGGGTCAGACCGTTCCACATCAGGTTGACCAGGTGCGCGGCCACCACTTCCTTGCGCGGCTGGCGGGTGTCCAGCCACCATTGCGCCGTCATCGACACCGATCCGACCAGGGCCTGGGCGTACAGCGGCGCCAACTCTGGGTCCAGGCCGCGGCGCGAGAAGTCGCCGGCCAGGATCGACGACACCTGGTTGACAGCGTCGTTGAGCAGCGTCGAATAGGTGCCCGAAGTGATGGCCGCCGGTGAGTCCCGAATGAGGATCCGGAAGCCGTCGGTGCGTTCCTCGACGTAGGTCAGCAGAGCGAGCGCTACCCGCTCCACCCGAACCCGGGATCGGTTGTTGGTCAGCGAGGACGTGATGCCGTCGAGCAGAGCCGACATCTCCCGGTCCACCACGACGGCGTAGAGCCCCTCCTTGCCGCCGAAATGCTCGTAAACTACCGGCTTGGAGACGTTGGCCCGCTGCGCGATCTCCTCGATGGAAGTCCCTTCATAACCACGTTCGGCGAACAGTGATTTGGCGATCTCGATGAGCTGTTGTCGGCGCTCCGTGCCGGTCATTCTCGCCCGGGGCGCGCGTACTTCTTTGTCGGGCGCTGCCACGTAACCAGCCTATCCGCTTCGGCTACAGTCACTGGCGAACATTCCGTCGTGGTGTAATCGGCAGCACCTCTGATTTTGGTTCAGATAGTTCAGGTTCGAGTCCTGGCGACGGAGCGAGGCTCGCCGAGCGACCATCAGACCCGAGCGAGGCTCGCCGAGCGACCATCAGACCCGAGCGAGGCTCGCCGAGCGAGATCCTCTTTGCGGCGAGTGTGAAAGAAATGACAGTCTGATCGCCATGTCGCCGCAACAACCCCCACACTCGCCGCGGCAATGCGCGGTCGTGATCCTGGCGGCCGGGGCAGGCACCCGCATGCGCTCGGACACCCCGAAGGTGCTACACCCCATCGCGGGACGCAGCATGCTGTCGCACGTCCTGCACTCGGTCGCGAAGCTGCCCGCCGAGCATGTGGTCGTGGTGCTGGGTCACGACCGGGAACGTACCGCCCCAGCCGTCGCCGAGCTGGCCGACCAGTTGGACCGGCGGATCGACATTGCGATCCAGGACGAGCAGTTGGGCACCGGTGATGCTGTCAGCTGCGGTCTGTCGGCCCTGCCTGACGATTTCCGCGGGATCGTGGTCGTGACCTCCGGTGATGTGCCTCTGCTGGACTCCGACACGCTCGCTGACCTGATCGCAACCCATGAATCAGGATCCGGGCGAGGGACCGCCACCGTGCTCACGACCACGCTGCCCGACCCGACCGGATACGGCCGGATTCTTCGCACCGGTGACGAGAACGAGCTCGTCGGCATCGTCGAAGAAGCCGACGCCAGCGCACCCGAGCAGGCGATCCGAGAGGTCAACGCGGGTGTGTATGCGTTCGACATCACCACACTGCGATCAGCGCTGAGCAGGTTGAGTGCGAACAACGCCCAGCGCGAGCTCTACCTGACCGATGTCGTCGCGATCGCGCGCGCGGACGGGCAAGTCGTGCGCACCAAGCACATCGACGACGCCGCGATGGTCGCCGGAGTCAATGACCGCGTGCAGCTGGCGGAGGTCGGCGCAGTCCTGAACCGGCGAATCGTGGCCGGTCACCAGCGCGCCGGTGCGACGGTAGTAGACCCGGCCAGCACTTGGATCGACGTCGATGTGGCGATAGGCCGAGACACCGTCATCCACCCCGGGACGCAGCTGCGCGGAACCACCAGCATCGGAGAGCACTGCCAGATCGGTCCCGACACCACGCTCACCGATGTCAGGGTCGGCGATCACGCCTCGGTGTGCCGCACCCACGGATCCTCGGCGGTGATCGGCAACGGCGCCACCGTGGGCCCGTTCACCTACCTGCGGCCCGGCACCGTACTCGGAGCCGAGGGCAAGCTCGGCGCATTCGTAGAAACGAAGAACTCCACCATCGGGGACGGCACGAAAGTGCCGCACCTGACCTATGTGGGTGACGCCGATGTGGGCGAACACAGCAACATCGGCGCCAGCAGCGTGTTCGTCAACTACGACGGAGAAACGAAGAACCGCACCACGATCGGTTCGCACGTGCGAACCGGTTCGGACACCATGTTCGTCGCGCCGGTCATAGTCGGCGACGGTGCATACACCGGCGCCGGCACAGTGCTGCGCGAGGACGTACCGCCCGGCGCGCTGGCCGTCTCGGCGGGCCCGCAACGCAACATCGAAGGCTGGGTGGCCCGCAATCGGCCCGGTTCGGCCGCCGACCGGGCCGCCAGAGCGGCATCGGAGCGCCAGGGCACCGACTCCGAGTCGACCTGAGATGGACGTGAACCGGTCACCGGCGGTTGGCGATCTGGCAACCCGGCCACGCAGCGTCTGACACGCTACGTACGATTGAGCCGACATCGACTCCCGACTGGCGAGGGCGCACCGTGGGCACCGAGTGGACCGATAATCGCAAGAATCTGATGCTCTTCTCGGGGCGCGCACACCCCGAGCTGGCCGATCAGGTCGCCAAGGAGCTTGACGTGCCGGTCACCGCGCAGACGGCACGTGACTTCTCCAACGGCGAGATCTTCGTGCGCTTCGACGAGAGCGTGCGCGGATGCGACGCGTTCGTCCTGCAATCACACCCTGCGCCACTGAACCAATGGCTGATGGAACAGCTGATCATGATCGACGCTCTCAAACGCGGCAGCGCCAAGCGGATCACCGCGATCCTGCCGTTCTATCCCTACGCCCGCCAGGACAAGAAGCACCGTGGCCGGGAACCGATCTCTGCGCGGCTGGTCGCCGATCTGCTCAAGACCGCCGGCGCGGATCGCATCGTCAGCGTCGATCTGCACACCGACCAGATCCAGGGCTTCTTCGACGGGCCTGTCGATCACATGCGGGCGCAGAGTCTGCTCACCAACTACATCTTCGAGCACTACCCGGACGAGGACATGGTGGTGGTCTCCCCGGACTCCGGCCGGGTGCGTATCGCCGAGAAGTGGGCGGACTCCCTCGGTGGTGTGCCGTTGGCCTTCATCCACAAGACCCGCGACCCTAAGGTGCCCAACCAAGTCGTCTCCAACCGTGTGGTCGGTGACGTGGCCGGCCGAACCTGCGTGTTGATCGACGACATGATCGACACCGGTGGCACCATCGCCGGCGCCGTCAAGCTGTTGCACGACGACGGCGCCCGCAACGTGATCATCGCCGCCACCCACGGCGTGCTCTCGCCTCCGGCCAAGGAGCGGCTGGCCGACTGCGGTGCTCGGGAGGTCATCGTCACCAACACCCTTCCGATCGGCGAGGACAAGCAGTTCCCCCAGTTGACGGTGCTGTCCATCGCGCCACTGCTCGCCAGCACCATCCGTGCTGTGTTCGAAAATGGTTCGGTAACAGGACTTTTCGACGGAGACGCCTAGATGGCTGACAGCGAGCGGCTGCCCGGCCGGCGACGCGGGATTCTGTGAAACGGTCGGTTGCGGCGGGGCTGCTGGCACTGTTGGCGATCACCGCAGCGGGATGCGGTCCGGACGTGCCTGACTACGTCGAGGTCTGGACCACCACGACGACGCCGCCGACCACGACGACCGCACCCGGCCCGGTACCGCTGCATCAGTACCTGGAAAGTGTCGGGGTCATCGGAACTCCTGTCGCGCCGAACCGGCTGCCAGACCTGACCGTGACGATGCCCACCCCGCCAGGGTGGAAGCCCTACACCAACCCCGCCTACGCCCCCGGTACGCGCGTGATCGCCAAGGGCGACACGTATCCGATCGCGATGCTGATGGTGTTCGAACTCGAGGGCGACTTCGACGTGGCCGAGGCGCTGAGCCATGGCTACGTCGATGCCGAGATGTCAGCGAACTTCAAACGCCTCAACGCCTCGACCGAAGACTGGCGGGGACTTCCGTCCGCGATGATCGAGGGCAGCTACGACCTCAACGGGCGGCGGATGCAGACCTACAACCGAATCGTCTTCGCCACCGGCACCCCGCCCAAGCCCGCACCAGGCCGGCCGCCCCCACCGGGGCAGCGCTACCTCGTGCAGCTCACCATCACCAGCTTCGCCGAGGATGCCGCCGAGTACGGGCCCGACATCGCGACGATCCTCAAGGGATTCAACGTCGCGCCGAAATGAGTCGCACCGAAATGAACAGGGTCCGCCGCCACAGTCGGCGCACTACTGTGTGATCCATGACGCGATCGTGGCCGCTCGGCGGGCTCCGCTCTGGCTGGACAGCCGCCGATCTACCGTCATTCGCCGGTCGCACCGTCATCATCACCGGCGCCAATAGCGGCCTCGGTCTGGTCACCGCGACCGAACTGGCCCGCGTCGGTGCACACGTGATCCTCGCTGTCCGCGACATCGCCAAAGGCGAAGCGGCGGCGACCGGCATGGCCGCCGCGAATCCGGGCAAAGTCGAGGTTCGCAAGCTGGATCTACAGGATCTGGGGTCGGTGCGTGACTTCGCGGGCGGGGTCGAGGCCGACATCGACGTGCTCGTCAACAACGCCGGCATCATGGCCGTGCCGTACGCACTGACCGCGGACGGCTTCGAGAGTCAGATCGGCACGAACCACCTCGGTCACTTCGCCTTGACCAATCTGTTGCTGCCGCAGATCACCGACCGAGTGGTGACCGTGTCGTCCTACATGCACCTCATCGGCAAGATCACTCTCAAAGACCTGAACTGGAAGTCCCGGCCGTATTTGGCATGGCCGGCATACGGGCAGTCCAAGTTGGCGAACCTGCTGTTCACCAGCGAGTTGCAGCGCCGTTTGGAAGCGGCCGGCTCGCCGGTGCGGGCACTGGCCGCCCACCCCGGTTACTCCGCTACCAACCTGCAGGGGCAGTCCGCGAACAAGATCGGCGACGCCATGATGTCCCTCGGCGGACGCCTGATGGCAACCGACGCCGACTTCGGCGCCCGACAGACTTTGTTCGCTGTCTCCCAGGATCTTCCGGGAGACAGCTTCATCGGCCCCCGGTACGCGATGCGTGGTCCGTCGGGGCCGGTGATGCGCAGCCCGCTGGCCCGAAGCTCCACCACCGCCAAAGCGCTGTGGGAGCTGTCCGAGCAGCTCACGGATACAAAATTTCCGCTCTGAACCACATATGCGCTAGCCTGACTCAGCCCGTACGTCGCCTCCAGGCGCTACTGGCATCGCGGCGAGGGTGGCACGACCACCGTTATCGACGGGAACCGATTCTTTCGGGTTGTCTCCCTGGCCGTACCCGCACCATCGAACCGGCACAGGAGCACCAATGGCCACCACTTCGGCCCGTACGACAAACAACCTCAGCGCCGCGGTACGCAGCGAGACCGGCAAGGGAGCCTCACGGCGCGCTCGACGCGAAGGCCGGGTTCCCGTAGTGCTGTACGGGCGCGGCAGCGAGCCGCAGCACCTGGAACTCGTCTCCCGTGACTTCGCGGCCGTGCTGCGCCACGCCGGCACCAACGCGGTCCTGACCCTCGACATCGACGGCACGGAACAGCTCGCCCTGACCAGAGCGCTGGAAATCCATCCGATCCGTCGCACCATCGAGCATGCGGACCTGCTCGTGGTGAAGCGTGGCGAGAAGGTACGGGTGGAGGTCAGTGTCAACGTCGAGGGCGACGCCGAGCCTGGCAGCCTGGTCGCCCAGGATGCCAACACCATCGAGATCGAGGCCGAAGCCCTGTCGATTCCCGAGCAGTTCACCGTCTCCGTCGAGGGCGCCGAGATCGGCACCCAGATCACCGCCGGCCAGATCGCACTGCCGACCGGTGTCGCCTTGGTGTCCGATCCGGAGCTGCTGGTGGTCAATGTGATCGCCGCGCCTACCGCCGAGGAGCTCGAATCCGAGGGCGGCGGCGAGTCGGCCGAGGCCGAGGAAGCTGCGTCCGAAGAGGACGGATCTTCTGGAGCTTCCGATTCCGCTGAATCTGGCGACTGACAAGGCTTTTCGTACAAGTGGCCGAACCGCTGCTGGTGGTGGGCCTGGGCAACCCCGGGCCCACCTACGCCGCCACTCGGCACAACCTCGGCTTCATGGTCGCCGACCTGCTGGCCGCCCGGATCGGGTCGGCGTTCAAGGCACACAAACGCTCCGGTGCGGAGATCGTCACGGGCCGGATCGAGGGCCGGGCGGTGGTGCTGGCGAAGCCGCGGTGCTACATGAACGAATCCGGCCGCCAGGTGGGGCCGTTGGCCAAGTTCTACTCCGTGCCGCCAGGCGATGTGCTGGTGATCCACGATGACCTCGACATCGACTTTGGCCGCATCCGGTTGAAGTCCGGCGGCGGCGTCGCCGGTCACAACGGCCTGAAATCAGTCGCCTCGGCGTTGGGCAGCAACGACTTTCAACGAATCCGCATCGGTGTGGGCCGCCCACCCGGTCGCAGGGATTCCGCCGCGTTCGTGTTGGACAACTTCTCCTCAACCGAGCGACCCGAGTTGCCCACGATCTGCGAACAGGCTGCTGACGCGACTGAACTACTGATCGACCGCGGCCTCGAGTCGGCACAGAACGTCGTGCACGCCTGGCAGTAGCCCCGGCCAGGCCGGACCGGGTCTCAGGTGACCAGCGTCACCGAGTTTGCGCGCCGGAGCTTGCCCGACGGCGTCTTCGGGATGGTGCCCGGGCCTAGTACCACCACGTTGCGTGGGCGCACGTCGACCTCGGTGACCACTTCGTGGGCAACCTGATGCTCGATCCGGCGCACCTCCACCGGATCCTCGAACGAGTTGGATTCCACTGCCACGGCGAAGGTTTCGCGAGAGTGACCGGCATCAAGTCGCACAGCCACCGCACAACCGGGCCGCACGCCCTCCACCCGGCTGGCAGCGCGCTCGATATCGGTCGGGTAGATGTTGCGGCCGGCCATGATGATGACGTCCTTCACTCGGCCGCACACCACGATGTGACCGTTCTCCATCTGGTACCCGAGGTCGCCGGTGTCATACCAGCCCCGCTCGTCCTGAGCCGACACGAAGCCGCCCATCGTGATGTACCCGGGGGTGAGCGGCTCACCCCGGAGTTCGATGATGCCTACACCGCGGGCCGGCAGGATGTTGCCGTCCTCGTCGACGACACGTGCCTCGAGACCTTCGAGCAGCGGGCCCAGCGACGCCAGCCGGCGGGTGTTGCCCTTGGTGGCCGGAACGGCCCGGCGCAATGCTCCGAGTAGGTCCGCGTCGACCTCATCGACCACCAGGCCGGCACCGCACTCGGAGAACGACACCGCCAACGTGGTCTCGGCCATGCCGTATGCCGGCAGGATCGCCTCCGCCGGAAGGCTGAACGGTTTGCCGGCGTCGATCAGATCCTCGACGTCGGCCGGCTCCACCGGCTCGGCGCCGGACAACGCGAACCGCAGCGACGACAAATCGAACTCGCCGGGTTTGGCCTGCCGGCGCAACCTCTTGGCCAACAGCGCATACGCGAAGTTCGGCGCGGCGGTCATCGTGCCCTTGTACTTGTCGATCAGCCGCGCCCACAACAGCGTGTCGCGCAGGAAGTCCATCGGAGTGACCTTGACCAGCTCGGCGCCGAAGTACATGGGCACCGTCAGGAAGCCGATCATGCCCATGTCGTGGAAGCACGGCAGCCAGCTGACCATGACGTCTTTTTCGGTGTCGTACTTCGCACCGATGAACATGGCCTCGGCGTTCGAATACAGGTTTCGGTGGGTGATCTGCACTGCCTTCGGCGAGCCGGTCGACCCCGAGGTCAACTGCATCAGCGCGAGGTCGTCCTCGCCGGTTTCGACCGGATCGATCGGGTCGGCGGCGAGTAGCTGCTCGACCGTCAGCACCAAGATGCCCTTCTCCTGCAGCACCGGTATGGCCACCAAGAACGGCTCGGACACGATGACGCACTTGGCTTCGATCATGTTGATCACGGTCAGGGTGTCTTCGGCCCAGACCGCCAGATCGGTGCGCGGGGTCGGTTGGTGCAGCATCGTCAGGCTGGCACCGCAGACCCACAGTCCCTGCGCTGTAGGTGCGATGTCCACCGGATAACCGGCGAGCACACCGACTGCGTCGCCGTGCCCGACTCCCGCGGCAGCCAGTCCCCCGGCGATGCGCCGGGCGCGTTCGTGCACCTCGCCCCAGGTGTGGCGGACCGGTTCGTGCGGCTCACCGGTGACCATCCCGGTCGTGACGGTGCGGGCGTTGTGGAACATCTTTTCGGTGAATCTGCTCACGACAGCCTCCTGGGTCTGGGCGACAGCGCCCGACTATTCATGCTCCCCCCGGTAGAGGACATCCCCGCGAAGGCACGCGCACACAATTGGGGAGCGATTTCGTCTCGAATCGGGCGACGGTTGTGCGCCCGCCCACCGGGGTCGGTGAGTGACGGCGCCCTGTCCGCTGCTTGACCGCTGGTTTTCACTGCCGATCATCTTAAGAGACCCTTAAGTAGCTGCCAAACTTTTGCGAGAATTGAGGCACGAGTCACAGTGCATGCACTGAGCCGGTAGTCGGCCGCACTGGCCGGGGAACTACCCCCACGGCTGCGGGGACGGCGCCGGCACCACCCGCGCACCATGCACCGGACCGCTGGCGACCCGCACTGTCCGGCACACGCCGGCGCCGGCGAGTTGAGCGCTCACGTCGATCGCCATCTCCGCCGAAGCGCAGAGGAAAGCGCAGGTAGGACCCGACCCGGACACGATGCCCGCAAGGGCTCCGGCCTCGGCCCCGGCGCGCAGGGTGCGGCGCAGCGCCGGATACAGGCTCAGCGCGGCAGGCTGCAGGTCGTTGCCGAGCAGCGGGGCCAGTTCGGCGGGGTCACCGGAAGCCAGCGCGGCGAGCACCGGTTCGGGATCCTCCAGTTGCGGCGGTTGCGCACGGACATCCGCGGTGTCCCGCAACCGGTCGATCTCGGCGAAAACCGCCGGCGTGGACAACCCGCCATCGGCGAAGGCCAGCACCCAGTGGAATGTGTTGCTCGCGAGCACCGTCGTCAGCTTCTCTCCCCGGCCGGAGCCCAGCGCGGTGCCGCCATGCAGAGCGAACGGGACGTCGCTTCCGAGCCGGGCGGCCAGCGCATGCAGATCGCGGCGCGGTACGCCGAGTTCCCACAGCGCGTTCATTGCCACCAGCACCGCTGCCGCGTCCGCACTGCCTCCGGCCATCCCGCCGGCGACCGGAATGGACTTCGCGACGGAGATCGCGACATCCGGGGCCCGTCCGACGTGATCGGCCATGAGCTCAGCCGCACGCCAGGCCAGATTGCGCTCATCGGCGGGCAGAGGCACCCCACCCTCGACCGACCCTTCTCCAGACACCCGCAGTGTGAGCAGGTCGGCGTTGCGGACCGTCACCTCGTCCTGCAGCGAGACCGCGTGGAAAACGGTGGTCAGCTCATGGAAGCCGTCATCGCGGCGATCACCCACGCCCAGGTAGAGATTGACCTTGCCCGGCACCCGCACCGTCACCGAACCGGTGGGAACCCACTCAGAGGCCGTGTTGCCGGGCACCGGATGACACTATCTCCGCACCGCGGCGGCTGCCAGCCGCTACTGGGCCCGCCTGTGGGTGTGCCCTGCCGGCGGATCCCATTCGCCGGAGCGCTGCAGCAGCCGAACGAAGTCCTCGATGCTCAGGGTTTCGCCTCGACGTGATGGGTCGATGCTGGCCGCCAGGAGCCGGCGGGCCGACTCTGTTCCAGATCCTGCCCACTGCGCGAAGGCATTGCGGGAGGTTTTGCGCCGCTGGGCGAACGCGGTATCGATGAGATCAAAGACGCGGGTGCGGAACTCGCCGCCAGTATCCCAGGGTGAACTCTGGTAGCGATCCAGCCGCACCAACCCGGAGTCCACCCGCGGAATGGGCCAGAACACCGTCGGCGACACCATTCCGCAACGCCGGACCGTGCCGTAGAACCTGACCTTGACGCTCGGCACCCCGTATTCCTTGCTGCCCGGTTCGGCGGCCAGCCGCTCGGCGACCTCGCCCTGCACCATCACCATCACCGTCTTGATGGTCCGGAACTCGGCCAGCAAGTGCAGCAGCGCCGGCACCGCGACGTTGTACGGCAGGTTCGCCACCAACGCAGTGGGCTGATCGCCCAGATCGGCCGGATGCAGGGTGAGGATGTCGCGGTTGAGCACGGTCAACCGGTCGACTTCGCCGTGTGAGTGGTCGGCGATGGTCTCTGGCAACCGGTCCGCCAGTACCGGGTCGATCTCAACGGCTGTGACCCGCGATCCCCGGTCGAGCAGGCCTAACGTGAGCGAACCCAGCCCCGGACCAACCTCCAGAACGTTGTCGCCCTTGCCCACTCCGGAGGCAGCAACGATGCGCCGCACTGTGTTGGCGTCGTGGACGAAGTTCTGTCCGTACGCCTTGCGCGGCCGAAAATCCAGATCTCTGGCCAGTCGCCTTATCTCGGTGCGCCCGAGCGGTCGGATGGTCAGTAGACGCCCAGCCTTGCGCTGCAGGTGGGCCACGCTCCCCAGCCCTGGCGGGCTTGAGTCACCGTAGCGATGGCGATCTGCTCTTCCCGGGTGGCCAGATCGGCTCTGCCTGCGTAGCGCAGACCGCCGTTTCGCTCCCAGGTGTTCTGGTCGAACTGAACACCGCCGTAGTAGCCGTTGCCGGTGTTGATGCTCCAGTTGCCGCCGGCTTCGCACTGGGCGAGCGCGTCCCAGGTGGCGCCGTTACTCACCGGAGGCACCTCGGTCCCGGGCTTCGCGCCGACCCGCAGCACGCCGTCACGGGCGGGCACGATGACGACGTTGGCCACCGGCAGTCTGCCGGTTTCGATTCCGTTCACCTTCGCGATGGCAAAGGTGACGTCCTGAGTTCCGGGACTCCCCGGATCCTCGACGATCTGGCGGCTCATGTTGAGCTCGAGGTCCTCGATGCGTTGGTTCCCGGGCTGAAGGGGGAGTCGCTCGGTGACCTTCTCGATCCGGATGCGGGTCACATGGATCTGCATTCCGTCGACGATCGGCGAGGACGCCGCCGGCACCACCCGGTCGCTCTGGAGCAGCGGCGCACCAGCGACGTCAAGCAGTTGCTGCACGTCGGGGGCAGCAAGATGCACGGTGCGGCGCACGCCGCCGTCGTCGATATGGACGGTCTTGGGACTCACCACCGGCAGTGCCATGCCCGCCAGCGGAACCCTGGTGCCGCGCGAAGCCGCCGCGGGGGCCTTGTCGGTCATCGACAGCTGGGCGAGGGCTTCGTCGACGGTGGAGGCCGTCGTCCACACCTGCTGGCTTTCAGAACCGTCTAGTGAGATCTCCAGCGGACGGCTGCGGCGCAGCACGATGCTGTCGGCGTCACTGACCGGCTGATCGGCGGCCGGGTAGAGATCATCCCGGTCACCGACATCGAACCCGTTCTCGGTGACGACATCGATCACCCGCGATTTCATCGTCGACACCGTCAGGTGCTCACCGTCGACGGTGAGCGTGACAGTCTTGTGCCCGGCGACGGCGTGGCCGCCGGCGAATATCAGCGCGACCAGCAGTGCGCCGACCACCATGCGCAGCATCGGTGAGCGCGCGTCGTTGAGCTTGTTCAGAACGTTCACGGTTGTATTCCCCGACTCGGTATGACCGAACTGCGACCACACGGCCACGTTCGATAACAGGACGGTAACGAAAAGGCCTAGAAGCGGCAACTCTCGCCCAGGCGGTATACCCGGTTGGCGGTCGCCCAGCTGTCCTGGGCGACGTCCTCAGGTGGCCGGCCGATCATTTCGGCCAGCGCCCGCACAGTGTACGGGAGACAGTAGGGCTCGTTCGGTGCACCGCGGTACGGATGCGGCGTCAGGAACGGCGCATCGGTCTCCACCAGCAGTTGTTCGGGGGGAATCAGCCCCGCGGCCTCGCGCACCGCGTGCGCATTCTTGAACGACACCGTCCCGGACAGGCTGAGCAGCCAGCCGGCGTCGATGCAGGTACGTGCCATCGTCGCGTCCGACGAGAAGCAGTGGAAGATCACCGTCTCGGGTGCGCCTTCGGCCCGCAGCACGTCGAGCACCTCAGCATCCGCCTCGCGGTTGTGGATCATCAGCGGCTTTCCGACCCGCTTGGCCAGGTCGATGTGCCACGCGAACGCCTCGCGCTGGATCTCCGGCCGGGCACAGCCCTCGAGGCGCCCGGGCCAGTACATGTCCATGCCCGTCTCACCGATCGCCACGACTCTCGGATGTCGGGCGAGCCGCTCCAGTTCGATCTTGGCGTTGTTGCAGAGGGAACCGGCGCGGGTGGGGTGTAGCGCCGACGCCGCGTAGACACGGGAGTCCCAATCGGCGGCCGCCACCGCCCAGCGCGCGGATGCAAGGTCGTCGGCGATCGTGACGACCGCTCGCACGCCCACCGCCCCGGCCCGGTCCAGGATCGCCCGCACGCCCTCGGCGTCCCCGGCGCCACAGGCGTCCAGGTGGGTGTGGGCATCCACCAGCGGCGCCAACGGCTCCGGCAGCGGCGGCGCCGAACGCTGAGGGCTCACGGCCACACAATAGGGTCAGGCAATAGGGTTAGCCCAAATGGCTGAAGACGATCCGTACTACATCACCACCGCCATCGCCTATCCGAACGGCGACCCGCACGTCGGCCACGCCTACGAATACATCGCCACCGACGCCATCGCGCGGTTCAAGCGGCTCGACGGGTTCGACGTCCGCTTCCTGACCGGAACCGACGAGCACGGCCTCAAGATGGCCGAGACCGCCTCCGCGGCAGGGGTCCCCACCGCCGTGCTGGCCCGACGCAATTCCGACGTCTTCCAGCGACTGCAGGACACGCTCAACGTCTCCTACGACCGATTCATCCGCACTACCGACGAAGACCACTTCGACGCGAGCAAGGCGATCTGGCAGCGGATGAGCGAGGCCGGCGACATCTATCTCGACAGCTATTCGGGCTGGTACTCGGTCCGTGACGAGCGCTTCTTCACCGAGGCCGAGACCAGGGTCGGCGATGACGGCGTCCGGCTTGCCGCCGAGACCGGCGCCCCGGTGACCTGGACCGAGGAGCAGACCTACTTCTTTCGGCTGTCGGCCTACGCCGACCGGCTGCTGGCGCATTACGCGGCCAACCCGGAGTTCATCGCACCCGACGTTCGGCGCAACGAGGTGGTCAGTTTCGTCTCGGGAGGGCTGAAGGACCTCTCGATATCCCGGACGACCTTCGACTGGGGAGTGCCGGTGCCCGACGACCCCGGCCACGTCATGTACGTCTGGGTAGACGCCCTGACCAACTACCTGACCGGTGTCGGATACCCCGATACCGACTCGGAGCTGTACCGCCGCTATTGGCCGGCCGATCTGCACATGATCGGCAAGGACATCATCCGATTCCACGCTGTCTATTGGCCGGCATTCCTGATGTCGGCGGGAGTCGAACTGCCACACCGGGTCTTCGCGCACGGGTTCGTCTTCAACCGTGGCGAGAAGATGAGCAAGTCGGTCGGCAATGTGGTCGACCCGATCGCGCTGGCGGACAACTTCGGGGTGGACCAGCTGCGCTACTTCCTGCTGCGCGAGGTTCCGTTCGGCCAGGATGGCAGCTACAGCGACGAGGCGATCATCGGCCGTATCAACGCCGACCTGACCAACGAACTGGGCAACCTGGCGCAGCGTTCGCTGTCGATGGTCGCCAAGAACCTGGACGGGGCGGTACCGGAGCCAGCCAGCTACCAAGCCGACGACCTCGAGCTGCTGGCCGCCGCCGACGCCCTGATGGAGCGGGTCCGCGGTCACTACGACGGCTGCGCGATGCATCTGGCGCTGGAGGCCATCTGGTCGGTCCTGGGCGCAGCCAACAAGTACTTCTCCGCACAGCAGCCGTGGGTGCTGCGCAAGACCGACCAGCAGCGGTTCGGCACCGTGCTGTACACGACACTGGAGACGGTGCGCATCGCCGCGCTGCTGAGCCAGCCGGTGATGCCGGATTCCACCGCCCGGCTGCTCGACCTGCTGGGCCAGCCCGAGAGCGCGCGGACGTTCGCATCCGTCGCAACCCGGTTGGCGCCCGGCACGGCACTGCCGGCGCCGGTCGGGGTGTTTCCGCGTTATCAAGCGGAGTGACACACGTCACTTTGTGTCACATCTGGGCGATCGGCGGTGTCTCGAGGGCAGCACACCTTCGACATCAGGAGACGCCATGAACGAGAAGCGCACCAAAGCAGTCATCATCGGCGGTGGATACGCCGGCACCCTCGCCGCCAACCACCTGCGCATCCGCGACGATGTGGACATCACCCTGGTAAACCCCCGCCCGCAGTTCGTCGAGCGGATCCGATTGCATCAACTCGCCACCGGGTCCCATGACGCGTGCGTCGACTACGGCACACTTCTCGGCCAGGGAATCAGGCTGGTCGTCGACACCGTCACCGGGATCGATGCGAAGGCGCGCTCGGTGAGCACGGCATCCGGCGAAACGATCTGCTACGACTACCTGGTCTACGCGGTGGGCAGCACCGGCGGCTCGCTCTCGGTGCCCGGGGCCGCAGAATTCGCTTATCCGATAGCTGAATTCGAACAGGCCGATCGTCTACGGGCGAAACTGACCGACCTGCGTCCGAACGCACCGCTGACCGTTGTCGGAGGCGGGACCACAGGCATCGAAGCCGCCGCCGAGTTCGCCGAGTCGGGCCGCCGCGTCACCCTCGTGTGCGGGGCTCAGCTCGGGCCCTACCTGAGCGCACCCGGACGCCGATCGGTTGCGCGCCGGCTGACCAAGCTCGGCGTCACGGTGTTCGACGGACCAGGCGCCACCGTGACCGCGGTGCGCGACGACGCCGTCGTGCTTGCCGGGAGCCGGGAGTTGCCCAGCGCTGTCACCGTCTGGGCCGCCGGGTTCGGAGTGCCGAACCTGGCCCGGCGCAGCGGCCTGAGCACCGACGCGGCCGGGCGCCTGCTCACCGACGAGACACTGACCAGTATCGATTCCACGCACATCGTCGGGGCCGGGGACTCGGTCGCGCCGTCGAACGCGCCACTGCGGATGAGCTGCCAAGCCGCCATGCCACTGGGCGCCCAGGCCGCCGACACCGTGCTGAGCCGCATCGCCGGCGAGCAGCCGGCCGTGCTGGATCAGGCGTTCACCGGACAGAGCATCAGCGTGGGCCGTCACCACGGAATCATTCAGCTGGCGCGCAGGGACGACACCGCGATTCCGATCTACGTCGGGGGCCGACTGGCAGCCCCCATCAAGGAAGCCGTATGCAAGGGCACACTCTCGTTCTTGAGGCGTGAGGCGCGCAAGCCCGGCGCGTACTTCTGGCTCAAGGGCGGCAACCGGCAGCAGACGTTGACGGCAGCGACGGACACTCCGACGAACGGGGTGCGGGTCCGATGACCGGTGTCACCGCAGACGAGCACGCCGAGCGCTTCACCCACCTGCGTCCATTGCTGTTCACGATCGCCTACGAAATCCTCGGCTCGGCAACCGAATCCGATGACGTGCTGCAGGACAGCTACCTGCGGTGGGCCGAAGTGGACTTGGCCAAGGTGCGGGACACCAAGTCCTACCTGGCGCAGCTGGTGACCCGGCAGGCGCTCAACGCACTTCGGGCCGGCGCTCGCCGCCGCGAGGACTACGTCGGTCCGTGGCTACCCGAGCCGCTACTGCTGGACGATCGAGACGGCTCGCCCGATGGGGTGCTGGCCGATGTGGTGCTCGCCGAATCCGTGTCGATGGCGATGCTGGTGGTGCTCGAAACGCTGACCCCCGACGAGCGGGCGGTCTTCGTGTTGCGCGAGGTTTTCGGCTTCGGCTACGACGAAATCGCGGAAGCGGTAGGGAAATCCGCGGGGGCAGTGCGTCAGATCGCACATCGCGCCCGGGGCCACGTACAGGCCCGGCGGAAGCGGTTCGACCCCGTCGACGCCGAGGCGTCGGTGAAGATCACCGAGCAGTTCATCACCGCGGCTGCGACCGGCGACCTCGAGGGCCTGATGACGCTGCTGGCACCCGATGTCGTGTGGACCGCCGACAGCGCCGGCAAGGTGAGCGCCGCGCGCCGGCCGGTACTCGGCGCGGATCGGGTGGCCAGGCTCATCGTCGGACTCGTGCGCCTCGGCGGTGAGACGAGCCGTGTCGAGACCGCCATCTACAACGGCTGCCCCGCGCTGGTGCTCTATCTGGGCGAGAACCTCGAAGCGGTTGTCACCGTCGAGATCATCGACGGGAAGATCGCCCACTTCTATGCGATGCGCAACCCGGACAAACTGGCCGCCGTGACCGTGCCTCGGGAGATCAGCCGCTAGCGCTCTGCCCGCGATCTGTCACGCTTAGACGATGCGAGTCGAGCCCCTCGGCCGGTTGGGTTCCGCCCCGGCCGTGCTGCGTGCCGTTGCCGATGGGGCGCGCCGCAACGGGCTGGCCCCGTCGGCAGCGTTGATCGGCGACTGGTTCCGGTCCCGCGCGGTGATCGCGCCCTCGGTGGCACTGCAGCCGGTCAACCCGACCGAGGCGTTCGCAGTACCGTGCGCTCCGATCCGGGGAGCGGTCGGCGGCGGCTGGTTCGGCTATCTCTCGTACCCGGACCCGGCCGCCGACGGCTGCGGCCCACGGATACCCGACGCGGCCGGCGGCTGGTCGGACTGTGTGCTGCGCCAGGACCGCACCGGCTTCTGGTGGTACGAAAGCCTCGCCGACGAAGCTCTGCCCGCGTGGGTCGCCGCAGCCCTGCACAGCGAGGTCGCGACCCAGCCGTACCTGATGACGTGGGATGACGCGGACCGTCTCGCCCACCGCCGGGGCGTGCTGGACTGTTTGGACGCCATCGCCGACGGCGAGGTGTACCAGGCCTGTGTGTGCACGCAATTCGCCGGACACATCGACGGCGCGCCGATCGACTTCTTCGTAGACGCAGTCAACCGCACCTCGCCAGCACGGGCGGCTTACCTCGCCGGCCATTGGGGTGCGGTGGCGTCGCTGTCCCCCGAACTGTTCCTCCAGCGGGCCGGCGAGTTCATCGTGTCGAGCCCCATCAAGGGCACTCTTCCCCGTGACGCCGACCCGGCAGCTCTGCGGGCGTCGGTCAAGGACGTGGCTGAGAACATCATGATCGTCGACCTGGTCCGCAACGATCTGGGCCGTGTCGCGGCGACGGGCACCGTCACCGTGCCCGAACTGCTTGCGGTGCGCCCGGCCCCGGGCGTGTGGCACCTGGTTTCGACAGTGACCGCGCGGGTCGAATCAGGCGTGCCGATGGCGACAGTCCTCGATGCCGCGTTCCCGCCGGCTTCAGTGACCGGAACGCCGAAAACCCGTGCGCGCCAACTGCTGTCAATCTGGGAACCACGTCGCCGCGGAGTGTACTGCGGGACGGTCGGCCTGGCTTCCCCGGTTTCCGGGTGTGAGCTGAACGTCGCGATCCGCACGGTGGAGTTCAGCGTCGAAGGATCGGCGGTGCTGGGAGTCGGCGGCGGTATCACCGCCGACTCGGATGTCGACCGCGAATGGCAGGAGTGCCTGCACAAGGCAGCACCGATCGTTGGCGGCTCGCTACTGGCGACCCCTCAGGACGGCGTCGTAGAGCTCACGCCGTGACGGGGAGCCCGGGTGGGCCGAGACCACCTGAGCGCATGCATCCTTGACCCGCTCGCCCGCTTCGACCAGGCGCTCCACCTCCTCCACCAAGGTGGCCAGGTCTGCCTTCGGAACCTCCCCCGCCAGCACGACGGTGATCTCGCCGAGCACCCCGTCGGCCGCCCATCCGGCCAACTCGGCGAGCGTGCCGCGGACGATCTCCTCGTGCGTCTTGGTCAGTTCGCGGCAGACCACCGCATGCCGGGCCGGGCCGAGAACGTCGACGGCGTCGGTGAGGCAGTCGGCCAGCCGACGCGGTGATTCGAAGAACACACACGTGCGCTGCTCGGTGGCCAGGCTCTGCAGCCAGGACCGCCGGGCGTTGCGCTTGCGCGGCGCGAAGCCCTCGAAGCAGAACCTCTCCACCGCCAGCCCGGACACCGCCAACGCCGTCGTCACCGCCGACGGTCCAGGCAGACAGGTGACCGGCAGGCCGGCGGCGACGCAGGCAGCGACCAGCCGGTAGCCGGGATCGCTGATCAGCGGCATGCCGGCGTCGCTGACCACCAGCACCGTCGCGCCGCGTCTGATGTCATCGACCAGTCGCGGCACCCTGGCTGACTCGTTCTGGTCGAAGAAGCTGACCACCGTGCCGACCGGGTTGACCCCCAAGGCCTGCGCCAGCGCGCGCATCCTCCTGGTGTCCTCAGCCGCGATCACATCGGCGGTGCCGAGTGCGCTGACCAGCCGGGCAGAGGCATCCGATGGCTGCCCCAGCGGCGTGGCACTGATGACCAGTCGACCGGACTGGATCGCGGTGCGTGATTGCGGCGGCCCGGGCGTCGACACGGCAACAGCCTACGATCGCTTGCGTGACCGCCACCGCCACCGATGCGCCGGCCCCCGGCGCAGTGCCGGTGGTCAGCGCGGCACCGTTGACCCCGGTAGCTGATTTCGGGCCGGTCGACCGACTGCAGGGCTGGGTGGTGACAGCGGTCATCACCGCGCTCGCCGCGGTGACCCGCTTCCTCAACCTCGGCTCGCTGACCGACGCAGGCACTCCCGTCTTCGACGAGAAGCACTACGTGCCGCAGGCGTGGCAGATGCTGCACAACGGCGGCGTCGAGGACAACCCCGGCTACGCCCTGGTGGTGCATCCACCGTTGGGCAAACAGCTCATCGCTGTCGGTGAAGCTCTGTTCGGCTACAACGGGTTCGGCTGGCGATTCAGCGGAGCCGTGTGCGGCGTGGTGCTGGTGCTGCTCGTCGTACGGATCGCCCGACGGATCAGCCGCTCCACGCTGGTCGGGGCTATCGCCGGGCTACTGCTCATCGCCGACAGCGTCAGCTTCGTGACGGCCCGCACCGCCCTACTCGACGGTTTCCTGACGGTCTTCGTGGTAGCGGCGTTCGGGGCCTTGATGGTCGACCGCGATCAGATGCGTGAGCGAATGCACGTCGCGCTGCTCGAGGGCCGCATCGCCGAGACTCCGTGGGGACCGCGACTGGGCGTGCGTTGGTGGCGCTTCGGCGCCGGAGTGCTGCTCGGCATGGCCTGTGCAACAAAGTGGTCCGGGTTGTACTTCGTGGCGTTCTTCGGCCTGATGACGCTCGCCCTCGACGTCGCCGCCCGCCGGCAGTATCGGGTGCCGCGGCCGTGGTTGGGGACTCTGCGTCGGGATCTGGGCCCGGCGGTCTATGCGCTCGGCCTGATTCCGTTCGGGGTCTACCTGGCCACGTATGCGCCGTGGTTCGCGTCGGAGAACGCGATCGGCCGGCACGAGGTCGGGCGGTCCATCGGCGAACCCAGCGTGCTGCCGTTGCCGGATGCGGTGCGTTCGCTGTGGCACTACACGTATGGCGCCTACCGGTTTCACTCCGGGCTCACCAACGCCGCCGGAAACCACCACCCGTGGGAGTCCAAACCGTGGACCTGGCCGATGTCACTGCGGCCGGTGCTGTATGCCATCGACAACCAGGACGTACCCGGTTGCGGCGCCGAATCGTGCGTCAGGGCGGTCTTGCTGGTCGGCACGCCGGCGATGTGGTTCCTCGCGGTACCGGTGTTGGGCTGGGCGGCCTGGCGAACGGTCATCAAACGGGACTGGCGCTATGCGGTGGTCCTGGCGGGCTACTGCGCCGGGTTCCTGCCGTGGTTCGTCGACATCGACCGTCAGATGTACTTCTTCTACGCAGTGCCGATGGCGCCGTTCCTGGTGCTGGTGATCGCGCTGATCCTCGGCGACATCCTCTATCAGCCCAACCAGAACGCCGAGCGCAGAACGCTCGGCCTGATCGCGGTGTGCTGTTACGTCGCGCTGGTGATCACGAACTTCGCGTGGTTGTATCCGGTGCTCACCGGCCTGCCGATTTCGCAGGAGACCTGGAACATGCAGATCTGGCTGCCCAGCTGGCGCTAGCCGGTGGGCGAGTATGTCCGCGCGATTTCTACGCCAGGGTCGTTGTTTCGGGTTATCCACAACCACTGTGTAGAACTCGCCGCCAGCACGCCATCATTGTCGGAGTTCGCCGTCAGCCTTCAGGCATGCAGCAGGCATTCATCGGCTCCGAGGCCGTTCGCCTCGGAAGGCTCACCCGCGGTCAGCTCCGCTGGAACTACACGGCCGTCCATCCGGACGTCTATATCCCGAACGGTGCCGAACGAACACTGTTTCTCAACGCCGTCGCGGCCTGGCTGTGGACTGGCCGCAAAGGTGTCATAGCAGGCCGGGCCGCTGCAGCCCTGCACGGCGCCAAGTGGATCGACGCGTCCACGCCGATCGAAATGCTCGCCAACCACGGCCGCCGCCGCAAGGGGCTGATCGTGCGAGACGAGAGACTCGGCGCCGACGAGATCATCAGGGTCGGCAATCTGCCCGTCACCACAGCCGCGCGCACGGCGCTGGATCTCGCCCGCCACCAGCTGCGTGACACCGCAGTCGCTCATCTCGACGCACTGGCTGCTGCTACCGGCTTCTCAGCAGGGGAGGCTCTCGCGCTGGCCGACCGCTACCGGGGCGCTCGGGGTGTGCGCCGTGCCCGTAGGACGCTAGGACTGATGGACGGCGGTGCTCAATCGCCGAAGGAAACCTGGCTGCGGCTGCTGCTCATTGACGCTGGATTGCCAAGGCCCAGAACGCAGATCAGGGTCAGCGACGGGTTCAACGAAGCGTTCATCGATGTCGGCTACGAGGAACCGATGATCGGCCTGGACTACGACGGTTCGCATCACAGCGTGGATCGCCGCCAATACGTGCACGACATCGGCCGGTCCGAACTCCTCGAGCGTCAGGGTTGGATCGCTATCCGTGTGGTGGCCGAGCACAGCCGTCGGTTCGTCGTGCACCGGTTGCGTGAAGCGGCCGCGCGGCGCGGGTGGTCCCCGCCGAAATCCACACCACGGTCGTAACTCGGCATGAAGCACAGCCATGGCGTCGAACTCGGCGAACGGTCGAGTGCTGGCGCCAAATTGGGGCTAGATGGGATCGCGGCCGGCGGGGCAGGACATGCAGCGAGGGCCGCCCCGGCCGGTGCCCAACTCGGAGGCCTCGATCGGCAACACTTCGATACCCGAATCCTGCAGGCGAGCGTTAGTTTTGGTGTTGCGCTCATAGGCCACGACAACGCCGGGTGCAACAGCGAGCGTGTTGTTGCCGTCATCCCATTGTTCGCGTTCTGCGGTCACCGGGTCCAAACCGGTGTCGATCACCCGCAACCGGTCGATCTGCATGGCCGCGGCGGCTGCCTCGACGAACGGTGCGGCGCCGTCGATCTTCACACCGCCGGCGACCCGGTGAATGGTGAACGCCGACAACGAGTCGACGATGTTCGGGTACATCACCACCGCGTCGACGTCGACCATTGTGCAGACCGTGTCGAGATGCATCTGCGCACGCTCCTGGGCTATCGGCACGGCGAGCACCGTGTGCGCCAAGTCATCGTCGAACAGACTGCGCGCCAACGCCTCAGCACCGGCTGGAGTGGTGCGCTCTCCCACACCCACAGCCACCACACCCGGTGCCAGCAGCAGCACGTCGCCACCCTCGACCGGGGCGGACCGCGACTCGTATGCCCGCCGCACCCCGAGGAAACGCGGGTGATGCGCGTAGATCAGATCGGTCAACGATGTCTCCCGAACGCGCGCCGGCAGCGCGAGCGAGGGGATCGCCACCCGGGGGCCAATCCAGAACGACGAGTCACGGGTGAACAGCAGATTCGGCAGCGGGTCGATGACGAAGTCGCCGCCCTGATGCATACGCCGCACCAGGGAGAGATCGGACTCGCTGAAGGGGAGCTCATTGAAGGTCATACCCGCCATCAGCACTTGGCCCAGCGGAGCGGCTTCGAGACTGCGCAGGTAGGCCGACAGTTCTTGCGCCAGCGGAACCCCCAGGCGACGCGCATCGACCGCGGCGGCGATGCCGTGCATACGGGCCGCACCACTCTTGGCGAGCGCCTCGGTGAGCAGGTCGGCCAGCAACAGCACCTCGACCCCCCGAGACCGCAACACCTCTGCGAAGGCGTCGTGTTCCTGCTGGGCCCTGGCCACCCAGGGCAGACCGTCGAAGAGCAGTTCGTCGTTGTTTCGGGGCGTCAGCCTCTGCAGCTCAGCCCCCGGCCGGTGCAGGATAACGACCCGTAACGCCCCGACTTCAGAGTCGGAACCCAACGGAGAGGCGGTTGTCACACATAGCACCGTAGTGCCAAACCCGACACCGGCGATTGCCGAGACGAAGTTCATCGAACGAATGTGCGATACGCTCGTGGAGTGTCGGTACCAACCGCCTTCCAGACCGCCCTCTTCGACCACGCCGAGCGCCGAGATCTCGGCAGCGGCGCATGGCTCGAAACGCGCTCCGGCTGGCTCGAGGCCGCCACGGCCGACGCGCTGCTGAGCGAGCTGACCGTGCGGGTTCCTTGGCGAAGCGAACGGCGCCAGATGTACGACCGAGTGGTCGAGGTGCCGCGCCTGGTCAGCTCTCATGACTTGGTCCGCGAGAGGCCACCGCATCCACAGTTGCAGCTCATTCGGCGCCGGCTGAACGACATCTATGCCGGGGAGCTCGGCGAACCGCTGACGACGGCGGGATTGGCGTACTACCGCGACGGCTCAGACAGCGTGGCCTGGCATGGCGACACCATCGGTCGCGGCCGCACCGAGGACACCATGGTGGCGATCGTCAGCATCGGTGCGACACGAGTGCTGGCCCTGCGCCCGTGTGGTGGCGGCCGGTCGCTACGGCTGCCTCAAAGCCACGGCGATCTGCTCGTCATGGGTGGCTCCTGCCAGCGAACCTGGGAACATTCGGTGCCCAAGACCGCCAGGCCGACCGGGCCCCGGATCAGCATCCAGTACCGCCCGCACGGAGTGCGCTGAAAGTCAGCCTTGCACAGATTCCACCGCGGCGGTCAACAGTTCGCGGGCACGCGCGGTGTTGACCGGCACCACCGGCTGGTTCGGCAGCACCAACGGGTTCGCGGTGACGATCACCAGGAAGTTTCCGAAGCTGGCGGCGTATTTGTACAGTTCGCCGGTCTGCGGCTCTCCGTTCGCGGTGGTGGTCAGCAGACTGTGGCTACCCAGCGTGGGGACGCCCGCGATCTGCGGTGATTCCACCGACTCGACGCGGCCAACCACCTTGTCCCCGCTGAAGGTCACATCCCCGCAAGCCGGGCCTGGATCGCTGAGCGTCACCGGTTCGTTCGTCTCGATCGCAATCGCGATGAAGCGGTTTCCCTCGCCCTCGGCGGTGGTCGCGGCCATGTTGCCCTGCAGATTCTCCGGGAACAGTTGGCCCGATCCGGCCATCGAGCAGTCCGCCGGCTCGAACTTCAGACCCGGCGGCGTCGGCTGGGGCTGAAACAGCCGGGGATCGATACCGGTCGTCGCCACGTCGGAGACCCTGAACTGCGGGCCGAACTCGGCCCCGACATTCTTGACGTTGGCGATGTCGGCCCGGGAGAGATCCCGCGCGGTCGACTTTCCACCGGCGCATCCGGTGGCAAAGCCAGCACACAATGCGGCGAGGAACACTGCCCCGAGCTTGATCATCGCGGCCAATTTACCCGCCGCAGCAGGGCTCTCAGCGGCGCAACTCCGACACTGTCCGCACCAACAGTGTCGATGCGAAATCTGCCTCCAGCGTGGGGTTCGGCGATCCGGGGTCGGTGACCACCGCGATGACGACGATGTAGCCGTCGAGGTATGCGCTGAAGGTGTCGGCGTGCGACACCGTCTCGGTGCCGCCCTCGACAACCGTCGCGCTGGCCGTGGCCATGCCGACCGTGTGCGCACGTTCGATGGCCGGCGGGACAACCTGCGTGACGGTGCCGCTGGTGTGGCCCGACTCGATCGTCCATCGCCGGCAGTCGTGCTCGGTCACGGAGTGCGACGGCCGCCCCGCGGCGGTCGTATAGACGGCTGCATAGATGATCCCCCCGGCACCCGATGCGGACCAGCCACCGAAAGTCACGGCGTCGGCACCGGGGTCACCCAGCACCCCGCACTGTGGCGGATCAGCGGTCCACCCCGGCTCGAAGCCCCAGAAGGTGATGGGGTCGGCGGGCGCCGGAAGCTCGGCGAACTCGTAACCGCGCGGCACCTCAGCGCGCACTCGCTCGATGCGGCGCGGATCGAAGGTACCGGTGTCCGCCGGCGGCGGTGGCGATGCGGGTGGCGGCTCAGCCGACTGAGCGCATGCCGCCAAACACAGCGTGACCGACGCACAGGCCACCAAGAGGCGCACCCGGCGTTGATACCACAGCGCGTGTCGGCAGAATCACATGTGCAGGTCAATTCCGATGACACGATCGCCCGCGCGACCGATCTGCTGGCATCACACATTCCACGTCCGTAGGCTCAGGCGGAGACTTGATCACTGACGGGAGACGCAGATGAAGAAGCCCATGACGGCCGGTATCGTCACCACCGCAGCGCTGGCGCTGGGCGTGACGCTGGCCGGTTGCGGTTCTGAGACCGGCGGGGACGCCACCAAAGCGGACGAGACCACCACCTCGGAAACGACCACCACGACCGAGGAGACACCGACGGCGGGCGCATCGGGCCCCAACTACACGATCGTGGATTACATCCGCGACAACGACATCACCGAAACCCCGGTCAAACGGGGCGATCCCGGAACACCGACGGTCGATCTCCCGATGCCTCCGGGATGGCGTGACGCCGGGAATCAGGCGCCCGAATGGGCCTGGGGCGCCATCGTGTACGAGGACCCGTCGATGGCCGCCGACCCGCCGAGCATCATCGCGTTGATGTCGAAGCTCACCGGGGATGTCGATCCGGAGAAGATCCTCGAGTACGCCCCGGGCGAGTTGAGGAACTTGCCCGGCTACAAGGCCTCCAACAAGGGCAAGCGAAGCACCCTCGGCGGATTCGACGCATTCCAGATCGGTGGGATGTACGAGAAGAACGGTGTGGAGCGGCTCATCGCCCAGAAAACCGTCGTGATTCCCGGACGCGATGGCCTCTACGTGCTCCAACTCAACGCCGACGGACTCGAGGACCAGGCAGGGCCGCTGATGGACGCCACCTCGATCATCGACGAGGAAACCACGATCACCCCCTGACCAGGTCAGGCCCGGGACACGGCCGACGCCTCCGCAATCTGTTCGGCGGTCGGCCGGACCCCGGTGTACCGCACGAACTGCTCGGCAGCCTGCCGGGCGATCACCTCGGCGCCGGTGATCACCCGTATCCCCGCCTGGCGTGCGGTGGCGACCAGCGGCGTCTCCGAGGGCAGCGCCACCACGTCGACAACGGTGTGCGCATGGACGATCGTCGAGATATCGAACGCCAGGTCCGCCTCCCCTGGCCCGCCGGCCATGCCCAACGGTGTGACATTGATCAGGATGGCTGCGGTGCGGTTGCCGACGCTCGCGGCGTAGTCGTAGCCGATCCGCCCGGCGAGCTCGCGGCCGGTGTCACGGTTGCGGGCCACTACGGTGCCATCGCGGAATCCTTTGTCGCACAAGGCGACAGCAACGGCCTGCGCCATTCCGCCACTTCCGCGTATCAACACCGAATCGGTCGGCCGCAGCTCGTACTGATCGATCAGCTGCTGCACAGCTAGGTAGTCGGTGTTGGATGCGGTCAGCCGCCCGTCGTCGTTGACGATCGTGTTCACCGCTTCGATCGCATGAGCCGACGACTCGACCGCGTCGACAACCGCCAGCACGTCACGTTTGAACGGCATCGACACCGAGCATCCTCGGATGCCCAGTGCGCGTACACCTCCGATCGCGGCGACGATGTCGGTCGTCGTGCACGCCTTGTACACGAAGTCCAGGCCCAACCGCTGGTAGAGATGGTTGTGAAACCTGGTGCCGATGTTGCTGGGTCGGCCGGCCAGGGAGATACACAGTCGGGTGTCCCTGGTTATCGGCGGCTTCCGACGGTCCGCTGGAGGTTCCATCAGCCGGTCGCCCACATGACTTGCCGCGTCACATCGTGGATCTGCCGGTACAACCGCGGCGAGATGTCCAGTTCGCGCAGCCTGGGCACATGAACGGCACTGGTGACGACGTTGAGGTCGTCGCGGTGCCAGCTGGCGCCGAGCTTGTCGAGGATTCTGCGCATCGGGTCGTTCTCGGCCAGCACCCGGGCGGTGAACTGACGGACGCCGTCGCTCGCCGCCGCCACCGCCAACGCGCTCATCAGGAAAGACCCGACGCCCCGGCCTTGATAACTGTCGGCGACCAGGAACGCCACCTCGGCGATAGTGGGATCGTTCGTGTCGCGGACGAACCGGGCATCGGCCACCACCGGCCCGTCGGCTCCTTCCGTTAGCACCCACACGAAGTGGTCCACATAGTCCACTTCGAACAGGTAGCTCATCAGCGAGCTGTTGAGCGCCTGGCCGCTCTGGAAGCGTCGATACAACGTTTCACTGGAAAACTCGACCGGGCCGGTCGCGGTGCGCTCGTTGTCTCCGGGCAGGACTGGGCGCAGATGCAGTCGGGTGCCGTCACGCATCCGGACGGGAATCGGCGTGATGAACGCAGCCAGCCGCTGCCGGGCGATGCGCACCAGCTTGGCCATCACCCCGGGCAGCTCGACCATCAGCGCGAACGCGTCAGGATCGCCCGCCCAGCCGGTCAGCGGTTGGAGTGCGGTAACGGTCGCGGTACGCGGAGCGTCACGCAGCATCGCGATCTCGCCGACGATGAGCCCGGGGTCTGCGTCAACGGTCACGGGCTGGCCATCGGTTCCGGTATGACTCACCTGCACCCGCCCGGAGGCGATGAGGAGAAACGTTTCGGGTCGTTCACCCTGACACATCAGCACCTGGCCGGGCATGGCCGTTACCGGTCGAAGCCGCGCGGCCAGTGGCACCAGGGCCGCCACCGGGCAGTCGGCAAAAAACCCCATCGTTGTGAGGTCATCGGCAGGCACAGTCGTCAGTCCGTCCCTCGGGTTGGCTCAAGTTGGCGAAGTCGCCAACCAGGCTACGAGCCGCAGGGCGGCCGTCTGGGGCCTAGATCGCGATCACTCCCAGTGCCGACCATCAGATGTGTTGCATGTCATAGTAATCCCACGACGGTCTGGCATCGTCCAAAGTCTGCAAGGTCTTGGCGACGGCCTTCTCGCAGTCGGATGGCGACGGGTTCTAGCCGGCAGATTCCCGGAGTATCGCCAGTGCGGATCGGATACCGCTCACAACAGGTCGCCCACGAGCCCCTCCAGGCCCAGTGCAATAGCGATCGCAAAAATGGCTCGGGCTGAAGAACCCATCTGGATCTCGATGAGGTCGAGCAGCGCATCGGTGGAAACCCCGACCGGTGCTTCGACCACCACCGGGACGCTCGTCTGGCCGTCGGATGCCTCCACGGTGAAGGTCAGCGTGTCGTAGCCGTCAACGCCCCACACCGGCCGGATCAAGGCCGTGAGGCTCGGAGTGTAGGTCCATGCGCCCGTGGCGCTGTCGACATCCACCCACCCGAGCTCGGCATCGAAGTCGGCACCCAGGCTGTAGGACAGCGAATCCTCGTCGGGATCGGACACATTCACCGTGCCTGACACAACCCCAGCGGTCGCATCCACGTTGCCGACCAAGAAGGGCGGCGTCCCCACCTGAGGAGCCTGGTTGGCCGCCGGGGTCACCGTCACACTCACGGTGGCCACGTTGGCACTGGTGGTCCCAGTGGAGTCCTTGACCCGGTACACGAACGACGCCGGGCCGGTGT
>CAZEMS010000004.1:0-85713 GCA_964513475.1 uncultured Mycobacterium sp. | reverse complement strand
ACCCGTTCCGGCTCACGGTGAACGGCCCGTCATTGACCGCCGTCGGCGCACTGTTGCCGGTGACCGTAACGCTCACGGTGGCCACGTTGGCGCTGGTGGTCCCAGTGGAGTCCTTGACCCGGTACACGAACGACGCCGGGCCGGTGTAGTTGGGCGCCGGAGTGTAGGTCACCGTCTTGGCCGCAGCATTGTTGACCACCTGCGCACCGGCAGGCGCCCACACCGAATTCACCGCCAGGACATCCCCGTCCGGATCGGTGTCATTACCCACCAACTGCGCATAGCTCAACGTCAACGACCCGTTCCGGCTCACGGTGAACGGCCCGTCATTGACCGCCGTCGGCGCACTGTTCACGGATGCGGCGGCGGTGACGGCGGCGGTCCTGGAGCCAGAGAACGTGGTGCGCGACCGGGCAAAGACCGCGAACAGCAGATCCTCCAACGGATTGAGCGCTCCGGGAGTAGCCGGACTCTGATCAGCGAGCGGGCCCTCACCAGCCGAGATGAACTGCATCACCGCCGACGAGGGCAGGTCCGACGTCGCGTCGGCCTCCGGCTGCACCGTGCTGCCCGTATCCGAGCGCAGCGTCACCGGAAGGCCTACTGACACGACCGATTCGGTATTGGTGGCCTCTACCTTCACATTCAGATCGTCACCGCTGCTCAAAACGGCTTCCACTTCTTTGGCAGTGACGGGCGCCGCTAGTTTGTCGTCTTCGGCTGGCTGCGCAGGGATCGCTGATGCTGCCGAGGACACCGACCCGCGACTTGCTACCCGGGTTGACTTGGCAGCTGACGGCGTCGGATCCACGCCATCGACATCCGAGTCACCTCCTAGGACCAGGGCTTCGGCAGCGTCGACAGCCGGCTCCGCGTCAGTGGTTGTCGTCGCCTCTACGGATGAGTCCACCTCGCCAGCAGATGCCAGTTCAGCGTCCAATGCGGACACCGTCGGCGCCGTGTCTTCATCGTCTATTTCGTCTTCATCAGGGGCATCGGTGCCGGAGGACGTTTCACGGCTCAAGACGGATGTTGACGTCCCGTTTGTCTCCGTCCCAGACGACGAATCGATATCGGCCGATGAACCCGAGGTCGAGGATGCGCCCGAGTCGGTGGCGCTGGCGGCCTCTCCGCTCTCGCTGCTTGACGCTCCATCGGAGCTGGAATCATCGGCGAGTGCGATTCCGGTGCCATTTGCCAGTGCCACGCCGACAGCTACGACGCCGACGCCCAGCCATCGGTACGGGTCACGGCTGGTGTTCCGGCGGTGAGCGTGTTTTCCGCGCGTGGCACCGTTGGCACGGCGAACGGTCTTCTGCGTAGCGGCCACGACGCCCCCGATCGATTGTGAGACTACTGCCGATTGGTCAGCTGGGCGCAACTGCAGCGTATCGCGAACACCGGACACGCGCGGTCGATTCATACAAGAGAGTGCGCGGCTCTTACTGGAGTTGCCTCGGGAAGATTTCCGACCTGCTCAGGATGCGAAGGCCCCGGCCTGTTCACCCCCACACGGGCGGGACATTATCACATAGCACCTGTCCGGGACCATTCGCGGGGTCGTCGCTGCCGTCCAGGGCGTTGTAGACGACTCTCATCGCTGTCGCCTTGCCCGACGACCAATGCAGAGCCGAAGCCAGCTTCGCCATGCTGACCTGCTCAAAATCTGTGGAGCTAAGGGGAATCGAACCCCTGACCTACTCGATGCGAACGAGTCGCGCTACCAACTGCGCCATAGCCCCAGATAAATCGGAAGCTCAGGCTACCAGCCGCGGTCTGCGCCCCGAAACGACCGACCCGGCACGTTCTACTGGCCGGCCGCCCGTGGCAGGTCGTAGGCACGAGGCGCGGGCGCGTAGTCGAGATGCTCGAAGATCGGATCTTCGTCGTCGATCTCCAACACGACCGCACCGGGGCGGCGCAGCCGCGACGGGACCACATCGAAATCCCGGTCATGGGTGTTCTCCACACCCAGCCGCGAACGGGCCAACCGCTGGGCACGCCGACGCCGCAACCGCTCTTCGATACGAGTCTGCCGACGCAAGTAGCCGAGATAGAGCAACGTGATCACGCTCGCCGACCCACACAGCCACCACATCCACGGTGCGGCGGTGAAGGCCACCGCGGCGGTACCCAGCAGAACGACGGCCATACCAGCGAGCACCCGCATCCGGAAGCGGTACTTGCGGGCACTGACCGCGGCCGCGGTGCTGGACTCGCGCCGACGCCTACGCGACGCGCTCATCGAATCGGCGATACGCAGGTCGCCCTCCGACGGTGCCTCCAAGCCGGAGGAGTCCTCTACGTATTCGTACTCATCGGCGGCGGTTTCGCTTTCCCCGGCCTCGTCGACCGTTTCGTTCCCATCCAACGCGACAGCCTCATCGACCCCGTCATCGTCCCCCTCGTCGACAGCGCCGTCGAGCTCGTCCGCGCCGTCGAGCTCATCGGAACCGGCCCCGGCGGCATCGGCCCCATGTTCGGATCCCAGCTCCTGTTTCGCACCTGAGGCACCGATCGACAACGCCGCAGAATCGTCTTCGACAACGTCGACGTCGAGGTAGTCGGGCTCGGCGGGCTCGGTGTCCGCCGCCGCCAGAACGACGGCCCGCCGTGTCGACCCGGGCACGGACACGCCCTCATACCGGTCGCCGGCGTCATCGTCGTCCTCCTCGGAGGGCCGCCAGTCCGGGTCGCTACGGTGCCCGGCGGCCGGTCCGCGTCGCAGCAGCCGCGCGTTGCGCCCGCTGTTGAGAACACGGGTCGACAGAGCCACGTCGCTGGTGCGACGGACAGCATCGCGCTTGCTGATCAACATCGGTACCAGCACGAAGAGCCAGAGCACGACGAGGGATATCCAGAGAAGAGATTGGGGGATGCTTGGCATTGTCGCCTGCTCCTTTCCCCATCAGGCTAGGTCCGCGACCAGCGCATCCGTGGGCGGCGCGCCGGAGTCAATTACACACGTGTAATTCGTCCTTGACAAGCACCACCAGTCGCATTTGTCCCATACGTAACAGAGCTAGGCCCACTTCGCCCTGCCCTGACGCACCAGGCCGGCCGCGGCGGACACCGGGAGTTCCTCGGTCGTGATCGCCACGAGCAGGTGGTCTCGCCACGCCCCGTCCACCTCGAGGTACCGGCGAAGCAGACCCTCCTCGCGGAATCCGACCTTTGCCAGGACTGCCCGGCTGGCCGCGTTCTCAGGCCGAACAGTAGCCTCCAGCCGGTGCAGCATCACGGGTCCGAAGGCATGGTCCATACCCAGCGCCAGCGCGGCGGTCGCGACTCCCCCGCCGGTGGCCGTGCTCGTCACCCAATAGCCGATCCACGCTGACCGCAAGCCTCCGTGCGTGACGTTGCCGATGGTCAACTGCCCGGCGAACTGGTCGTCCAACTCGATGACATACGGCAGCATCCGGCCATTGCGAGCCTCCGACCGTAGACCGGAACAAAGGCCGGGCCAAGAAGAAACGCTATGCCGCACTTGCCAATCGATCGCGGAAGTAGGCTCCCAGCGCTCCAGGTGCCCGCGATCGGCGATCCGGAGTCGGCTCCACTGCACCCCGTCGCGCAACCGCACTGGACGCAGTCGCACCACCCCGGCGGCCACCCCCAGCGGACCGACGGGACCGGGCCAACCGGGATGGGCGGTGGAACGCCACAGACTCACGTCGGCTCGCCGGTTCAGCCGCGCTGAGCCAGGAATGCGACATCGACGATCTCCCCGGTGCGGATCTCGCCTACTTCGCTGGGCACGATCACCAGACAGTTTGCTTCGGCCAGGGTGGCCAGCAGGTGCGAGGAAGCGCCCGGAGCACCGCCGAGCGCCTGGACCAGGTATTCGCCGGTTTCCTGGTCGCGCATCAACTGGCCCCGTAGGTAACCCTTGCGGCCGGCAACCGAGGCGATCGGTGACAGCGCACGTGCCTGCACGACACGCCGCATCGGCTTCCGCTTCCCCAGCGACATCCGGATCAGCGGCCGCACCATCACCTCGAAAACCACTAGCGCGCTCACCGGGTTGGCGGGCAGAAGGAACACCGGGACACCATCGCGGCCAAGCTGACCGAACCCTTGCACCGACCCTGGGTGCATGGCGATGCGGGTCACTTCCATGTCGCCGAGCTCGGCCAGCACCGACCGCACACCTTCCGCCGCGGCTCCGCCCACCCCCCCGGCGATCACCACCACCTCGGACCGATTGACCTGCCCCTCGACGACCTCGCGCAGCTTCCCGGGCTCGGTGTCGACGATGCCGACACGGGTGACCTCGGCCCCGGCGTCGCGTCCCGCCGCCGCCAGAGCATAAGAGTTGACGTCGTAGACCTGCCCGTTACCCGGAGTGCGGGAGATGTCGACCAGTTCGCCGCCGACAGCCATCACAGCCAGCCGAGGCCGCGGATGCACCGAGACCCGCTCACGCCCGACCGCCGCCAGCAGACCAACCTGTGCCGGACCGATGACGGTGCCGGCGCGCACCGCGACGTCACCGGGCTGGACATCGTCGCCGGTGCGTCTCACGTAGGCGCCGGATCGCACACCTCGCAGCACGCGCACGCGATTCTCGCCGCCGTCGGTCCACCGCAGCGGCAGGACGGCGTCGGCGAGAGTCGGCATCGGTGCGCCGGTCTGCACCCGAACCGCTTGCCTGGGCTGGAGCCGACTCGGAGTGCGAGCCCCCGCTTCGATCGTCGCCATCACCGGCAAACTGACGTCCCGCTCCCGGCCGGCCCCGGCGTCATCGGCGGACGCCTCGCCCAATCCCATTCCAAGCACATCGACACTGCGTACTGCATATCCGTCGATCGCAGCCTGGTCGAACCCCGGCAGTGGGCGCTCGGTGACGACCTCCTCGGCGCACATCAGCCCCTGCGCTTCGGCGATGGCCACCCGGACCGGCCGGGGAGCCACCGCGGCGGCAGTCACCCGGGCCTGCTGCTCCTCCACCGAACGCACGGCGCGCCTTTCTCCTGCCTCACCGGACTCGTCTCACGGCTCAGCGGTCAGTCAACCCCAACCGTTGCACCAACCACTCCCGCAACTCGGGTCCGTAGTCACTGCGTCCCAACGCAAAGTCAACCCCAGCCTTGAGGTAGCCGACGGGATTTCCCAGGTCGTGTCGAGAGCCTCGGTGCACAACGACATGCACCGGATGGCCTTCCTCGATCAACAGGGCGATCGCGTCAGTGAGCTGGATTTCGTTCCCGGCTCCCCGCGAGACTCGGCGCAGCGCGTCGAAAATCGCCCGGTCCAGTACGTATCGCCCGGCGGCAGCGTATGGCGACGGCGCATCTTCGGCCTTGGGTTTCTCGACCATTCCCTTGACCCGCAGAACATTCGGATTGGCCGCGTCGGGCACCGTCTCGACATCAAATACACCGTAGGCGCTGATCTCGTTGTCCGGCACCTCGATCGCACACAGAACGGAACCGCCGCGCTTGGCGCGCACCTTCGACATAGTTTCCAGCACGCCGACCGGCAGCACGAGATCATCGGGCAGCAACACCGCCACCGCGTCCTCGTCGGGCGATAACTGGTCCTCGACGCAACCGAGGGCATGCCCCAAACCGAGCGGTTCGGCCTGCACCACAGACTCCACCTTGATCAGGGCAGGCGCGCGTCGCACCTTCTCGAGCATCAGCAGCTTGCCACGCGCTTCCAGCGTGCCCTCGAGCACCAGGTCCTGAACGAAGTGGGCGACAACCCCGTCCTTGCCTTCGGAGGTGACGATGATCAGGCGCTCGGCACCGGCCTCGGCGGCCTCGGCGGCCACCAGTTCGATGCCCGGAGTGTCGACGACAGGCAACAACTCTTTCGGCACCGTCTTGGTGACAGGCAGAAACCGCGTCCCCAACCCGGCGGCCGGAACGACAGCGGTGCGCGGAATTGGTACCCGAGGCGGTTTCACGCTCACACGATAACCCGCCGAACATTTCCCAACGCGTCGACCGTGGGCCCATGTCAGGCTGGGCATGTGGCTCTGCTGACCAAGGATCAATGGCGACGCAGCATCCTTCGGGATCGCAGCGCCGTGCCGTCCGAGGTTCACGACGCCGAGGCCGCGGCATTGTGCGCACAACTGCCCGGGCTCGCCGTTCACGGGGCAACGGTCTGCGCCTATGTGCCCATCGGGTCGGAGCCGGGCTCGCCGCGGCTGCCCGACTGCCTGCTCGATCTCGGAGCGCGGGTGCTGCTACCTGTCGTCGGACACAGCGCCGTCGGGAGCCCACAGGCGCTCCGGTGGGGCGAGTACCGACCCGGCACGCTGGTGTCAGGCGGGTTCGGGCTGCGTGAGCCGCCGCCACCCTGGCTACCGGCGGAGGCGGTGGGAGACTCGTCGGTGATCCTGGTACCCGCACTCGCGGTCGACCGCGCCGGCGTTCGGCTGGGCCGCGGTGCGGGGTTCTATGACCGGTCGTTGTTGCTGGCCCGGCCCGACGCCCGGGTGGTCGCAGTGGTGCGCGACGACGAGCTCGTCGATCGACTACCGCAGCAACCGCACGACGTGCTCATGACCCACGCATTGACCCCCAACCGCGGTTTGGTGGGCCTGGGTGCCGGCCGGGAATCACCCCGGGCCGGTAGCGGTTCTAGCACTTGAGGCGGTAGAGTGCTAACAGTTTTTCGATCCCGGAGGTCTTATGCCTACCTATTCCTATGCGTGCACCGAGTGCGACGATCGGTTCGATCAGGTTCAGGCCTTCACCGATGATGCGCTGACCACCTGCCAGAGGTGCTCCGGCCGGTTGCGCAAGCTCTTCGGCTCGGTGGGAGTGGTCTTCAAAGGCAGCGGGTTCTACCGCACCGACAGCCGCGAGGCGTCGAACGGTCGGGGCAAAGGATCCTCCGGTGGCTCATCGGAGAGTTCGGATTCGTCGAGCGCCTCGGGGTCGTCCTCGTCCTCTGAGTCGTCTTCTGGGTCATCGCCGTCTTCTGGGTCGTCTTCTGAGCCCTCTTCTGGGTCGTCCTCGTCTTCGGCATCGAAGTCCGCGACCGCGCGCTCGTCGGGCTCGAACGGCTCCACGGGCAAGTCGGCGCCGGCCGCCGCGGCGTCCAACTAAACCCGGGAGTTATCCACAGGCCACGCTGAGCTGCGCAAGGGCAGGCCCACCCGGGCCTAGCGTGGTCCTATGGGTGAGTCACTGAATCCGCCGGCTTTGAGTCGGCTGTCGTTGGTTCTGCGGCCGGACTGGTCGCGTACCGTGGCCGCCCGCCGAGTCGCCGCAAGCGCGCTGGTCGTGCTGGCCGCGGCAGCAGCGCTGCGCTCCGACCCCGACGGTGAACACCTTGCGATCGTCGTCGCGGCCCGCGACTTGGCGCCCGGTGTCGAACTCACCGCAGCCGACTTGACGGTCGAGAATCGGTTGGCCGAGTCGATTCCGGACGGCTCGCAGTCCGAGCTCGGCGCGGTGACGGGCGCCAGGCTCGCCGGCCCGATGCGCCGGGGCGAGGCCATTACCGATGTACGACTCCTCGGACCGCGACTGGCCGAGTCAGCTGCCGGTCCCGATGCCCGCATCGTTCCCCTGCATCTCGCCGACGGCGCCCTGGTTGACCTCATCCGGCCCGGTGACGTGGTCGACGTGCTCGCCGCGGACATGCCGGGCGGTTCCCCCACCTCCGGCGTGAACTCGCCCCGCCCGCAGCTGCTGGCCGGTCACGCCGTAGTCGTGCTGGTGTCCGAGAAGCCGAACGGACCGGGCGCCGACGGCGACAACCGAGTGGTTCTGGTCGCGTTGCCGTCCCACACCGCGATCGAGGTCGCGGGGGCGACCCTGACGCGAGCCGTCACGCTCACCTTCCACTGAGGCCCATCGCCGGAACACCCGCGTAGCGTCCGATCCGGTAGGGAAATCACAGTCACTGCAGGAGAGGTTGCGGCATGTTGAACGGATTCAAGCAATTTCTGTCCCGCGGCAACATCGTCGACCTGGCGGTCGCGGTTGTCATCGGGACGGCGTTCACCACCCTGGTGACCAAGTTCACCGACAGCATCATCACGCCACTGATCAGCCGGATAGGCGCCGGTGGTGACTCGAACTACGGCATCCTGCGGATTGCCATCGGCGGTGGTTACGCGATCGACCTGAACATCCTGCTGTCCGCTGCGATCAACTTCGCCCTGGTCGCTGCGGTCGTCTACTTCTTGGTCGTGGTGCCTTACAACCGGTTGCGGGAACGGGGCGATGCCGAACCCGATGCCGAACCTGACGCCGAGGAATCAGTCGACACGGAGTTGAGCCTGCTCACCGAGATTCGGGACCTACTCACATCGACCCAGAAACCCCGGACCTAGAACAAGATCAGTTCATGTTCCAGGGCGCACCGTAGGTCGTGACGCTGTCACCGGTGGAGGCGATCAACCTCGCGAACGGACGCAGCAGCACACCGCCGGCAGCACCGGTCACCGTGCCGTGGGCGTTGTTGACCGCCACACCGCCCTCCGGACCAGCCACATCCACCGAGAACGTCGCCACTTCCTGAATACCCGGACCATTGCCCAGGTCAGCGCTGATCGACACACCCGGGAACAGGTTCGGCGTCACAATGCCCTCCAGCGGCAGGCCTAAACCACCGGTGTCGACGATGACGCCGTCGAGCCCGTCGAAGGCGATGTTGGGAGTGGTGTAGTTGAAGTTCACCCCCACACCCAACGACCACGGGAAACCGATCTGATAACCCAACTCCAGGGTGCCCTCGAACTCCTCGACCGACTCCTCGTCATCACCGGTCACGATGTACTTGGCCCGACCCGAATGAAACCACTCACGAGTCAACCGGTTGCGATCCAACGGGAACACCCCATTGAGAAAGGTGTCCCACTGCTGCACCGTCAACGTCCGGCCCTGACCATCGACCAGACTCAACTCGTTGTCCAGGCCCGCCTGCGCGGTGCCCGCACCTGTGAGTAAAGTTGCAAGGGCGAACACCAACGCGCTCAGAACCCGCACGGTCGCGTTCATGGACTCCACCTTCACCTTGGTTGACCTGCGCGAGAACAACTGGTGCCGCTGGCAATCGCAAACGGGTCTCAAAGATATTCCGCAAGACACATACCCGCAACTGCTTCGCAAAGTCCGAGACCGATGCTGCGAGATGTCTGGGAATCCGGTCGTGAGAACCTCGTGGGGATGAATCACTCGACGCATGGCTCCCCGCGGCGTGCAGCGGCAGGGTTGATCTGGGCGTTGGCGGCCTTGATCGTGATGGCGTCGTCGGCGTCCTGCGTTCGCGCGGTCGCCGGTTCGGCCGAGTACGAGCACGAGATTCCCGCCGAGGAGATGTCGCTGGTGAAGATCGCGGAACTGCCCGAGCTGCTGCCGACGCCGGTGGAGGCCCGCTCCGCCGTCGACTCCCCCGGCTTGCTGCCCCTGTTCACCTACCGCAAGCCCGAGTCGCTGCCCAGCGGCGCACTATCCGAACCCGGCTGTACAGGTGCCATCATCCCCAACGCCGCGTCGTCCTATGGCGGGTCGGGCCACGTGGGTATCTACGGGAGGCTGTCCGACGACTTGCGCACCCGTCGGGTCAGCACGGGTGTTGCGGCGTTCGGCAGCGCCGAGGAGGCGCGTGCGTTCGTCGAGAACGAGGTACAGCGTTGGACGGAGTGCAGCGGACGTGTCCTGACGATCACGATGAATGACCGGATCCAGAAGTGGGACGTCGCGCAGCCCGCCCGGGCCTACGGCGTCGATGTCTTGATGCGCCGGGAGGAGGGGGCACCTGAGTACGCGTGTGCGCGAGCGGTGGGGTCACGCTCGAACATTGCCGCCGACGTTCTGGTGTGCGGTCGAGAAGGGGATGCCGTCAAGGGTCAGGCCGGCAAGGTGGTCAACCTGATCCTGGACAAGGTCGGAAAGTGAGAACCGCCGTCACGCGGTGGTGCTGATCCCGGAATCGGTCAGTGCCCGGCGAAGCAGGTGCATCGCCACCGTCGTGGAGCGTTCACGGATGTCGGTGCGGTCACCTGGCAGCCGCAGCGTGCGGGTCAGCATTCCACTGCCGGCCAGTGCCACGCCGAAACACACCGTGCCGACCGGCTTGCCCGGCGTCGCTCCGCCCGGCCCGGCGATGCCCGTGATCGACACCGCGGTGTCGGCTCCGAAACCCGCCAGCGCCCCGCGCGCCATCGCCTCGGCCACCGGCTCGGACACCGCACCGTGGGACTCGAGCAGCGCCGGATCAACTCCCAGCAGGCCGGTCTTCGCCTCGTTGGAGTAGGCGACCACGCCGCCGGCGACATACGCCGACGACCCCGGCCGGTCCGTCAGGCGCGCGGAAAGCATTCCGGCCGTGCAGGATTCGGCCGTCGCGATCCGCCGGCCGGAGAGCAGCCGCGCTATTTGGTCGTCGATCCGCGATCCGTCCTCGGAGAAGATCTCCCAAGCGTGGCGCTGTCGCAGCAGAGTGACGAGTTCGTCGTAGGTGCCGGCCGCGGCCGGCTCGAACCGGGTCACCATCTCGATCTCTCCGCGGCGTAGGCAAGTGGTGATCTCCAGCGACTCGAAGTCCTCGATGCGTTCCCTCGCGTCGCGCAGGGTGTCGGCCAGCCCCGACTCCGGTAGCCCGTACATGCGCAGCATCTTCTGCTGGTACTCGGTGCGCTCCGCGATCGCCAGCTGGACCTCCGGGATCTGCATCGCCGTCCGCCACATCGGCTGCAGTTCGCGCGGCGGACCGGGCAGCACCACCACCGTTGGCTTGCCTGCCACGACCACACCGGGTGCGGTACCAACCGGGTCGATCACCAGAGCACCGGCCGGAATCAGCGCCTGCTTGCGATTTGCCACGCGCATCGCGCCGTAATCGACGTTCGGCATCCGAGCCATGAACCCGCGCAGGATGTCTGCGATCCTCTCCTCGAGGGCCTCGTCGAGGACGAGTTCGCGCTCGCAGAACCGGGCCACCGATTCGACGGTGAGATCGTCGGCCGTGGGGCCGAGACCGCCGCTGGTGACGATGAGATCCACGTCTTCGGCGGCGAGGAAGCGCAACTGCGCCTCGATGTCGTCGGGCCGGTCGCCGCAGATGGTGATGTGCGCGAGTTCGACGCCCAACTCGAGAAGACGGTCGGCGATCCAGGGGCCGTTGCGGTCCTGAACCCGACCGGTGAGGACCTCGGTCCCGGTGACCAGGATGCCTGCGCGCGCACTCACGCCGGTGGCGTCACCGCTTCAGCCAGCCGGTGACCGCGTCGAGGTCACGGGTGTAGGTCATCAGAATGTCGTCCTGGTACAGCGCGCCGCCGCTGATCGCGGTGTTCCCCCGCCAGATCACCCGTATCCGGGTCTCCCCCCGGGTGAAGATGTCGACGCGATCAACCTCCCGAAGCGTCCAACCAGCTGACTCGGCCTGCTCCCGGGCCTGTTCCCGCAGCGTCTGATCTTCGTCGGTCGCGCTCATTGATTCCGTCCTCCCGTCGGTCGTCACAATAGAGCTTCAGAGTTCCTTGTGCGCGATCCCGCAGACCACGCCGCCGTCCATGACGAACTCGGCGCCGGTGGCGTACGACGACTCGTCGCTGGCGAGGAACAGCACGAACGACGACACCTCGACCGGTTCGGCCGCTCTTCCCATGGGGATCGTGATCATGTCCTCGGGGATGCCCTCGGTCATCGGGGTTCGCACCATGCCCGGGTGGATGGAATTGACCCGGATGTTGTGACCAGCGAGTTCCAGCGCAACCGACTTGGTCAGCCCGCGCACCGCCCACTTGGTGGCCACGTAGCCGTGCACCCAGGGGGTGCCACGAAGGCCTTCGATGGAGGACACGTTGATGATGGAGCCGCCGCCCGCGGCGATCATCGAATCGGCGACCGACTGCATTCCGATGAACGTGCCGGTGAGGTTCACGTCGATGATCCGCTGCCACTGGGCCAGGTCGAAGTTCTGCAACAGACCGCCGTTGACGATCCCGGCGTTGTTGACCAGGACATCGAGCCTGCCGAAATCCGCGGTCGCGGTGGAGACGGCCGTCGCCCAGTGGTCGGGCTGAGTGACGTCGAGGCGCACGTAGCGGCACGCGCCCGGGGTGATCCTGCCGAGTTCGTCGACGAGTGCCTCTCCCTCGTCGTCGAGGATGTCGCCGACCACAACCTTTGCGCCCTCGGAGACAAGCAACCGGGCGTGGGCGGCGCCCATGCCGCGGGCGCCACCACTGATGATTGCGACTTTTCCGTCTACCCGTCCCATCCCGGGTCACGCTACCGCAGGTCAAGTCGGGGTATAGCAGGCCCTTTCCGGGGACAAGGGGCAGGTCCAGAGTCGTTCTGATCCCCAGGTTCTCACTTGCGCAAGCTCAGCGCGAGGATCAGGTCGAGCAGTCGACGCCGACGGGGGCGCGGACTCGCCGGGGCCATCCGCAGCACCGGCCAGTCGCGTTGGGCGGCAGCGGCGGCCAGCCCGGAGCGTGGGTTCACCGGCCGCGGATTGCCCACCAGCGCCATCAGCTCCAGGTCCTCGTCGCCGTCGGCGTAGAAGTAGCTGTCTCGCAGTGACACGCCTTCGGTGGAGCAGAACCGCTGGACGGCCGCCGCCTTCTGTCGTCCCCACACGATCGGTCTGGTGATCTCCCCGGTGAGCAGACCACGGTCGTCGACGTCGAAGTGGTTGCACAGCACATGCTCGATTCCGAGGAAGCGGGCGACGGGTTCGGCATGAATGGTCAGCGCCGAGGAACTCAGTGCCACTGTGTGCCCGCGCTGCTGATGGATGTGGACGATCTCGCGCATTCGCGGGAACACCCGGGCAGCAACGTGTTCGACGAACAGCCACTCGCCCAGTTCGTCCAGCTCGGCGAGGGGTTCTCCGCGAAGATATCCCGCGGCGCGCCGGATCAGTCGCTCGAATTGCATGCGGCCGAGGCGGTAGCGCACCGACGCTTCGACGACGCCCAGCACCTCGCCGATGCTGGCCTGGCGGTTGCGGATGCGGTGGCCGGCATGGGCTGTCGCGGTGAATCCGGAGACCAGCGTGCCGTCCAGGTCGAAGAACGCCCCGACGGCGGGTCCGGCGGGACCGGCGGCGATTTCGGCGACCGCATCGGACGGCGACAGCTCTGCGGCCATGTAGTTATCGAAGCACGACCTGGGCTGGGCGTGCTGTTGGCCAACCGTGCGGTTCGGCCCGCCCGGCTCCGTACTAAACTAGAACACGTTTCAGTTCGCTGACCGCCCACCGCGAAGGAGCCGGCAATGCACACCGCCATCTGCGAAGAACTCGGCATCGAGTTCCCGATCTTCGCCTTCACCCATTGCCGCGACGTCGTGGTGGCGGTGAGCAAGGCCGGAGGGTTCGGGGTGCTGGGTGCGGTCGGGTTCAGCCCGGAGCAACTCGAGGTCGAACTCCGCTGGATCGATGAGCACATCGGCGACCATGCATACGGGGTCGACATCGTCATCCCGAACAAGTACGAGGGGATGGACTCCAACCTGTCGGCCGACGAGCTCACCAAGACCCTGCGGTCGATGGTGCCGCAGGAACACCTGGACTTCGCCCGCAAGATCCTCTCCGATCACGGTGTGCCCGTCGACGAGATCGACGAGAGTGCCCTGCAGCTGCTGGGCTGGACCGAGGCGACCGCCACGCCGCAGGTGGAAGTCGCGTTGCGGCATCCGAAGGTCACGCTCATCGCCAATGCGCTCGGCACTCCCCCCGCCGACATGATCAAGCGCATCCACGATTCCGGCCTCAAAGTCGCGGCGCTGTGTGGTTCGCCCTCCCAGGCGCGCAAGCATGCCGACGCCGGAGTGGACATCGTCATCGCCCAGGGCGGGGAGGCCGGCGGACATGCCGGTGAGGTCGGGTCGATCGTGCTCTGGCCGCAGGTCATCAAGGAGGTCGCCGGGGTGCCCGTACTGGCGGCCGGCGGCATCGGCAGCGGCCAGCAGATCGCTGCGGCCCTGGCCCTCGGGGCGCAGGGAGTGTGGACCGGATCGCAGTGGCTGATGGTGGAGGAGGCGGAGAACACTCCCGTCCAGCAGGCCGCGTATGCCAAGGCGGGGAGTCGCGACACCGTGCGCAGCCGGTCGTTCACCGGCAAGCCGGCCCGGATGCTGCGCAACGACTGGACCGAGGCGTGGGAGCGGCCGGACAACCCGAAGCCCCTCGGAATGCCGTTGCAGTACATGGTTTCCGGGATGGCGGTGGCGGCCACCCACAAGTATCCGGACCAGACTGTGGACGTGGCGTTCAACCCGGTCGGCCAGGTCGTGGGCCAACTCACCAGGGTGGAGAAGACTGCCGCGGTCATCGAGCGCTGGGTGCAGGAGTATCTCGAGGCCACCAACACGCTCAACCGCCTCAACGAGGCGGCCTCAGTCTAGGTTGCCCCCGTCTGGATCCGTCCCGTCTAGCTTGCCCTGGCCAGATTGGTGACCTTGTGCCCTGTGGGTAGGCCGCGGCTGCTCGCGACACTCGGGTGAGGAGATCCGCAACCTCAGGGGGTTCCGATGATCTGGACGGCGCCGTCGGTTCCGTTCTCCGTGTGGCGCAAGATCGCCATGGCCACCTGGCAGCAGAGGACCGATCCGATCATCTGGGCCACCCTGGACGTCGACGCGGGTCAGCTCGTCGAGTACATCGATCAGGTGCGCGACGCCACCGGCCAGCACGTCACACCGATGGACTTGGTCGGACGCGCAGCCGCCAAGGTCTTCGAAGCCCTCCCCGGACTCAACGGCCGTGTCCTGTTCGGGGGTTTCCGGCCGTCGCCGACCATCGACGCGTTCTTCGTGGTTTCGCTGCGCACCGATCCCGTGACGGGGGTCGAGGCAGCGAGCACGGATCTGTCCGGCGCCGTGGTCCGCCGGGTCGACGAGAAGCCGCCCTGGGTCATCGCCAAAGAGATCGCCGAGCGCGCCGGCCGCATCCGCCACGACAACGACCCTCAGTTCAAGCAGGCCAAGGCTGTCGCAAAGGCGCTGCCGCCCCTCCTGCTACGCCCGCTCATGGACGGCATCGCCTTCGTGACCGAGAGTCTTCAGCTCCCTCTTCCGTTCCTCGGCCTGGACGCACGGCCGTACGGATCCGTACTGATCAGCAATGTCGGCACCTACGGACTGGACTCGGCCGCTGCCCCGTGGCCGACGTTCTGTCATGTGCCGATCGGCATCCTCATGGGCGCCGTCACCGACAAGGTCGTCGCGCGCGACGGAAAGCCCGTTGTCCGACCGGTGCTACCCCTGGTGATCGGCCTGGATCACCGATTCGTCGACGGGTATCAGGCCGCAACGATGTCGCGGGTCTTTCGCGAGTATCTCGCTGACCCGGGGGCTTTCGACCCGGTCCCCACACACCCCATCTGCCCCACCGCAGCCGGGCGCTGACCGGCATACCCGACCGGCATACGTGACCGGTCTACTCGGCCGCCGGTGGCGTGACCGGCACCGGGCCCTGCGGACCGGCAGGCATGCCAGGTGGTGGTGTTGCGTCCGGATTCAGCGGACGCTGAGTCAGCAACAGCAGCGCATCGTCCATGCTGACGTCCTGGGTGCGAAGCGCATGCCAGAGTTCGCGCAGGTACGACATGCCGTGCCCCTGCCGCGAACCGACCGGGCTCGATGTGGTTCCCGGTGGCGGGTTCTCGGGGCTGGGCAGATGCGGAACGCCTTCCGGGACCAGGGCGGGTTCCCCGCTGGCGACGACCAAGGGAGCGGGCGGCTGCGTCGGTTCCGCCGGTGCCGGATCGGCCAGCGCAGATGGCGCCAGCGCCGCCGCTATCGCCAGCATCGTTGCCGCTATCACGGTCGCGGCGGCCACGCGGAGAGCCGCCGATTCGGAGCCCACGCCGGGGACGATCGCCACGTCGCTCCTCTCAGTCACGATGCCGATGGGAAGTACCTGCCGAAAGTGGTCGTTCGGTTTTTCTCCAGGCCGACGCTTTTCGTTACATCGGATCCTGGCGGTCGGCCACAGCAGGCCAGCTCGTACTCCGAAAACACCGGAAACGGCCAACCTCACGCACCGCACACTCCGAAGGCCGTAAACTCGCCCCGCCAGGGACATGACAGGGCTTGAGCGAAAGGGGCGGGTGAGGTGGCAAACCGACTCATGGTGGCGGGGGCGGCGCTGCTCGTCGGGCTGGTCGGCTGCGCATCCCCGAACGCTGCACTGGGGAGCAGCACCGCGACCGTGACCCTCAACGGCACGAATCTCGGCTCGCAGCCGGTCACCTGCTCGCAGGTGGGCTGGAACTGGACGATCAAGTCCGTCAACGAAAAAGGCGGTTTCACCGCGGTGCTCAGCACCCATGAGACGGTGACCGCACGTTCGGTGCAGATCGAGGACATGGGCGGTTTCACCGGCAGCTTCTGGGAGGGCACCGTCGGCGACGGCAGGGCAAGCGTCGCCAACAGCAACTATCGGATCTCCGGTACCGCTGAGGGGTGGTTCAACGACGCCCCCACCGACCGCGTCGACGCCACCTTCGAGATCGAGACGGACTGCTAGCAACTGGTCTGACCACTTGACCTCTGCCGGGCGGCCTGGCACGCTGGTGTCATGGCACTGCAGCCCGTCAACCGACGATCGGTACCCAGCGACGTCTTCGAGCAGATCGTCGCCGAAGTCCTCAGCGGCGAGATGCAGCCCGGCGAGTCCCTGCCGAGCGAACGGCGACTCGCCGAGGTGCTGGGCGTCTCGCGTCCCGCGATACGAGAGGCACTCAACCGGCTGAGCGCCGCCGGGCTGGTCGAGGTGCGTCAGGGCGATGCCACCACCGTGCGGGACTTTCGCCGACACGCCGGTTTGGACCTGCTCCCGCGCCTGCTGCTGCGCGCCGGCGAGCTCGACGTCTCCGTCGCGCGCAGCATCCTGGAAACCCGCCTGCACAACGGCCCCAAGGTCGCCGAGTTGGCTGCCCAGCGGCGGCCGCCGGCGCTGGCACAACTGCTCGATGAGGCCATTCAGGCTCTCGAGGAGGAGCAGGATCCGGTCGAGCGGCAACGCCACGCCATGACGTTCTGGGATCACGTCGTCGACGGGGCGGATTCGATCGCCTTCCGGCTGATGTTCAACACGTTGCGGGCCGCCTACGAGCCGGCGTTGCCCGCCCTGGCGACCATGATGGCCGACGAGGTCGGTCGACCCGATGCCTACCGCAGGCTCGCCGCCGCGATCGCCGCCGGCGAACCAGCGGCGGCCCAGAAGGCCGCCAGGGACCTGCTCGAACCCGCGACCACCGCGTTGCTGACCGCGATCAACACTCTGGAGGAACAGCGATGACCGATCCCCGAACGACGCGTAGGCAATTCACCCTGGCAGCGGCTGTGCGCGAGTTCGTCCGCCACCCGTCGCCATGGATGATCGGCGCCATGCTGGCGGCCGCGGTGACGGCACGGCTGGTCGTCGGAGACTGGAAGCCCGCCGACGCTGCGGTGCCGCTGATCTTGCTCGCGGTGTTCCCGTTCGTCGAGTGGATGATCCACGTGTTCATCCTGCACTGGCGGCCGAGGCGGGTAGCCGGCCTGACCGTCGACACGCTGCTCGCGCGGAAGCACCGCGAGCACCACGTCGACCCGCGTGACATCCCATTGATCTTCATTCCGTGGCAGGCGTTGCTGTGGGTGCTTCCGCTGGCGGTGGCCGTCGGGCTGCTGGTGTTTCCGGCTGTGGGACTGGGAACCGGAAGAGGGTTGACCTTCCTGGTGGCGCTGGGCCTGGCGGGCTTGGTCTACGAGTGGTGCCACTATCTGATCCACAGTGACTACAAACCGAAATCTTCGGTGTACAAAGCGATCTGGCGCAACCATCGGCAGCACCACTACAAGAACGAGCACTACTGGTTCACGGTCACCAGTTCGGGGACCGCGGACCGGGTGCTGGGCACCTGTCCCGACCCGGCGACCGTCCCGACGTCACCCACCGCCAAGAATCTGCACGGCCAGACGGTGTCCGCCTGACCGTAGGACCACGGACTGGGGCTCGGTTCAGGCCGGGGTCAGGCCCGAATGATGATCGGGTCGCCGATCCGCACCGTGTTGAAGTACCACGCGGCGTTGTCGGGGCTCAGGTTGATGCACCCGTGGCTGACGTTCGCGTAGCCCTGCGACCCGACCGACCACGGAGCCGAGTGCACGTACACGCCGCCCCAGTTGACGCGCACGCCGTACTCGCCCTTGATCAGATAGCCCTCCGGGTGCTCCAGCGGTATCCCGATGGTGCGCGAATCGAACGTCACGCGGCGCTCTTTGCTGAGGGCCGTGAACCTTCCTTGAGGGGTGGCGAAGCCTGGCTTGCCCATCGACGCGGGCATCCGCCTGGCCACCACGCCGTCGATGCTGACGGTGTAGGTGTGGGCGTCGATGTCAGCGACCGATACGACCGAGGAGCCGGTCTGGAAGTTCGTCTTCGTTCCCCCGGCGGTCACCGAGATCGGCGAGTGGGCCGGCCAGAACTCGGTGGGTGTCCACTGCAGGACAGTGTCGCTGAGCCAGGAGAACGTCCCCTCTGGGGTGTCGGGCGAGGAGATGCTGATCGACCGTTCGGCGGCAACACGGTTGTAGACCGGTCCGTTGAACGTCACGACCACGGGATGAGCGACGCCAACGACGGCGCCCGCCGCCGGTTCGACTCCGGCCACCCGCGTCGGTGAGATTCCCGCCGCGGCACCGGCGCTCGCCGAACCCGCCAAGCCGACGATCGCGATCCCGCTGATCGCCATCAGCTGCCGCAGCACCTTACGCACGCCTTTTTCTCCCTGGGACGGTGTGGTGTACACCACACGATTGTAGTTCTCCGGAAGCGCTTCTGCGTCGAAGTGCTCGCGGGTCCTGCAAATGGTCATCGCCTGGTGATCGCCGCGGCGCCGCGGAACGTTTCTTGGCGCTCGATCATCCGGATTATCGCGTCGGGTCATCACGCCCAGTCCGCGCCGAGTCTACGCCAAGTTATGGTGTCGAGCGGTCGGCCACCGTCATCAGCAGATACCCGACCCCGAGAAAAATCGCGGCCAGCAGTGCGATGTTCCCGGCCACAGCGGCGGTTCCGACCGACTGCGGATCCAGGAAATAGTACGGGGCGCGGCGGCCGGCATGGTTGAGCACAACCAGTGCAACGGTGAGATAGGCCGCTGGATAGGCCAACCAGGCAATCGGATACCACCAGAGGACGCGGCCATGTGTGGCGAGCAGCCATTCGGCCACAGCAAACACCGGCACCACGATGTGCAGCAGGAGATTCGCGGGTGTGTATCCCATGCTGTGCTCGGTCAGAAACAGCGTCCAGACCACGCCGGCGATCACAACGTAGACGACGACGGCCCCGCGCAGACCGGCGAGGGCATCGGCACGTTTTGATACGAGGGTGCATGCGAAGAACGCAGCTGCCAGCAGATTGGCCTGATATGTGAAGGTGCTCAGCCGCCACAACACTCCGGACCGGGTCGACGTGGCGACCACGATCAGGGCCAGTACCACCGCGGCCACGATCGCGACGCGCAGCAGCACCCGCAGCGGCGGCGCGACGTTCTTCACCGCGACGTTCTCCACCGGACTGGCTTCATTGGGCCAGGTTATAGCTCCCGCGCCAGGTCAGCCCGTCAACACCTCCCGCAGCATCCTGGGTTCGACATTTCCGCCCGAGAGCACCATGGCCGTCCGCCCCGGCCTGGTAGCCCCGCGGCGGTATGCGGCCAGGGCCACCGCCCCGCTGGGTTCGCTCACCAGGTGGGCGCGGTGTGCCAGCTCACGCATCGCGGTCACGATCTCGTCCTCGGAGACGGTGATCACGCCGTCGAGCACCACCTTCAGGTGGGCGAAGGTCAACTCCGACGGCTGGGATCGCAGACCGTCGGCGATGGTCCGGTTCCGTTTCTCGATCGGCCAGTCCACTCGCCGGCCGGCGTGCAGGGATTCGGCGGTGTCGGCCGCCAACTCCGGCTCCACTCCGAACACGTTGGCGTGTGGGCAGAGCGCCTTGATGGCGGTGCCGATTCCCGACGCGAGGCCGCCGCCGCTGACCGGCACCAGCACGTTATCGACTGATGGCAGGTCTTCGGCGATCTCCAGGCCTATCGTGCCCTGTCCGGCGATGACGTCGTGATGGTCGAACGGGGGTACCAGCACCGCCCCGGTCCGCTCGACGACCTCGGCGGCCGCCTGTTCACGTCGACCCGGGGCGCACAGCACCACGTTCGCGCCGAGTCCGCGGGTCGCGTCCACCTTGACCGAAGGCGTCTCCTGCGGCATTACGATGTGCGCCGAAATGCCGAACGACCGCGCCGCATAGGCCACGGCCTGGGCGTGGTTGCCGCTGGAGTAGGCGACGACACCCCGGGCGCGGTCAGCGGGTGTGAGGCGGGCCACCGCGTTGTAGGCGCCGCGAATCTTGAACGCGCCGATGGGTTGTAGATTCTCCAGCTTGATCCACAACTGTCTATCCGGGTGTCTACCCGGGCTGTCGGCCCACCCGGCCGGCACCAGCGGGGTCCGCACCGCCACCTCGCGTATCCGTACGGCCGCGGCCCGGATGTCGTCGATCGTGACCAGCTGCATGCGACCAGTGTCCCGGTCGCCGCAGGTCTGGGTCGCCCCTTCGACGCCTGCAGTTCGGACCTGGACCAGACCGCTGGCATCGGGTGACCGGCGCTCGGGTCCCGGGACAGTACCGTGAGGTGGTGTTCGCCTTGCCTATCGTGCCGCGGTACGCCGAGATCGACCAGCAGGGGGTCGTTTTCAACGGTCACTACCTGACCTGGTTCGACGAGGCGTGCACGGGGTTCCTTGACCACCTGGGTGTGACCTACCCGGGCCTGATCGAGGCCGGCTACGACATCCAAGTGGTGCGCTCCGAGATCGACTACGCCGCGCCGGTCAGGTGGCGCGACGAGGTCCGGGTGAGCGTACGGTGCGCGCGCATCGGCACCACCAGTTTCACCCTGGAGTTCGCGGTGCTCCGGCGCAACGGGGACACCGGCGAGGACGCCGCCGTGCAGGGCCGCAACGTCTACGTCGTGGTGTCGACGCAGGACTGGGCCAAGCGCCCGATACCCGATCTGCTGCGTCGTGCGCTGGACGGACCGGAGTGAGCCGGCGCGGCGTACTGTCAGCCCATGGGTCATCGAGACGACGACGGACCGCAGCGTGAGATTCCGCCCGGGCTGGCAGAACAGCTGGACCTCCCATACGCGGGTGTGGCGTCGTTCGGGCACCGGCCGTTCCTGACCGAGCCTGAGCAACTCGAATCGTGGCGACCCGACGTCGCGATCGTCGGCGCTCCCTTCGACGTGGCGACCACCAACCGCCCGGGTGCGCGGTTCGGTCCACGGGCCATCCGCGCCACCGCCTACGAACCCGGCACCTACCACATGGATCTCGGGTTGGAGATCTTCGACTGGCTCGAGGTGGTCGACTTCGGTGACGCGGCCTGCCCGCACGGACAGACCGAGGTGTCGCACGCCAACATTCGTGAGCGCGTGCACGCGGTGGCGTCGCGCGGGATCGTGCCGGTGATTCTGGGCGGCGACCACTCGATCACCTGGCCGGCGGCCACCGCGGTTGCCGATGTGCACGGATACGGCAACGTCGGCATCGTGCACTTCGATGCCCATGCCGACACCGCGGACATCATCGACGGCAACCTGGCCAGCCACGGAACGCCGATGCGCCGGCTCATCGAGTCGGGTGCGGTCCCCGGCACGCATTTCGTCCAGGTGGGTCTGCGCGGGTACTGGCCTCCGCAGGACACTTTCGAGTGGATGCTCGAGCAGGGCATGACCTGGCACACCATGCAGGAGATCTGGGAGCGCGGTTTCCAAGATGTCATGCGTGTGGCGGTTGGCGAGGCACTGGCCAAGGCCGACAAACTCTATGTGTCGGTGGACATCGATGTCCTCGACCCGTCGCATGCGCCCGGAACGGGAACACCGGAGCCCGGCGGTATCACCAGCGCCGACCTGCTGCGCATGGTTCGCCAGCTGTGCCGGGAACACGACGTCGCCGGTGTCGATGTCGTCGAGGTGGCACCGGCCTACGACCATGCCGAACTCACTGTCAACGCCGCGCACCGGGTGGTTCTCGAGGCACTCGCGGGCATGGCGGCACGGCGCCGCGACGCAGCCGGTGGGCAGCCCGGGCCACCCTCGCCAGAGGGGGCTAACCCTTCGTCAGGGTGAACTGGCAGACGTCGGTATAGCCTTCGCGGAACAGTTCGGCGCAACCGGTGAGATATTTCATGTACCGGTCGTAGACCTCGCGGGACTGAATCGCGATCGCCTCTTCCTCGCGGGCGGCCAGGGCTGACGCCCAGGTATCCAGCGTCCGGGCGTAGTGCAGTCGGAGCGGCTGTATCCGCTCGACACCGAACCCGGCCTTGGTGGCGTGCTGCTCTACCACCGACACGAACGGTAACCGACCGCCGGGAAAGATCTCCGCCATGATGAACTTGAAGAACTTCAGCTTGGACATGGTCAGCGGCAGCCCGCGCTCAGCGAACTCCTCGTCGCTCGGTTTGACGATCGTGTGTAGCAGCATCACCCCGTCGGCCGGCAACGCGTCGTAGGCCATCTCGAAGAACGAGTCATAGCGATCCGTACCGAAGTGCTCGAATGCGCCGATCGACACGATCCGGTCCACTGGCTCGTCGAACTGTTCCCAGCCCTGCAACAGCACCCGTTTGCTGCGTGGGCTGTCAGATTCGGCGAACGTCCGCTGGACGTGGGCTTGTTGGTTGCGGCTCAACGTCAACCCAACGACGTTCACGTCGTTTGTTTCCAGGGCACGCAGGAGAGTGCTGCCCCAGCCGCAGCCGACGTCGAGCAGGGTCATGCCCGGCTGCAGTCGCAGCTTGCCCAGCGACAGGTCGATCTTGGCCCGCTGCGCCTCTTCCAGCGTCATCTCGTCCCGCTCGAAGTACGCGCAGCTGTAGGTCTGGCTGGGGTCCAGAAATAGCCGGAAAAAGTTGTCGGACAGGTCGTAATGCGACTGGACGTCCTCGAAGCGAGGCTTCAGGTCTGGAGTGTCGCTCGCGTTTGCCACGGAATAGCCTCTGACTCTTGGTTCTCGTGTCGGAGCTCCGCAGGTTTCGAGACCTCCCCATCGTCTGCGCACAGTACCCGACACCTCGCCTCCTGCTGCGGACCCCGCGCCCGCCCGCACGCCCGTGCCGAATTCGACGTTTTGCAGGGGTTCACTCGAACTTTCGCTGCCAAATGTCGGTTTGGGCGCATGGGGTGTCGCACTATCGTGGGATTCATGACCGATCCTGACGCTCCCGAGGCCGACGTCGCCGAACAGCGGATGCCTGTCGACGACGAAGACGACTGGGAACAGACCCCTGTGACCATCGGTACCGACCAGGAGGCCAGCGAGGCCGATCTCATCGAGCAGGCCATCGCGGTGCCCTTGCCCGACGACGAACCCTGATGGGACAAGGGGTGCGCGCCATCTCCCGCGTCGCCGGTTTGTGCGCTATCGCCGCAGCGGTGGGGGTGACCCCCGTCGCGCCCTTGCCAGTTTCGCGAGCCGATGATCCAAGCCCGCTGTTCGCCCTCGTCGACGCCGCCACCCAGCGGTTGCAGACGGCCGAACCGATCGCGGCTGCGAAGTGGAAATCCGGTGCGCCGATAAACGATCCGGCCAGGGTGCAGCAGGTGCTGAACTCGGTAACCGCCGATGCGGCGACCCAAGGTGTCGACCCGGAGCGGGTCCGCACGATCTTCAAGAATCAGATCGACGCCACTGAGGCCATCCAGTTCTTGCGTTTCGCGCAGTGGAAGCTCGACCCGTCCTCCGCGCCCGTCGACCCACCCGACCTAACGGCATCACGAGCCGCCATCGACGCCCTCAACCGCACCATGGTCGACCAGATCACCGTGCACTGGTCGTTGCTCAACGGACAAGGATGCTCAGCGGCGCTGGATGCGGCACGGACCAGCGTGGTAGGCCTTCGCGGACTGGATCCCTTTTATCAGCAAGCACTTTCGTTCGCGACGCACTCATACTGCTAACGCCACGCAAGCGATCGAAAGCGCACGGAACCTCCGAACAGGGCCCGCCACGGCCCGCGTGGAGGTACACATGGACAACCGGCAGGGAGGCCGATATGGCTGACAGCCAGGTCAGAACGAGATTCCTCTGGCTGGTCAAGAACACGCTGAATCGGCTCACGACTCGGATCGCCCGTTCGGGTCGAGGCCCGTTCACCTTGGTCCGCCACGTAGGCCGGAAATCCGGCAAGGTCTACGAGACGCCGATCATGGTGGCCCGCGTGCCCGAGGGCTTCATCGCGGAACTCACCTACGGGCCCACAGTCAACTGGTACCGCAACGTGGAAGCCGCCGGCCGGTGCGTGATCGTCTTCCGCGGCGTCGAGCATCAGATCGACCGCATCGAGCCGTACCCGGTATCGGCCGGACTCAACGCGTTCGGCAATCCGCGGGCACAGGTGCTCAAACTGCTCAACCGCCGTGAATTCCGGCTCTTGCATGAAGCCGAGGGTGAACAGTCGGGCGGTTAGTGTGGTCGGTACAGCCCCTCGATTATCAGGGAACGGCACTGCATGGGTATCGCAACGCGAATGAACGGCACGGCTCCCCCGGATGTGCCACTGTCCGACATCGACCTGAGCAAGTGGAGGTTCTGGGGTCTCGACGATGACCTTCGCGACGGCGCGTTCGCGACCCTGCGGCGCGAGGCTCCTATTTCGTTTCACACGGAGTTCGTCGTGGAGGGCAACGTGGCCGGTCCTGGGCACTGGGCGTTGACCCGACACGACGATGTGTTCCACGCCAGCCGCCATCCCGAGGTGTTCAGCTCCGCCTCGGGGATCACTCTGGGAGAGCAGATTCCCGAACTCAATGAGTACTTCGGCTCCATGATCGCGATGGACGACCCGCGGCACACGCGGTTGCGGAACATCGTGCGCAGCGCCTTCACCCCACGGGTGATTGCGCGCGCTGAGGAGTCGGTGCGTGGTCGTGCCCGGCGACTGGTCTCGACGATGATTGCCGACAATCCCGATGGCACTGCCGACATCGTGTCCGCGCTTGCCGGCCCGCTGCCGCTGCAGATCATCTGCGACATGATGGGCATTCCCGAACGAGACCACTTGAGGGTCTTTCACTGGACGAACGTGATTCTGGGCTTCGGTGATCCGGACCTGACCACCGATTTCGACGAGTTCTTCCAGGTCGCGATGGATATCGGTGCTTATGCCAAGGCGATGGCCGACGACCGGCGCACCGATCCGCAGGACGACCTGACCACCAGCCTGGTGCGCGCCGAGGTCGATGGTGAGCGGTTGACGTCGAGCGAGATAGCCTCGTTCTTCATCCTGCTGGTGGTCGCCGGCAACGAAACGACTCGCAACGCCATCACCCACGGCGTGCTCGCGTTGAGCCGGTATCCGGAGCAGCGCCGGGATTGGTGGGAGAGCTACGAAGAAATCGCCCCGACTGCGGTCGAGGAGATCGTGCGATGGGCCTCGCCGGTCGCGTACATGCGCCGCACCCTCACCCGGGACTACGAGCTCAGCGGAGTGAAAATGCTTGCCGGCGAGAAGGTTACGTTGTGGTACGGGTCGGCCAACCGAGACGAGTCGAAGTTCGACAACCCGTGGCTCTTCGATGTGCACCGCCACCCCAACCCGCACGTCGGTTTCGGCGGTGGTGGCGCCCACTTCTGCCTGGGTGCCAACCTTGCCCGGCGCGAGATCACCGTGGCCTTCGAGGAACTGCACCGGCAGGTCCCCGACCTCGAGGCGACGGAGGAACCGGACCGGTTGCATTCGGCGTTCATCCACGGCATCAAACGGCTGCCGGTCGCTTGGACGCCCAGGACCTGACGTGACCTGAGATTCGCCGCGCAGGAGCGCCGGCGGCGGCGTAACTTCATCGAATGACTGCCGCCCTGTCAGTGCCGCCGCAGGAAGATCACCGCTTCTTCGGGCACCCGATCGGCCTGGCCACGCTGTTCGCCACCGAATTGTGGGAGCGGTTCAGCTATTACGGAATGCTGGCCATCCTGGTTCTGTACCTGGCCGCCGACCCGTCCGATGGTGGGATGGGGCTGGCCGCCACCACCGCGATCGGGATATTCGGTGTCTACAGCGCGACGATCTATCTGCTCACCGTTCCCGGCGGCTGGATCGCGGATCGGTTCCTCGGTCCCTACCGAGCGGTGCTGATCGGGGCGTGCGTCATCGCCGGCGGACACTACGTAATGGCCATCCCGGTGGCTGAGGCGGTGTGGCCCGGAATGGTGCTGATCGCCATCGGCACCGGGCTGCTCAAGCCGAACATCTCGGCCATGGTCGGGGAACTCTATGACCAGGACCCCGACGAGGGCGAGCGCCGCGACGCCGGGTTCTCGCTGTTCTACATGGGCATCAACATCGGCAGCTTCTTCTCGCCGTTGATCTGCGGCTATCTCGGCGAGAACGTCGGCTGGCACGTCGGATTCGGGGTCGCTGGTGTGGGTATGACCATCGCGGTCGTCGTTTACGTCGCGGCCACCAAGCGCACACTGGGCACTATCGGTCGGGTCGTGCCCGACCCCGAGACCGGTGACCAGTTGCGACGGATCGCGGTGATCACCGCGGTGCTGCTGGCCGCAAGCGGAGCGCTGTTCCTCGTCGACGTGCTCGTGGGCACCTACCGGGCCGAGCACATGATCTGGTTTCTGGCCGCGGTCACCGTCGCCACCCCGTTCGTGTACTTCGCCCGGATCTTCCGCAGCGCCGATCTGACTCGACTCGACCGGGACCGGATGAAGGCCTACGTGTGGATCTTCCTGGGCTCGGCGATGTTCTGGCTGATCAGCGACCAGGGCGGGTCGACGCTGAGCCTGTTCGCCGAGCGGAACACCGACCGCAACGTCGGCGGCTTCGAAGTACCGGCCAGCTGGCTGCAGTCGGTCAACCCGATCGCCATCGTGTTGCTGGCCCCGGTGTTCGCGTTCATTTGGGTGAAGGCGGGTCGACGCGCGCCGACGCTGCCGGGCAAGTTCGTGTTGGCGCTGCTGCTGATCGGACTGTCGTTCCTGGCCATGGCGGTGCTGTCGAACATCGCGGCCGGCGGTACCAAGGTGCTGTTGGTCTGGTTGATGATGATCGTCGTCGTCCAGACCATCGGTGAACTGCTGCTCAGCCCCACCGGGTTGTCGGCGTCGACCCACTTGGCGCCGCGGGGGATGGAGAGCCAGGTGGTGGCGCTCTGGTTCTTGTCCAGCGCGGTGGGTGACGCGATCGGCAGCACCACCGCACCGTTGCAGGACAGCCTGGGCCAGACCACATACTTCTGCCTCATCGGCGGGCTCGCGCTGGTGCTCGCCGTCGTCATCGCCACCCAGGTCAAACGGATCCACACTCTGATGGGCGGTATCCACTGACGAGTCCCCCTTCGGCTGCTCGCGCGACACTCAACCGACAGTGACGACACGCCGAAAAGCGTCGCAGCCGTTTCAGTTTCGCGGCGCCGGCCAGTCAGCTACCCGACGTAGCGTCCGAGCCAGTCCTGAACGCGCCCCCAGGCGTTGGCGGCGGCCGCCTCGTTGTACCGCGGGCCAGTGTCGTTGAAGAAGGCGTGCTCGGCATCGGGCTCGACGACGATCTCGTGGACGAGGCCGGCCTTGTCGAGTGCCTCCCGCGCCACTGGCTCGGTCGCGTTCACCCGCTGATCCAGCGCGCCGTAGATGGCCAGTACCGCCACGTTCTTGGAGCCGGAGAAATCCGGATCGTCGGGGGTCGGCCCGTAGAACGGGACGGCCGCGGAAAGTTCCGGGACGCCGGAGTCCAGCAGACGCCACACCAGACCGCCGCCCATGCAGAAGCCGACTGCCGCGATCTTCAGGTCGGGTGCCCGACGCTGCAGCTCGCCGATACCGGACTTGATATCGACGACGAGATCCTCGGGCGCTATGTTGCCGAGGGCTGCTGTGGCCTCCGCCGGGTCGGCGAACGAAGCGGTCCCGCCCCGGCCCGACAACAGGTCGATCGCCAGTGCCGAGTAACCGATACCGGCGAACCGGCCCGCCACCGAGCGAACGTAGTCGTTGAGACCCTTGTTCTCGTGGATCACCAACACCGCACCCTTGGCGTCCGCAGCCTCGGCCCACGCTCCCTGCATCTGCCCGCGTGGCCCCGTCCAGCTGACCGGCGTGGTGGGCAGGGCGCCTTGGCTGCCCGGTGGTGGCGTGGTTGGCGCCGGGGTCGAGTCCGAGGGCTCAGGGGTGGGTCGGTCGCTGCACGCGGCGAGCACGGCCGCTGCCGCGGCTGCCCCCACCCCGAGTAGAGCCAGCCGGCGAAGCGCTTCGCGCCGGGTCATCAGCCCGTCGGCGTAGTCGGTAGCTATCTCTTCGGCGATGTAGCGCTGCAAGGGCGTCACCTTCGCGATTATCCGCGCTGCCGGCTCCGTTGACACCCCGACGGGACACGTTGTTCGATGAGTTGGTGACCTACGACACCATCATCTGCAACGGTCGTTGGTTCGACGGCACCGGCGGCCCGTCGGCCGTGCGCAACATCGGCCTGCGCGGGGGGCACGTTGCGGCGATCACGCCCGACGAACTCGACGCGACCGGTGCTACCCGGGTCGTTGATGCGACTGGAAAGTGGGTGCTGCCCGGCCTGGTGGACATCCACACCCACTACGACGTCGAGGTGCTCGGCGGGCCGGCGCTGGCCGAGTCGCTGCGCCACGGTGTGACCACGGTGTTCCTCGGCTCCTGCTCACTATCGACGGTCCACGTCGGCGGGGTGGACGCCGGTGACCTGTTCGGCCGGGTCGAAGCGATCCCGCGCGAACACGTCATCGCCGCGGTCGATCGGCACAAGACCTGGTCCAACTGCGAGGAGTACGTCGAAGCGCTGGAAGCCCTGCCGCTGGGGCCGAACATCGCCGCGTTCATCGGGCACTCCGACATCCGGACCGCTGTCATGGGTCTGGAACGCGCCACCCGCAAGGACGAGCGGCCTACCCGCGACGAACAGGCGCGGATGGAGCAGATGGTGACCGAGGCGCTGGACGCCGGATTCGTCGGGATGTCTTCACAGCAACTGCTTTTCGACAAGCTCGACGGGGAGACATGCCGTTCGCGCACGCTGCCGTCGACCTATGCCAAACCCCCGGAGCTGCGTCGGCTCAAGGCGCTGCTGCGCCGCGCCGGGCGGGTCCTGCAGTCCGGACCGGACATTCAGAACCCCATCAACCTCGCTTCTCAGGTCGCCCAGTCACTCGGCCTGTTCCGCGACCCACTCAAGACCAGCCTGCTCTCGGCGGCCGACGTCAAGTCCAACCCGTATGCGATCTGGATGATGGGTCCGCTCGCCCGGCTCGCCAACCGATTCGGCGGTGACTTCCGCTGGCAGCACCTGCCGGTACCGTTCGAGGTCTACGCGGATGGCATCGACCTGGTGATCTTCGAGGAGTTCGGCGCGGGCGCGGCCGCATTACACCTGCGTGACGAGGTGGAACGGAACGAACTTATGCGCGACGAAGCGTATCGGCGCCGGTTCCGGAAGGACTACGACAGCAAGTTCGGTATGCGAGTCTGGCACCGGGACTTCTTCGACGCCGAGATCGTCGGATGCCCGGACCCTTCGGTGATCGGCAAATCCTTCGGCACGGTGGGCCGGGAGCGCGGTGGGCTGCACCCGGTGGACGCGTTCCTCGACCTGGTTCTCGAACACGGCCGCGGCCTGCGCTGGCGCACAACCATTTCCAACCACCGCCCCGACGTCCTCAAGAAACTCGCCGGCGACCCGGGTGTGCAGATGGGCTTCTCCGACGCCGGTGCGCACCTGCGCAACATGGCGTTCTACAACATGGGGCTGCGGTTGCTGCGCCACGTCCGAGACGCCGAACGGGCCGGGGTGCCGTTCATGACCGTCGAACAGGCCGTGCATCGGCTGACCGGCGAACTCGCCGACTGGTACCGCATCGACGCCGGCCATCTGCGTATCGGGGACCGCGCCGACCTGATGGTGCTCGATCCGGCCAGCCTGGACGACTCGCTCGACGCCTACGCCGAGGACACCGTCGCACAGTACGGCGGGCTCTCGCGCATGGTGAACCGCAACGCCGATACTGTCACCGCGGTGTTCGTCGGTGGGCAACCGGTGTACCTGAACGGCGAGGCCACCGAACTAGTCGGCAACAAGCGCACCGGCCGATTCCTGCGGGCTGCGCACAAGGCCGCGGCACCGGGAGCGACGACGTCGGAGTTCGCCGGTGTCGGTTGAGGATTCGGTTCTCGGGATGTGGCGCGCATTGTCGGCCCGGGACTGGGAATCGGTCAAGACGTTCCTGGCCGACGACTGCATCTACGCTGACATGCCGGTCGGACCGACCGCGGCGGCGCGCGGACCCGAGAACATCGTCAAACGGCTCAAGGTCGGCCTGGAACCGCTGGCGTCCTACGCCAATCACGACGGGCTGCTGGTGGCCAACGGTAGCGACGCGATGTACGAACACTCAGAGACCTGGGGCTGGGCCAGCGGCGAGACCGCGCTGTTGCGTTTCGTCTCGGTCCACCGGGTACAGGACGGCAAGATCACGATCTGGAAGGACTACTGGGACTTCGGCGCACTTGTCAACAGCGCACCACCGTCGTGGATGGCCGAACTTGCCGCCGCCGACACGTCCTGGATGTTCGACGCCACCGGGTTGATCTGAGTCCCAGATCACGCCCTAGATAGCTGAGATCTAAGTCGTGCCTGCCTCTTTGGCGTCGGCGAACTCGCAGAACGCATCATAGGCGCGCGCGCCGTAGACGGTGGCCGGACCGCCATGCATGAGAATCGCTACGCCGATCGCCTCGGCTGCCTCCTCCCGCGATGCTCCGGCACGCACCGCTCCCCGCGCATGCGAGGCGATGCACCCGTCGCAGCCGTGCACCACACCGATGGCCATCGCCATGAGCTCTTTGACCTTCGAATCCAGGGATCCGGATGCCAGCGCGGCGCGGCTGATCTCGCCGAACCCGCGATACACATCCGGGATCATCTGCCGCAGCTCCCGGTGCTGGGGTTTCAGATCATCGAGCAGTTCGTGGTGTCGGTGATCGGTCATGCTGGCAATCCGTGGCAGGTCGTCATTGTCTCCTCCTATGGCCGGGGCTTGTTTGGCGGTTCGTTTTTCGGTTCGATTGCCCCAGCGAGATCGTAGACGCGGCTCGCATTCTGGTGAGCGATCAGGTCGACGACCCGGATGGCGTCGGCGACACTCCAGGCTCCGTCCTCGACGAACATGCCGAGGACGTCCTGCATCCCGCTGCGCCACAGCCGGGCGCCCAGGAAGTGCAGTTCGGCCGGGCCGAAGCCGTCCGACGAGTACAGGATCTTGCGGAACGGCGCCAGCTCGAGCAGCCTCCCGATGAACGACGGCGCCCGGGCCCCCAGATAGTTGATGGACAGTCCGCCGTCGAGATACACGTTGTTGAAAGCCTGGGCCAGGTACCCCGCCTCCCGCTCGTACGGATAGCAGTGCAACAGCATGACGGGGGTGTCGCCGCTGCGCCGCAGGAAATCCAGTAGGTACAGCGGGTTGGTGAGGTGCAGATCGCAGTCGCGGTCCCCGAACCCGACGTGGAACTGCAGCGGCTTGCCCAGCCGCAGCGCCTGGTACAACCCGAACCGCAGTAACACCCGATCGGTCAACCGGGGTTCGGCGTTGTCACGCCACCGGGCAGCGGCACGGGCGACCTCGGCCGGAGTCGGTTGGGTCAGATCGCCGGCGAACCCTCCGCGGTAGGCGAGAACGGATTTCGTTGCCACGGCTGTCGCGGCCCGCTCATGCAGTATCTGCTCGAACGCGGCCCCGTAGTCTCCGTCGGCGAGGATTGCCTCCTCGGCCACCGATTCGAGCCGGACGACTTCGTGTACCCGGGCGCCGGTGATGCCGGACATCTCGTCCAGATCAGCGACACCGGCGGCGAATCCGGTGTCGACGAGCCAATCGGTGACACCGGCATGGGAGAGAAGCAGCCGCGCCAACTCCGATTCCGGATACTGCGCGCGACGCTGCCAGTACGCGTCGGCCTCGGCGTGTGGTGGCAGCCCCAGCAGCGAAGAGCAGTGTGCGCGTACGGCGTACCCGAGTTGAGTGTCGAACGCCGAGTCGAAGTCGGCCAGCGGCTCCACATTGGCCTCGTTCAAGCCGTTCTCGAAGCGGCGGCGATCACCGGGCTGCAGCCAGCAACCGTGCGCATGGTGATCGACGAGTGGGACGGTCTCGAGGTGGTCGACCAGAACCGATCCGGCGCTCACCGACACTAGACGCTCCAGGCCAGGCGGAACCTGTCGGCGCATTCGTCAGGGGGTAGGCCGCTGAAGTTCTCCTGCTCGTAGCGGCGCACGTTCAGCACGGCTCCGACGACGTCGTCGCCGAGGATCTCGCGCATCAGCTCGGACCCATCCAGAGCATCGAGGGCGTCGGCCTGACTGCGTGGTAGTGCTCCGACGCCGGCGGCCGCACGCTCGGCCTCGGTCAGGGCGGCTGGGTCGGACACGACCTGCGGCGGCATGGGTAGCTTGCGCTCGATTCCGTCGAGGGCCAGACCCAGCAGTGCCGCACTCGCCAGGTACGGATTGGCCGATGGGTCGATCACCTTGACCTCCACGTTGGCCCCGTAGGGATTGCTGGGCCCACCGATCAGGAAACGCACCGCCGCTTCCCTGTTCTCGGTCCCCCAGCAGAGGTGCGCACCCGCCCAGTTTCCGGGCTTCATCCGCGGTCCGGACATGATGGAGCCGCACAGAATGCCCTGAGCCTGCGGCAGACCGGCTACCAGGCCGGCTATCGCGGACTCCCCCGCCGCAGTCATCCCGCACGCACCCGTTCCGCCCCAGAACACCGGATCATCGCCGTGCACGAGCGAAAAGTGTTGATGAGCACCGCATCCTGCGCCATCGGCGAAAGGCGCCGGAGACAGACTGGCGCGCATCCCGTAGCGGCGAGCCACCCTGGCGACGATGACCTTCAGCAGGACCAACTGGTCCGCGGCGTCCACGGGATACTGTGGCGCCAAAGATATCTCGAACTGGTTGACTCCGTACTCGGGATGGAACTGTTCGATCTTCAGGCCGGAACTGGTTGCCGCATCGGTGACCTCGCGGACAAACCCTTCGTGCTCGAGCACCCCCGCCAGTCCGTACTGTGCCCACATGGCCGAGGGCAGCGGCTCGCCCTCGGGTCCGACGAGGATGAACTCCATCTCATGGCCGACCAGCGCTGTGTAGCCGGCCCTGGCGAGCCTGGCCTCGACCCGCCGCAGGGTCCCGCGGCTGCAGAACAGGTCGGGAGAGCCGTCCTGGTTGAAGAAACCGGCTGGCGCCCATGCCAACCCGTCGCCGATGATGCGCAGCGCCTCGAGATCGATGCGGATGCGCTGATCCCCGACCACGCCCAGGACATCGGTGAACGCGATACCCGTCTGGTCGATGGTGAACGCGTGCCAGACCGGGCTGGCACCGAGGCCGGGATCGGCGAAAGCACCGATCTTTCGCAACGGCGCGGTCTTGGCGTGGATGAGACCGGCAGGGTTGACGACAGTCCCGATCAGGGTCGCCACTCCGTCGGACTCCAGTTGGGCGATCGCCGCCGCGGCAAGTGGTTTCGCAGCCATGGTCGGTGGTTACAGCGTGACCTTGCAGGCCTGGCCGATATCGAGGGTTCGCAACACCCGACCCATGCCCAGCCACATCGCACAGGACAACGCCAAATCCATCAGCAACTCCTCGTCGAAATGCTCGGCGCAGCGCGTCCAGAACTCATCGTCGTCGCGCAAGGCAGTGTGGTCGGTGGCGAACCGATACGCGAACTCCGCTGCAACCCGCTCTTGGGCGCTGAATCCCGGCCAGTTGCGCCATTGGTCGGCGTGTCGGTAGAAGTCCTCTTCGATGCCGGCGGCCGCGCCTGCCGAGTCGCGGGTGTTGATGCACACCACGCACTCGTTGGCATGGGCGATGACGATCCGCGCGGCTTCGCGAACCCGCAACGGTAGCCGACCCTCGGTGTACACAGAGCGGCTGAAGTTGGCGAGCGCGGTGCCCAGGCTCGGTGACTTGAGCACCCAGCTGGCGCAGTCGTCGTCGGCGAAATCTCCGATTCGGCTCATGGCCGCAGGGTACGCCGGAGCGGATCAGCCGGTGGTGTTCTTGGGCGGCCTCGACACGCACTGCGCGGCGTAGAGCGCATCGCCGAGCTTGTCCATCAGTTCGAGCTGGGTTTCGAGATAGTCGATGTGCGACTCCTCGTCGGCCAGGATCTTCTCGAAGAGGTTCGCGGTGGTGGCGTCCAGCTTCTCCCGGCACATGATGATGCCGGGCCGCAGCCGTTCCACGACCGAGTATTCGATCGCGAGATCGGCTTCGAATTGCTCGCGAAGCGTCTGGCCGACCTGCAGGGAGAACAAGCGCTGGTAATTGGGCAGACCTTCGAGAAGCAGAATTCGGTCGGTGATCGCCTCGGCATGGTTCATCTCGTCGAAAGACTCGTGCCGGGTGTACTCGGCCAATTCGGTGAAGCCCCAATTCTCCTGCATCTTGGCGTGCAGAAAATACTGGTTGATGGCCGTCAGTTCACTCGTCAACTGCTCGTTGAGCAGTTTCAGAACCTCTGGATCGCCTTGCATGGTCCGCTCCTAAGCGCCGTGAGCGCAGGTCAGGTGTGGCTTCAGTGACTACGTGGGTGCCCTCTCAATCTAGTGCACGACAGCACGCGCGAGGCATTCTGGTCCACCGAACAGCAGCGAATTTCGGCAACTCCGCCCTCACCGTGCCCCATCCGCCACTCGCCGCGACGCCCGGCGCGGTCGCGGCGGCGCTCACGCTTGGCCTGGCTGCCCTAACTACTGTTAGGCTGCACTAACATGACACTCGGGGTATCGGACAGGCGGGCGAGGATGGGTGGGTCCACTGCGCACTCGCTCATTCTCGTCTGCGATTTCCGTGTCGAGGATGTCGACCGAATGTGGCGCTGGATGCAGGGCCACAAGGCCGAACTGGCGAATATGGGCGCCCACCACGCGGTGGTCTACACCTCAATTTGGGAACCCGGACGAGTTCTGGTCACCCTCGGTATCCGGCACCCACATTCGATTCGCGAGCTGCTGCGTTCCCCCGGGATTTTCAAATGGTTCGACGCGGCCGGCGTCGACGATATTCCGCCGATATTCGGCGGCGAGATCGTGGAGAAGATCAGCCTGGCCGAATCCGCGGCGAACACCGGGGTTGCCGGTGTGATCGTCGGCGCCGTCGCATCGGTGCCGGACGTGTCGGCGTTGATGGTGAAGGTGCACGACGCGCTGGACCGGTTCCGGCACGCCGGGGTGCGCAAGATCTGGGTATACCGGGCCATCGACGACGGGCACGAGGTGCTGATCCTGCAGGAGATCGACAATGAGGCGGACGCCCGGCAGTGGATCGACCACCCGGATGCGGCTGCCGAGTGGATGTCGAGGGCTGGCCTCGGCGCGTACCCCACGCTGTTCGTCGGCAAGTTCGCCCATCTGATGAGCGTCGAGCAGAGATAGCCGGAGCGATCTGATGTTCGTCTGTCTGTGCGCCGGGATGACCAGTCAGGTCATCGACGATGTCGTCGCCGAGGGAGCCCGCACATCCCGGGAGATCGCCGAGGCATGCGGTGCGGGCGCCGACTGCGGGCGCTGTCGGCGCACGCTGCGGGCGATCATCGCCGCTCATCACGAGCCGGCCGACCAATGCCCCGCTCACCCCCGGCGAAAAAGTGGCGCGCTGACCTACGGGGAGGGTCGGTCGGAACCGCGCCGGTCGGCGAACGCGGCGAGTGCGTCGGTGTTGGCGTCGCCGCCGAGCAACTCGGCGAACTGAGCGTACTCCCGGGCGATCGCGGCCTCGGTCTCGGCGCGGGTGGGTTCCACGATGGTCTGCTTCACCGCGATTAGACTCGGGATAGGCCGTGCAGCAAGGATTTCGGCGTGCCGACGGGCCTCCGGTATCAACTCGTCCGGCTCGCACACCTTCCAGGCGATGCCCATCCGCTGGGCCTCCGATGCATCGATCCACTCCGACGACATCAGCATCCAGGCGGCGTTCTGCCGCCCCATCAGCTGCGGCAGCAGGTACGAGGACCCCGCCTCAGGCGCCACCCCGAGGCTGGTGAACGGACACTTCAACCGTGCGGTGGAGGACATGAACACCAGATCGGCGTAGCCGAGGATAGTGGCGCCGATGCCCACGCCCACACCGTTCACCGCGCACACCAGGGGCTTGCGCAGGTCGGCCAGCGCCCTCATCATCCCCGGGAAGCCGTGTTCGCCCGACTCGAAACCGGGATCCGCCACCCGCGCCGCCATCTCTTTCAGGTCGTTGCCCGCGCTGAACGCCCGCCCCGCACCTGTGATCAGCACTACCGCGACTTCAGGGTCCCGATCAGCGTCGCGCAGTGCGACCGTCGCCGAGTCGTAGAGCGCCTCGTTGAACGCATTGAGCGCCTCGGGACGGTTCAAGGTCAGAGTGCGTACCCCGCCGGCATCGCTGATCAGGACGGTCACCCCGTGCAGCGTACCTATCCGGCGAACGGCGAACGGAAGACGTAGCGGCTGGTGGGCACCACGTCCACGTCACGGTTGGCTCCGAAAGCCTCGGTGCTCGCGATCATTCGCTGCATCCGCTCGTGCAGCTCGGCGTCATCGGCGGCACCGAAGAACGCGCGCAGGTCCGATACCGCTTCGGGCGGGAACAGCTCTTCGACGATGGCGTCGATGACGGGAGCATCCGGCGTCAGTGCCCGGACGACGGCGTTCTGGGTGTAGCCGAACGTCGCCTGGGTGGCGATCGCGACCGGGGTGTGGTCGATCTGCCAACGACGCAGCCAGGTGTTCGGGTCGAGGTCACCGGGCCGGCGCAGTAACGCAACGTTGGCAAGCCCTGGACAGCGTTCACCGGGTGCGGTGGCAGGTGGGGCCAGCGGCACCGACTCGGTGACCAGATACGCTGCCAGCCGGTCGCATTCGCGCTCCAACAGTGCCGCCGCCGCGTGGAACTCCTCGCCGTAACACTGCTGAGTCCAGATGCTCACCACGGCCACCACGGGTGGGTCCATCGTGGTCAGCGTCATCAGCGATGCTCGCACCGGAGCGTCGCGGACGTTAACGGTCACCCCTGGTACACCGATGTCGACGAGCTGCCGCGCCACCCGGGTCCTAAGGTTCGCGCACCACGCGTCGCTGGAGTTCGCCGACCGCAGGGTCAACACCACCTTCTCCACAGACCGAACCTACCGGCCCGAACCGCACCGCGTGGGTCACAATGGCTGGGTGACCAACGTGCTGCGATCGGCCTCGCCGTATACCGGCGCGGTGGTCCGCAGTCTGCTGGGTCTGCTGGCGACCGCGGCGATCGCCGCTTACACGGTGTCGCCCGCTGCGGCGATGTGGGCGACAGCTGTTGCGGCGATCGCGGGGGTAACCGCACTGCAGGACAGCCCCTTTCGGCGGGTTCCGCTGGCGATGGAGGTGTCGGTGCTGGCCGGCGCGGCGGTTCTGATCGGCTCCCTCGCCGCCGAGATCGGGCCCGTGTTCGTGGGCGTCGTGGCTTTGTGCACCTTCGCAGCCGGAATGATGTGGGTGTTCGGTGTGAACGCCGGCCTGGTGGCGGCCGCGATCACCATGCTCGTCGTGGTGGCAGAACCTGCCGCGGCGTCACCGTCGGAGGCGCTGCTCGATGCGGGTGTGGCGATCCTTGCCGGCTGGACCCAGGCCGCCCTGATCGGGGTGTGGCCGCCACAGCCCTGGCGCGTGCAACGCGAGGCGATGGCAGGTGCGTTCCGCTCGCTGGGCGCGGATGCGCGCCGGATGGCCGCCGATGCCGGGGCGGAGATCGACCCGGCTCCGTTGAAGACGCTACGGGAGCTGTTCATCGACAGCCAGATGCGCCGGCACTCCTCTGCGTATCGGGGCGGCTACCGGTTGCCGGAACGGATCGCAGCCACGCTGGAAGCGCTGCGTGACGAACGTGACGACGCCGCTCTCGGCAATCAGGCCGACAGCGAACCAGGCAACGAAACCGAAGACGAACCCGGCGACCGGACTGACGAAGCTCCCGGCGATTCGGTCCGGCAGGCGTTCACCGATGCGGCCGAGACCCTCGACGCGATCGCGGGCTCCGGCCGGAAGGCGCGGCTGCGGGCCGAGCGGGGCCGAGACCGGCTCGACGCCGCGGCCGCCACCGTCACCGGCGCGGGTGCGACGACCGTGCAGCGACTCGCCGACCAGACACGTCAAGTGGTGGTGCTCAAGTTCGGTCGCCTGCACCGGCGCGACCTCGCGGGGACACTGCGGTCCACCGTCGACGCGGTCACCTCCCATCTGACATGGACCTCCCCGATCCTGCGGCACTCACTGCGGTTGTCGGTGACCGCGGGCGCCGCCACCGGCGTGGCGTTGTTCGACGGGCTGGACCGGAGCTACTGGATAGGGCTCACCCTGTTGCTGGTGCTGCGTCCGGAGACCGCCCATACCTATACGCGGTGTGCCGGACGCATCGCCGCCATCGCGGGCGGGGTGGCGGTCGCCACCGGAATCACCATGCTGTTCCATCCGACCGGCATTGCCGCCACCGCACTGGCCGCGGCGTTCCTCGGGCTGACCTACGCCGTACTGCAACTCGGTTACCTCGCGGTCAGCGCCACCCTGGCTGCGGCCATCGTCTTCATCGTCGACGTCGTCACCGGTTCCGCAGCACTCACCCTCGAGCAGCAGCTGATCCCGGTTGTCGTCGGAGGTTCCTTGGCGGTGCTGGCTCACGTGATCCTGCCCGACCCGGCACTGGTGCGGCTTCGGCAACGCGCCGGTGAGCTCCTGAAGACCGAAGTTGACTATGCGGCAACCGTTGTCAAGGCTTTCGTGCACGAGCTCGACCACCAGGCAGAGGCGCTCTCGGCTGCCTGGCAACGGGCGTTTCGGGCCCGGGCGGCATTCGAGGCGGCTTCCGGCGTGACCCGCGTCGACTCGCGGGAACTGCGCCGGTGGCTGCGGTCGTATCGGGCCGCGCTCAACGCGGTCACCGGCGCCTGCGTGGCCCTGGAGAACAACTTGCCAAGCCAACCGTCCACCGTCCTCAGTCACCAGTTCGTGGTGGCCGTCGACGACTTCGTCGACGCCCTTCGGGGGGCGCCGCCCAATCCGGCAACGCCGTGGACGATTGACATCGCGGAGGTGACCGCTGCCAACCAGCGGGTGCGAGACGTGGCATCCAGGTTCGCCGACGACAACAGTTCGGCTCGGGTGCTGGTTTCCGAGCTGGCCGCCATTACCCGCAGCCTGTCCGGCATCGCCGCCAGCCGCGAACCCGTCTATTCGAGCGATCGGGCTCCGTGACCGAGCGCCAGAACATGCGCCGGTGAGACCGGCATGCGCTCGGGCATTCGCAGGTACAGCATCCGATCACGGACCCACCAGTCCACCGGCTGCTCGGCACCGAGCAGCCGCACGCCGGTGATCTCAGAGGCATCGATGTCACGAATCCCGAATTCGCGCGTGGGCAGATCGAGCAGGATGGCATAGACCATGCCGCCGGGGCCGGCCCGCTGAGTGAACCGCACCGCCGTGCCTTCGGTGGTCGTGGCCTCGGCCGTGTCCCAGGTGCGGGTGCCGTAGACCGCCTCGCCGTTGATCTTCAGCCAGCTCCCCAGGCCCCGAAGCGGTGCCAGTTGCTCGTCGGGGAAGCGCCCATGCTCGTCCGGCCCGATACCGATGAGCAGGTTGCCGTTCTTGGACACGATGTCGGCCAGGGACCGCACCAGCTGCGTCGAGGTCACGATGTCCTCGGGGCGCTCGTTGCGGTTCGCGCCGAACGAGTGCCCGACTCCCCGCGTGGACTCCCACTTCCGGTCCTGAATGGAGTCGTATGTCGCGTACTCCGGTGTGCGGATGTCGTAGTGCTGGCTGGTGGGAAAGGTCAGCGACTGCAGGCTGTCGGGGATGAGCGGCCAAAGACGCTGGATCATACGGCCTCCCACCCGGGCCACCGCATCGATGAGGGCATTGCGATACCCGGAGGGCTCGATCCAGCGGTCGTTGACGAGCCCGTCGGGCACCGTGTTGTAGTACTCGGCGAACAGCGCGGGCAGGTCGCCGCCGGGTAGCCAGCAGATGTCGTTCCACAGCACCGAGGGTCGGTAGCGATGAATGAGTTCGCGCACGTGCGCGGTGGCGTACTGGGCATAGTCGAGCGTGTGCGGGGCCGCGAGGATGGCGTCGGCGGGGTTCTGCAGCAGCGCCCCGTTGTACGGCCAGTCGTACCCGCCCGAGTAGTACAGCCCCATGCGCAGACCGGCATCGAGGACCGCGCGTCGCAGGTCCCCGACGATGTCGCGGGTCGCGTGGTAACGGCCCTTGCGAGGGTGCTCGAGTTCGGTGGGCCACAGGCAGAACCCGTCGTGGTGCTTGGTGGTGAGGACGACGTAACCGGCACCGGCGTCGCGGCAGGTGGCCGCGATGGCGTCCATGTCCGCCCCGGCGGTTCCCTCATCGAACGCCGCGACGAAGTCGTCGTAGGTTGCCTCCGGTCCGTAGGTCTCACGCTGGTGGGTCCACGTGGGACTACCTGGTAGCCGGCTGGAGTTGAGGTACCACTCGGCGTACGGATTGTTCCGCAACAGCTCCGCGGGCCCGGCGCGTCTGAGCTCCTGCTGGATGTCGCCCACCTGGGGAGCCCATCCCGGCACCGAGTACAGGCCCCAATGGATGAAGATGCCCAACTTGGCGTCGTCGTACCAGTCCGGCAGCGGGTGGGAGCCCACCGATTCCCAGTTCGGGCTGTACATGCGGTGAGGCTAGCCGTCCGTGGGCCGTCCGCGGGCCGTCCAGGGACCGGACGGAGTCGCCGTGTTACGGCCATGAAACGGATCGTTCGCACGGTCTGACCACCTCGGTCGTGAGATGTTTACTGTCCACACCCCACCTCGAGGTCAGGTCCATGCGTCTTATCGATTTCAACGCCAAGACACCGCTCATCGGCATGTCGTTGGTCTTCCTGGCGATGGCAGTGGTCGCGGTCACCGCCTACCTGCACGCGGGCTGGTACTCGATCATCGGCTACGCCATCGCAGCCGCAATCGCGGTGTTCGGCTTCGTCTTCACCTTCCGCGACATTCCGACTCCGCCCCATGACCCGAACGGCTCCGGCGACTCGGATCCGAACCCCGGTTCTTGACCCACCTCGACGACGAACGGAGCCGGCTACCGATGACGATCTCACCAGGTCCACTCGCGGCCGATACGGCGGCACTCACCAGCGAGGACGCGGGCTACCACAAGAGCCTGAAACCGCGGCAGCTGCAGATGATCGCGATCGGCGGCGCCATCGGAACCGGCCTGTTTCTCGGCGCCGGCGGTCGGCTGGCCAGCGCCGGCCCGGCGCTGTTCCTGGTGTTCGCCGTCTGCGGGGTTTTCGTGTTCCTGATCCTGCGCGCCCTGGGCGAGCTGGTGCTGCACCGACCGTCGTCTGGATCCTTCGTCTCCTACGCCCGCGAATTCTTCGGTGAGAGAGCCGCTTACGTCGCCGGATGGATGTACTTCCTGAACTGGGCGATGACGGCCATCGTCGACTCCACCGCCATCGCGACCTACTTCCAGTTCTGGCGGGTCTTCGACGCGATACCGCAATGGACGATCGCCCTGATCGCGCTCGCGCTGGTGTTGGGGGTCAACCTCATCTCGGTCACCATCTTCGGTGAACTCGAGTTCTGGGCCGCTCTGGTCAAGGTCGTCGCGCTGCTGGCCTTCCTCGTCGTCGGGACGATCTTCTTGGCGGGGCGCTATGACGTCGACGGACACGCGACCGGCTTCAGCGTGATCGCGCAGAACGGGGGTCTCTTCCCGGTCGGCTTGCTCCCGCTGGTCATCGTCGCATCCGGGGTCGTCTTCGCCTACGCGTCAGTGGAACTCGTCGGAACAGCGGCCGGTGAGACGGCCGAGCCCCAGAAGGTCATGCCCCGGGCGATCAACTCGGTCATCGCCCGCATCGCGCTGTTCTACGTGGGTTCGCTGTTCCTTCTCGGTCTGCTGCTGCCCTACACCGCATACTCGGCCGGCGAGAGCCCGTTCGTGACCTTCTTCTCCAAGATCGGGGTCGAAGGGGCGGGCACGATCATGAACGTCGTGGTGCTGACGGCGGCGTTCTCCAGCCTCAACGCCGGGCTGTACTCGACCGGCCGGATTCTGCGGTCCATGGCGATGAACGGCAGCGCGCCCAAGTTCACGGCGAGGATGTCCAAGCGGGGTGTCCCCTACGGTGGAATCTGCCTGACCACCGCGATCGGCCTGATCGGTGTGCTGCTGAACGGTGTGGTGCCGTCGAAGGCTTTCGAGATCGTGCTCAACATGGCGGCGCTCGGCATTCTCGCGTCGTGGGTAACCATCATCGTCTGCCAACTCCGGCTGTTCCGCTGGTCGGAGGAGGGCAGAATGTCGCGACCGGCGTTCAGGATGTGGGGTGCGCCCTACACCGGTTACATCACGCTGGTGTTCTTGTTCGCAGTCCTGGTCCTGATGGGGTTCGACTACCCGATCGGCACCTGGACCGTTGCCAGCCTGCTGATCATCGTGCCGATGCTCGTCGTCGGCTGGTACCTGGTGCGTGACCAGGTCATGCAGATAGCCCAGGAGCGAGTTGGCTTCACCGGCCAGTTCCCGGTCGTGGCGAATCCGCCGCCCCCACTTGACCACACGAAGCCGCACCGGAAGAAGAAGGACTAGAAATGCTCAGCGGAACGCCATGTTGAGTCGCCGCTTGAACGCCTTGTCGAAGTCCCGATAGGTACGGCGCAGGGCACGTCCGGGCCACTGCGCCGGAATCAGCTCGGCGGGCAGCAGCGGGTCGAGCTGAAGATGCTGAACCACCGCGATCGACAGTGCGAACAGATAGCCGGCGACTTCGACCGTATCTTCGGCCCGGTCCCCGGCGAGGGATTCCACGGTGCCTACCTCGTCCCGCATGGCGTGGGTGAGCCGGTGGGCATCGGTTGCCCAATCATCAAGATTGAAAATGGTTCTCACGGTTTCGGCGGGAATGTCGGTGGCGGCGCCATGGAAGTGGACACACTGCCGGTCCAGTACGGCGCGCATCCCCGGCAGACGACCGGGATCGAGGTTGTCCGGCCGGAGCCAGACGCCTTCCCGTAATTCGGCGAGATGCAGCGCCGTGGCGGCCCTGCGCAGCGCATGCCGGTCGGTCGCGGATCTGCGTTCGTGCGAGACCACCGCCAGCTCCCAGGTCCCATCCCAGGTGTTCTGCCCATTGTCGGTCCCAGTGCCATCCCGAGAAGCGGCGGCCGCGTCCTCGATCCGGGATGCTTCGTCCACCCGATGGCGGCGCTCGAGCAACGCTCCTGCGAGCGCGTAGCTGCCGCCGTTGCTCGTCAACTCCCCGTTGACGACCATGCGCCACAGGCAGGTACGGGCGGCTCCGTCGCTGATGCCGAAGAGGGAGGCCATCGCGATGAGCTGCCCCACCGTGAGCTGCGGCTGATCGGCGCCCAACAATGCGCTTGCGAGCACCGATCGCGCGCTCAGCGGGCGGTTGCCGGTCAGATCGGCGATCCGGCTACGACGCTCATCGAGCGTGAGCACAGGCGGACCCTCCATATCTCACAGATTCATTGACGAGTGACAGTGCTGGTGTGATACTTACACATCATGCGAACTTCGGCCAAGCAGCTGGTCGCCGACGACGTGGAGATCGTGCGCCGCATCTTGGCGCACATCGACGCCGGAACGACCGATGAGGGCGATTCCTGGCGGGAGCCGGTCGAGAACTACTTCGATCCGACCCGGTTCAGCGCGGAGTTGCAGACGTTGCGTTCGTTTCCGAGTGTGTACATCCCCTCGGCTGCCGTGCCCGATCCCGGTGACCACCACGAACGTTCGATCTTCGGCGTACCGCTGTTCGCAGTTCGCGGTCACGACGGACGGGTACGGGTGTTCCGTAACTCATGCCGGCACCGGGGCATGGCGCTCATCGAGGGCTCGGGGTGTTCGCACGCGCTGGTCTGTCGCTATCACGGGTGGACCTACCGCCTCGACGGCTCCCTTTCACACGTCCCGCATGCCGACTCCTTCCCGGAACTGGACATGTCCGACAGGGGTCTGACCGAGGTCGACAGCTGGGAGGTGGACGGACTCATCATCATCGGCCCGCTGAGCCCGCCCCGCAACACCGAACACCGCCAGCATGTCGAAGCCGCAACGACGGCGCTGACTGACGGTGACCCGTGGCGCGAGAAGCTACTGCCTGCTGGACGGCTGGTGGGTGTGGAATCCGGTCCGCGGCAGATGAATTGGAAGATTCTGGTGGAGCAGTTCCTCGAGGGCTACCACATTCGCTCGACACACCGCAACACCTTCTACCCCATCCAGTACGACGACCTCAACGTCGTGGAGAAATTCGGGCCCAACAGTCGACTTACCTTCCCCTACCGCAGCATCGAGCGACTGCGCGGCCGCCCCGAATCAACGTGGACCACCGACAAACGGCTGACCTACGTCTACCATCTGTTCCCCAATGCCATGCTGGCCACCTTCGCCGACCGGGTGCTCGTGGTGGTCGTCGACCCGGTCGACATCGATCACTCGAGCGCGACCATCTACGCCATGGCCAAGCACGGGGTCGCCCCCGCCGAGCAGTCGGAAGCCGACGCGGTGGGCGCGCTGGACCCGGGCAGCCTGTTGGCCGCGGGTGCGCTCGAGGACAACGAGATGTCCGAGGGCGTGCAACGCGGCCTGCGAGCCGGCGCGAACAGCTACGTGGAGTTCGGCCGGCACGAAAGTGCGGTGGGACACTTCCACGCCACCCTCGGTGAGCGGCTGGCGGTGTGCCGGTGACCGGGTACGACCACCTGCTCTACGAGCAGCGCGGACCGGTCACGGTCATCACCATCAACCGGCCCGAGCGAATGAATGCCATTGGGCCAGAAGACGACCGTAGCGCCGGAACCACTCCGGTCACGCCCGGATTGGCCCGACCTGTCCACAGCTGAGCACTCTGCGGGTCTGATGGGCCGGCTTTCCGCGCAGCAGCAGTTCACGGCCTACGGCCCGTCGCACTGGGCGGCGATCACTGTCTTCGTGGTCGGTGCCGCGCTGTTGATCTGGCTCGGGCGCAGGCAGAGCCCGGCGCAGGCGCGCCGCTTCGGCCGCATCGTCGGCGCGATCACCGCGGCGACATACGCCGCGATCGCCGTGTACGCGCTGATCCCACCGAGTCTCGACCGCTCGGTGCCACTGCACATGACCGACATCGCGACCGTCGTGGCGGCCTGCGCGTGGTGGTCGCAGCGGCAGTGGGCCTTCGTGCTCACGTACTACTGGGGCTTGGTGCTCAGTGCGCAGGCGCTGATCTCCCCGGCCCTGCAGGGCCCCGACTACCCGCACCCGCAGTTTCTCGCCTTCTGGTTCATCCACATGCTGGTCGTGTGGGCCGCCATCTACCTCACCTGGGGCCGCGGAATGCGTCCCACCTGGAGCAGTTATCGCTTCGTGGTGGTGGTCACCCTGGTCTGGGCGGTCGTCACTTTCATCTTCAACCGGCTCACCGGCAGCAACTACGGATTTCTCAATGACAAACCAGCCACCGCGAGTCTGCTGGATGTGTTGGGACCTTGGCCGGCCTACCTGGGAGTAGCGGCAATGCTGGTATTCGCCGTCTGGGCGCTGATGACCTGGCCGTGGACCCGGTCACCCGCGGTCGGGCAGAGCCGGTAGCGGAGCGATGACCGCCCATCGCAACACGTTGGCCGATACAGGTGCCGCGGACGGTGACAGCGCTATCCGCGAGCCCACTTCGGCAGGATGAGCACACCTTCGGCTTCGACCGTGCGGCCCCGCTCGTCGGCGATGTGGCCTTCGGCGAACGCCTTGACGCCCTCGGTGCGCACCACCCGCGCCTCGGCGTGCACCCAGCCCAGCGCCGTGGTCCGCAGGTACCGGACGGTGAGTGTGCCGGTGAAGCGCGGCTTGACCGGGTCGGCGGCCACCTCGCCCAGAAGGTGGTCGAGCACCATCGCACAGACACCGCCGTGCACCTGACCGGGCGGGCCTTCGTAGGCGGCGCCCAGTTCGACGTCTGCCCAGGCCCGGCCTGATCCGTCCTTCTGGACAACCAGCGGTGGGGCGATCGGGTTGCGAATTCCGATCGCGGCGTTCCCCCACGGCATCCGATGTCCGCCGGTGGTGTAACGCACCCCGAAACCACCATCGATCTGCCGCGATCGCAGTCGCGCGGTGGCCGCGTCGATCTCGGCGACGGCCGCACTGACCGCCTCGGCTTCCGCCTCGGTCCGGATGGTCGCGTCCACCAGTTCCCGCACGGATCGGGCGAGCGGTTCGTAGATGGCTCGCAAGCGTTGCACGTCCGTGGAGCTTAGGTCCTCGAGCCTGAATCCAGGCGGGGTGAATTCCGGCACAATCGAACTGAAACACGTTCGGTCGCCGGTGTCGAGTCACGGCCCCGTCGCGAAGTATGGTGCCACTCATGACACCCGGTGAGGTTTCGTCCGTGACGACACCGGAGTGGGTCAGGCACATGATCTGGTGGCAGGTCTACCCGCTGGGGTTCGTCGGTGCCTATCCCGCCAACCCACCGCCCGGTCCGGAACAGCATCGGCTACGGCGGATCATCGAATGGCTCGACCATGCTGTACAACTCGGCGCTTCCGGAATCGCGCTGGGGCCGCTGTTCGCCTCGGCCACGCACGGCTACGACACGATCGACCACTACCACATCGACCCACGACTCGGCGACGACGGCGACTTCGATCGACTCATCGCCGAAGCGCACCGCCGCGGGCTCCGAGTCCTGCTCGACGGCGTGTTCAACCACGTCGGCACGGACTTCCCCCGCTATCGGGACGCGCTCGAGAGCGGGCCCCATTCTGCGTCCGCGTCATGGTTCGTCCGCCGCGGCAACACGTTCGCGACTTTCGAGGGCCACGGCGGGTTGGTCTCACTCGACCATGACAATCCGCAGGTGGCGGCCTACACCGTCGACGTGATGCGGCATTGGCTGGGGCGCGGCGCGGACGGCTGGCGTCTCGACGCCGCGTATGCCGTACCCGCGCGATTCTGGGCCAGTGTGCTGCCGCGGGTGCGGACTGCCTTCCCGGAATCCTGGTTCGTCGCTGAGGTCATCCACGGCGACTACTCGGCGCTGGTGCGAGCTGCGACCTTCGACTCGGTAACCCAGTACGAGTTGTGGAAGGCGGTCTGGAGCAGCCTCAACGACGGCAACTTCCACGAACTGGACTGGGCGTTGCGGCGCCACAATGGGTTTCTGGACACCTTCATCCCGATGACGTTCATCGGCAATCACGACGTCACACGAATCGCCAGCCGGCTGCAGGACCACCGGCATCTGGCACACGCCCTTGTCCTGTTGCTCACCACCGGCGGGGTGCCGAGCGTGTACGGCGGCGACGAAGCCGCCTTCGGCGGCGTCAAGGAGGATCGGTTCGGCGGTGACGACGCGGTCCGTCCAGAGTTCGGTTCACCGCCATTGCTGGCCGCGCCGCAGGCCGGAACAGAAGCTCCAGATGTGCTTCGCCTGAACCAGTTTCTGATCGGGCTGCGCCGTCGGCATGCGTGGTTGCACACCGCGCGGACCGCTGCGCGGTTGTTGACCAACACCGGGTACGTCTACGAGACCCGTGCCGGTGAGAACGCACTGCTGGTGGCGCTCAATATCGACGATGTGCCGTTGGAGGTGTCCCTGCCGGTCCTCGGATTCGGTGGCGGCCGGGTGATCGCCGGTTCCGGTGCGCCGGCGCAGGCCGATGTCGAGGAAGCCCAGGTCGGGCCGCAGGGCTGGCTCATCATCGAACCGGAAGCCGCGATCGCATGACTCGCCGGAGGATGCCGCGGCCAGCGGATCTGATGCCGCTGATCGGCTTCGCGAAGCCACAGTTGAACTCGACGAAGCGGCGGCTCGACCACGCAATGACCATCGCAGACCTGCGGTCAATCGCCAAGCGCCGCACCCCCAAGGCCGCGTTCGACTACACCGACGGCGCCGCGGAGGACGAGCTCTCACTGGCCAGAGCTCGGCAGGCGTTCCGCGACATCGAGTTTCACCCCCGGATTCTGCGTGACGTCTCCACCGTCCGGACCGACTGGAATGTGCTGGGCGCGCCGGTAGCGCTGCCGTTCGCGATAGCGCCGACCGGTTTCACCCGGCTGATGCACACCGCCGGTGAGGTCGCCGGAGCCCGCGTCGCGCAGCGCGCCGGCATCCCGTTCTCGCTGTCCACCCTGGGCACGGCGTCGATCGAACAAGTGAAAGCCGCCAACCCGCAAGGCCGGAACTGGTTTCAGCTCTACATGTGGAAAGACCGGGACCGCTCCATGGAGTTGGTGGAGCGCGCGGCGGCGGCCGGCTACGACACGCTGCTGGTCACCGTCGACGTTCCGGTCGCCGGGGCGCGGCATCGCGACGCCCGCAACGGGATGTCGATTCCGCCCACCCTGACCTGGCGTACCGTGCTCGACGCGCTGCCCCGTCCAAGGTGGTGGTTCGACCTCCTCACCACCGAGCCGCTGTCATTCGCGTCGCTGGACCGCTGGCCGGGCACCGTCGCCGAGTACCTCGACAGTACTTTCGATCCGACAGTCACCTACGAAGATCTCGCCTGGATCAAGAAGCAGTGGCCGAACAAACTGGTGGTCAAGGGGATTCAGACGCTCGATGATGCCAGGGCGGTCGTAGACGTGGGTGTCGACGGCCTGGTGCTGTCCAACCACGGTGGACGCCAGCTCGATCGCGCGCCGGTCCCCTTTCACCTGTTGCCGCGTGTTGTAGCCGAGATCGGCAGTCACACTGAGGTTTTGCTGGACACCGGAATCATGTCGGGAGCCGACATCGTGGCCTCGGTGGCGCTCGGGGCTCGCTGCACGCTGGTCGGCCGGGCATACCTGTATGGCCTGATGGCCGGTGGAGAAGCGGGCGCGGAACGCGCAGTGCAGATACTGGCTGCAGAGGTCGGCAGAACCATGCGGTTGCTCGGCGTCACGTGCCTGGAAGAGCTGACTGGGCGGCATGTGACTCAACTGCGCCGGCTGTCTTAGGGATCTCCCGAGTCCACCCCGAGTCGTAATCGTTAGGCATTCGCGATGTCTCGGCGCGGCGTTGACATGCGAAGAAGCTTCTCGCTGCGTGATTCACTACGCGGGCAATGCAACGGCAAATGCATCAAGCATGCGATGAAAGGTGGGTTGGTTGCCGTTATGAAGTTCGTCAGAAAGATTCGCGGTAAGTGGTTACGCCGGCTGGCGGTGGGTGCCGTTACAGCGGCTACCCTGCCCGGGTTGATCGGCTTCGCGGGGGGTTCGGTAACCGCAGGTGCGTTCTCCCGGCCGGGACTGCCGGTCGAGTACATAGATGTGTTCTCGCAGGCGATGAGTCGTAACATCAGGGTTCAGTTCCAAGGTGGTGGACCCAACGCCGTCTACTTGTTGGACGGCCTACGCGCACAGGATGATTACAACGGCTGGGACATCAACACTCCCGCCTTTGAGTGGTTCTACCATTCAGGGCTGTCCACCGTGATGCCGGTTGGTGGCCAGTCCAGCTTCTACACCGACTGGTATCAGCCGTCGCGCGGCAATGGTCAGGACTACACCTACAAGTGGGAGACGTTCCTGACCCAGGAGCTTCCGGCCTGGCTGGAGGCGAACAAGGGTGTCTCGCAGAACGGCAACGCGGTTGTCGGCATCTCTATGGCCGGCAGCACAGCGCTGACCTACTCGATCTTCCACCCGCAGAAGTTCATCTACGCATCCTCGCTGTCAGGTTTCCTGAACCCGTCGGAGGGGTGGTGGCCGATGCTGATCGGCCTCGCGATGAACGATTCGGGCGGCTACAACGCGGAGAGCATGTGGGGGCCGTCGAGTGACCCGGCGTGGAAGCGCAACGACCCGATGGTCAACGTCGCGCAACTGGTGGCCAACAACACCCGCATCTGGATCTACTGCGGGACCGGCACGCCCTCAGAACTCGACGCCGGCACCAATGGCGGCAATCTGATGGCCGCACAGTTCCTGGAAGGTTTCACGTTGCGGACCAACATCAGCTTCCGGGACGCCTACATCGCCTCCGGCGGGACCAACGGTGTGTTCAATTTCCCCGCCAACGGCACGCACAGCTGGGCCTACTGGGGACAGCAGTTGCAGCAGATGAAGCCCGACATCCAGCGGGTACTGGGCGCACAGTCGGTTGCCTAGCGCATCGAATCGTCCGGATCGCTGCTCCAGATAACAGATCCACCCCCACCAAGGGGGCCTGCCGCTTCCCCCCAGCGGCAGGCCCCCTTGCTCGTGCGTGGAATAGAGTCAGGCGCCGTGAGAGCACCAATGGTGATCGCCGCCGCAGCGGCGGCGCTGATCGGGACGAGTTGTACCGGACCGCACATCGTGAACACCGACGAGCCTGCGCCCACGGTGGCCACCGCAGCATCGACGACACCGCCACTGCCGCCGAGCAACCGCCTGGTCAACGCGTTCGACTTCGTCGCGCACGTCGACGGCAGGGCGCGCTATTACTTCACCACGCCCAGCGGTGACTGGGATTGCGCCATCGTGCCGCGGGAGTCGGCGGGCTGCCAGTCGGCGCAGCGCTGGCCGTCCGGGCTGGACGTCGCCGACGCGCCGGACACCGTGCCGGACGCATCGGGCGACACGGCTGCGCCGAACACCATCCTGGTGGGCAGCGAGGGCAAAGCACATTTCGCGGCGCTCGAGGAGCCCCGATTCCGAAAAGATCAGCAGCCGGCCAAGACGCTGCAGTACAACCAGATACTGGCCGCGGCCGGCTTCCGCTGCAATGTGCAGGAGTCCGGGGTGTCCTGCATGAGCGAGCTGACCGGGAACGGCTTCACGTTCTCCGCCGACGGGCATGAACTGCGCTACACCGAGGTGCCCGCCGACGCCCCAGCCTGAGGATGCCGGCCCTACTGCAAACTGGCGGTGCCGTCCGCGTGCACATGCACTGTGGCGCCGGCGATGTCCTCGCTGATGGTGGCGCCGAGACTGTCGGGTTCGGTGATGACGGCCAGCGTGCGGGCTGAGTCGGGCGTACGCACGGCCAGGAATGCTTTCTCGGGGCTGCCGTCGCGGTCGAACGGCGTCGTCCACGCCTCGACGGTTCCGGTCCCGCACCACTGCACGTGCAGGTGCCTGGTCGGCTCGCGGTCGACGACGGATTGCACATCCTCCCAACGGAATCCGCTGACCGGCGGCTCGGTTCCATAGACACCGAAGCTATGCTTGGTCAGGTACCCGCCGTTGGCGGTGACCAGACCTAGCCGGCCCGGTGCGGCCACCAGTTGCTCAGCCATGGTCGCGATGGCATGCGTGACGTAGTTGTTCCACGGGCCGCCGGCGAAGCTCAACCCGCCGGTCACCGTCAGGGGTCGCCCCGAATCCCCCACCGGCAGGCCCAATTCGGCAGCGGCAACCTGGACCGCCGACGGGAAGCACGAATAGACGTCGACCAAGTCGATGTCGTCGACTTCGGTTCTGGCCAGCTCCAGAGCCCGGCGCCCGGCGATCCGGATCGCCGGGCAGCGGTGAAGTTCGGCTCGCTCACCGAACATGTACGTGTCGTGCGCGTCGGTCCCGGCATGCGGAAACACCCACCGCTCCGTCGGAATCCGCAGGCTAGTGGCCTGCTGCACCGACGTCAGGATCAGCGCCGCCCCCTGATCGACCATGTTGTTGGAGTTCAACAGCTTGGTGTAGGGCCAGCTGACCATCCTGTTGTCCGGACCCGGCTGCCAGATCTGCTCTGCGGAAAGGGGCGTTCGGCTCCAGGCGTGTGGGTTTTGCACGGCCGCGGAGTTGAATTGCCTCCACAACTCACCGATGCGGCGGCGATGTTCGTCGGTCCCCTCCCCCGCCGCGATCCGAACGGCCTGCTCGAACAGTGGGTACACGTAGGCAGGCCGGTCCAGATGGATGCGGATGTCGGCGGGACCGGCCATCGGCACCGCGTCGTCGGCGCCCTCCGGCGAGGGCACCTCCTCGCCCTGTCTGGTCCATTCCGGCCGGACACCGCGGGAACGGAGTCTGCTGCGGGTGCGCCAGGTCTCGGCACCGGCGATCAGGACGGCCCGGTTTCGGCCCGACTGGATGTCCATGCAGGCCCGGTTGACCAGCGACTGTGGCACATTTCCGCCGACGCCGGTGTATCGAGTGGTCGCCGCCCGGGCGCCGACGCGCCGGGCCACCAGCAGACCGGGATCGCGATATCGCCAAGACAGCACGTTGACAATGCGCACCGAATCCACCGCTGCCAGCACGTGCGGATCGGCGGCCGCCTGCGCTGCGGCCGCCATCAGCTCCACCGGCTCGACCTCAGGCTGTTCGTGGGGCTGATTCACCTGGCCGTAGCCGATCAGTACCGGCGTCCTGGGGTCCAGCCCCTTCTCAGCACCCATCGCCGCGCCCTCCCGGCCCCGGGACTTCGGTTGGGCCGAAGAGCGCGCCCGACGCGATCAAGCTGTCGATCTCACCGGTGTCCAGTGCGAGCACTTTCTGGCAGATCTCGCGGGTGTGTTGACCGGGCGTCGGCGCCGGCCGCAGCTCAGCGGGTGGGATATGGGTGTATGGCGCCGGGCCCGTCTCGGTGGGCATCGGCTCGGTGAACAGCGGATGCGTCAAGTCGGTGAAGAGCTTCCGGTATCGGATCTGCGGATCGGCGAGCACGTCGACGGCGCGGTTCATCGCCGCGGCGGGCACGCCCGCTCGCTGCAGCAGGTCCGCGACCGCGGATTTGTCCTCGGTGGCAGTCCACGCCGATATCGCCGCATCGAGATCGCTGCTTTCGCAGGGCAGTTCGCCAATGCCGATGGCTTCGGCGATGGCGGTTCTGTCGGCCTCGGAGCGAATCGAGATGACACACCATTCGTCATCACCGGCACACGGATAGACACCGTGCACGGCGGCATCCTCACCGATGGGCAACCCTGCGGACCGGGCGGCTTCGGTGACGAACGCCGCGGCAAGCTGATTCACCGCCACCTCGGCCTGGGACACGTGCACGGCGGCACCCCGGCCCGTTCGGTCACGCCGAACCAGGGCCGCCAGCGCGGCGATCGCGGTGATCCTGGCGACCACATGATCGGGGAAGATCGTGGTCGCATCGTAGAAGTCATCATCTGCGGGATCACTCGAGGTCCACAGCCGGCTGACGCCGGTGGTGGCGCGGACCAACGGGCCGTACCCCATCCGAGCGCTCCATGGTCCGGTAGCACCGAACGCGCTGCTCTCGGCCAGCACCACCCGTGGGTTGATCGCGCACAGCCTCTCGTAGTCGAATCCGAGGGCTGCCAACGTCCCGGGTTTGAAGTTGGCAAACACCGCATCGGACTCGGCGACCATCCGGGCGAAGATCTCCGCGCCGTCGGGATGGCGCAGGTCCAGGCCAAGGCTGTACTCGTTGCGGTGCGTCAGCGCCCACGATCGGCTCATCGGCCAGCCCGGTGGAGTCTGGCGCAAGCCGTCGGGATAGGCGGCGCTCTCGACCTTGATCACCTCGGCGCCCAGATCGGCGAAGAGCCGCCCCAGTTCGCCGCCGGCCACGATGACTCCGAGATCGAGGATGCGTATCCCGTCGAAGGGCCGGCTGAGTGTCCAGTCGCCGGTCCGGTCTCCGGCCATTCTTTGAGCCGCCGCAGACTGCGTTGCAGCCCAAACGGGTTCGTCTGCGCCCGCCTGCGGAGCGGGCCCGGCAGGGCCGGTGTGCGTACCGTCGACCACGAACGGGCTCCGGGGAATCGTGATGGTGATCCCGGGGGTGGTGCCGGGGATGTTCCCAGAGGCGATCCCAGAGGCGATGGTCGTCTCGGTCAGGGCGCCGGCCTCCCGGAAGTGCTCGGAGCCCAACGCACGCGCCGGACTGAGCACCGCGGCGATCGGCACGCCGCGGGCCTGGCCCTCGCGTACCAGATCAGCCATCGGCACCGGCGCGAACAACTCGGCGATCAGCGTGTTGAGTTCGCGGGAGGCGGCGTAGCGCGCGGCGATGGTGTCGAACTTTGGGTCGGCGAACTGCTCGGGTTCGCCCAGCCAAGCTCGCATCCCCCGCCACTGACGCGGCGAGAGCAGACAGATCCGGACGTGGCCGTCCCCGCACCGGAAAATCGGATAGATGTGCTGGTTTCGGGGTCGCCCACGCCACAGCTCGGCCGAGCGCTTCACCCCCGCCGCGGCCTGGCCCTCCGATCCGAAGGGCGGGTCGAGCGACTGGACGACCGCTTCGAAGCGGGAGAAGTCGATGAAATCGCCTCTGCCGGTGCGCAGTTGGTGGTAATGGGCGACCAGGCAGGCCCATGCGGCCTGCACCGCGGCGGTCGCCGAGGCCAGTCCGTACGGGGGCAGAACCGGTCTGCCCGCGGTGGGCCCCGAGCGGGACAGCGGAGTGGACATCGCGTAGAACACCGCGTCGGTGGCCACCCTCGACGCGTGCGGCCCGCTGCTGCCGAAGTCGCTGACCGACAGCGCGACCAGCCGTGGGAAGCGGGCAGCCAGCTCGGCGCAGGACGTACCGAACTCGGCCAGCCCGCCGGAGCATCCGCAGTCCACGACGATGTCTGCGGTGGCCGCCAACTCCATGAGCCGGTCTCGGTCGGCGCCGCGGTCGGAGTCGAGGATTGCGCTGCGCTTGCCGGCGTTGTCCAACGCGAACCGGACTCCGGCCCCGGCGATCGTGGGTGACACCGTGCGTGCAGGACTTCCGCCGGGTGGCTCGATCTTCAGCACGTCGGCGCCCAGATCGGCAAAGATTCGGGTGATGGCGTCGCCCTCGGCGCCACACAGATCCAGCACCCGTGACGGCGCCAGGGGACCCTGCCTCACCGGGTCTGGTCCATCAGCTGCTGCGCCCAGTCCAACCGATCATCGGTGTCCCTGCAGACATTCATCAGGTCGACGAACGCATCGGGGTAGCCGTTCTCGGCCAGCGTGCGCACCGCGTCGGCGACCTGACCGATCCCGGTTCCGGCGGCAACGTTGATGCGCACCAGGGCATGGATACCCGAGGGATCCCGCCCCGCCTGCCGGGCGGCGTCCTCGATTGTGCGGCGGTGCGCGTTCATCAGCTCGACGTGGACCCCGTGGGGCACGGTGGCCACGGGCTGCCAGCCGTCGGCGCGACGGCCGACCCGCCGCAACGCGGCAGGGGTGAACGCCGACAGGTACACCGGCGGCCGGGGGCGCTGTACCGGTTTGAGGCCCACCCAGGACGCCGGCACGGACCACCGGTCGCCCTCGTGGCGAACCGGATCGGTGGTCCACCACGCGTCCAGCACGTCGAGCACCTCATCGAGTTGGGCGCCCCTTCGCGCGAAGGGCGCACCGGCCGCTCGGTACTCCTCCGGCGACCAGCCGATGCCGAAGCCCGGCATGAGCCGACCCCCGCTGATCACGTCGATGCTGGTGAGTTGGCGGGCCAGTTGCACCGGTGGATACCAGGGGGCGACCAACACGCTGGCGCCCAGGCGTGAGCTGGTGGTAACCGTCGCGGCGACTGTCAATGCGGCGAACGGATCCAGGGCCGTGTGGAACTGCTCGGGGATTGCGTCGCCGCCCGCATAGCCCACGCTCGGATCGACCGGCGCCAGTAGCCGGTCACCCACCCAGAGGGAGTCGGCGCCGAGGCTCTCGGCGGTCGAGGCGAACCTGGCCAGATCCGTGTGTGCGGATTCACCGAACTGCGGCAGAGCGAATCCCAGCACGAGAAACAGCGTAGTGAGGAAGGTCTCGCCTCCGATAGGCACCGCACCCACGTGGGACGGGTCCCGAGTGTTGGGTATCCGTGTCGCATGAGTCCATTTCCATCAGACGACCAACTGAAGCTGATCGACGCCTATTGGCGGGCCGCGAACTACCTGTCGGCAGGCCAGATCTATCTGCTCGACAACCCGCTGCTGGCGGAGCCGCTCGGGCCCGAGCACGTCAAGCCCCGACTGCTCGGGCATTGGGGCACCACTCCGGGGCTGAACCTGGTCTACGCGCACTTGAACCGGGTGATCCGCGAGCGCGACGCCAACGTCATCTACATCACGGGGCCGGGCCACGGTGGACCGGGTTTGGTGGCCAACGCCTACCTGGAAGGCACCTACGCCGAGGTCTACTCGGGTATCGGCGAGAACGCCGAGGGCATGCGCAAGCTGTTCCGACAGTTCTCGTTTCCCGGTGGTATCCCCTCCCACGTGGCAGCGGAGACGCCCGGCTCCATCCACGAGGGCGGCGAACTGGGGTACGCGTTGACGCACGCCTACGGCGCTGCCTTCGACAACCCGGATCTGGTCGTCGCCTGCGTGATCGGTGACGGTGAGGCGGAAACCGGTCCGCTGGCGGCCAGCTGGCACTCCAACAAGTTCCTCAATCCGGTCACCGACGGCGCTGTGCTGCCGATCCTGCACCTCAACGGGTACAAGATCGCCAATCCGACCCTGCTTGCGCGGATACCGCAACAGGAACTCGAATCCTTGATGCTCGGCTACGGCTACCGCCCGATCACGGTGGCCGGTGACGATCCGCTCGACGTTCACCGGCAGCTGGCGACGGCCCTCGATGAGGCGTTCGACGAGATCGCGGCCATCCGGCGGGCGGCCCGACTCGACGGCCAGAGGGGCCGTCCGATGTGGCCGATGATCGTGCTGCGCACCCCGAAGGGCTGGACCGGCCCCAGGGAGGTCGACGGGAAGCCCGTTGAGGGGACGTGGCGCTCACACCAGGTCCCACTGTCGGAGACCCGCACCAACCCCGGTCACCTGGCGCAGCTGGAGGAGTGGCTGCGCAGCTACCGCGCGGAGGAACTCTTCGACGCCACCGGCGCGTTGCGTCCCGAATTGCGCGCTCTGGCGCCGACCGGTCGCCGGAGGATGAGCGCGAACCCCCACACCAACGGTGGACTGCTGTTGCGCGATCTGGATCTGCCGGACTTCCGGGACTACGCCGTCGACGTCGACGCCCCCGCCGCGGCGACCGCTGAGGCCACCAGGGTCTTGGGCACATTTCTGGGCGACGTGATCGCGCGAAACCCAGACCGGTTCCGACTCATGGGTCCCGACGAGACGGTGTCCAACCGGCTCGACGCGGTGTTCGAGTCCACCGACCGGGCCTGGTTGGCGGACTCCGAAGCGGGAGACGATCACCTGGCGCCGCAGGGCCGGGTGATGGAGGTGCTCTCCGAGCATCTGTGCCAAGGCTGGCTCGAGGGGTATCTGCTCACCGGCCGACATGGGTTGTTCAACTGCTACGAAGCCTTCGTGCACATCGTCGACTCGATGGTCAACCAGCACGTCAAATGGCTGACCCGCAACCGTGAGCTGCCGTGGCGGCAGCCGGTCGCCTCACTCAACTACCTGCTGACCTCACACGTATGGCGTCAAGACCACAATGGCGCCTCGCACCAGGATCCCGGCTTCATCGACCACGTCGCGAACAAGCGACCCGAGGCAGTGCGGGTGTACCTGCCGCCGGACGCCAACACGCTGCTCTCGGTGGCCGACCACTGTCTACGTAGCCGCGACTACGTCAACGTCGTTGTTGCCGGCAAGCAGCCCGCGCTGACCTACCTCGACATGGACGCGGCCATCGCCCACTGCGCCCGCGGCGTCGGCATCTGGGACTGGGCCGGTACCGCGACCGGGGAACCCGACGTGGTACTTGCGTGCGCAGGCGACGTCCCGACGATGGAGACCGTGGCGGCCGCCGACATTCTGCGGCGCGAACTGCCCGACCTGGCGGTGCGGGTGGTGAATGTGGTCGACATCATGCGGCTGCAACCCGAATCCGAACACCCGCACGGATTGTCCGACTTCGAGTTCGATTCCCTGTTCACCACCGACAAACCGATCATCTTCGCCTATCACGGGTATCCGTGGTTGATCCACCGGCTCGCCTACCGCCGCACCAATCACCGGTCGATGCATGTGCGCGGCTTCAAGGAGCGCGGCACCACGACCACGCCGTTCGACATGGTGATGCTCAACGACCTCGATCGCTTCCGCCTGGTGATCGACGTCATAGATCGCGTGGACGGCTTGGGGACCAGGGCCGCCGTGCTGCGCCAGGGCATGCTGGATGCCCGGCTGGCAGCCCGCCGATACACCCGTGAGCACGGCGAAGACGATCCGGCCGTGTCGGACTGGCGGTGGGATTGGGACTACCCCACCACGAACGGCCGGTGACGTAATCGGGTGGTGAAATCCGGGTAACATTGGCGCGATGTCTGTCGATGCCGCGGCGCTGAATGCCCGTCCCCACCCGTTGGTCGCCCAGCTGTCCGCGCTGAATCACTTTCGTGCTTACGCCGACATCGCCGTCGTCGTGGTGGTGCTCGCGCTGACCAACCTGATCGCTCACTTCACCACGCCGTGGGCCAGCGTCGCGACAGTGCCTGCGGCCGCGGCAGGGCTGGTGCTGCTGGTGCGGTCGCGGGGACTGGGCTGGGCGGAACTGGGCCTGGGCCGAGAGCACTGGAAGACCGGAGCCGGCTACGCGCTGGCTGCGGTCGGCATCGTCGGCGCCGTCATTGTGATCGGTGCGCTACTGCCGTGGACCCGGCCGATGTTCATGAACAACAACTACGCGACCATCTCCGGCGCCCTGATCGCCTCGATGATCATCATCCCGCTGCAGACTGTGATTCCCGAAGAGTTGGCGTTTCGCGGCGTGCTGCACGGTGCGCTGACCCGTGCCTGGGGGTTTCGCGGCGTCGCCGCCGCCGGTTCGCTGCTGTTCGGGCTGTGGCACGTTTCCACCTCACTCGGGTTGACCAGCAGCAACATCGGCTTCACCCGCATGTTCGGGGGCGGCGTCCTGGGCACAGTCGCCGGCGTGTTGCTGGCGGTGATCGCCACCGGCGTCGCCGGGTTCGTGTTCACCTGGCTGCGCCGTCGCAGCGGCAGCCTGCTGGCGCCGATCGCGATGCACTGGTCCCTGAACGGTCTCGGCGCGCTTGCTGCTGCACTGGTGTGGCACATCTCGAGTTGAGTGACTGCGCTCTGGGCGCAGAGTCAATCGAAGTCAATCGAAGTTAGCGGGTCTGCACGGCGCTTTCAGAGCAGCAGCACGGCTGCGCCGGCGATGCGACCGTCACTCAGGTCGGACAGCGCGTCGCTGGCCTGGCTGAGCTGGTACTCCGGTGTGGTCACCTCAATGTGGTGCGCGGCAGCGAAGGCCAGGAAATCGCGGGCGTCAGCGCGGGTGTTCGAGGTCACCGATCGCAGCTGACGCTCCTGGAAGAGATGACGCTGATAGTTCAGCGCCGGGATGTCACTGAGATGGATACCGGCGATCGCCAGTGTGCCACCCCGGTTCAGCGCCTGCAGTGCCGGCAGCACCAACTCTCCGACCGGGGCGAACAAGATGGCGGCGTCGAGCCCCACCGGCGGCGGATCGGCTGCGCCCTGCGCCGACGACGCGCCGAGTTCCAATGCCAGTTCGCGGGCCCGCGCGCCCCTGGTCATCACGTGCACCTCGGCGCCCTGCCCCAGCGCGACCTGGGCAGTGATATGTGCGCTGCCGCCGAACCCGTAGAGGCCGAGACGCCCGCCTGAGGGCAGCTCCGCGCGCTTCAGCGAGCGGTAGCCGATGATGCCGGCACACAGCAGCGGCGCGAGCTCGGCATCGGAGTACCCGGTGGGCAGTCGATGCGCGAAATGCGCAGGTACCGTAGTGAATTCGGCATACCCGCCGTCGGCGTCCCACCCGGTGTACTGTGATCGAGGGCAGAGGTTCTCCTGCCCTCGCAGACAGGCTGTGCACTCGCCGCAGGTGTGTCGCAGCCAGGCGATTCCGACCCGGTCCCCGACGCTGAAACCGTCGTCGTCACCGGCGGTGGCGACCACTTCGCCGACGACTTCGTGGCCCGGGATCACCCGCGGGCGGTGCACCGGCAGATCCCCCTCGGCGACATGCAGGTCGGTGCGGCACACACCACACGCCCGCACGGCGACGAGCAAGTCCCCGGGGCCGGGCTGCGGCACCGGGGCTTCGACCCGCCCAAGCGGCGAGGTGCTCATCGGCCCTGGCTGGCGTACTTGCCAGGCCGTCATGGTCCTTGGGGTCATGCCTGCAATGCGCCGGCCCGTCCCGCGGCTAGACCTTTCGACGTTGCAGCGTTCCGACTATCCACAACAGGATCACCGAACCGAGGACTGCGGTGAACAAGGTGAACCACCAGCCACCCGCCGCCGTGTCGACGAAGAAGCTCAGCAGGAAGCCACCGATCAGAGCGCCGAGGACGCCGATGACGATGTTCATCAGGATGCCCGAGCCGCCACCCTTGACGATCTTGCCGGCGATCCACCCGGCGATCGCACCGATGATGATGTAGCCGATCCAGCCAACGCTGGTCAGCGTGGTGGAACGAGCGAGGAACTCGGTAGCCGCGACAACTGGGGTCGGGGTGTCGATCGGGAGGTCCGTCGCGAGGTTCATCGGGATCACCTTGCCTGTCACTGTCGGATCGAGGGCTGGGCCCGCGTGAACGGGCTGCATTCCACGCTATACCCGGCTCTACCCGCAGCGCGTAACGATTCGACCCACAAATCGCGTGCGCGAATCAGGCTGGTGGCGGCAACATCTCCGGGGCGCTGTTGGGGTCCACCGGGACCGGGACGCCGATCGCAGGCGGCGGCGGAGGCGGTGGTGGCGCGTTCGGATCCGGCGGAGGCGGTGGTGGCGCGTTCGGATCCGGCGGAGGGGGCGGCGCGTTCGGATCCGGTGCTGGCGGTGCACTCCACGGCCGGATCGACTCTGCCAGGGCCACCGCGGCGTTCTGGTCGACGGGGCTGTTCGCCGAGCCGAGCCAGACGACGAACCACCGTTCGGGAGCCCGCTGGCTGCGCGGGGTGCCGGGGGCGGTCGGTTTCCCGACCACACCGGCCCAGATCTGGCCGTCAGGCTTGTTGGGGTCGGTGAACTGCACCTCGTAGTAGGACGCGACACCCTGCATGCCGTCCGCGCTGAGCGGAGTGGTCTTCTGGTTGACCCGGGTGCCCGGGAACGGCATGAAGAACTCGCCCATGTCGGAGGCCAGTCGGCTGGCGGCCTTGGAGTTGTCGGTCTCGGCGCCGGCGAACAGCTTCAGGTCCAGCCGGCCCAGCAGCACACTGGTGTCGTTCGGCGGTTGCGCACCCTCGGGCGCCACCTTGGTCAGCAGCGCCTGGCCGTACGAGAGCTGTGTTGCGTCTGCGACCATCCAGCCCCCGGGCACGACGTAGCTGAACCCGCCTGCCGCATTGTCGACGCGGCCGGGCTCCGCCGGCGGCGGCGGCGGGGGTGGCGCGTTGGGATCCGCGGGAGGAGGTGGCGGCGCGTTCGGGTCAGCCGGCGGCGGAGGTGGCGGCGGCGGCGCGTTGGGATCCGCGGGAGGAGGTGGCGGCGCGTTCGGGTCAGCCGGCGGCGGAGGTGGCGGCGGAGGCGTGTTCGGATCGGCGAACGGATTCGGCGGCGGAGGCGGCAGTGGTGGCGGCGCATTCGGGTCCGCGGGCGGTGGCGGTGGCGGTGCGTCAGTGGCCGGCGGAGGTGGAGGCGCCGGCTCAGGTTGGGCTGATGCGATGGAGGGCAGGGTCAGTGCCACCGCGGTGACACCACTGAATACCGTGATCACCAACGTCTTTGAAAGGCCGGCGATCGACAGGCCCTTGCGCCGTGCGGAAAGCACGTCCGGCTGCTTCATGGGGACGAAAATACCGTGTTGCCGCCGTGACGCAAGTGTGTGTTGCTCCTGAAGTGCATAACAATTCGATTGCTGGCTGCTCAATACCTACTTGTAAGACCTGATGCAGCATGTTGCTGGCATGACGCGGGCCCCGCGCGTTGCGCGGGGGCGTCTGGCGTCGGGGGCCTGTTGGTTCGATCGCGCTCCTGCCGCTGGCCGTTACTGCCCAGGTCCACGGCACCTACCGGTGTGCGGGGCGCCGTCACCGTAGTAGCTACTGTCCAGTAACATGTGCGCTGACTCCATTCCCGTGCTCGCTCGGGTTTCAGCGCCGAATATCAGGAGGTCATGGCGATGGATGTGCTCATCACCGGCGGTGATACCGAACTGGGACGTACGATCGCGACAGCCTTCCGCGACGCGGGCCATCGGGTCGTCATCGCGGGCGCGCGCCGCGACGATCTCGAGGTTGCCGCAAAGGAGCTGGAGCTGGAGTCGATCGTGGTCGATACCACCGATCCGGACAGCCTCGACTCAGCTCGCAGTCGGTTGCCGCACCACATCGACAGTCTCGTCAACGTTCCGGCGCTGCCCGAATCCAGCGATCCTCGCACGTTCACCTTGTCCGAGAATGCGGATGCGTGGCGCACTGCGCTGGACCGGACTGTGCTATCGGTGGTGCTGATGGTGCAGCTGGTCGGCGACAACCTGCGATCCGGTGGCTCGATCGTCAACGTCGTCCCCGACCATCCCCGCGTCGGCAGCGCCGACGCCGCGATCAAAGCGGCCCTTTCCGACTGGACCGCCGGCCAGGCCGCGGTGTTCGGTACCCGCGGGATCACGGTCAACGCCGTCGCCTCAGGCAAGAGCGCGCAGCCCGGGTATGACGGTTTGACCAGCACACCACCGTCGGTCGCCGAGGAGATCTCGCGGCTGGCCGTGTTCTTGTCCACCGCGGCCGCGCGGCACGTCACCGGACAGACACTGCACGTCAGCCGGGGGGTGCCGGCCCGTTTGGGCTAGGTCCGAGGGCTAGTGTTGCGGAAGTGACGATTCGACTCGGTCTGCAGATTCCCAACTTCACCTACGGCACCGGGGTGGGTGACCTCTTCCCCACTGTGATCAGGCAGGCCCAGGAAGCGGATGCGGCCGGATTCGACGCCGTCTTCGTGATGGACCACTTCTATCAGTTGCCGATGCTGGGTTCCCCCGATCAGCCGATGCTGGAGGCGTATACCGCGCTGGGCGGTCTGGCCACCGCAACTGAGCGGGTACAGCTGGGGACACTGGTTACCGGCAACACCTATCGCAACCCCACGCTGCTGGCCAAGGCCGTCACCACCCTCGACGTGATGAGCCAGGGCCGCGCGATCCTGGGTATCGGCACCGGCTGGTTCGAACTGGAACATCAGCAGCTGGGCTTCGGGTTCGGGACCTTCACCGAGCGCTTCAACAAACTCTACGAAGCGCTGGAGATCATCCTGCCGATGATCAAGGGCGGCCACGCGACGTTCTCCGGGCAGTACTATCACGCCGAATCCGCCTTTGCGAGCCCGCGTTTCCGCGACCACATCCCGCTGCTGATCGGCGGCAGCGGCGAGAAGAAGACCATCCCACTGGCGGCCCGGCTCTTCGACCATCTCAATCTTGTCGTCGGCTTCGACCAGCTGCCGGCCAAGATGGAGGTCGTCCGGGCGCGCTGCGAGGAGAGCGACCGCGATCCGGCCACGCTGGAGACCAGCATGCTCATCACCGCGATGGTCGACGAGAAGGCCGCGCCTGACCTGATTCCCGCCGGCATGCGCCAGCGCATGGTGGTCGGCAGCGCCGAATCGGTGGCCGAGCAGATCCGGACCAAGGTGCTCGACGTCGGCGTCGACGGCGTGATCCTGAACCTGCCGACCAGCGTCCAGGGCTACCAGCCGGGCCAGATCACCGCGCTCGGTGAGCAGCTCAGACCACTGGTCGGCGGGTAGTCACACCCATCTGGGTGGCATACGCCACAAGCAACCGGCTGACCATCTATGGTGTGGCCGACTACCGTGTTGGAGATACCGACCGTGCCGTCCGTCGAGGAGCCCTGATGAGCCATCCCGGAGCCACTGCGTCCGACCGGCACAAGGTCGTCATCATCGGGTCGGGATTCGGCGGGCTGACGGCTGCCAAGGCCCTCAAACACGCCGATGTCGACGTCAAGATGATTGCCCGGACCACCCACCACCTGTTCCAGCCGTTGCTGTACCAAGTGGCCACCGGCATCATCTCGGAGGGCGAGATCGCGCCCGCCACTCGGGTGATCCTGCGCCACCAGCGCAACGTCCAGGTGTTACTCGGAGATGTGACTCACATCGACCTCACCAAGAAGACGGTGGAGTCGGTGCTGCTCGGCCACACCTACTCCACGCCGTACGACAGCCTGATCATTGCGGCCGGCTCCACCCAGTCCTACTTCGGCAACGACCACTTCGCCGAGTTCGCACCCGGGATGAAGTCGATCGACGACGCGTTGGAGTTGCGGGCCCGCATCCTGGGCGCGTTCGAGCAGGCCGAGCGATCCAGCGATCCGAGGCGCCGGGAAAAACTGTTGACGTTCACCGTTGTCGGCGCCGGCCCCACCGGTGTGGAGATGGCCGGGCAGATCACCGAACTGGCCGATCACACGCTCAAAGGTGCCTTCCGCCACATCGACTCCACCAAGGCCAGGGTCATCCTGCTCGACGCCTCCCCAGCCGTGCTGCCGCCGATGGGCGAGAAGCTCGGCAAGAAGGCGCAGACTCGGCTGGAGAAGATGGGCGTCGAGATCCAGTTGGGTGCGATGGTCACCGACGTGGACCGCAACGGGCTGACGGTGAAAGACGCGGACGGCAAACTGCGGCGAATCGAATCGGCGTGCAAAGTGTGGTCGGCCGGCGTGGCTGCCAGCCCACTGGGAAGAGATCTCGCCGCGCAGTCCGGTGTCGAGCTGGACCGTGCCGGGCGTGTCCAGGTGCTTCCCGACCTGTCGATCCCCGGGCACCCAAACGTCTTCGTCGTCGGCGACATGGCCGCGGTCGAGGGTGTTCCGGGTCAGGCGCAGGGGGCAATCCAGGGCGGTCGCTACGCCGCCAAGCTGATCAAGGCCGAGCTCAAGGGGGCCAATCCGGACTTCCGGAAGCCGTTCGAATACTTCGACAAAGGCTCGATGGCCACCGTGTCGCGGTTCTCTGCAGTCGCTCAGATCGGGTCACTGGAGTTCAGCGGCTTCATCGCGTGGTTGGCGTGGCTGGTACTGCACCTGGTGTACCTGGTCGGTTTCAAGACCAAAGTTGTCACGTTGTTGTCGTGGACGGTGACGTTCCTGGGCCGAAATCGCGGCCAGCTCGCCATCACCGAGCAGCAGGCGTACGCCCGAACGCGGCTCGAAGAACTGCAGGAGATCGCCGACTCGGTGCAGAACACCGTGACGGCGGCGAGCTAGGCGGGCAGTTGGGTGCCCTGCCAGGTGGCTAGGCAACCGCCACCGGCCAATGCCAGCAGCGTTCCCCCGGGATCGAACGCCCCGGCCGGATAGTCGGCTGGATAACGCATTTCGCTGATGCACGCGCGTGGAGTGCCGAGTTCGTCGTCGGTGACCGAGCCGGTGCCCATCTCGACGCGGTGGCGCAGCAGCGCCCGACCCTCGACGTCGGCGTGCAGCGACCCAGACCAGAAGCCTTCCCACTCACCGGTTCTGCCGATCTGGACGCGTTCGCGTACCCGGACCCGCCCGGTCTCGGCGACGTGCACTCTGGTGCTGGCGAGATGACGTGAAGCGCCGGCGACCACGGTGGGCTGTGGGTCGATGTCCACCTCCCCGGCCGCCTGAATGTCCCATTCCGACCGAGATTCCACGGTCTCCCGTCCCGGCAAGGTCACTGTCGCCGCCACAGTGCGTACCCTCAGCACGGCACCGGCCTCGGCGATCACCCGCACGGTAATGCTGTCTCCGCCCAGCGGGGTCGCCGCCGCCGACACCAGATGCACGGTGTTGGCTTCGGTACGGCGGGCGGCAAGTCCACCGGTGCACTCGATACGCGGCGCCGAGCCCACGGAGGCCACGATGAGGACGTCGGACCGCACTAACTTCCCGCCGGATTCCCGGCCGGAGTGCGCAATTGCTCACACACCCAATGCAACACCGCGGTGGCGGCCGGATCCTCGGTAAGCGAGATGAGCACGGTAGGCCTGGAGCCACGAACGGCGGCCGCGTCGCTGCGCATCACCTCGAGATCGGCTCCCACCAGAGGCGCCAGGTCGGTCTTGTTCACCACCAGCAGATCCGAGAAAGTCACGCCCGGCCCACCCTTCCGCGGCACCTTGTCGCCGCCGGCCACGTCGACGACGAAAACCTGCACGTCGACCAGCCCCGAGGAGAACGTCGCGGTCAGGTTGTCGCCGCCGGACTCGACCAGGATCAGGTCCAGACCGGGGTTCGCCGCCACCAGGTCTTCGATAGCGTCGAGATTCGCTGTGATGTCGTCTCGGATCGCGGTGTGCGGGCAGCCGCCGGTCTGTACGGCGGCGATCCGCGCATCTGGCAGTACGGCGTGGCGGCGCAGGAAGTCAGCGTCTTCGGTGGTGTAGATGTCGTTGGTGAGCACCGCAAGAGACAGCTTCTCCCGCAGCTGTCGGCAAAGCGCGGCGACGAGCGCGGTCTTGCCCGACCCGACTGGTCCGCCGATCCCGATGCGCAACGGCTCCCCGGGCTCGCGGACGCGCCTCGGCCGGTTCGTGTGGTGGTGCGGCTCGGCGCCGGGTTCCAGGAAATGCGGTGGCATCAGGGCTCTTTCAGGAGGCGAACAGGCGTAGGTCGCGCTCGTCGTGCCGCTGAGCCAGCACATCGAGTAGCGGGTCTGACAGGTCGGCGAGTTCCTCGGCCGCCTCTGCGGCGACCCGGTCGCACGGCGCGGACAACTCGAACGTCAGCGTGGCCACGTCGGCGGGATCCAGCGCCAGGAGCCGCTGGGCAGCCGTCGCCGAACCGGTCATGGTGGTGTAGACCACTGCCAGAGCTGTGTGCTCCGGAATCAGGCCGCCGACGGCGCCGACCGTGCCGGCGACCACTGCGAGATGCGGTTCGCGGCCAAGGGGTTTCCAGTCCTTCTCGGGCCACACCCGCCGAGCCAGCCGCAGCAGCCCGCGACCCTGGCTGCGTGATGCCCGCCGGGCGGCCGGCGCCGGTGTGCGGGCATCGGTTTCGCGGTCTGCCTCCGAGACGGCCAGCCTGCCGTCGTGTACCGCCGCGGCGATCGACGCCGTCACCAGTCCCTGGGTGCGGATTCGTCTGATCAGGTACGCCCGCAGCGTGGGGAGGTCGATGACCAGTCCGCTGGCCACCGCCTCCTCGACCCCGCCGGAGTGCACGTGGCCACCGATGGGCAGACGCGAGTCGGCCAGTGCCAGCAGTGTCGAGAGATGTTTCATGCCGTTAGAACAAGAAGTATCGCTGTGCCATCGGCAGCTCGGTAACTGGTTGTTCCCGCCAGACCTGGCCGTCGATACGAACCGTGAAGGTGTCCGGGTCGACTTCGATACGTGGCGTAGCGTCGTTTTCAGGCATGTCCGACTTGCCCACGCTGCGTACGTCGCGGACCGCGACCAGCTGCCGACGGACGTCGATCTTCTCGGCCAGGCCGTCCTCGATCGCCTGCGGGGCGACGAAATGCACCGAAGTCGCCGCTGCCGCCGCAGGTGCCGCGCCGAACATCGGCCGCGGAAGTACAGGCTGCGGAGTGGGAATCGACGCGTTCGCGTCTCCCATTGCGGCCCAGGCGATCATGCCGCCCTTGAGCACCGCGTGGGGACGGACGCCGAAGAAGGCGGAATCCCAGATCACCAGGTCGGCGAGCTTGCCGACTTCCACTGAGCCGACCTCGTGGTCAAGACCGTGCGCCACGGCCGGGCAGATGGTGTACTTCGCGACGTAGCGACGGGCACGGTTGTTGTCTGACTGCCGGAGGCCAGAGGGATCACCGTCCAATGCCCCGCGCCGCTGTTTCATCACGTGCGCCGTCTGCCAGGTGCGCAGGACGACCTCGCCGATACGGCCCATCGCCTGCGAGTCGCTGCCGATCATCGAGATTGCCCCGATATCGTGCAGCAGGTCCTCGGCTGCCATCGTGGACGGCCTGATGCGGCTCTCAGCGAACGCCAGATCCTCGGGGACGCTGGGATTCAAGTGATGGCACACCATCAGCATGTCGAGGTGCTCGTCGAGAGTGTTGACGGTGTGCGGCCGAGTCGGGTTGGTCGAGCTCGGCAGTACGTGGGGTTCGGCGGCGATCGTGATGATGTCGGGTGCGTGGCCGCCGCCCGCGCCTTCGGTGTGATAGGTGTGGATGGATCGGCCGGCGATCGCCGCCACGGTGTCTTCGACGAACCCCGCCTCGTTCAGGGTGTCCGTGTGCAGAGCGACCTGGACGCCGGATGCGTCAGCCACCTTCAAGCAGGCGTCGATCGCGGCCGGGGTGGATCCCCAATCCTCGTGCAGCTTGAACCCAGAAGCGCCGCCACGCAATTGCTCCCACATCGATTCCGCTCTGACGGTGTTGCCTTTGCCCAGCAGCGCGATGTTCATCGGCCAGCAGTCCAGCGACTCCAACATCCTCGCCAGGTGCCACGCTCCGGGGGTCACCGTGGTGGCCTTGCTCCCCTCGGCCGGTCCGGTGCCACCGCCGACCATTGTGGTGATCCCGCTGCCGATGGCCTCCTGCATCAGCTGTGGGCAGATGAAGTGCACGTGGCTGTCGACGGCACCGGCGGTGACGATACGGCCGTCGGCCGAGATGATCTCGGTAGAGGGTCCAATCACCAGACCGGGGTGGATGCCATCCATGATGTCGGGGTTGCCGGCCTTGCCGATGGCGGCGATGCGTCCGTCGCGAATTCCGATGTCGGCCTTGATGATTCCCCAGTAGTCGAGAATTACTGCGCGGGTGATGACGGTGTCGGGCGCACCTTCGGCCCGGGTGGCCCGTCCCTGGCCCATCGACTCCCGCAGTGTCTTGCCGCCACCGAACACGGCTTCGTCGCCGGCATGGCCCGGTCCGCCACTGAGATCCTGGGTGATCTCGATGAACAGATCGGTGTCCGCCAGCCGAACTCGATCACCGACCGTCGGCCCGTACAGCGCTCCGTACCGTTGACGCGACAGCTCCATCAGGAATCCAACTTCCCGGGTGGGTTCAGGCTGAGGCCGTGCACCTCACGCCGTCCTCGTAGTGGGACCAGCGACACACGTTGGGCCACACCGGGTTCAAACCGTACCGAGGTTCCGGCAGGAATGTCGAGTCGGTGGCCGTAGGCCGCGTCGCGGTTGAAGTCCAGGGCGGCATTGGCCTGTGGCAGGTGGACGTGACTGCCCACCTGAACGGGCCGGTCGCCGGTGTTGACGATGTCCATCGAGATGCGTTGGGCACCAGCGTTCAGCGTGATTGTGCCTTCGCCGTAACGGATCTCGCCGGGCACCAACGCTGCGTTCTCCGCGTCCGAGGGCTCGCCGTTCACGGGATCGGGCAATGGACAGTCACAAGTTTGGTGCCGTCTGGAAACGTCGCCTCGACCTGGATCTCGTTGAGCATCTCAGGCACCCCTTCCATCACGTCCTCCCGGCTGAGGACCTCGCGGCCGCTGACCATCAACTCGGCCACGGTCCGGCCGTCGCGCGCGCCTTCGAGGAGATGGTCGGTGATCAGTGCGACGGTCTCGGGATGGTTGAGCCTGAGGCCGCGAGCTTGTCTGCGGCGCGCCAGGTCGGCCGCATAGGAGATCAGCAACCTGTCCTGTTCATGCGGGGTCAATCGCATAGTCGGCGATACTGCCACGGCGCGTACGACTTGGCAGCATCAGCGGGTCACTCCGCCGGCAGGTTCTGCAGCCGGACCTGGCCGCGCGCCACGACACGGTCGTGTGCGTCGGTAATGGTGATCTGCCAGAGTTGTTGGCGTCGCCCCCGGTGGATGGGTGTCGACACGGCGCTGACGGTGCCCGAGCGGATGGCCCGCAGAAAATCGGTGTTGTTGTTGACGCCGACCACGGTGCCGCCGCCGTTCTCGGTCAGCCAGACGTGGCCTGAGACGCTGGCCATGCTCTCGACGACCGCGCAGTACACGCCGCCGTGCACGATGCCCCACGGTTGTTTGAGCCGGTCGTGGATCTCTAGTTCCGCGCGGGCGCCGTCCGGCGTGACCTCGATGTAGGTCAGGCCGAGTTCGCGGTCGAATCCGTCGACGGACTGCACCGGGTCGAATCCTTCGAGGGGGCTGGCGGTTGCGTCGGTGGCCATCAGACGTGTCTACCTGTTCGATGCGGGGTCTGGAAATGCGGGCGGGCCCCGCGCACATGGCGCGGGGCCCGCCCTCGGGGGGACCGGGGGTCTCTGCAGCCCTCAGGACTCCGGCACGGTCCGGTGGTCGCTCAAAGGATAGGCAAGGCTGGCCTAATTTAGCAAGGGCTTGCCGGCGGATCCGCGCCGAGAGCCCCGGACCGGCAACCCGAAACCGGCCAACGCATCGAGTACCTGCTGGCCGCGGCGCATGCTGGCCGCCTCGCTCGAGCCGGCCAGCATCGGTGCCCGGGTGGCCGAACTGACGATTGCCGTGCCGACCATGTGCCACATCGAAGCCAGCGGCATCGCGCCCGAACTGACCTCTTGCAGCCGGGTGAACAGTGGCGCCAGCGTGCGGTGACTGCGGTGGGCGACCCAGGTTGTCAGCGCCGCCTCGCTCGGCAGCGTGACGATGCCTTCGCCGAGCCGGGAAGGATCATCGGGCAGGACCCGAAGAACGGGGTCGACGACGCCCACCCAGTCGATGGCACCCTCGGAGTCGACGTGCACCCAGAGGTTCTCCAGGCCGGTGTCCCATGCCCGTCCCTCGAGGCCCAGTAGCGGTACCACCCGGCCGATCACCACATGGGCCAGCGTGGCTACAAGTTGTTGCGCCGCGGCGCCGGGGCTGTTCATCTCATCGGCGGCGCGATCGAACATGACCCGGAGGCGGTCGGTGCTCAACGCCTGTGCCAGCGGCCACCACCGTCGCCGGGAAATATCGTCCATCACGGCGACGCCGTAGACCCGCGGGCACTCCGGGTACAGCTCGCGTAACCGTCGGCTCGACTCGTGCAGTGGCAGCGTTCGCCTGACCGCCATGCTGGCGATCAGCGGGTCGTCGATCGCAACCGGCATTACACCTCCAGAGGTCGCTTAGGGTAGCCTTACTATAGGCTGAGGCTGATGGGGCGGAGGCCCCTGTGACTGGACTCACAACTGCCGGTCGAACTGGGCCCGGCCGCCCGATGGCCGGCTCGGTACGACGCCAGGTAGTAACCGCGGAGTACGCTGGACACATCGCAAGGAGAGTTACGCAGATGGCCAAATTGACGCGTCTCGGTGACCTTGAACGTGAGGTGATGGACCACCTCTGGACCAGCCCGGAGCCGCAGACTGTACGTCAGGTTCACGAGGCGCTCGCAGCCCGCCGGGACCTGGCTTACACCACCATCATGACGGTGCTGCAGCGGCTGGCGAAGAAGAATCTGGTCATCCAGCACCGCGACGACCGGGCTCACCGCTACGCCCCGACGCACGGACGTGACGAGCTGGTCGCCGGCCTGATGGTCGACGCGTTGGATCAAGCGGCAGATTCTGGCAGTCGCGAGGCGGCCCTGGTTCAGTTCGTCGAACGGGTGGGCGCCGGTGAGGCTGCGGCGCTGCGGCGTGCGCTGTCTGATCTGGAGGTCAAACACCGTCTGCCCCCGCCGGCTGGCGGTCCCGGTACTGCCTGAGGGACACTTACCGCGTGTCCGCGCTGGCCTTCACCCTCGTAGCGCTTCTGCTCGCTGGGCCGGTGCCGGCGATGCTGGCGCGAGCCAAGTGGACGATGCGGGCTCCGCGGGCCTCGGTGGTGCTGTGGCAATCCATCGCCCTGGCTGCGGTCCTTTCTGCGTTTGGCGCCGGAATCGCTATCGCCAGTAGGCTTTTCGTGCCCGGACCCGACGGCCGGCCAACCGCGACGATCTCCGGTGAGATCGCTGTCCTGGGCTGGCCGTTGTGGTCGCTCTACGTTGCGGTGCTTGCTGTGACCCTGCTGATCGGCGGACGACTGCTGATCTCGGTGCTGCGGGTCGCCGTCGCCACCCGCCGTCGGCGGGCACGTCATCGGATGATGGTCGACCTGGTGGGGAAATCGCCAGGCGCCGGCCACCTACGAGTCCTCGATGTCGCCGAGCCGTTGGCGTACTGCCTACCCGGCGTGCGAAGTCGTGTCGTGGTCAGTGAAGGAACCCTTACCAGACTCCGAGAGCCCGAAGTCGCCGCCATCCTGACCCATGAGCGCGCGCACCTTCGGGCACGCCACGACTTGGTGCTGGAGATGTTCACTGCCGTCCATGCCGCCTTCCCCCGGTTCGTACGCAGCAGAAGTGCGTTGGACGCGGTGCGTCTGCTCATCGAGCTGCTCGCTGACGACGCCGCGCGGCGCCGGACCGGTCCCACCCCCCTGGCGCGCGCGCTGGTCGCATGCGCGGCGGGTCCCACCCCGTCGGGTGCGCTCGCGGCGGGCGGCCCAACCGCGTTGATCCGGGTGCGACGGCTCGCCGGACGGCCCAACAGCCTGGCATTGGCCGTGACGACCTATCTCGCCGCGGCCGCTGTGCTGGTGGTCCCCACGTTCGCGGTGGCAGTGCCGTGGCTGACCGAGTTGCATCGGCTCTTCACCAGTTAGACACGGGAAAGGCGGCCCCCAATGAGCACTTCTGAGACGGCTGGCATCGCTCAGATCGGGGTCACCGGCCTGGCGGTCATGGGCTCCAACATCGCCCGCAACTTCGCCCGCCACGGCTACACGGTCGCGCTGCACAATCGGTCGGTCGCCAAGACCGACGCGTTGCTGGCCGAGCACGGCGCGGAGGGCAGGTTCGTGCGCTCGGAGTCGATACCGGAATTCCTCTCGGCGTTGGAGAAACCGCGTCGAGTGCTGGTCATGGTCAAGGCCGGTGCGGCCACCGACGCCGTGATCGGTGAACTCGCCGATGCCATGGAGCCGGGCGACATCATCATCGACGGTGGCAACGCGCTCTACACCGACACCATCAGGCGGGAGGCGGCGATGCGCGAACGCGGCCTGCATTTCGTCGGAGCGGGTATCTCGGGCGGAGAGGAAGGCGCGCTCAACGGCCCGTCGATCATGCCGGGCGGCCCGAGCGCGTCCTACCGGTCGCTGGGCCCGCTGCTGGAGGAGATCTCCGCGCACGTGGACGGGGTGCCGTGTTGCACGCACATCGGCCCCGACGGTGCAGGACATTTCGTGAAGATGGTGCACAACGGGATCGAGTACTCCGACATGCAGTTGATCGGCGAGGCCTACCAACTGCTGCGCGACGGGCTGGGACTGAACGCAGCGCAGATCGCCGATGTGTTCACCGACTGGAACTCCGGAGAGCTCGATAGTTTCCTTGTCGAGATCACCGCTGAGGTGTTGCGGCAGGTCGACGCCAAGACCGGCAAGCCGTTGGTCGATGTGATCGTCGACGAAGCCGAGCAGAAGGGCACGGGCCGATGGACGGTCAAGTCCGCTCTTGACCTGGGTGTCCCCGTTACCGGGATCGCCGAGGCGGTGTTCGCCCGTGCGCTGTCCGGTTCGGTCCCGCAGCGCACCGCCACCACCGGGCTGGCCTCCGGCGCCCTCGGCGCCAACCCTGCCGATGCGGTCGAATTCATCGACGATGTGCGCCAGGCGCTGTACGCGTCGAAGATCATTGCCTACGCGCAGGGGTTCAACCAGATTCAGGCCGGCAGCGCAGAGTACGGCTGGAACATCACCCCCGGCGACCTGGCCACCATCTGGCGCGGCGGCTGCATCATCCGGGCCAAGTTCTTGAATCGCATCAAAGACGCCTTCGACGCCGAGCCCGAACTGCCGACCTTGATCACCGCTCCGTACTTCCGCGAGGCAGTCGAATCAGCCATCGACGGCTGGCGTCGCGTCGTGGTCACCGCGACCCGGCTGGGCATCCCGATCCCGGGCTTCTCGTCGGCACTGTCCTACTACGACGCGCTGCGCACCGAACGGCTTCCCGCCGCGCTGACCCAGGGTCTGCGGGACTTCTTCGGCGCCCACACCTACGGCCGCATCGACGCCGAGCCCGGGCAGAAGTTCCACACGCTGTGGGGCGGTGACCGCAGCGAGGTGCGCGCCTGACTCGGCTTCGGTATCAGCGAATTCCACCTGAGGGCTGTGATTCGGCCCGCCGCAGCGACCGTGGTGTCGATCTCGCCGGTTCCTGACTCGCTGCCGGTGGTCATGGCGTGAAGGTCACGATGTTCCGATCCATGACGAGCTGGTCAGTGTGATCGGTGGCGGTCACACCGCTTTCGGTGAGCAGTGGAACACCCTGCGACTCTGCGGCTTCGAGATCGGCCGAGTCGGCGACCTGACCGGTGCGGGAGAACCGGTCGTACAGGTACGGCAGCCCTTGTGCGGCCAGCGCTGACGGCCCGTTCATGACATGGAAATGCAGGTGAGGTGCCACTGTGTTGCCGGTATTGCCGACCAAGCCGATGACGTCTCCTCGTCTGACCTCGTCGCCGACCACGGGCCGGACGCTGCCCTGCTGCATGTGTGCGTAGCTGGCGTAGAAGCCGTCACCGATGTCGAGCACGACGGAGTTGCCGTCGGCCTCATCCAGCGGGATGTCGGCGGGGAAGCTGCCCGGCTTCTGCTCCGGAAGATCGTTACGAGCACTGACGACCGTGCCGTCGGCCACCGCCAGCACCTCGGTGCCATAGATCGCGTAGTTGGCCACATCGCCGGGATCGCCGGCCACCAGCCGGCCGTTCTCGTCCATCTGCTCATAGTCGATTGCGTACCTCTGAGCGAGATAAAGGCTGCCGTCGATCGGCAACACTGCTCGGGTGTGCCAGACGGAGTCGCAGCACCCGTCGGCGGCTACGTAGCGCTCACCGGACAACGGTGCCGACAACACCGGTAACGACCTGCGGTCGACCAGCGTGGCACCGAGTTGCTCGGCCATCTGGTCATTGCCCGGAGGCATCGCCTGGCTGGTGATGTCGGCTTCGTGGACTAATTCGTCGGGCACGGCGTCGTCGGCCACAGCCAGATGGATGAAGACTGTTCCGGACTGGCCCGGCCCCAGGCGATCGGCCGCTTCTCGGCTTCCTGCCGGCTGCAGGCGTCGCCGCACCGCCTCGGCGTCGAACTCCTCGACGACGCGATCCGAACCGGCATCGAGCACCTGGATCTGGTTGACGGTCAGATCCGCGCTGGTGAAGTTGGTGACCCACAGTTCATAGACCAGATGGGTCCTTCCGTCGGACCCGGCGAACGGAACCGGAGGAAAGGGCACCGACCCGATCAGCGGCGTTCGCATCTCCGGGCCTGACGAAGCGGCTTCGGGGTCAGTGCGATCGGCCCCGCAACCCGCGCACGTGAGCGCGCCCGCGCACAACAACGCCACTATGCGCAGCCATACCGAAGTCACCAGCCCGCCCCCTTCGTCCTCGCCCTGGAACATTCACGACATGGTTGTGCACTGGACCCTAGGCTGAGACCTGTGCGGTTTCTGGAAGGACACCCCCCACCGTTCGAGCTGACCTACAGCGACGTATTCATCGTCCCGAGTCGCTCGGAGGTGACCTCGCGCTTCGACGTCGATCTCGCCACCACCGACGGGTCGGGCACCACGATCCCCGTGGTGGTGGCCAACATGACGGCTGTGGCCGGACGCCGGATGGCCGAGACCGTCGCGCGTCGTGGCGGTCTCGTCGTCCTCCCGCAAGATCTGCCCATCGCCGCCGTCAAGCAGACAGTGGATTTCGTCAAGAGCCGTGACCTGGTGGCCGACACCCCGGTGACGCTAGCGCCCGACGACTCGGTGTCCGACACCATCGCACTCATTCACAAACGGGCCCATGGCGCGGCGGTCGTCGTATCCGAGGGCCGCCCGATCGGCCTGGTGACCGAGGCGAACTGTGTCGGAGTGGACCGGTTCACCCGGGTCCGCGACGTCTCGGTGGGCGACTTCGTCGCCGCGCCGGCCGGCACCGACCCGCGCAAGGTGTTCGACCTGCTCGAGCACGCCCCGATCGGCGTCGCGGTCATGACTACCGCCGACGGTGCGCTGGCCGGCGTCCTGACCCGCACCGGTGCAGTTCGGGCCGGCCTCTACTCCCCCGCCGTGGACGGGCGCGGCCGGTTGCGGGTCGGTGCCGCGGTGGGCATCAACGGAGACGTCGGCGCGAAGGCGCAGGCCCTGGCCGATGTGGGGGTGGACCTGTTGGTGATCGACACCGCGCACGGCCATCAGGTCAAGATGCTCGATGCGATCGAGGCGGTGTCGGCGCTGGATCTGGGCGTTCCGCTGGCCGCGGGCAATGTGGTCTCGGCGCAGGGCACCCGCGACCTGATCGGCGCGGGCGCGTCGATCGTCAAGGTCGGGGTGGGCCCCGGCGCGATGTGCACCACCCGGATGATGACCGGGGTGGGTCGGCCGCAGTTCTCGGCAGTTGTCGAATGTTCCTCCGCAGCAAGGGAACTCGGAGCGCATGTATGGGCTGACGGGGGCGTGCGCCATCCGCGTGACGTGGCGCTCGCGTTGGCGGCCGGCGCCTCCAACGTGATGATTGGCTCCTGGTTCGCCGGCACGTACGAGTCGCCCGGTGACCTACTGCGAGACCGTGAGGAGAATCCCTACAAGGAGAGCTACGGGATGGCGTCAAAACGCGCGGTGGTGGCGCGCACGGGCACCGACAGCGCGTTTGACCGAGCCCGGAAAGCGCTGTTCGAGGAAGGCATCTCCACCTCACGGATGGGCCTGGACCCGTCCCGGGGCGGCGTAGAGGACCTGCTGGACCACATCACCTCCGGGGTGCGCAGCACCTGCACCTATGTCGGTGCTGCCACGCTGGCCGAACTGCACGACCGGGCGACGGTCGGGGTGCAGTCCGCTGCGGGCTTCGCTGAAGGGCATCCGCTTCCTGCCGGGTGGTGACCGGCTCGATCGAGGCTGTGTTCAGTCGGTATAGGCCAGGACCGGACCGCAGGCCCGGACCGTGACCAGGTCGCCGGCCTCGATCTGCGCCTCCCCCGGTGCCCGCCACACCAGCCGGACCCCGTTCTCGAGTGCCAGGTGTATCGCGCTGTCGGCGCCGTAGAACCGGCAAGCTGTCACTTGCGCCGGCGTGCCGTCGTCGATGCCGGTCGTGATTCGCAGCTGCTCCGGGCGCAGCAGAACGGTGACGGGGCCGTCGGCGGTGGGCAGGGCCGCCGGGTGCGCGCCCAACACCGTCTCGACCATGCGGGCGCGACAGAAACCGGCCAATTCGACTGCGGCGCCGACGAATCGGGCAGCGCGCAGCGATACCGGGCGCTGGTACAGGTCATGCGGCGGCCCGATCTGGACGATGGAGCCGTCCATCAGCAGGGCCACCGAGTCGGCCAGCGACAAGGCCTCGGCCTGATCGTGGGTGACCAGCACCGCAGTGGTTTTCGTTTCACGCAGGATGGCGGCGATGTCTTCGCGCACCCGCACCCGTAGGCCGGCATCCAGCGCGGCGAACGGCTCGTCCAGCAGTACTACCCGGGGTTCAGCAGCCAGGGCCCGGGCCAGTGCGACCCGTTGCTGCTGCCCGCCGGAGAGCTGGTGTGGTGCAGCGTCGGCCAGTCCCTCCAGCCCGACTACTTCCAGCCAATGCCGCACTCGCCGGTCGCGGTCCGCACGTGCCGAGCCGTCCAGCCCGAACCCCACGTTGCCGCCGACACTCAGGTGCGGGAACAGCGCACCCTCCTGCGGCATCAGCCCGATTCGACGGCGGTGCGCGGGTACCTCCCTGCCGGCACCCACGACAGGCTGGCCTCCAACCCTGACAACGCCGGCGTCGGGCGATTCGAACCCGGCCAGGATGCGTAGCAACGTGGTCTTGCCGCACCCGGAGGGCCCGAGGACGGCGAGCATGGACCCGGCGGAAACATCCAGGTCTACACCGGCGAGGACCTGTTGATTCCCGAACGACTTTCGGATGCCGCGCACCTCCACGGCCGACGTTTCCGAGTCCGTCTGGGTGCCGGAGCGGGTGCCAGAGCGGGTGTCAGGTCGGGGATCAAGCACCGTGCACCTCGCCCATTCTGGAACTCCACAGGCCCAGCACCGCGGTCGGCACCGCGGCGAATGCCAACAGGGCGACAGCATAGGGCGCAGCGGCAGCGTAGTCGCTGACCGAGGCGAATCCCCACAGGCGAGTGGCCAGCGTGTTGGTTCCGGTGGGATGCAGCAACAGGGTCACCGGGAGCTCCTTCATGCATGCCAGTAGAACCATCGCGGTGCCCGCGGCGATCCCGGGGGCGGCGGTGCGGGCGGTGACGGTGACGAACGCCCGGATCGGTCCGCGCCCCAGGGACCGGGCCACCTCTTCCATCTGAACCGGCGCGGCTTCCAAGGCGGAACGCACCGAACCGACGGCCAATGGTACGAACAGCACCGCGTATGCGGCGATCAACAGCGCGGCGGTCTGGTACAGCGGGCGCAGCAACAGCACACCGACCGAAACCATCGCGATAGCGACCACGACTCCCGGCAGCCCGTGGGCCAGGTAGGTGACGCCTTCGAGGGTTCTGGCTGTGAATGTGCGATAGCGGGTCACCAACAAGCCGATCGGGAGCGCCGCGGCCGTGCACACCAGCCCGGCCACCGTAGACAGCCACACCGACGAGCTCAGCGCCGCCCACCATTCGGGAAGGTCGAAACGCAATCCCCCGGCACGCAGCCAGTCCCCGAGCGCGACCAGTGGCACCACGATCGCGGCGGCGATCACCGCGGCCGGCAGCAGCCCGGCCACCGGCCACCACCGATCCATTGCGGCCAGCGGGGCGGGCCGGGGAGATCCTCCGCCCACTCGGTAGGCCGAGGCTCGTCCGCGGGCCCGGCCTTCGGCGATGACCAGGAAGATCGCGAACGTTGCGAGCACCAGTGACAGCACCGCCGCCCGCGACGGGTTGAAACCAGATCGGTAAGCACCGTAAATCACCCAGGTGAAGGCTTCGTAGCGCATGGCAGCGACCGCGCCGAAGTCCGACAGCACGTAGAGCGCCACCAGCAGCCCGCCCGCGGCGATAGCCGCGCGGGCCTGGCGCAGGGTCACCCGAAACAGGACGGCCGGCCCGCTCATGCCCAGCGACCGAGCCACCTCCTCCTGGGCGGGGTCGACGCGGGTCAGCGCCGCGACCGTGGTCAGCTGCACATACGGGTAGCTGACCAACACCAGCACCAGGCAGGCGCCCCAGAACCCCGACATCGTGGGGACCATCGACACCCATAGATACGCCATCAGATAGCTCGGCATCGCCAGCGGCAGCGTCAGCACGACACCGAGGGCGCGGCGCCCGGGCAGATTCGTCCGGGTCACCAGTACCGCAAACAACGTGCCAAGCACCACACAGGCTGCAGTGACGACGACCACGAGTCCCAGCGAGCGACCGACGAGGACAAGAGTTCGGGGCTGGAACAACTCGGCCACCACGAAGGAAGTGCCCCGCTCGAGCGCCCGCTCGCCCAGGTAGAACAGCGGAAGAAGGGTGCCGACTGCCACGGCGGCGGCGAGCACCACCAGCAGCCAGGGCGGGCGCCGCGATCGTCGGGGTCGCGTCGCCTCCGGTCGTGTGGGGGCTGTCGTCGTGGTCAGTTGGTGAGCAGCCCGGTGTCGACCAGCATCTGCTGGGTTGCTTCCACATCATCGAGCTGGGAGAGGTCGACGGCGGGCGGGCTGAGCTCGCCCAGCGGTGGTATCTCGGCGCCGGGCTCGACCCCTTCGATCAGGGGGTACTCCTTGGTCTCGCCGGCGAAGTACTCCTGCGCGGTCCGAGAGATCAGATAAGCGGCGAACTCCTGTGCGCCGGCGGGGTTGGGAGCCGACTTGAGCACACCGACACCGGCCACGTTCACCAGGCCGCCCGGATCGCCGGGTGCCATGAACTGGTTCTCCGCGACGACTTCGCCCGGACCCTTGCTGGCGATCAGCTCGTAGAGGTAGTAGTGGTTGACAAGGCCGAGCGCGATCTGACCGGCGTCGACGGCGTCGCGGACCGCCACGTTGTTCTCGTACGGCTTTGGGTCATTGGCCTTGAAAGCGGTCAGCCACTGGCGGGCGCCGTCCTCTCCGCGCAGGACACGAAGGCCGGTGACGAAGGACTGCCAGGACGCGTTGGACGGCGCGTAACCGATCTTGCCCTTCCATTCGGGTGCCAGCAGGCCGTCGATGGTGTCGGGTGGATCGGGCGCCAGCTGCGGGTTGAAGACGAGAACCCGGGCCCGGCCGGAAACGCCGACCCAGCTGCCGTCGGCGGCGGAGAACTGTGGCGGAACCGCCGCCAGTGACTCTGCGTCGATCGGCGCGAAGAGTCCGGCCTTCGACACCGCGCCGAGCGCGCCGGCATCCTGTGACAGGAACACGTCGGCGGGTGACTTGTCACCCTCGGTGAGGATCTGTGCGGCCAGCTCGCCGGAGCCGGCATAGCGCACATCGACCTCGGTGCCGGTGTCGGCGGTGAACTTTTCCAGAAGAGGTCCGACAAGTGCTTCGCTGCGGCCCGAGTAGACGGTGATCCTGTTTTCACCGCCCCGGTCGTTGCCAGAATCCGACGAGCAGGACGACGCCGCCAGGACCGCGCAGGTGAGTCCGAGGCCGGCTGCAATCCGGGCAAGCGAGTTCATGCCCCAAACGTAGCACTTTACTAAGGCAAGCCAATCTTTCCCAGACGGTTTCGGGGGCTCCGAGGATCGGTGCGCGGTGGCGCGTTCGGCGGGGATGGGTTCGTTGGTCTGGGTCGAGCACGGTCAGCGCGGCTCTAGCGCAACCGGCCAACCGATGTCGGGGTAGACGGGAGTTCAGGTCCGATACTCGCGGCTAACATTCGGGGCTAACATGCAGGACTACCGAGGCTGCGCGGCGCCTCCACAGACCGCGCAGATCAATCGAAAGGACACCGTGCCGCAGGCACCCGTCGAGGCCACTCGCAGGGACCGGGGCCCCCGGGCTGAGCAGTTGTCGGGTGAGCCGACCTGCCCGGAAAGCTCCGGTGGCACAGGCGACGCCGACGCCGAACCGTCTTCTAGGTCGCCGGGCCCGCTGCCCGGCGCTCCAACTGCGAGGACGCGATGAGCGTCATGGTCACCGTGCTGGCGATACTGGCGATCCTGGCACTCACGGCCGGCACGGCGGTGTTCGTCGCCGCCGAGTTCTCCCTCACCGCGCTGGAACGCAGCACGGTGGAGGCCAACGCCCGCAGTGGTAGCCGTCGTGACCAGCTTGTCCGCCGAGCTCACCGCACCCTGTCATTCCAACTGTCTGGGGCGCAGGTGGGCATCTCGATCACCACCTTGGCCACCGGATATTTGGCCGAGCCGGTGGTTGCCCGGCTGTTGAGACCCGGATTCGACGCACTCGGCGTACCCGGGCGGGTCGCCGCCGCGCTGGCGTTGATCCTGGCGGTATTGATCGCAACGTCGCTGTCGATGGTCTTCGGTGAACTGGTGCCCAAGAACCTGGCGGTTGCCCGCCCGGTGCCGACCGCACGCTGGTCCGCCGGCCCGCAACTGCTGTTCTCGGCGCTGTTCACCCCCCTCATCCGGCTGACCAACGGCACCGCGAACTGGATCCTGATCCGGCTCGGCATCGAGCCCGCCGAGGAGCTGCGTTCCGCGCGTTCGGCTCAGGAACTCGTGTCGCTGGTTCGCAACTCGGCGCGAAGCGGATCGTTGGACCCGGTCACAGCGCTGTTGGTGGACCGGTCGCTGCGGTTCGGTGACCGCACCGCCGAGGAATTGATGACCCCCCGGTCCAAAGTCGAGACACTCGCATCCGACGACACCGTGGTTGACCTGGTGGAGGCTGCTACCAGAACCGGCTTCTCGCGTTTCCCGATCGTCAACGGCGATCTGGACGAGACGATCGGCATGGTGCACGTCAAGCAGGTCTTCGAAGTGCCCCGCGACGCGCGTGCGGCGATGCCGCTGTCCCGGTTGGCCCTGCCGGTGGTCAGGGTGCCATCGACGCTGGACGGCGACGCGGTGATGTCGGAATTGCGCGCCAACGGGCTGCAGACCGCACTGGTGGTCGATGAGTACGGCGGGACCGCGGGAATGGTCACGGTCGAGGACCTGATCGAGGAGATCGTCGGCGACGTGCGCGACGAGCACGATGACGCCACACCCGATGTTGTGCAGGCCGGACGCGGTTGGCAGGTGTCGGGGCTGCTGCGAACCGACGAAGTCGCCACCGAAACCGGATTTCGCGCTCCAGAAGGCGACTACGAGACGATCGGCGGGCTTGTGCTCGAGATGCTCGGCCACATTCCGCAAAGCGGCGAGTCGGTCGAGTTGACGGCGTTCGAGCCCGACGGTCCCCTCGAGGATCCGGTTCGGTGGCGGGCAACGGTGATCAAGATGGACGGCCGCCGCATCGACCTGCTGGAACTCAACGAGATCGGCCGCGATGGACGCGCTGCCGCGGAGGAGCGGCGCTGATGGGCGATCTCTTCGGAATTCTGCTGACCGTGCTGCTGCTCGGGGCGAACGCGTTCTTCGTCGGCGCGGAGTTCTCGCTGATCGCGGCACGCCGCGACCGTCTCGAGGCGCTGGCTGAACACGGCAAGAAGCGAGCTGTCACGGTGATCCGGGCCAGCGAGAACCTGTCACTCATGCTTGCCGGTTCACAGTTGGGCATCACGATCTGCTCGATCCTGTTGGGCCGGGTCGGTGAACCGGCGGTCGCGCACCTGCTGGAGGCGCCCTTCGACTGGGTCGGTGTCCCGGATCCGGTGCTGCACACTGTCTCATTCGTGGTCGCGCTGTCGATCGTGGTGATCCTGCACGTGCTGCTCGGCGAGATGGTGCCCAAGAACATCGCCATTGCCGGGCCGGAAACCACGGCGATGCTGCTGGTCCCGCCCTATCTGGTGTACATCCGGGCAGCGCGACCGCTTGTAGGCTTCTACAACTGGTGCGCCAACATCACGCTGCGTGCGTTCGGCGTGCAGCCCCGCGACGAACTCGAGGTGACTGTCTCCACGGTGGAACTGTCGGAGATGATCGCCGAATCGCTGTCGGAGGGGCTGCTCGACCCCGAGGAGCACGGCCGCCTCACACGTGCTCTGCAGATCCGCAACCGAGTCGTCGGCGATGTGGCGATGCCGCTGGCCGAGATTCGCGCCGTCCCCGCGGCCAATGAAGGATCCGGTCCGACGGTCGGGGCGATCGAGAGTGCACTGGCCGAGACCGGGTACTCGCGTTTCCCGGTGTCCGCGCCCTCCGGTGCATTCATCGGGTACCTGCACATCAAAGATGTGCTGCCGCTGGCAGGCGACCCCCAGGCAGTGCTGGACGCCTCGATGGTTCGGCCCCTGCCCGCCCTGCCGGCGTCGCTTCCGTTGCCGGACGCGTTGTCTCGGATGCGGCGAAACAACAGTCATCTTGCGCTGGTCGCCAGTGACGGCACGGTGACGGCGATGGTGGCGATGGAGGATCTGGTCGAAGACCTGGTCGGCACGGTGCGGGATGGCACCCAGGGTGTCTGATTTCGCGCGGAGCGCGGTATCTGATTTCGCGCAAAGCGCGGTGTCCACCCCAGAGCGGTGGACGGCGCGGCGCGACCGGCACCGGCGCCGGGTCATGGACCTGATCGGCGACTATCTCGGGAAGCGGTCGACCGGCGCGGCGCACCCCGTGATCGATTTCCTGTTCAGCTACTACAGCCTGCGGCCATCGCAGCTACTGCGCTGGCATCCTGGTTTCGGCGTCACTTTGACCGGCGCGGAAGCTGCGTCGTATGCGTCTCGGCGCGGTTACCGGCGCACCGACGACGGAGTCGGCGTGGACCCGGCGTTCATCGAGCGGCGCCGTTCCACCATCGCTTTCGTCGCAGAGTTGCTCGCAGCGACAGCATCACGTCCGATTCAGCTGGCGTGCTTCGGTTTACATGAATGGGCGATGGTGTACCGGGACGCCGACAGCGTCCGTCATCGAGCTGTGCCACTGCGCCTGGGCCGGTCCGGCACCGATGCCGTGGTGGAGTCGTTGCCGCTGAGATGTACGCACTACGACGCATACCGGTTCTTCACCGCGGCCGCCGCACCCCGCAACGCCGACCAGCTGAGCCGACACGACCAACTCCGGACCGAGCAACCCGGTTGTCTGCATGCCGGTATGGACTTGTACAAGTACTGCTACAAGCTGTCGCCGCTGATCGACTCCGAATTCACCGCTGACTGCTTCGAACTCGCCTACCAGGCGCGGGTAGTGGACATGCGTGCCAGCCCGTATGACCTTGCCGGGTACGGCTATTCGCCGATCTGTATCGAAACCGCTGCGGGCCGTGCCGAATTCGCTCGGCAGCAGTCGACGCTGGCCGACCGGTCGGCTGTGTTACGTGCCGGACTGCGCGACCGGTGCCGTGTCCTGCTGGAACACTGCGAATCCACCGGCCCGCGGTCGTGAATACGAGTTGTCGGGTTGTCCACGGGTAAAGTGGACAAATGGCGATGCGCCCCGGCCGCGCATCGGAACCAGCGTGCCGAGGCGGCGCGGTGAGGCAGGAGGGACAGCATGACCGAACGCGTGACGGTGGGAAACCTGCGCGTCGCCCGGGTGTTGTACGACTTCATCAACGATGAAGCGTTGCCCGGCACCGGCCTCGACCCCGACGGCTTCTGGTCTGGTGTGGACAAGGTGGTCGCCGACCTGACCCCGCAGAACCAGGAGCTGCTGGCCCGGCGCGACGACCTGCAGGCCCAGATCGACAAGTGGCACCGCCACCGGGTCATCGAGCCGATCGACCGCGACGTCTACAAGAAGTTCCTCGGCGAGATCGGCTACCTGCTTCCCGAGCCGGCGGACTTCACGATCACCACCACGGGCGTCGATGACGAGATCACGACCACCGCGGGACCGCAGCTGGTGGTGCCGATTCTCAACGCACGCTTCGCGCTCAACGCGGCCAACGCGCGGTGGGGCTCGCTGTACGACGCGCTGTACGGCACCGACGTCATCCCCGAATCCGATGGGGCCGAGAAAGGCACCAGCTACAACCGGGTGCGCGGCGACAAGGTCATCGCGTACGCCCGTGCGCTCCTCGACCGGGCGGTGCCGTTGGCCGAGGGCAGCTGGACGGCAGCGACCAGCCTGCGCGTCGACGGCGGCACGTTGCTGATCGACTTGGACGATGGCGGATCAACCGGACTCGGCGTCGCCGAGCAGTTCGGCGGCTACACCGGCGAGGCCGACGCGCCGATATCGGTTCTGCTCAAGAACCACGGGCTGCACATCGATGTTCTTGTCGACCCGGACTCCGTGGTCGGTTCCACAGACCGCGCGGGCATCAAGGACCTCGTGCTCGAGTCAGCGATCACTACGATCATGGACTTCGAGGACTCCGTGGCCGCCGTCGACGCCGACGACAAGATCCTGGGCTACCGCAACTGGCTGGGCCTCAACCGCGGAGACCTCAGCGAAGAAGTCTCCAAGGACGGCCGCACGTTCACCCGGGTGCTCAACGAAGACCGGCTCTACACAGCGCCGCACGGGGGTGAGTTGGCGCTGCCAGGTCGCAGCCTGCTGTTCGTCCGCAACGTCGGCCATCTGATGACCAATGACGCGATCCTCGTGGACGACAGTGGGTCAGACGGCGGTGCCGAACCCCGGGAGGTGTACGAGGGCATCATGGATGCGCTGTTCACCAGCCTCATCGGTATCCACGGCCTGAGGTCCGGTGACGGCGACGGACCACTGGTCAACAGCCGCACCGGCTCGATCTACATCGTCAAACCCAAGATGCACGGGCCCGACGAGGTGGCCTTCACCGTCGACTTGTTCAGCCGGGTCGAGGATGTGCTCGGGCTGCCGCCGAACACGCTCAAGATCGGCATCATGGACGAAGAGCGGCGCACCACCCTCAACCTCAAGGCGTGCATCAAGGCCGCCGCCGAGCGGGTGGTCTTCATCAACACCGGTTTCCTGGACCGCACCGGCGACGAGATCCACACCTCGATGGAAGCA
>CAZEMS010000003.1:131056-148786 GCA_964513475.1 uncultured Mycobacterium sp. | reverse complement strand
TCAGTGGGCCGCACCGGGGTGTGCTGGGACAACGCCCAGCAGGAATCATTCTGGGGCACATTGAAAGTCGAGTTCTACGACCGCTACTTGTGGCCCACCAAGGCCGACGCCGAAGCTTGCCGTCGGCGACTGGATCGAGCGGGTCTACAACCGTCGCCGGCGCCACTCGGCGATCGGCATGATCTCCCCGGTCGACTACGAGAACCGGATCACTCAGACGGCACAAGCCGCCTGACCCTGTGTCCACCAAACGGGGTCAAGCCCACGACCGCATCGAACCCTATCTCTAAGCAGCACCATAAAAAACAATCACGCACAACGACTTACACAGACAACTTGACACGCTCCGCTACTACCGCGACCGCCATCAGGTCTCCGGGGCGAAATCTGATGCCGCCGACGCCAAACTGCTGGCCGATCTGGTGCGCACCGACCGGCACAATCACCGCCCGATCGCCGGGGACACCCCCGAGGTGGAGGCGATCAAAGTGTTGGCTCGGGCCCACCAGAACCTGATCTGGAGCCGCAACCGGAACACCAACACGCTGCGCAGTGCGTTGCGGGAGGACCACCCGGGCGCGCTGGGGCGTTCGACTCTCTGGCCGACCGGGATGCCCTGGCCATCCTGGGTCGTGCTCCCAACCGAGCGAGGCCGCTCGGCTGAGCGTCTCGAAGATTCGGTCGGCACTCAAAGCCGGCGGGCGCCAACGTAATCTCGATGCCCGGGCACTGGAGATTCAGACGGCGTTGCGCACCGAGCAGCTCGCCGCGCCGGCCGCGGTCGCCGCCGCGTTCGGGGCGAGCACCCGCGCCACAGTCGCTATCATCGCCGAGCTGAACCAGCAGATCGCCGTGCTTGAGGCTGAGTTGGCGACACATTTTGAGACACACCCGGACGCCGACATCTACCTCTCCCTGCCAGGACTTGGTGTCATCCTCGGCGCCCGGGTGCTCGGTGAGTTCGGGGACGACCCGAACCGCTACACCACGGCCAAGTCTCGCAAGAACTACGCCGGAACCTCACCTCTGACGATCGCGTCGGGCAAGAAACGCGCTGTGCTGGCCCGCCACGTACGCAACCGCCGCCTCTACGACGCCATCGACCAATGGGCCTTCTGCGCGCTGACCAGCAGTCCCGGCGCCCGCGCCTTCTACGACCAGCACCGCGCCGCCGGCGACCTGCACCACCAAGCCCTCCGCGCCCTGGGCAACCGCCTCGTTGGCCTCCTGCACGGCTGCCTGCGCCACCACAGCACCTACGACGAACACACCGCCTGGGCACACCGCCAAACCACCTCCGACACCAAGGCCGCTTGACAAGTTACGACCCTGGGATGTCTAACCCGCCGGGGAACCGACGAGCAACTACTCAACCTCGCGAACAGTCACCTCATATGGTTTAGAGATAGCCGAGTTGGTTGCGAGGGTCATCACGGGGTCGTGTACACCGGTCGCGAAGAGCTCGACGCTGGGTGGGAGCTCGTGGGCCACCACAGGTCATTGCCGGCGGTCGTCGCCCGGTTGCGATCAATCATGGTCTGGGTCCGGGTCAGCGTGTCCGGTCCGTCGGGTAGTGCGATGGCGCCACCGTATCCCTGGGCGGCGCGCGCGCGATTGCCGGTGATGACCGACCCGTTGAGTTGACTATCTTGCTGGAGGTACATCGCGCCGCCGTATCCGGATCCATCGATGCTTCCGGCTCTGGCTAGATTTCCGCGGAATGAGGATCCGATGTCGTTGAAGGAGTCGCCGTTGAATGAGATGGCTCCTCCCGTAGCGGTGCCCGTGGCCGACGAGGCGACATTTGAGGTGAACTGGACGCCGGTAGTGCCGAGGTACCCGGACGATGCGATTGCACCGCCGAAGGCGAGACGTTCGCCGCCGGTCCGGACGACCGCCCGATTTTGTGCCAGCGATCCACCGTTAATCGTGACGGTCCCCCCCGTGGTGTAGATGGCCCCTCCTCCGGCTTCCCCAGAGTTGGGCTCATCGATCGACTCGCCAGCAACCAGCCGTCTCCCGCCCAGTGCCTTGTTGGCCACGAAGGTGGAATCATAGATTGCGATGGTCGGATTCGCGGCATCGGATACGATCGCACCTCCGTGCCCAGAACCGACGTGTCCGCTGCCGGTGTCATTGCCGCCGATCGCGACGTTGCTCGCGAACCAGCTCCCGATCACCCTCGTGCCGGGGGAGTTGTTGAACAGACCGCCGCCGGAGCTAGCACGGTAGGACTCGCTGGCTGCATCATCCCCGCCGATTGTGCTGTTGCCCCGGAACACGCTGTTCTGCACCAGCAGCCCCGCGACCGTTCCAGGTGGGGGTGTGCCGAAGGGATTGATCAGCGCACCGCCCATGGCGAACTTGCCTTGACCGGCGATCGCGGAGTTGTCGATGAACCGGACACCGACCAGTGCGCTGTTGAAGAGACTTGTGATGACCAGGCCGCCACCCTGGACGGCACCGCCGGCGCCCAGGCCGTTGGAAGGAGCGGGACCTCGGCCAGCTTGACCGCCGACGACGCGGTTGCCGGTGATCTGCGAATCGCGGATGTTGAGTGGGATCACTGGGGGAGGCATTCCCTCCACGGTGTTGTTCACGCTCAGACCGCCGCCGTAGGCCCAGCCGCCCTCGCCCGCTTCGGTTCCCGAATCCGGAGCGGAATCGCCACCGGCACCGCCCTGCGCGGTGTTGTTTCTTACGAGCAGACGTGTCGCATCGATCGAGGCCGTCGATGCTAGGTAGGCACCGCCGCCTTGCGCTCTCCCACCAGTTCCGGTGTTTGAGCCCGCGTCGGGGGCGTTGGGTCCGGCGCCGCCTCCTTGGGCTTTGTTGCCGTCGAAGGTCACGTCGGCCAGGTTCACGGCTACCCACGAGGCCGTCCCCAGGCCGCCCCCGCTGGCTGTGCCGCCTTGGTTGGCTGACAAGGTGGCCATGCCTTGCTGTCCTGCGGATCCGCCGATTGCGGAATTCGATTTGAACATCACGTCTTGCAGGTCGAGGCCTACGACATCGTTTGCACTATTGCCCAAGCCGACTACCCACAGCGCTCCGCCGGCCGCGTTCCCCCCGCCGCCTGGATCGTTTCGGTACGGATTCGACGCGCTGCCATCCAATCCCTGTCCACCGACAGCGGAATTCGCCCTAAACGTGACGTTGTCGGCTGAGAGGCCGGAGGCTACGGCAAAGATCGCTCCCCCGCTGCCGGATCCACCATAGCTGGTGGGGAAGGGCTGGATCGGAGTGACGGCGGAACCGCCGGCAGCGGTGTTCCTTTCGAATTCAGTGCGATACAGGTTGACCGTCGAATCGTCGGCGAAGATTGCGCCGCCATAGCCTTGGCTCGCCTGTTGTTCGGTGTTGTTGTCGGCTCCGGCGGCCCGGTTGACGACAAAGGCTGAGTTGCGCACCGACACCGTACTACTGATCGCGGCGATGGCTCCGCCTCGCCCGTCCTGCATATAGGACGACGACCCTGCGGCCGGATCGGTCGCAACCGCTGCATTGCTGACGAACCGCGACCCGCAGATCTGCAGAGTGATTCCTTCGGCCAGGATGGCGCCGCCGGCTGTCGCTCCGGACGACGGGTCGCCCGGGGCTGCACCGTTGCGAAAAGTCATGCCGACCAGAGTGATCGACGTACCTGCCTCGTCGAGCCGCATGATGCGGGATTGACCGTCGGCGTCGAGGGTCTGCCGAGAGCCCTCGATTCTGACCGACGCGTCGATGTCCAGCTCGCCCTGCGTCAGGTGCAATGTCGAGTGTGTGAGCCACGGCGCGAAGCGGACCACGTCGCCGGACGAAGCGGTGCTCAGCACATCACGCAGTGAACCCGCTTGGCCATCGACGCGACTCGTGACCATCAGCAGTTGACCGGTCGGAGAGCTCTGCCCGTTAGCCGAGCAGGCGATGCAGGCGGGTAGCCACGCGGGTGGGGACCCTGCCGGGAGCAACGTACGTCGCACAAGCCACAGCATTCCGGACAGGAAGTCGGTTAGCGGACTAACCGGAAGAGTGGAGAGGTGCTGCCCGACCTTGTCAAGGAACCGTTTGATCGGCGGCGAGTCGGTCAAGGTCTGGCTGGCGTAGGTTGCGGTCGGTATGGTTGGCGGCGCCGGCGATGTGGATCCGACTCCGCCAGCCGCTACCTCGACCGGGCTCATCACGTCGACGGCCTGTGTCACGTTGATCACCCCAATGCTGTCGACCGATTCGCTATCGGCCAGCTGCGTAACCGCCGGGTTCAGTTCTGCCGCTGCGGTGGCCACCGCATCAACCGTCCCCTTCTTCTCAGTCGCACCCCCGCCGGTGATCTTCGAAATCGACGTAGTTATCTCCACCCGGCCGGAAGTAGTGATAGCTGCTGTGTCGATATCGGCATCGGTCACCGTGGTCCCGACACCGATATCGGAGGGGGCGGCTGGATCGGTGGTCGCGTCGGTCAATGTGTCGGTATCAATAACGTGGCCGGCGTACCCTTCCAAGCCCTCGCTGGCGTTGTCGTCAGCGTCGAGATCTGCTTCGTTGACAGGGTGGGTAACCTCACCGTCTAGATCGTCGATGAGTGTGGAATCTGCCTCAGCGTCGGCACCAGCACTTTGGTCGCCGACCTCGTCGGCGGTATCAAGGGGGTCACCAACGGGTACGTCGCTGTCGACGCCCATGGACCCCACTGATGCTTCGGTGTTGGTGGGACCCCCTATCGAGACATCTATTGTTCGTGAGGAGCTCGATGACCCCGGCGAACTCGACGCTGATGAGCGTGAAGCACTTGCGTTCGAGCTATTTGAGCTGCTCGAACTTGTAGTGTCAGCGAACGCCACCGCGGGCACGGTCGCGACTGCCGCGCCCACGCCCAGCGCCACCGCCAACGTGCCCACTCGCCCCACCCACCGGGAGTAACTCGATGACGGCACAGCGGGCATTGTCTTGTTGTCGTGGGCCGGTTCGATCGGCGCCCACGAATTCGATACCCGACGAGGACGACCCGAACTAGCCGAAAGCCAATCACCCGGAGCGCAAAATGACCGATTCGTTGACGCGTGTATCGACATCATTGTGCCCGTCCTCAGTAGTCAGTCTCGCTATGGCTTCGTGCACCCAAAAACAACCGAATAAGAATCCGCTTTTAGTAGCGCAGTGATCACTTTAGCCGCATTCCGGACTGCCTAGCGTCGCTTCCGCGATATCGACACCTAGAGAAGTTCCCACGCCTGGTTCTCGCGAGTCACCCTGTAGCGCCACACTGACGCCCGTGCGATCACCCCCGATGGGTGCCATACCGACACCGATCGGCGCCGTGCGCAGCTCGAAAACGAGGTGGCCGTGGCGTTCAAAGTGGCCAAGGGCCTGCATGGTTCGCCGCGGCTGGTCGCTGACCTGCGCGATCTGGGGTGTTTGGTGCCGGAGAAGACTGAATCGCCTGTAAGTATTTGCATGGCTGGCCCGGTGCTGGCTGACAGGATCGGTGTCGCCGTCCTGGTTGGGTGTGACTCGTGAATCGCCTGGCCCCGTCGTGGGTGCTCTACCCGGGATCTGTCCACTTGGCCGTGGGCGGCGACGCCGGCCCGGTCTTGCTTCGGTGGCTTGATTAGAAGCCGGCTCGGTCGGCGGACCGGGCCGCTGTGACCTGCGCTGACAGCCCGGTCGCATCAGCCAGTTCCCGCAACAGGCCCATCCCGGCGTGCGACACCACCCCGCGGCCGTCCGCCGATACTTTCACCCGCCGCGCCGCCGCGATACTCTTCACTTGCGAAGTGCCTTCCCGCTGGACGATCGAATCCTAGACAAATCCGATTATCCGTTGCAGGACAGGCACTTTCGCGTATAAATACCCACCTACATCGGCATTCTGCGAAAAATCCGGGTTAGCTGTTCGGTCCGGGAATCCGGGGGCCGACCGGACCCAGGAGGAACTTGTCGAACACCGCGTCGTGCTCGATCGCGAAGGCCTCTTCGAACGTGGTGCCGGCGCTGCTGACCAGATAGCCCTTCGTGGCCTCGAGCGCAGCCTGGGGAGCCTCAATGATGGTGCGCGCCACCGTCAGGGCTTCCTCCAGCACATGCTGGGGTTCGGTAACGGCGCTGACCAGCCCCACTCGTTCGGCTTCCGCGGCGTCGATGCGCCGCCCGGTCAGGCAGAGGTCACGCGCGACACCCATTCCGACGAGCCATTGAAGCGGCGTGAACAGCGGCGGCGCACCGAACTTGATCTCAGGGTGGCCGAATACCGCAGTGGTCGAAGCGATCCGGATGTCGCACAGGACGCACAAGTCCATACCACCCGCGAGCGCCGGACCGTTGACCGCGGCGATGAGCGGCTTGGGGAATTGCCACACCGCGAGGTGATAACGGCGCGAACTGTCCCGGATTCTGGGACCAAGCTCGGCTCGCGCGAACTCGTCGAGGTCGAAGCCGGCGCAGAACGTCGATCCCGTTCCGGTGAGAACGACTGCACGGATGGCCGTGTCCTGAGCCCAGTCGTCGAGCTGCTCAGCAACCTCGTCGCGCAGTTTGATCGACAGCGCGTTTCGCCGCTCCGGCCGGGCCAAGGTGAGTGTCGCAATGCCGTCGTCGGCCACCTGCGTTGCGATATCGGGGGACATTGAACCTCCTGCTCGGTATCTCCTGCTGGGTATCTCCTGCTCCGGCAGTTCAGGGCGTGCCCGTACGCCTTCGTGCCCACAATCGTGCCAGTGACGGCCCGGTGACGGCTCGATGGCGGGATCGCCTCAGCCGCCGACCGGTTGGCGGTCGATACTCTGATGGGCGTGCCCCTGACCATGCTGCGTGTCATCGCCATGACGTCGGTGCTGATGATGTCGGTGTCGGCGTGCACCGCGAGCCCGCCGCCGGCGCCGCAAAGCACCGAGACCGCCGAGCTGACGCAGCCGCCGCCGCCGAAGGCTACCCAGATCATCATGGCCATCGATTCGATCGGTCCGGGCTTCAATCCCCACCTGCTCTCCGACCAGTCTCCGGTGACCGCGGCCGTCGCCGCACTGGTGCTGCCGAGCTCCTTCCGGCCGCTGTCTGACCCGAAGTCCTCAACCGGGTCACGCTGGGCGCTGGATCCGACACTGCTCGAATCTGCGGAGGTCACCAGCGAGAATCCGTTCACCGTGGCCTACACGATCCGGCCGGAGGCGCAGTGGACGGACAACGCCCCGATCGGGGCCGATGATTACTGGTACCTCTGGCAGCAGATGGTCGGCCAGCCCGGTGTCGTCGACCCGGCCGGCTACGACCTCATCACCGGAGTGCAGTCCTTCCGGGGCGGCAAGCAGGTGGTGGTGACGTTCGCTGAGCCTTACCCGGCCTGGCGCGAGTTGTTCAACAACCTGCTGCCAGCCCACATTGTCAAGGACGTGCCGGGCGGGTTCGCGGCCGGCCTGGCCAGGGCAATGCCGGTCACCGGCGGTCAGTTCCGGGTGGATTCCATCGACCCGCAGCGTGACGAGATCCTGCTCGCCCGGAACGACCGGTACTGGGGCGCGCCCGCCAAACCCGACCTGTTGTTGATGCGGCGTGGCGGGTCGACGGCGGCGCTGGCGGACTCCATCCGCAACGGGGACACTCAGGTTGCCCAAGTGCATGGCGGTGCGGTCGCATTCGCGCAGTTGAGCGCGATACCCGACGTACGTACCGAGCGGATCGTCACTCCGCGGGTGATGCAGTTGACGCTGCGAGCCGGACGGCCCCAGCTCGCCGAGGCGCAAGTTCGCAAGGCGATCCTGGGCCTGCTCGACGTCGACCTGCTGGCCGCGGTGGGAGCCGGCGACGACAACACCGTCACGCTCGCGCAGGCGCTGGTGCGCTCACCATCCGACCCGGGCTATGTCGCCACCGCCCCGCCCGCCATCGGCAAAGAGGCGGCGCTGAAGTTGCTGGCCAACGCCGGCTACCAGGTGGAACCGGTGGAGTCGACCGGCTCGCAGCAGTCCGGCGTGCCCGCGCCGGAGGCCAATCGGGGCCGGATCATGAAAGACGGAGCGCCGCTGACCATGGTGTTCGGTGTCGCGTCCAACGACCCGACGTCGGTTGCGGTGGCCAATACCGCGGCCGACCAACTACGCAACGTCGGCATCAAGGCGTCCGTGCTGCCGCTGGATCCGGTGGTGCTCTACCGCGAGGCACTGGCCGAGGGCCGGGTCGACGCCGTCGTCAGCTGGTACCAGGCCGGCGGCGATCTCGCGACCGCGTTGGCCTCCCGCTTCGGTTGTCCGGCGCTGGTGGCCACGGCGGTGCCGACCGCAACACCGGTGACCGCGCCGGCGCCGGACACCTCCGCCCCAACCACTCCTGCCCCCCGGGGGGAACCCGGCGAACTGGTGCAGGCACCCAGCAACATCACCGGAATCTGCGACCGTGGCATCCAACCGGAGATCGAGGCCGCGCTCGAAGGCCGGGAGGCCATCGGCCAGGTGATCGACGATGTCGAGCCGAGGTTGTGGAACATGTCCACGGTGCTGCCGATCTTCCAGGACACGACCATCGTGGCCGCCGGTCCCAGCGTTCAGAACGTCAGCCTTTCCGGGGCTGTTCCGGTGGGCATCGTCGGCGACGCGGGCCGGTGGACGAAGACGCCACGGTAGCTCTTCGCGCGCGCTGAGCGCCGAGCCGCAAGCCGTGGGCGGCCACGGCAGCGATGAGGAACACCACCAACAGCCACCACGGTGGTCGGGCCAGCTCCCAGACGAAGACCGCCGCCCATATCGGTGCTCGCTGTGTGACTGCAAGAACACCGGCAGCGCAGGTCAGTGACACCGCGGGAATGCTCACCGTCGACTGTGTCCAGGTGTTGATGCTCAGCGCGACGACGGATCCGATCGCTGCTCCGGTGGCCAGGGCCGGGGTGAGCAGGCCTCCGACGGCACCTGCCCGCAGGAACGCGGCTGTGAGCAGCGGCTTCAGCAGGAAGATCACCATTGCGGCGCCAAGGGTGAGGTCGCTGTTGAGGCTGACGGTGAGGATGCTCCTGCCGTTTCCGGGCAGTTCTGGCCACCACACCGAGCAGACGCCGATCAACAGCCCGACTGCCGCGATGGCCGGGACCACCATCCACGATGTCGACGCGACCGCAGGCCGGGCCCGCGCCATCAGGTCGCTGAAGAGCATGCCGACCCCGCCCGCCAGTGGTGCCAGCAGCAGCGCAAGGCCGGTCAGTAGTACCGACAGCTCCGGGTCGGGCCAGTGCAGCGGTGGCTGCTCGTGGGTGACCGGGGATGCCACGGCCACCGCCAGGCCCGAGGTGATCAGTGCGGAACCGACCGCCCGCGGATGCCAGGTCCGGAGCATGATCGACAGGGTGAACAGGGCGCCGCCGATGGGAACGCTGTAGACGGCCCCAAGGCCGGCCCCCGCCGCGCAGGCCAGCAGGATCTCCCGATCCCGCGGCGTCAGTGACCACCGGGAGGTGCCGAGATCGCTCAGGGCCGCGGCGAACTGCCGCGGAGCGCCCTCGCGTCCCAGCGATGCGCCCGAACCGACGAGCAGCACCTGAAGACCGGCGTCCAAAGAGAGGGCGAGGCGCGGGAGCCGCCGCTCGGAGATGGCCGCTGCCAGCGGGGGCACCGTTGTTCTGCGGCGCAGCATCCACCAACCGAATCCGGCCAGCGCCCCGCCGATCATCGGCCCCAGCACCCGACGCAGATGGCTACTGTCGGTGACCCCCGAGAGCAGGTCGCCGAAGGTGTAGCGGTAGGTCAGGTGCTCGACGGCATGCAGCAACAATGTCGTCGCCATGCCCGCGACTCCGGCGAGAAGACCCACGACGATGACCGCGCAACCAAACTCGAGGGCGCGCCGGTTCATCCGGTGAATGTATGTCAGCCGCGCGGCGATCCGCCCAGTCGAACAGGAATCCCGGGTGGGATCGCCCCAGAGATCCCAGAGATAGGGTCGCAGTGATGTCCGCCAGCGAAACGCCGCGCCTGTTGTTCGTCCATGCGCACCCCGACGATGAGTCGTTGACCACCGGCGGGACCATCGCCCATTACGCCGGCCGGGGCGCCGAAGTGCAGGTTGTCACCTGCACGCTGGGCGAAGAAGGAGAGGTCATCGGCGATCGCTATGCCCGCCTCGCAGTCGATCACGCCGACCAACTCGGCGGTTATCGCATCGGCGAACTGGGCGCCGCGCTTCGGGCGCTGGGCGTCGGCGAACCGATCTTCCTGGGCGGGGCGGGTCGCTGGCGGGATTCGGGAATGGCCGGCGCCGCACCGGCGCCTCGTCCGGGTCATCGTCAGCGGTTCGTCGACGCCGATCCGGATGAGGCGGTGGGAGAACTGGTAGCGGTCATCCGCCGGCTGCGCCCACACGTCGTCGTCACCTACGACCCGGACGGCGGCTACGGGCACCCGGACCACATCCAGGCCCACCGCATCACCACCGCGGCAGTCTCGGCCGCCGAAGACGACCGGTATCCGGGCGCGCCGTGGCGGGTGCCCAAGTTCTACTGGACCGTCATCGCCGCCGGCGCCATCGAGGCCGGCCTGCAGAACCTGGGTGACATACCCGAAGGTTGGATACGACTGGACTCCGTGCCGTTCGGCTACCCCGACGACCGAGTCGATGCCGTCATCGACGTGGCCGAAAGCCTGCCGGCCAAGATCGCCGCCCTTCGTGCGCACGTGACCCAGGTGTCGGTAGCACCCGACGGCGGGTCGTGCGCGCTGTCGAACAACATCGCACTACCGATACCCGCGCAGGAGCACTACGTCCTGGCAGCAGGAAGCCCGGGTGATCGGAACGCCGGTGGCCTCGAGATCGATCTGCTGGCCGGGCTGGATCTTTGATCGGGACTCCGGGACAGCCAGGGGAGCGCGCGGTAGGCTCCGGTCAACCAGGGTCAATCAGGCGGGATCAAGGTTGATCATTCGGTAGCGCGTGGAAAGGACGTTCCATGGATCCGGATCTGGACCCGAACCTGCAGCACTGGCAGGATCGCGCCGACAACTTTCAGTGGGTAGTGGGATCGCTGGTCAGTCTGCTCGACAGCATCCCGACCTGACGGAGTTGTTCGAGGACCGTCATCGACTTCGTGCGGTCCTGTTGACACTGCTGGCCTTCGACGGCGTCCTCTCGGCCGTTCTTGCGGCCTTTCTGCTCCCGTTGCGGGTTGGTGCCGTCCCGTTTCCGATCAGCGCACTGATCAGTGGCCTCCTCAACGCCGCTCTGGTGTGGGCCGGGCTGCAGTGCACGGAATCGCGTTGGCTGGCGGCCATCTCATTGTGGACGTGGCTGCTCACCGTTGCCGTCTTCACGCTGGGCGGTCCGGGAGGCGACATAATCTTCGGCGCCAACGGGTTGGGCGGGTACGCGCCGCTGATACTGCTGGTTCTCGGCGCAGGCCCGCCCGTGCTGGTGTTGTGGCGTGATTCCGACGCAGCTGCCTGGCCCGGCCGGCGCTAGGGCCAGTGGTGGCGGGCGAGCACTGGACTACTGTGGCCGATATGTCGGTTGCGCCCGGCCCCACCGCTCTGCGTCGGGTCCTGCGTCGCGCCCGCGACGGGGTGTCACTGAACATCGACGAAGCGGCCATCGCGATGACGGCCCGCGGTGCGGATCTGGCGGAGTTGTGCGCCAGCGCTGCGCGGGTACGCGACCTGGGGCTCGAGTCCGCCGGGCGGCGCGGGCCCGGCGGCAGGCTGCCGGTCACCTACTCGCGCAAGGTCTTCATCCCGGTGACCCACCTGTGCCGCGACACCTGCCATTACTGCACGTTCGCCACAGTGCCCGGCAGGCTGCGTGCGCAAGGTCAGGGCATGTACATGGAGCCCGACCAGATAGTGGACGTGGCCAGTCGCGGCGCCGAACTAGGCTGCAAGGAAGCCCTTTTCACGCTGGGAGACAGGCCGGAGGCGCGCTGGCGCGAAGCCCGCCAGTGGCTCGACGAGCGCGGCTACGACTCGACGCTGGACTACGTGCGGGCGATGGCGATCCGGGTGCTGGAGGAGACCGGGCTGCTGCCGCACTTGAATCCTGGCGTGATGAGCTGGTCGGAGTTGTCGCGGCTCAAGCCGGTCGCCCCGTCGATGGGCATGATGCTGGAGACCACGTCGCGGCGGCTGTTCGAGACGAGGGGCATGGCCCACTACGGCAGCCCGGACAAGGACCCGGCGGTCCGGTTGCGGACACTCGACGATGCCGGCCGGCTGTCCATCCCGTTCACCACCGGGCTGCTGGTCGGCATTGGTGAGACGCTGACCGAGCGTGCCGCGACCATGCATGCAATCAGGCGTTCTGACAAGGAGTTCGGTCACGTCCAAGAAGTGATTGTGCAGAACTTCCGGGCCAAGGAGCGCACCGCGATGGCGGCCACCCCCGACACCGGCCTGGATGACTTCCTGGCGACGATCGCGGTGGCGCGGTTGGTGCTCGGCCCGAACATGCGCATCCAGGCGCCCCCGAACCTGGTCTCGCGCCGCGAATGTCTCGACCTCGTGGGTGCTGGCATCGACGACTGGGGTGGGGTGTCCCCGCTGACGCCGGACCACGTCAACCCGGAGCGACCGTGGCCGGCCCTGGATGAACTGGGCGCGGTCACCGCAGAGGCCGGCTACGAATTGGTGCAACGGCTCACGGTGCAGCCGCAGTACGTGTGTGCGGGCGTGGCGTGGATCGATCCGCGAGTACGTGGACATGTCGAGGCGCTCGCTGAGCCCGGTACCGGGTTGGCACGCGAAGTCAACCCCGTCGGATCGGCCTGGCAGGAGCCCGACGAAGCTACCGAATCGCTCGGGCGTACCGATCTGCATTCGGCCATCGACACCGTCGGGCGCCGAGCGGAGGCCCGCAGCGACCTGCAAAGCGCGTTCGGTGACTGGGCGTCGATTCGCGAGAAGGTGCATGAGCTGGGCGCCCGGCCTTTCGAACGTATCGACAGCGATGTACTCACGGCATTGCGTTCGGCTGAGCGCGATCCGGGCGGCTGCACCGACGACGAGTATCTGGCGCTTGCCACTGCTGACGGACCGGCATTGGATGCGGTAGCGGCACTGGCTGATTCGTTGCGCTCTGATGCTGTGGGCGACGACGTCACCTTCGTCGTCAACCGCAATATCAACTTCACCAACATCTGCTACACCGGGTGCAGATTCTGCGCGTTCGCCCAGAGAAAAGGCGATGCCGACGCGTATTCGCTATCCGTCGAGGAGGTGGCCGACCGGGCGTGGGAGGCGCATGTCGCCGGTGCGACCGAGGTGTGTATGCAGGGCGGGATCGACCCCGAGTTGCCGGTGACCGGGTACGCCGACCTGGTGCGTGCCGTCAAGGCCCGGGTGCCTTCGATGCACGTGCACGCATTCTCTCCGATGGAGATCGCCAACGGTGTCACCAAGAGTGGCTTGAGTATTCGCGACTGGCTGACCGGGCTGCGCGAAGCCGGGCTGGGGTCCATTCCCGGTACCGCCGCCGAGATTCTCGACGACGAAGTGCGCTGGGTTCTGACGAAGGGAAAACTGCCGACGTCGATGTGGATCGAAGTCGTCACCACCGCTCACGAAATCGGATTGCGGTCGAGCTCGACGATGATGTATGGACACGTGGACCGACCGCACCATTGGGTCGGCCATCTGCGGGTGCTGCGCGAGATTCAGGACAGCACAGGCGGATTCACCGAGTTCGTTCCACTACCGTTCGTGCATCAGAGTTCACCGTTGTATTTGGCCGGCGGAGCCCGCCCAGGCCCCACGCATCGGGACAACCGAGCGGTGCACGCCCTTGCGCGGATAATGCTGCACGGCAGGATCTCCCACATCCAGACCAGTTGGGTGAAGCTGGGCGTCGAGCGTACCCAGATCATGCTCAACGGGGGCGCCAATGACCTCGGTGGAACCCTGATGGAGGAGACCATCTCCCGAATGGCCGGCTCGGAGTTCGGATCTGCCAAGAGTGTCGAGGAGATGGTGGCCATCGCCGAGGGCATCGGTCGGCCTGCCCGCCAGCGCACCACCACATACGCGCCGCGGGCGGCCTAAGCGGCGGTCAGAACTTCGCAGCCAGTTCCGTTCCCTGCCGGATTGCCCGCTTCGCGTCCAGTTCGGTCGCCAGTGCGGCGCCGCCGACGATGTGCGGGCTGATGCCGCGGTTGCGCAGCAGCGGCTCCAGGTCGCGAACCGATTCTTGACCCGCGCAAACCACAACGTTGTCGACCTCGAGCCAGCGTCGGTCGCTGTGGTCGGCGCCGAAGCTGATCTGAAGCCCGCGGTCGTCGATGCGCTCGTAGTTCACCCCTGACAACTGCTGCACCCCTTTTGCTTTCAGCGCGGCCCGGTGCACCCAGCCGGATGTTCTTCCGAGCCATCGCCCCTGAGGGCCGGTACTGCGTTGTAACAGCCACACCTGGCGTAGCGGTGGGGCAGGGGCCGGCGTGGTCAACGCACCTCGCGATGTCGGCACGGTGGTTACACCCCATTCGGCCCTCCAGTCCGCCAAATGCAGAGTGGGTGACTCGGCGGTGACCAGGAACTCGCTGACGTCGAACCCGATACCGCCGGCCCCGATCACCGCAACCGAGTCTCCCACCGGCTTGCCCATGATGGCCTCCGGGTAGGAGAGCACCATCGGATGCTCGATACCCTCGATGTCCGGAATCCGCGGTGCCACCCCCGTGGCGAGCACGATCTCGTCGAACCCGATCACCTCATCGGGTCCGGCCCGGGTGTTCAGCAGCACCTCGACTCCGTTGCGGTCAAGCATCCGGGTGTAGTAGCGGATCGTCTCGGTGAACTCCTCCTTGCCGGGAATTCTTCTGGCCAAGTCGAACTGGCCACCGATCAGCGAAGCGGCCTCGAACAGGGTGACCCGGTGTCCGCGTTGCGCCGCACCCACCGCTGTCGCCAGACCGGCCGGGCCGGCGCCGATGACCGCCACTCGCTTGACCCGCCGGGCCGGTTCGAGCACCAGGCGTGTTTCGTGGCCGGCTCGCGGGTTGAGCAGACACGACACAGTCTTGTGTGCGAAGGCGTGATCCAGGCAGGCCTGGTTACAGGCGATGCAGGTATTGATTTCGTCGGCCCGGTCGGCTTTGGCCTTGTCCACCCACTCCGGGTCGGACAGCAGGGGTCGTGCCATCGAGATCAGTGCCACGGAGGTGCCGGCCAGGATCTGCTCGGCAGCCTGTGGCATGTTGATCCGGTTGGAGGCGACAACCGGAATACCGATCTGCTCGGCCACCGCCGCGCTGAGGTCCACGAAGGCGCCGTTGGGCACCGAGGTGACGATGGTCGGGACCCTGGCCTCATGCCACCCGAATCCGGAGTTAAGCAGGGTCGCCCCGGCTGCTTCGACTTCCTCGGCCAGCGAACAGATTTCAGTCCAGGTTTGACCGTCCGGAACGTAGTCGGCCATCGACATCCGGTAGCAGATGATGAAATCGGGGCCGAGTTCCGCGCGGGTTCGTCGCACGATCTCCACCGGTAACCGGCGCCTCTTCTCCGGCATCCCGCCCCAGTCGTCAGTGCGCCGGTTGGTGCGCGGTGCCAGAAACTGATTGAGCAGGTAGCCTTCGCTGCCCATGATCTCGACGCCGTCGTAGCCGGCGGCGCGGGCCAGCCGTGCGCATCGCACGAAGTCGTCGATCGTGCTCTGCACCCCGCGCCCGGACAGCTTGCGCGGACGGAACGGATTGATCGGTGCCTTGACCGATGACGCACTGACCGAAAACGGATGGTAGGCATAGCGTCCTGCGTGCAGCACCTGCAGCAGGATCTTGGCGTCCTCGGCATGCACGGCGGCGGTGATCCGACGGTGCCGTCGAGCGTCGGCGGCCGACAGCATCTGTGCTGCGAACGGCAGCAGCCAGCCGGCCCGGTTGGGGGCGTAGCCGCCGGTGATGATCAGTCCCACACCGCCACTGGCGCGTTCGGCGAAGTACGCGGCAAGCCGGTCGGTATCGCGCGCCCGGTCTTCCAATCCGGTGTGCATCGACCCCATCACCACTCGGTTGCGCAGTTCGGTGAAACCGAGATCCAAAGGCGACAACAGGTTCGGGTATGGATTCGTCACAGCGACCTCGCCACTTCGTCCAGCCATTCGATTGCGCTCTCTTCCGCTCGAATTCCGCCCCGCAGCACCAGGTACTGATGCAGTGCGCTGCCGGTCAGCCTGGCGGGGTCGGGGAACTGCCTTTTCTCGTATTCGTGGTAGGTGTCCAGCAGTTCGGTGCGTTCGGCGCGCAGCGTGCCGACCTGCGCCCGCAGCGCGTCGATGTCGCCGAATGCGGCGCCACGGATCTTCACCGCGAGGTCCCGTGTCCGGTTGTCGGCCACCGAGCCGCCGCGTCCGATGAGTGGCTCGGAGATCCAGCGCGCCAACTCCGATCTTCCGGCCTGGGAGACGGTGTACATCTTCTTGTCCGGCCGGCCCCGCTGTTCGATCGTCGCCACGGTTACCCAGCCGTCGGATGCCATCACCCGCAGTGTCCGGTAGATCTGCTGGTGAGTCGCGGCCCAGAAGTGGCCGATCGAGCGGTCGAACCGGCGGGCCAGTTCGTAGCCGGAGCCGGCCTGCTCGCTCAGCGACACCAGGATCGCTTGGGCCAGGGCCATCTTGGCAGGATAGGCAAGAGCCCCCGGCTATGCAACTAGTTGCAGTGCATCGAAGTGCATATTCGGCGGCGAACTGGTTGATTTGTATGTGCGACGTCTAGTATCAGTAATCATGCGCCACTGGGTGGCGTGAAGGTTAGGGCAGACTGAGGCAACCGCCCGGGTATCGGCATCGGATACTTGCGGCGGCTCTCAGCGGCCCGGCCAGGCCGCCAGCCCGCACCGGACAGGAGATCGAGGAGATTTCGTGACGTACACGATTGCCGAACCCTGCGTCGACCTCAAAGACAAGGCGTGCATCGAAGAATGCCCGGTCGACTGCATCTACGAGGGCGCACGCATGCTGTACATCCACCCAGACGAGTGCGTCGACTGCGGTGCATGCGAGCCGGTCTGCCCGGTTGAGGCCATCTACTACGAAGACGACGTGCCCGACCAGTGGAGTCACTACACGCAGATCAACGCCGATTTCTTCACCGAGCTCGGCTCACCTGGGGGCGCTTCCAAGGTCGGTCAGACCGACAACGATCCGCAGTCCGTCAAGGATCTGCCGCCGCAGGGCGAGGACTGAGACGTCTCCTAGGTTCGTCTCGGCATCGCTGCCGGCGTTTCCCTGGGACACGCTGGCAGGTGCGACGGCGCTCGCGCGCGCTCACCCGGACGGCATCGTCGACCTGTCGGTGGGTACACCCGTCGACCCGGTCGCGCCGCTGATACGGGATGCCCTCGCGGCCGCCAGCGCGGCACCGGGCTACCCGTCGACCGCGGGCACCCCGTCGCTGCGTGCTGCTGCGGCGGCAGCGCTGCAGCGGCGTTACGGCGTTACCGGACTGGCCGATGATGCAGTGCTTCCGGTGATCGGCAGCAAGGAACTGATCGCTTGGTTGCCCACCCTGCTCGGACTCGGCGCCGACGAGATGGTCGTGGTTCCCGAGTTGGCCTACCCCACCTACGAGGTCGGCGCGCGGCTCGCAGGTGCCCAAGTCGTCCGCGCCGACTCGCTGACCCAACTTGGTCCCAGTAAGCCGGCGCTGGTCTACCTCAACTCGCCGAGTAATCCCACCGGCAGGGTGCTCGGTACCGACCATCTCCGTAAGGTCGTCGGCTGGGCGCGCGAGCGCGGCGCGCTGGTCGCCTCGGATGAGTGCTACCTCGGGCTGGGCTGGGATGCCTCAGCCGG
>CAZEMS010000003.1:0-130956 GCA_964513475.1 uncultured Mycobacterium sp. | reverse complement strand
ATCTGATGTCGCCGGCCAAGCGGCTGCCGGATCTGATGTCGCCGGCCAAGCGGCTGCCGGATCTGATGTCGCCGGCCAAGCGGCTCCGGTCTCGGTGCTGCACCCTTCGGTCTGCGACGGCGACCACACCGGGCTGTTGGCGATCCACTCGCTGTCGAAGACGTCGTCGCTGGCCGGCTACCGGGCCGGCTTTGTCGCAGGTGACCCGGCCGTCGTCGCCGAGCTGCTGGCGGTGCGCAAGCATGCCGGGATGATGGTGCCGACGCCGATCCAGGCCGCCATGGTTGCCGCCCTCGACGACGATGCCCACGAGCAAGCGCAGCGGGGGCGTTACGCTCGCCGGCGCGATGCGCTGCTCCCCGCGGTGGTCGCGGCCGGGTTCACTGTCGAGCATTCCGAGGCCGGGCTCTACATCTGGGCCACCCGTGACGAATCCTGTCGCGACACAGTTGGGTGGCTGGCGCAGCGCGGCATCCTCGTCGCCCCCGGAGAGTTTTACGGGCCCCGCGGCTCCCGGCACGTGCGCATCGCGCTGACCGCCACCGACGATCGCATCGCCGCCGCGGTGGCGCGGCTGTGGGGCTGACGGCTCGGTACCGGTGTTCAGCCCGGAGCGGTCGCCCGCAGACTGAGGGCCAGCACCAGCCGCACGTCGGGGTCGGCCAGCGAGGTCGACAGCATCTTCTCGACTCGGCGCGTGCGGTAGCGCACGGTGTTGGGGTGCACATGAAGCCGTTGCGCCACAGCTGCGACATCGCCGAACCCGTCTAGATAGGCATGCAATGTCTCGGCCAGGTCGGGCTCGTGCTCGCGCAGCTCTCGAACCCGCGGATCAATGAGCCGGTGACTGGCACCGACCAGCGTCACTATCTCGTCGAGCAGCACGGTCGTGCGTGCCTCGGCGAGCGATGTCACCTGCCCGAACGCGACTGGATGACGTTCAGCACTGTCCAGCACCCGGTCCACCTCCGCGCGGGCCGGCGCCGCGGCGCCGAGGCCGGCTACCGGGGTGGCGATCACAGCCCGCAACTGCACACCCAGCTCGGCATGCAGGGTAGCGATGGTGCCGCGAATCCACGAGGTGACGGCCGCGCCGCGATTGGTCTGCGGGAACAGCACGTAGACCCGCGAGCCGCTGGCGCTCACCTGCGCGTCGTTTCGGAAGGCGCTGGCGCTCAACGCCAGCACATCGGCGAGCCGACTGTCGTGGGTGGCGGTGTCGAAGCCGATCAACGCGGCGCGCCCGTCGGCGGCGATGCCGAGCTCATGGGCGATCGCCGCGGCGTCGGCGTCGCCACCGCTGGCCAGGCCGAGCAGTTGTTGCACCCGCAGCGCATGTGTCGATGGCGCAGCCGACAACCGGGTGACGATCCGCGCTGCCAGCACCGCCGCACCGCGGAGTACCTCGTCGGCGTCCTCGGCGAGTGGTTGTGAGCCCTGCTGGACCCAGATGGTGCCGGCGAACTCTGCTCGACGGGGGTCGTCGAGTGTCGGCCGATGGATGCCGATGGCTAGTCTGGACTGCAGGCCCAGCTCGGGACGGGCCGCCACGCGGACGACGTTGTCGCCGGCCCGCAGTGCGTCGAAAATGCCCCATTGGCTGATCCACTCGAGGTGTTCGGTCGGACCGGCCCGGCCCAGGATCGAAAGCCTCCGGAGTTCGTCAGCCTCCTCGTTGGAGGCCGAGTAGGCCAGCACATGGGACTGCGCGTCCTCGATACTGACCATGCCGTGGATGCGGTCGGCGACCGACTGAGCCAGGCCGAACATGTCGTTGACCGAACCCGACAGTGGGTCGGTGCGGTCGACCCGGTGCTCGAAGACATGGTTGACCAGCCGGTACAACCGCTCCCAGCGGGCACGCGGATCGACGGCCACAACGGCGATGCCCGCGCCCACCGCACGGGTGACGACGGCGGCGGACGGGTCCTTGAGGAAAATCGCAACCGGCGTCCCGGTCTGACGCTCTATCCACTGCACCGCATCGCGGTTGTCGATGCCGAGCAGGAAGAAGACGTCGGCCGAGCCCGCGCTCACCGCCAGCCCCAGCCGGACATCGTCGGGGTCGATCAGTGCGGCCGATGCGACCTGCAGATCGAGTCCACGGGGCGCCTCGACGAGCTGGACCATGGTGGCGTCCAGGGCCAGCAGCAGCTGGCCCAGGCTGACTCCCGCAGCGCTCATTGTCTGATCGTAATAGCGGCAGGTATGAACTTTGTCCGATCGGCTAAGCCTTCCGTGCCGCTTGTCAGTCACCATTGGTCGATGGACGCGATCTCCGATGTGCCATCCGCCACGAACGAACCAGTCCACGATTACGCGCCGGACACGCCTGAGCGCAGCCGACTCACCCGGCAACTGGCATTGCTGGCCGCCGACCCGATGGACCTGCCCCACGTCATCGGCGGAGCCCACCGCATGGGTGCCGGTGACCGCATCGATGTGGTTCAGCCACATCGACACGGTGCTCGCCTGGGCACGCTGTCCAACGCAGAGCACAGCGACGCGGTGGACGCGATCACGGCGGCGCTGGCTGCCAAACCCGCATGGGAAGCCACCTCGTTCGACGAGCGAGCGGCGGTGTTCCTGCGCGCAGCCGACCTGCTCGCCGGGCCCTGGCGCGAGAAACTCTGTGCCGCGACCATGCTCGGGCAGTCCAAATCGGCTTATCAGGCCGAGATAGACGCGGCTTGCGAACTCATCGACTTCTGGCGGTTCAACGTCGGGTTCGCGCGGCAGATTCTCGCCCAACAGCCCATCAGTTCCGGTGGTCTGTGGAACCGCACCGACTACCGGCCGCTGGAGGGGTTCGTCTATGCGATCACCCCCTTCAACTTCACGGCGATCGCCGGCAACCTGCCGACGGCGCCCGCGTTGATGGGCAACACGGTGGTGTGGAAACCGTCGCCGACCCAGACGTTTGCGGCGTACCTGACCATGCAGTTGCTCGAGGCCGCTGGCCTGCCGCCCGGGGTGATCAACCTGCTGACCGGTGACGGCATGGCGGTTTCCGAGGTGGCACTGGCCGACCCGAGGCTGGCCGGAATCCACTTCACCGGTTCGACAGCCACGTTTCAGCGGTTGTGGCGCGAGGTCGGTGCGAACATCGGTGGCTACAACACTTATCCGCGGTTGGTCGGGGAGACCGGAGGCAAGGACTTCGTCCTTGCCCATGCAAGTGCCCGCCCCGAGGTACTGCGCACTGCGTTGATCCGCGGTGCCTTCGACTACCAGGGTCAGAAATGCTCGGCGGCCTCGCGCGCGTTCATCCCGCGTTCGCTGTGGCAGCGGATGGGCGATGAACTGCTGGGTGCTACCGAGGCCCTGCGCTTCGGAGATGTCAGTGATCTCACGAACTTTGGCGGCGCGCTGATCGACGATCGCGCTTTCGCGAAGAACGTGGCGGCCATCGAACGGGCGAAGAGCGCCGCCGATGTGACGATCGCCGTCGGCGGCGAATACGACGACAGCGAGGGCTATTTCGTGCGCCCCACGATATTGCTCTCCGACGACCCCGGTGACGAGTCGTTCAGCACCGAGTACTTCGGGCCGATCCTGGCGATACATGTGTATCCGGATGACGATTACGATCGCGTCATCGGGGTGGTTGACGGCGGGGCCAGGTACGGACTGACCGGCGCGGTGATCGCCGACGACCGCGCTGCGGTTCAAGCTGCCGAAGAGGGCCTGCGGCACGCCGCGGGCAACTTCTACGTCAACGACAAGCCCACCGGAGCTGTGGTGGGCCAGCAGCCGTTCGGTGGGTCTCGGGCCTCGGGCACCAACGACAAGGCGGGATCACCGCTGAACCTGCTGCGTTGGACCTCCGCCAGGTCGATCAAGGAAACGTTCGTGCCCGCGACTGACCACCTCTACCGGCACATGGATTCCTGACATGAGTCTGTTCAGTCGTACCGTGCGCCCGGCGATTCTGGCGGCTGGCCGGTCTCAACGGCTGCGCCGCACCGCAGAGCGGGTACCGATCACCCGGAAGGTGGTACGGCGGTTCGTTCCGGGTGAGACAGTCTCAGACGCCCTGGAAGCTGCTGGGGTGCTGCGTGATTCGGGACTACTGGTGTCGATCGACTACCTGGGTGAGGACGTCACGGACGTGGACACCGCCAACGCGACGGTCAGCTCTTACCTGGAGCTGCTGGACGCGCTCGGAAACTGCGCCGAACCCCCCGGTGCGGTGCGCCCGCTGGAGGTTTCGCTGAAACTCTCGGCGCTGGGCCAGGCACTGCCCCGAGATGGCGAGAAGATCGCAGCTGAGAACGCGCACGCCATCTGCGAACGGGCCCGCAGCGTCGGGGTCTGGGTCACCGTGGACGCAGAGGATCACACGACGACCGACTCGACCTTGACGATCGTTCGCGACCTGCGCACCGAGTTCGACGGGCTGGGCACGGTGTTGCAGGCCTATCTCAAACGTACATACAGCGACTGCCGGGATTTCGCGGCGGCCGGCGCTCGCATCCGGTTGTGCAAAGGGGCCTACGACGAGCCCGCGTCGGTGGCGTACCGCGATGCCGGCGACGTCACCGAGTCCTACCTGCGTTGTCTGCGGGTGTTGATGGGCGGCTCGGGCTACCCGATGATCGCTTCCCACGATCCGGAGATCATCGGGATGGTTCCCGCCCTCGCCGGTGAATACCGTTGCGGTGTAGGCGATTTCGAGTACCAGATGCTCTACGGCATCCGTGCGGCCGAACAGCGCAGGCTTGCCGAGGCCGGCAGCAATGTGCGGGTGTACCTGCCGTTCGGCACCCAGTGGTATGGCTATTTCGTGCGCCGGCTGGCCGAGCGCCCCGGCAATCTCGCGTTCTTCCTGCGCGCCCTGGCCGAAAGGCGGGGTTGATCCCCGGCTCTTCTCGTTTCGGCGGCCGCCTCAGCGCCCGGCGGGACGGGCGGCGATCGGCATGATGACACTGCCGCGGCACGGGCCGCTGAGGATATCGGTGTGCCATGTGCCGCTCAAAGCCCCGCCGCCCTGCGGCTTGTAGACCACGAACGAGCTCGCGGGGCTGAACACCCGAGGTGCGGTGTCGCCTTGAAAGCACTCCCACTGCCAGTCGTAGGTCCAGCGCCACCTGCTGCCGTCCCACGTGTACCGCTGCGGTTGGGGAATCGTCGGATTCGACGGGGCGGGCCCCGCGACCACGGTGGCCACGCATCGGGTGGACCAGCATTCGGTGACGAACCGGTACTGCCCACTGAAGTCCGGCTCGGACTGACGGGCGGCGATGCTGGTGCCGACCTTCTCGCTGGCGTAGGTCACGAGTGTGTAGCGCCCGTTCCACTGTGGGGCGGCCTGCGCGGGCGCCGCGCCCGGGAGGATCCCGGAAACGGCTGCAGCCACAAGGGTTGCCGCCACCATGAGCGCAGCGCACATTCTCCCGGCAGACATCGTGCTTCCTCTGAGGCTGTTGCGGACCGCTCGGCAGCGTATCGAGGCCCGGTACGGGCTGGTGGTACCCACGCGGGCGAGTTACCGCAATGTGACCAACTGTGCTGGTCGGAGCGGGTCAGTCGGCTGCCGATGGCGCGGCGAGTAGATACAAGGCCCATGCGGCGATCGTCTGCGCGTCGGTGATGTCGCCGGCTCGGATCGCCCGCTCAACCTCGGCGCGGGTGAACCAGGCGCTATTCATGTCCTGCTCCTCGTGTTCGCGGTCATGTTCTCCCTGAACGAGACCGCTGGCCAGAAAGACCCAGCCGCGCTGGCTGCTCATTCCCGGCGCGACATCGAGCTGGCCGAGCCGAACCCACGATTCCGCACGCAGACCGGTCTCCTCCCGCAGTTCCCGGGCGGCCAGTTCGGCCGGGCCGAGTTCGACGCGGTCCGGCGCGGTGCCTTGCGGGAACTCCCAGCGGCGCAAGCCCAACGGATAGCGGTACTGCTCCACCAAGCGAAATCGATCCCCGTCACGCGCAATCACCAACGCATACGCCGGCTTGTCGACCACCGCGTAGACGCCGGGACTGCCGTCCGGCCGCTCGATCGCGTCTTCTCGCAGTGTCATCCACGGATTCGTGTACACCTCGCGGCTGGTGACACACCGGATCGAGTCCATCTCGCCAGTATGCCCAGCGGGGTGCGCGGAGCGACATTGCCGGGCGGGGCGTCCGGATGACCGCCGGGTAGCCTCCCTGGGGTGCTCTTTCCGTCGCTGAACCCTGCCGTGACCGCCTCCGGTGCCGACATCGGTGACGCGGTCCGGATCGCCGACACAGCACTGAGTCGCGGCGATCTCGTCGGGGCGGCCACCTCGGTCGCCGAACGCGTCGCCGGGGCCGACCGGGTCGCGGTGCTGGGCACGCCCACGGTGGCGACGGTTCTGGCGGTCACCGGATGCTTGATCGGCGGAGTTCCCGTCGTGCCGGTGCCCGCCGACGTCGGTGCGGCCGAACGGCGGCACATCATCGTCGATTCCGGTGCGCAGGCGTGGCTGGGCGACCACCCCGGGAACACCGAAGGCCTGCCGCACGTACCGGTGCGCCGGTACGCGCGTTCGTGGCATCAACACCGCGAACCGACGCCGGACACCACGGCGCTGATCATGTACACCTCCGGAACCACCGGCCCGCCCAAAGGCGTCCCGATCAGTCGCCGTGCCATCGCGGCCGACATCGACGCTCTCGCTGATGCGTGGCAGTGGACACCGGAAGACACTCTGGTGCATGGCCTTCCGCTGTTCCATGTGCACGGGCTGGTGCTCGGGCTGATCGGGTCGCTGCGGATCGGCAACCGGTTCGTGCACACCGGCAAGCCCAAACCGGCGGACTACGCTGCGGCCGGCGGGTCGCTGTACTTCGGCGTGCCGACGGTGTGGTCCCGGGTCGCCGAGAATGCAGACGCAGCCAGGGCGTTGTCCGCCGCGCGGTTGCTGGTCTCCGGTAGCGCTCCGCTGCCGGTCGCCGTCTTCGACCAGCTTTTCGCACTCACCGGGCATCAGCTGGTGGAGCGCTATGGCAGTACCGAGTCACTGATCACACTCAGCACCAGAGCCGACGGTGAGCGGCGTGCGGGCTGGGTCGGCGTTCCGCTGCACGGTGTGCAGACTCGGCTGTTGGGTGAGAGTGGTGACGAAGTTGCACACGATGCGGAATCAATTGGCCGGCTACAGGTCCGAGGGCCGACAGTGTTCGATGGTTATCTGAATCGCCCGTCGGCCACCGCGGACGCGTTCGATGTCGACGGTTGGTATCGCACCGGCGATGTCGCGGTCGTCGACGCCGGCGGTATGCATCGCATCGTCGGTCGTGAATCCGTTGACCTGATCAAGTCGGGCGGCTACCGCGTCGGCGCCGGCGAGGTCGAGGCGGCGCTGCTGGGCCACCCCGGTGTGACCGAGGTTGCCGTCGTCGGTATCCCCGATGACGATCTGGGGCAGCGAATCGTGGCTTTCGTGGTGGGTGATGCTTCGCCCGAAGAACTCATCGAGTATGTGGCACAACAACTGTCGATACACAAGAGGCCGCGGGAAGTGCGGATGGTGGACGTTCTGCCGCGCAACGCGATGGGGAAGGTGCTCAAGCGGGAACTGATGAAGCCGAGCTGACTCGGGCCAGGACCGCTGGTCGCAGTCCGGGATCAGTTCGCGTGTAGGGCCTCGTTGAGGGTGATTCCGCTGCCGTCGCGGGCGACGACCTCTACGGCGCCGCTCAGCGAATTACGCCGGAACAGTAGGTTGTTCGCACCGGAAAGCTCGCGTGCCTTGATCGCACGGCCGTCGGCGGTGACCACCTTGGTGCCGCCGGTGACGTACAGTCCGGCCTCGACCACGCAATCGTCGCCCAGTGAGATCCCCAGGCCGGAGTTGGCGCCGAGCAGGCACCGCTTGCCGACCGAGATGACCTCCTTGCCGCCGCCGGACAGCGTCCCCATGATCGACGCACCGCCGCCGATATCGGATCCGTCGTCAACCACCACACCCGCCGAGATTCGCCCTTCGACCATCGAGGTTCCCAGTGTGCCCGCGTTGTAGTTGACAAAGCCCTCGTGCATCACGGTGGTGCCGGCGGCGAGATGCGCACCCAACCGCACCCGGTCGGCATCGGCGATACGCACACCGGTCGGCGCCACGTAGTCGACCAGCCGGGGGAACTTGTCGATGCCGTACACCGTCACCGGTCCGCGGCGGCGCAGCCGGGCGCGCACCGTCTCGAAACCGTCGACGGGGCAGGGCCCGAAGTTGGTCCACACCACGTTGGCCAGCAGGCCGAAGATGCCGTCGAGATTCGCCCCCCGCGGCTTGATCAACCGGTGCGACAGCAGATGCAACCGCAGGTAGGCGTCATAGGTGTCGAGGGGTTTGTCACTCAGGGCAGCGATGACGGTTCTGACCACCACGGTCTCGACGCCGCGCTCGTCGTCGCGGCCGATCAGTGTTGCCAGCTCGGCTGTCGCCTCCTCCGCCGGCACGCGCACCGTGCCGGACGGCCCCTCCGCGCCCAGGGTAGGCGCGGGAAACCACGTATCGAGCACCGTCTGGTCTGGGCCGATGCTCGCCAGCCCGACACCTGTAGCTGAAGTCACGTCCCTAGAGGTTACTGGAGCACTCCTTTCGCCCAAACGTGAGTTTGGGCGGGAAAGTGCGGGTGCGGGCCTGCGAGATTTCAGTCTCGGTGAGTGATCGAGTCTGCCCGGCCGTCGGCGAACCGGCCCTCGCGGCCACTAGCCTCGTAGTCGTGGCCCTGGATCTGCACGGTGACCCGATCGCGCTGACTGCGGCGCTGGTCGACATACCCAGCGAATCGCGACACGAGGGTCGCATCGCCGACGAGATCGAGGCGGCGCTGCGTGAGCAGACCGTGGGGTTCGAAATCGTCCGTTGCGGTAACGCGGTGCTGGCCCGCACCAGCCTCGGCCGGCCGACGCGGGTGTTGCTTGCCGGCCACATCGACACCGTTCCCGCCGCGGACAACATGCCGAGTCGGCGCGACGGCGACGACCTGTACGGCTGCGGTGCGTCCGACATGAAATCGGGTGATGCGATCTTTCTGCACCTGGCGGCCACCGTCGCTGAGCCCGCCGATGACATCACCCTGGTTTTCTACGACTGCGAGGAGATCGAGGCGGCCGCCAACGGCCTCGGGCGTATCGAACGCGACCTGCCTGAATGGCTGCAGGCCGATGTGGCGATTCTTGGCGAACCCTCGGGTGGGTTCATCGAAGCCGGCTGCCAGGGCACGCTGCGGGTGGTGATCAGCGCGATCGGAATCCGGGCGCATTCAGCCCGAAGCTGGCTGGGTGACAACGCAATCCACAAACTGGGCCCGGCGCTTGACCGGCTGGCGAACTATCAAGCGCGCAGCATCGACATCGACGGCTGCACCTATCGCGAGGGACTGTCCGCGGTACGGGTTGACGGCGGCGTCGCGGGCAACGTCATACCCGACGCGGCGTCGCTGACGGTGAATTTCCGGTTCGCTCCCGACCGCAGCGTCGAACAGGCGCTCCACCACGTGCGCGAAGTCTTCGAAGGCCTCGATCTGGGTCTCGAGCTGACCGACGCCGCTGCCGGGGCGCTGCCGGGACTCACCGATCCCGCTGCTGCGGCGCTTGTCGAGGCCGCGGGTGGCCACGTGCGTGCGAAGTACGGCTGGACGGATGTAGCCCGGTTCGCGGCGCTGGGCATCCCGGCGGTCAACTATGGCCCCGGGGACCCCAACCTTGCGCACAGGGCCGATGAGCGGGTGCAGTTGAGCCAGATCACCACGGTCACCGGCGTAATGCACCGGTACCTGACCCGGTGAACGGCAATGCGCGCCGGGAACGGCAGCCGGGCTACAACCGTCTCGCGGCCTGCTCGTCACCGGCGTCATAGACGCGCGCGGTCTCGTGCAGCAACTCGGCCAACCGATTTCCGCTGGTGGCCACCGTTCTCAACGCTTCGGCTCGCGCGTCGAACACGTCGTCCAGTGCCGCGCGGACGCTGCTCGCGATGGCGCCGTGTGATACGTCCACGTCCGCCGAGAGTGAAGCGACCATCGACGACAGCCGCTCGGCGATCTCGGCGTGGGCCTGCGAGTTCGACCGCAACTTCGCGGTGTCGACGACAAGGGCCTCGTCTGTCATGGTGCCTCCCCGATCCCGACGACCTGCCCGGTCAGCGCTCGGTACTCGCCGGTGATGACACCGATGCGCTGCCCGATCTCGGACAGCTGGCCGTTCGAGCGGCTCACGATGTCCGCGACGTCGCGAATACCGCGCCCGACCGCCGAGATCAGCAGCTGCTCGCCAGTCACGTCCTGCGGCGCTGACGCCGCCACGTCGAGAACCCACTGGCGCACCGCATCGAGTTCACCTCGGCTCGCGTCGACCAATTCGGCGGACCGGTCGACTTCGGCGGCGATCCGCTGTTCCAGCACGGCCAGGTCGCCCAGGGCCCTGGCATGCTGCGCGTTCGCGGCTGAATATGCAGCCGATCCGGCGCCCGCCCACCATGGTTCCGGCGCAGCGGATTGCACCCGGCTGCGCAACTCTCGCAGCGCGTTGCTGCCGTCGAACCGCGTAGCCGAGTCCGGGGCGTCCTCGCCGAAGGTCGACCGGGCATCCGCCCATGCGTTCAGGAAGGCGCCAAGCACGTGCACCCGAGACACCTCCAGCTAATACGACTGTCGACCAAATTCTAGGGGCAGCCGAGGTGAGTTCCGGACAGAACTTTCCGCCGCTACCCCCGGACGCCTTCTGCCTGCGTGGCGGCGTCCGCGGCTGCGCCTCGCAACCCGAGCGCCGCCAGATCGGCCGACACCGTCTGCAGCGCGGCCGCGTCGCGGGTGGCAAGAGCCCGTGCGTGCCGCGACACCAGATCGGCGAACCGGCAGGTCAGCCCGGTGGACAGCCGGTCGACGGTGTCGACTGCCCGGATGTCGCCGAGCCGCGCCGCGTCGTGTGCGGCCCGCAACGCCACCGCTGACTGAGAACCGCGCTCGGCGGTACGGACTGCGCCACGCGCCGCAGCGATCGCCGCATGCCGGTCCCCGCGTGCAGACATCGTCCAGGCCCGCGCCAGGGCTAACTCCGGGGCGAACATCATCGACTTCAGGCCGTGCCGGGATTCGGCGCGGGTCAGCACCTTTGCCGCCGCAGCGGTTTCACCCTGCTCACCCAGCGCCCGGGCCAGCAGCATCCACGCCAGTGGACCCCACGAGTAGCCGGTTGGCGCCAGGGCGGCGGCCGCCTCCCGCAGCAACGGCACCGCCGCGTCGAGTTCCCCGCGCATGATCAACACATCGGCGATCAGGACGTCGCCGATCGCCCGCCCGGGCTGCTGCAACTGCGCGAGGCCGGTCAGTCGTTGCGCCAGCGCGAGGGCGGCCCCCAGGTCTCCGGCCATCATCAGCGTGGTGGTCTGGCCGAACCCGCTGGTGAATCGGAGCAGGCCGGGATGACCGGCGCCCATCGCACGCTCAGCCAGGCTGTCGACCTCGTCGAAGCGCCCCATCCGTGCAGCGCTCAGCGCTGCCGCGGCCGCCGCCCAGCCCACCGCGGTGTCGTCGGCCGATCGCGATGCCAGCACCTCGGTACTGATCCGCATCGCCTGCTGTAGCTGACCGGCGTTCATCGCGAAGGTCGCCGAAAGAGCGTCGAGAGTGGTGCGCACCCTCGGTGTGGACACCCGCTCGCGCACGGTGCGCAGGAAGGCGGTGGCCCGCTCAGGCTCGCTGAGCATCCAGAACTGGTTGGCCGCCCGCAGCAGGGCCCACGCCATCAGGTCTGTCTCCGACAGCGTTTGGGCATCGACTTCGGCGAGGACCGCGTCGGCGTCACGGCCACGGCCCTGCCAGGTCAGGGCATAGGCCAACGGCAGCCGGGCCGCCAAGCCGGGTCCGTTGGCCACCGCGACGCGGCCCAGCCGCTCACCCAGGCTCAGGTCACCCAGCCGCAGCGCGTCCTCTGCGGCTGCCGAGAGCTCGGCCGCCGGTTGTTGGCGGTCGCTGTCGAGGGCCAACACCGCCAGGCGCAGCTGTCCCACGGGGTCGGCCGGCGGGTCGGCGGCGAGCCGGTCGAACAGCTCGTTGCGCAGCCGTCGCTGCTCCGGTTCGGTGAGCTCGGCGCCGACCGCGTCGGTGTACAGCGGGTGCGCCGCACGCAGCGTGTCTCCTCCCGCGAAGACCGCGCCGGACGTGCACGCGGCGCTCACACCCTCGTCTTCGCCGAAGATGCTCAACGGCAACGGCTCCGCGACTGCCAGGTACGCCAGCAGTTGGCGCGCCGATGCGGGCAGTCCCCTGATGTATTGCTGAACCTGGGCGGCCAGCCGCGCTGGATCGTGACCGGGGGCACCGACGTCGACTCGGACAAGCGCATCGACGCGCCATAGCGCCCGTACCCCATCGGGGACCTCAGCCGCCGGATCGACGGTCACGATCATTCGGACGCCTCCGCAGACGGCCAGCTGGTGCAGAAGTGTCGCTGACAACGCATCCAGCAGGTGTGCGTCGTCGACGATCAGTAGTCTGCCGTCGCTGAGGGAGTCGCGGACGCTGCGCAACACGTCCGAGAGCCTGCCGGTGGAGGGCACCTCGAACAGCGGGCCGAACGCTGCGAACGGAACGGCGGATGTAGACCGGGTGCCGATGACCCAGTCGACACGACCGAACTGCCCTCCGACCCGCTCGGCCGCCGCCCGGGCCAGCGAGGTCTTCCCGACGCCCGCGGGCCCTGCGACCACCGCACCGGCACTATCGCGCACAGCAGCGCCGATCTCCTCCAGTATTGGCTCCGGCGCCGCGGTCACCCACTCGACAGGCATCGCCGGATTTTATTGCGGACTCGTCTAGGTTTGCGGGATGTCCGCAGATCCCGACCACAGATGGGCGGTGTGTGTCTACTGCGCATCGGGTCCGATGCACCCGGAGCTGCTCGACCTGGCAACCCGCGTCGGCGAGGCCGTGGCCTCCCGGGGCTGGGCCCTGGTCTCCGGTGGCGGAAACGTGTCGGCGATGGGGGCGGTGGCCCGCGCAGCCCGATCCCGCCGCGGCACCACCATCGGTGTCATACCGAAGGCGCTGGTACACCGAGAACTGGCCGACGTCGATGCGGACGAACTCGTCGTCACCGACACCATGCGGGAACGAAAACAAGTGATGGAGGACCGCGCCGACGCCTTCATCGCGCTGCCCGGTGGCATCGGCACTCTCGAGGAGTTCTTCGAAGCCTGGACGGCGGGGTATCTGGGCATGCACGACAAGCCCGTGGTCATGCTCGACCCTTTCGGCCACTACGACGGTCTGCTGAAGTGGCTGCGGGGCCTGGTCGGACCCGGCTACGTCGACCAGGGGGCGCTGGACCGGCTGTTGGTGGTCGACAACATCGAGGCCGCGATGGCGGGCTGCGATCCGGATCGCACCCGCGGCTAGGGTGTTGCGCATCAGGAGGATCGACCGGGGGAGTGTTGGGTGAGCGATCGGAGATCGGGGACCAGGGGCAGAGTCGGTCTGCTCGACATCGCTGCGAACGTTCCCGCCCTGTTGCTGGACGCTCCTGCCATCCTGCGCGGCGTCGCCACCGGTTTCACGGCGCGCCCGTCGACGAAGACGTCCATCGGCAAGGTGTTTCAGGACCGCGCGGCGCGCTATGCGGACAAGGTCTTCATCCGCTTCGGCGACGAGGTGCTGACCTACCGCCAAGCCAACGAGACGGTCAACCGGTACGCGGCGGTCCTGGCCGCGCGCGGGGTCGGCCACGGCGATGTCGTGGGCATCATGGTGCGCAACTCGCCGCATTCGGTGCTGCTGATGCTGGCCACGGTGAAGTGCGGCGCCATCGCGGGAATGCTGAACTATCACCAGCGTGGTCAGGTGCTCGCGCACAGCATAGGGCTGCTGAGCGCCAAGGCCGTCGTCGCCGACGCTGACTTCGTCGAGCCGATCGTGGAATGCGGCGCCGACACCGACGGCCTGATGTCCGTGGCCGAACTGGAGAGTCTGGCGGTAACCGCGCCGACCAGCGATCCCGCCTCGACCTCGGCGGTGCTGGCCAAGGACAAGGCGTTCTACATATTCACCTCGGGTACCACGGGCCTGCCCAAGGCCAGCATCATGACGCACTTCCGGTGGCTGCGTGCACTGGCCGGATTCGGCGGTCTGGGCATGCGACTGAACAGTGGCGACACCCTTTACTGCTGCCTGCCGCTGTACCACAACAATGCGCTGACCGTCGCGTTGTCGTCGGTCATCAATGCCGGGGCGACGTTGGCGTTGGGCGCTTCGTTTTCCGCGTCGAGGTTCTGGGACGAGGTCATCCGGTACCACGCGACCGCGTTCGTCTACATCGGCGAGGTCTGCGCGTACCTGCTCAACCAGCCGCCCAAGCCGACCGACCGGCAGCACAACATCCGGGTGATATGTGGCAACGGGTTGCGGCCTGCGATCTGGCAGGAGTTCACCGAGCGTTTCAACATTCCGCGGGTGTGTGAGTTCTACGGGGCCAGCGAGGGCAACACCGTCTACCTCAACGTGCTCAACATCGACAAGACCACCGGAATCTGCCCGACCCCGGTGGCGTTCGTCGAGTACGACCACGAAAGCGGCGAGCCGGTGCGCGACGAGTCGGGCCGGGTGCGCAAGGTCGGTCACGGTGAGCCTGGGCTGCTGCTGTCGAAGGTGAGCGGTCTACAGCCGTTCGACGGCTACACCGATCGGCAGGCCAGCGAGAAGAAGCTGGTGCGCAACGTTTTCAAGGACGACGATGTCTGGTTCAACACCGGCGACCTGATGCGCTACCAGGGCTTCGGGCACGCCGCGTTCGTAGACCGGCTCGGCGACACCTTCCGGTGGAAGGGCGAGAACGTCGCCACCACCGAGGTCGAGGCGGCTGTCTCGGTGGATCCGACCGTAGATGAGTGCACGGTGTACGGCGTCGAGGTCGAAGGTGCCGGCGGTCGCGCCGGAATGGCGGCCATCAAGCTCAACGACGGCTGCGACTTCGACGGCAAGGCGATGGCGAAGACCCTCTACGAGCGGTTGCCGTCCTATGCGGTGCCACTGTTTGTTCGCGTCGTCGGTTCGCTCGAGCACACCTCGACGTTCAAGAGCCGCAAGGTGGACTTGCGCAAAGAGGGCCATGGGCCGCACATCGGGGATCCGCTGTATGTGTTGGCCGGCCGCGACGCGGGCTACGTCGCCTACTACGAGGGCTACGCCGAGGCGGTCAGGGACGGAAAGCAGCCCAAGAACTGACGCCCGCGTTCTCCCTCGCGCCGCGAGATCGACCTGGTGGTCGTTGATCCGTCGGCGGTGACTGCCCTGAGGTCGAAGTCGGCGCAGGGCCGCTGGCCCCGTTCTCTGGGCTGGATGCCGCCGTTACCGGCGAACAGGCAGTATGGGCGGGTGCAGTCCAGTTTCTGTGGCCGCCCGGTTGCCGGCGACCGGGCCATGATCATGGCGATCGTCAACCGCACACCGGACTCGTTCTACGACCGCGGCGCGACTTTCACCGACGAGGCGGCCATGACCAGCGCACACCGCATGATCGAAGAGGGTGCGGACATGATCGACGTGGGCGGGGTGAAGGCCGGTCCCGGCAGCCCCGTCGGCGTCGACGAGGAGATCGCCCGGGTGGTGCCGTTCATCGAGTGGCTTCGTGGCGCCTACCCGGACCAGCTGATCAGCGTCGACACCTGGCGCGCCGCAGTCGCCAAGCAGGCTTGCGCGGCGGGGGCGGATCTGATCAACGACACCTGGGGCGGGGTGGAACCCGGCCTCGCAGAGGTCGCCGCCGAGTTCAATGCGGGCCTGGTGTGCTCGCACACCGGCGGTGCAGCACCGCGGACCAGGCCGTTCCGGGTCAGCTACGGCGCCTCCGAGCGCGGTGTGGTCGAGGACGTGGTGACCGAGGTCACAGCGGCGGCCGAACGCGCCGTGGCCGCCGGAGTTCGGCGTGACGCCATCCTGATCGATCCGACGCATGATTTCGGGAAGAACACTCATCACAGTCTTAGTTTGTTGCGCCACCTAAAAGACCTTGTAAACACTGGATGGCCGGTCCTGATGGCGCTGAGCAACAAGGACTTCGTTGGGGAGACTCTTGGTGTGGGTCTAACCGAACGCCTCGAGGGCACCCTGGCTGCCACGGCGCTGGCTGCGGCGACCGGAGCCGCCATGTTTCGGGTGCACGAAGTGGGGCCTACGCGACGCGTGCTGGAGATGGTTGCGTCCATCCAGGGTGAGCGTCGACCTACCCGGACTGTGAGGGGACTGGCATGACAGCGCTTTCCGACCTGACATCTGAACTGGTCGCGACCGATCTCGTCGCACGGCATGGCTGGTTGACCGACCGCAGTTGGAACCGGCCGTCCTGGACGGTCGACGAACTCGAGGCGGCCAAGGCGGGACGCACGATCTCGGTGGTGCTGCCCGCGCTCAACGAGGAGGAGACCGTCGGAACGGTCGTCAGGAGCATCACTCCGCTGCTTGGGCGACTGGTCGACGAGTTGATCGTGCTGGACTCCGGCTCCACCGACGACACCGAGATCCGCGCGGTGACGGCCGGAGCCCGGGTGGTCAGCCGTGAGGCCGCTCTGCCCGAGGTCGTGCCGCAGAAGGGCAAGGGGGAGGTGCTGTGGCGGTCGCTAGCGGCCACCACTGGCGACATCGTGGTGTTCGTCGACTCGGACCTGATCGACCCGGACCCGTTGTTCGTGCCCAAGCTCCTCGGGCCGTTGCTGACCGCGGACGGCGTCCACCTGGTCAAGGGCTTCTATCGGCGGCCGTTGAAGGTCAGCGGCAGCGAGGATGCCACCGGCGGCGGCAGGGTCACCGAGTTGGTCGCGCGGCCGCTGCTGGCGTCGTTGCGGCCAGAGCTGAACTGCCTGCTGCAGCCGCTTGGCGGCGAGTACGCCGGTACCCGCGAGCTGCTCACGTCGGTGCCGTTCGCGCCCGGCTACGGCGTGGAGATCGGCTTGCTGGTCGATACCTACGATCGGCTCGGGCTCGACGCGATCGCGCAGGTGAACCTCGGAGTGCGGGTACACCGCAACCGGCCGCTGACCGAGCTGGCGTCAATGAGCAGGCAGGTGATCGCCACCCTGCTGTCGCGCTGCGGCGTCGACGACTCAGGTGTGGGGCTCACGCAGTTCTTCGCCGACGGGGATGGGTTCACCCCGCGCAGTTCCGCGGTGTCGTTGGCTGATCGACCACCGATGCGCACCCTGCGACCCCGCTAACCCCCCTCTTCTCGCCCAAACCGACATTTGGGCGCGAAAAGCTCGCTTTTGCGCGCCCAAATGTCGGTTTGGGCGTCAGTATCGAGGGCGTGACCTTGGTTCTGCTGTACCTGGTGGTACTGATCCTGGTGGCTGTCGTGCTGTTCGGACTGAGCAGTCTGCTGTTCGGCCGCGGAGAGTCGTTGCCACCGCTGCCACACGCCACCACCGCGACCGTGTTGCCTGCCTCAGACGTGACCGGGGCCGACGTGGACGCCGTCAAGTTCAGTCAAGTCCTGCGCGGCTACAAGGCCAGCGAGGTGGACTGGGTGCTTGACCGGCTCGGCCGCGAGCTCGACTCGTTGCGTGGGGAGCTGGCTGAAGTACGCGCGCGGTGCGGTAGCGACGACGGTCCCGGCTGCGGTGAGTCCGATCGGACACCGCAGGACCAACGATGACGGCTGTTCCCGATGACGACGGACGGGTGCGCTGCGGCTGGGCCCTGATACCGGAATCCCGCAAGAGAACAACCGGTTCCGAGTCATCACCTGGGTCATCGCCTGAGTCATCGTCCACGTTGTATCGCGACTACCACGACACGGAGTGGGGCCGGCCGGTGCGTGATTCCGGTGCGCTGTTCGAACGGCTGAGCCTAGAGGCGTTCCAGAGCGGACTGTCCTGGCTGATCATCCTGCGCAAGCGGGAGAACTTCCGCGCAGCCTTCGACGGGTTCGACATCGAACGCGTCGCTCGCTACACCGAGCGGGACGTGGCCCGGTTGGTTGCCGATGCCGGGATCGTGCGCAACAAGGCGAAGGTCGAGGCCACCATCGCCAACGCCAGGGCCGCGGGTGACCTGGACGTCGATCTCGGGGAATTGCTGTGGTCGTTCGCGCCGCCGCCGCGTCCCCGCCCGGCCGACCTGTCCGAGGTGCCGGCGCTGAGTCCGGAGTCGACCGCGATGGCCAAGGAACTCAAGCGGCGTGGTTTTCGGTTCGTCGGCCCGACTACCGCTTATGCGTTGATGCAGGCCACCGGAATGGTCGACGACCACATCGCATCCTGCTGGGTTCCCCGCCGACGAAGTGCGCCGCCGACGTCTCCTCCGGCGCCGCGCTGAAGTGCCATCACCGGGGTCTTTGCACACCTGTGGCCAGGGATAGGGAACAATAGACGGAGTTCATTAGCAGTTCAGTGCCGGGTGCAGCCATCGGGTGGGCAGTACGCGGCGCCGATCGGGCCCACGCGGGCCGGCTCATCTTGGAGGGAGCACTCGATGGCGGCGATGAAGCCCCGGACCGGTGACGGTCCGCTGGAAGCAACCAAGGAGGGGCGTGGCATCGTGATGCGGGTACCGCTGGAAGGCGGTGGGCGGCTTGTCGTCGAGCTCACTCCTGAGGAGGCAGCGGCTCTGGGCGACGAACTCAAGGGAGTGACCGGCTAGCGTGGGCGGGCCTACGGGACGACCCGGCGATAGATCTCCAGGGTCTGCTCGGCGATGTGGGCCCAGGAGAACTCGCGGATGCAACGCTGTCGTCCGCATTGGCCGTACTCGCGTGCCCGGTCCGGTTCGGACACCAGCGAGTTGACCGCGTCGGCCAGCTTCGACTCAAAGCCTTCGGGGTCCCCGGCGTCGTAGTGCACCAGCAGGCCGGTCTGGTGATCGGCCACCACCTCCGGGATGCCGCCGACATCGGATGCGACAACCGCCGTTGCGCAGGCCATTGCCTCGAGGTTGACGATGCCCAACGGTTCGTAGACCGATGGGCATACGAAAACTATTGCTGTGGAAAGAATTTCACGAACCTTGCCGATCGGGAGCATGTCCCGGACCCAGAACACACCGGTGCGGGCTCGAGCCAGGTCTTGCACCGCAGCCGTCACTTCGGCGGCGATCTCCGGCGTGTCCGGCGCACCCGCGCAGAGCACCAGCTGCACTTCGGGGCTGAACCGGTGGGCGGACGCCAGCAGGTGGGCCACGCCCTTCTGCCGGGTGATTCGCCCGACGAAGGCCACGACCGGCCGCCGCGGATCCACACCGAGTTCGGCGAGCACCGATTCGCCCGGCGGCGGCTCGGCCGGGTACCAGACGTCGGTGTCGATGCCGTTGCGCACCACGTGCACCCGGCCTGGGTCCAGGCTCGGGTACGTTCTCAAGACATCCTCGCGCATTCCTGAGCTGACCGCGATCACCGCGTCGGCTCCTTCGACGGCCGTGCGCTCCACCCACGACGACAGCCGGTAGCCGCCCCCGAGCTGCTCTGCCTTCCACGGGCGCATCGGCTCGAGGGAATGGGCGGTCAGTACGTGCGGGATGCCGTAGAGCAGCGCACTGAGATGACCGGCGAGCCCGGTGTACCAGGTGTGCGAGTGCACGACGTCGGCACCAGCGGCGGCGTTGACCATGTTCAGGTCGGCAGACAGCGTGGAAAGTGCGGCGTTGGCCCCCTTGAGCGCAGGATCGGGCTGGGCGACGGTCACGCCCGGACGCGGGCCTCCCATGCAGTGAACGTCGACCTGGCAAAGGTGGCGTAACTGTGCGACGAGTTCGGTGACATGCACGCCGGCGCCGCCATAGACCTCGGGTGGATACTCCCGCGTCATCATCGCCACCCGCATGGTCCCAGACCGTAATCGGCTCGGAGCGCCACTGCACCCCCTATCGGGTTGCGGTGGGGTCACGTCTGCGCGGCCGCCGGCGGCACCGGCGCGGCGCGCGAGGATCCCGATCCGGTGGGTCTTGCCGGAGCAGTCGAACACGCTGCAGGGCAGCGGAATCGGCTGCTCGGGGGCGGCACCGCCGCGGGGGCGCAGAACTCGGGGTGGCTCATCGGCTGCGCTCGTTCCAGATTGCCCTAGCCGCAGTGAGTACCTGCCGATAGGTTTGAGGAATGAGGCAGTTGCCACACGTGCTGGGCATAGTCCTGGCCGGCGGGGAGGGGAAGCGGCTGTACCCGCTTACCGCAGACCGGGCCAAGCCCGCAGTTCCCTTCGGTGGCGCCTACCGGCTGATCGATTTCGTGCTGTCGAACCTGGTGAATGCTCGCTACCTGCGCATCTGCGTTCTCACTCAGTACAAGTCACATTCACTGGACCGGCACATCTCCCAGAATTGGCGGCTGAGCGGCTTGGCGGGGGAGTACATCACTCCGGTACCGGCCCAGCAGCGCCTCGGTCCTCGCTGGTACACCGGTTCGGCGGATGCCATCTATCAGTCGATGAATCTGATCCACGACGACGACCCCGACTACATCGTGGTGTTCGGAGCAGACCACGTCTATCGCATGGACCCCGAGCAGATGTTGCAGTTCCACATCGAGAGCGGCGCGGGCGCGACGGTCGCCGGTATCCGTGTTCCGCGGGCCGAGGCATCCGCGTTCGGCTGTATCGACGCCGACGAGTCCGGCCGGATCCGCGGGTTCGTCGAGAAGCCGGCCCACCCACCCGGCACCCCCGACGACCCCGAGCAGACGTTCGCGTCGATGGGTAACTACATCTTCACCACAAAGGTCCTCATCGACGCCATCCGCGCCGACGCCGACGACGACCATTCCGACCACGACATGGGCGGCGACATCATCCCGCGGCTGGTCGCCGACGGTATGGCCGCGGTCTACGATTTCCAGTCCAACGAGGTCCCCGGCGCCACCGAGCGCGATCACGGCTACTGGCGCGACGTCGGCACGCTCGACGCGTTCTACGACGCGCACATGGATCTGGTCTCGGTGCATCCGGTGTTCAACCTCTACAACAAACGCTGGCCGATTCGGGGCGAGTCCGAGAATCTCGCTCCGGCGAAGTTCGTCAACGGCGGCTCGGCCCAGGAGTCGGTGGTCGGGGCCGGCAGCATCATCTCTGCGGCGTTGGTGCGCAGCTCGGTGCTGTCGTCCAGCGTCGTCGTCGACGACGGGGCCACCGTCGAGGGCAGCGTGCTGATGCCCGGCGTGCGGGTGGGGCGCGGCGCGGTGGTGCGGAACGCGATCCTGGACAAGAACGTCGTCGTCGGTCCGGGCGAGACGGTCGGAGTGGACCCCGAGCGGGATCGGGAGCGGTTCGCCATCAGCACCGGTGGCATCGTCGCAGTCGGCAAGGGCGTATGGGTGTGAGGGCCGGCTGCATAGACGCAGCGGCCGATCACCACACCAACGGAACCAGCCGGTAGCGCACCTTGCGCGTGTAGTCGGCGTAGCCGGCCAGCGAGTCGGTGAGCATGCGCTCCTCATCGAGGATGCGAACCACAAGGACGAGCGTGCCCGGCAGCAACGCGACGAACCCCCAGTAGGAACCCAGCGACAACGGAATGCCGATCATCATGATCACCGCGCCCAGATACAGCGGGTGCCGCACCGCACCGTAGAGACCGCTGGCGACGACGGTCTGGCCCGCCTCAACCGTGACATTCGATGCCGCATAGTCGTTCTGGATGACAGCCAACTGGGCGATGAGAAGTCCGGCCGCCACCAGAATGGTGCCGGTCACGGTGGCCCCCACCGGTACCCGGGACCAGCCGAACCGGTGATCGAGCGCGCAGACCACCAGGACCACCGCGGACATCACGAACGCGCCGACGATCACCACCTTCTGTACCGGCCGGGACTCAGCGCCCGGCCCGACCCGCATCCGCCGCTGCAACACCACCGGGTTCCGCACCGCAAGGTAGATACTGGGAATCAGCGTCGCCAGCGTGAACACCCCGATGAAAACCCAGGCTTGCCAGTAGAAGAAGGTCCCAGCCGGCAAGAACAGCAGCAGCGCGAGAAGGGCGAGTCCGAACAGCGCCGAGACCAATGCCTGTAGGGCTGTCCGCATGGTCTGCTCGTCTCACACCGCGTCGCGGCGCCGATAGAGCGCACCCGCCGACACTGCCAGCACCGATGCGATCACCACCATCGATATCGCCTCTGTGACGCTGAAATCCGTCGGGGCCGTCGTTCGGCTCACCGGAGAGGCCTCGATCAGCCAGCGTGGCAGCCGCAGCAGTGCGCCAAGGTACAGCGATACAATCACGAACGTGACTGCCCCCCAACCGATCCAGGTCTGACGTAGCGCGACGCCGAGAGCCGCCAAGCCGGCCAGCACCGCGATCGCCGGGACATAGGCCAGCCCGGCCAGGGTGAGTCTGAGCACCGTTCCTGCTTCGTTCAACGTGATCCCGGCGCCCAGACCGTTTCCGAAGCCGGCGAAGAACATCAACACCACCGCGCCGAGCAGTGCCGCCGCCACCGCCGACAGCAGCCACCGCCAACGCGATACCGCCCCCGCCAGCACGATCTCACCCAGACCGGACTGTTCGTCGCTGTAGATCCGCTGCACCGCCACCACGACGAATGCGGTCGCCGCCGCCGCCAAGAATTGCGTCATCACCGTGTAGACACTGTCCGTACCCTGCACCGCGAGCATCTGGGCGATCATCTCGTTAGTTTGTGCGGCATCCAGCAGCGACTTGGTCATCGACCCGAATGCCAACCCGGACAGGAACAATCCGACACTCCAGCCGATCAGCTGACCCCGCTGCAGGATCAGGTGCAGTCGGAGCACGCCGACGACTGAGCGGGCTCGGGGCCGCTCACCCGTCGACGGAATGGTGCCTTCGTCGTACTGGCGGCGGTTCTCCAGCACCGTTGCGAGAGAGGTCAATCCGACGGCAACCAGAAGCAGCAACCCCAACGGCCACCACCGCAGTTCGACGAACGGCCGCATCTGCTGTGCCCACGCAACCGGTGAGAACCAGCTGAGCGCAGAGCCGGAATTGTCGATGACGTCGCCGATCCCGCGGATCAGCACCGCCAGCGCGAGCACGCCCATGGCGGCACCGGTCGCTGCACGAGATTGTCGCCACAGTTGCGCGGTGACCGCGGCCACCGTCCCGAACAGCACGCCGACAGCTGTCACGCCCAGGCACATCGCCGCGGTGTCGACGACGGCGAACCCGGATGCTGACATGGCCACCGTCATCGTCGCAGCCAGAACGGCGTTGACACCGACGACGAGTGCCAGTGCGGCAGAAGTGCGTGCGTAGCGCCCCACCACTGATGAAAGTACGAGTTCTGCTGCGCCGCTTTCCTCTTCGGCGCGGGTATGGCGGATCACCGTGAGAACGGACAAGATCGAGACGGCGACAATCAGGGTCAGCATCAGCTCATTGGCCATCATCGCGCCCAGCGTCGTCTCGTTGACACCGAACATCGGTCCGCCCAGCATCATCCCGGCGGGCGTCCTCAGCAGATCGACCCTGGCCAGACGCTGCGCCTCCTCCGGGTAGGCCAGCTTGATAGCGCTCGGCGAGTACACCATGGTCAGCGTCAGGACGAAGATCCACACACTCAACCGAATCCGATCACGGCGCAGTGCCAGCCAGATCAGGGCCCGCACGCCGGTGAACGCCGAACCGGGCGGGGCCGCATGATGTCGGCCGGTCCGCGACGGCCGGGTCGCAATGTTCGTCACCGATCGCCCTGGTATTCGCGCAAGAACAGGTCCTCCAGCGAGGCCGGCGTCACCGTCAGCTCTTCGATACCCAACTCGGTCAGTTGGCTCATCGTGCGGTCCAGATCGGCTCGGTCGACCGAGAAACGCGTCTGTCCGTCGAGTCGTTGCAGGTCGTGCGCCAGGTTCCGGGTCAGCAACGGCCCGAGGTCATCGCGTGTGCGCACCGTGACGGTGGTGCGCATCAGGTGACGCAGCTCGGTGAGCGTGCCGGCTTTGACGGTGCGGCCGGCCCGGATGATGGTGACCTTGTCGCAGAGTTTCTCAACCTCGGCGAGGATGTGACTGGATAACAGGACGGCGGCGCCGTCGCCGGTGACCTCTCGCACGCATCGCTGAAAGGCCATCTCCATCAGCGGGTCCAGACCCGAGGTCGGTTCATCGAGAATGTAGAGCTCGGCGTTGCAGCTGAACGCCGCGACGATCGCCACCTTCTGCCGGTTGCCCTTGGAGTAGGTCCGTGTCTTCTTGTGCGGGTCGAGTTCGAAGCGCTCGATGAGCTCGTCGCGGCGGCGGGTGTCCACGGTGCCGTCACCGCGCAGCCTCGCCAGGAAGTCGATGGCCTGCAGTCCGGTCAGATTGGGCCACAACGTCACATCACCGGGTACGTAGGCGATCCGACGGTGCAGCGCGACAGCGTCCCGCCACGGGTCGGCGCCGAGCAGTCTCACGGTGCCGCTCTCCGCGCGCAGCAGGCCGAGTAGCACGCGAATGGTGGTCGACTTACCGGAGCCGTTGGGTCCGAGGAAACCGCTGATGTCGCCCCGTGCCACCGTTAGATCGAGTCCGTCCAGCGCCTTGGTGCGGCCGAACGATTTGACCAGACCCCGAACGTCGACCACCGGTCCGCAGTCCCGTTGCGCCTTAACCGCTGACATCGCTGCCTTCGTCTCTTGTGAGATCCCTCGCGGACTGGTGGCCGTACTCGGTCACGAACGCGTCGAACATGGTGGAGTCGACCAACAGGCCCTGGGTGTAGAGCTCCAGCGCCGGTAGCACCATCTGCCGCGCGTAGTCGCGCAGTGCCGCCCTGAGATCGCGCGGATCCTCACGCGCCTGCAGGAACAGCAGCAACCCGCCGGCGTTGTTGAGCGCCAGGAATCGAGCCCGGGCCCGCGGATCGCGGCTGGACTTGAGAGTCCCGGTGCGGACACCTTCCTCCAGATACTGCTCGACGGTGTCAGACATCCTGCGCATCAGGGTGGTGCTCAGGGAGCCGCCGGCCTGCAGGCTGCTCACCACGTAGGCGACCACCGGCTCGTACGACTCGATCTCGGCCATCTGGGCGAGCCATGTCGCCGGGTCGGCGGATCGTATCGTTTCGGTCTTCTGATCGCGGATGACGGCGAGCACGTGGTCGTCGCAGGCTTGGCGCAGACCTTCCTTGGATCCGAAGTGATGAATCACCAGTGCTGCGCTGACACCGGCCGCCTCGGCAATGGTGCGCAGGCCTACGCCGAATCCGCGGTGACCGAACTGCTCGATTGCCGCGTCACGGATGCGGGCAACCGCGGTCCGATCTGCTGAACACACGTTCAATATGTTAAACATGCGTTCAGGGCTGGTCAAGCCCGTGGCGGCGATCGGACGATCCGAGGACGGAGCAGGGGGAATCTCAGTCCCGTGCGGCAGCGAGTAGGCCGTCGCCGAGCGGGATGAGTACCGGGGTGAGCCACTCGGACTCGGCGATCAGCCGGGCCGCTTCGCGCACCGCGCTGACTTCCGCGTCGTGTGCGTCGGGGTCACCGGCCCGACCACCCAGGGCTGTCCGGTGCACGACGATGACGCCGCCGGAGCGCAGCAGCCGGATGCCTTCGGAGACGAACTGCGGTTGGTCCACCGGGTCGGCGTCGATGAACACCAGGTCGTAGGACTCATCGGCCAGCCTGGTCAGTACCTCCTGGGCCCGGCCGCTGATCAGACGGGTCCGCGACGGTCCGATCTGCGCCTCACTGAAGGCCTGCTTGGCGATGCGTTGGTGTTCGGGTTCGATGTCGATGGTCGTCAGAACACCGTCCTCACGCATCCCTGACAGCAGCCACAGACCGCTGACGCCCGCCCCGGTGCCGACCTCGACGACGGTCCTGGCCCCGGTCGCCTTGGCCAGAACGCTGAGCAGTGCGCCTACCGCCGGGGTGACTGCGCCCGCGCCGATGTCGTCGGCTCGCTCGCGGGCGGCGGCCACGATCGCGTCTTCGGTGATCGACTGCTCGGCGTGCGACATGATCGACTCGGCGTTCCCCGGTCGGGATTGACCTGCAGGGTCGTCGGTGCTGGCCATGACCGCAGCGTAGAGCGCCGGCGAGGGTGCCGACACCGCGACACGCCAGCACCGCGCCGCGAGGTTGAGCTCGATTTCCGGGAGATTTCCGCTGGTTACCGGATGGATGGAGCGCATTCTCAGGAAAACTTCAGTTTGCTCATATGCGACCCACACCAGGGTGCGCGACGGTACTCGCTATGGAACGCGGCGCAGACCGGCGCTCTGGGAATAGGGATGTCGACGGTCGCGTTGGCACGGATGCCGAACCGCCGGTTCCCGGCACCAGTTTCACCACCGGCCTCGGTACGGCTTCTGCAACGACCTGGGAGGATGTCACCATCACCACAACGGCGACCACCACAAGCTCGCCCTCGACACTGGCTCCTGTCTCGATGTCACACCTCGAGCAGTTCACCGACGGTGAATGGGTGGAGCCCTCCGACGAACCGTCCGGCACCGCGGTCTTCGACGCCACCGGAGACAAGGCTGCGATGCCGTCGTGGGACGAACTGGTGCGTCAACACGCCGACCGGGTGTACCGACTGGCTTACCGCCTCTCAGGCAACCAGCACGACGCCGAAGACCTGACCCAGGAAACGTTCATCCGAGTGTTTCGGTCGGTGCAGAACTACCAGCCCGGAACGTTCGAAGGATGGTTGCACCGCATCACCACCAACCTGTTCCTGGACATGGTCCGTCGCCGCGGTCGCATCCGCATGGAAGCGCTGCCCGACGACTACGACCGCGTACCCGCTGAGGATCCCAACCCGGAGCAGATCTATCACGATTCTCGGCTTGGCCCGGACCTGCAGGCCGCGCTGGATTCGTTGCCGCCGGAGTTTCGCGCCGCGGTCGTGCTGTGTGACATCGAAGGACTGTCCTACGAGGAGATCGGGGCCACACTCGACGTCAAGTTGGGTACTGTGCGCAGCCGCATCCACCGCGGGCGCCAAGCCTTGCGTGCCTACCTGGCCAGCCACCAGGCGCCAGCCGGTTTGGACGTTGATATCAAGTCTGCCTGACGATTCCTCGGTGTCTGGCGGGGTTCTGCGCGCTACATTCAAGGCAGCGCGTCGACACACTGCTGTGCAACGCCGAGAGGAGCTGGCGATGGCGGACCCGGGGCATGTGTTTCGTCGCGCGTTCTCCTGGCTTCCGGCTCAGCTCGCGTCCCAGAGCGATGCGCCCGTCGGTGCGCCGCGGCAGTTCGGGTCCACCGAGCACCTCTCCACCGAGGCGATCGCGGCGTTCGTCGACGGTGAACTGCGAATGACGGCCCACCTCCGCGCGGCGCACCATCTGTCGTTGTGCCCGCAGTGCGCGACCGAGGTCGACGCCCAGAGCCAGGCCCGCGCAGCATTGCGGGACCTGCGGCCCGTCTCGATGCCGAGCTCATTGTTGGGCCTGTTGTCCCAGATCCCGAACGAGACTTTGCAGACACCGCCGGCAGCTGCTGATCAGCCGCAACTAGCTGATGGTGCTCCGCGGCCCCGGCGCAAGCGCCGGTAGAGTGGATGCGGACCCAGTAGCGACCGGCGCCGGCCACGGGCGGGCGCTCCAGTAGAGAGTGATTCCGGGTGACCAATCAGGACCAGTCCAGCGGTAGACCGCGCCTGGAGCCACGTGCTGTTTCGCGGCCAGCGGTCGATCCGGCCGAGCGGCGTGCGTTCGGCCGGCCCGACGGCGTCGACGGCTCGTTTCAGGGCGCAGACAAGTACCGCGACCAGGGTGAGTACACGCCGCATGACCAGGCGCCGGATCCGGTGCTGGCCGAGGCGTTCGGCCGCCCCCACACCGGTGCCGAGACGCTGCAGCGGCATCCCGCCGATGCGGACGCGCTCGGCGCCGAACGCGACCCGGACATCGGCGAGGAGCCCGAGGATCCGTGGCGCAATCCCGGCGCGCCCGCCGCACTCGGCACGCCCGCGCTGACCAAGTCCGCCGCACCTGCACCGACCGCTCCGACGGGCAAGCTCGGTGTGCGCGACGTGCTGTTCGGCGGCCGGGTGTCCTACGCTGCGCTGGGGATTCTTGCCGTGGTCGCTTTGGTCATCGGACTCCTCGGTGGCTGGGTGGGCCGTAAGACCGCCGAGGTGGTGGAGGCGTTCACCACCTCGAAGGTGACCCTGGAGACCACCGACAACCCGGAGGCTCCGGCGGGCCGGTTCGCGAAGGTTGCGGAGTCGGTCGCGGACTCGGTTGTCACCGTGGAGGCGGTCAGCGATACCGAAGGCTCTCAGGGCTCCGGCGTCGTGGTCGATGCGCAGGGCTACATCGTGACCAACAACCATGTCATCTCCGACGCGGCCACCAACCCCAGCAAGTACCAGCTCTCGGTGGTGTTCAACGACGGCACCGAGGTGCCGGCCAACCTGGTTGGCCGCGACCCCAAGACCGACCTCGCGGTGCTCAAGGTCGACAACGTCGACAACCTCACGGTGGCCCAATTCGGAGACTCGGAGCAGATCAGGGTGGGTGACGAGGTGATCGCCGCCGGCGCGCCACTGGGCCTGCGCAGCACGGTGACGCAGGGCATCATCAGCGCGCTGAACCGGCCGGTACCGCTGTCTGGCGACGGTTCCGACACCGACACCGTGATCGACGGCGTTCAGACCGACGCGTCGATCAACCACGGCAACTCCGGCGGCCCGTTGATCAACATGAACTCGCAGGTGATCGGCATCAACACCGCTGGGAAGTCGTTGTCCGACAGCGCGAGCGGCCTCGGTTTCGCGATCCCGGTCAACGAAGTGAAGACGGTCGTCGAGACGCTGATCAAGGATGGCAAGATCGCCCATCCAACGCTGGGCCTGACCGCCCGGTCGGTGAGCAACGACCTCGCATCCGGTGCCCAGATCGCCAATGTGAAGGTCGGCGGACCGGCGGAGAAGGCCGGAATTCTGGAGAACGACGTCGTGGTGAAGATCGGTGACCGCACCGTCGCCGATGCCGACGAATTCGTAGTGGCGGTGCGCCAACTCAAGATCGGACAGGAAGCACCGGTCGAGGTGGTCCGCGACGGGCGGAACGTGACGTTGACGGTTACGCCCACCGCCGACAACAGCAGCTAGGAGTTCCTGGGCCATGTTCGCGAACATCGGGTGGGGCGAGATGCTGATCCTGGTGATCGCAGGCTTGGTGGTGCTGGGGCCGGAACGGCTGCCGGGGGCGATCCGCTGGACTTCTGACGCGCTGCGCCGGGCCCGTGACTACCTCAGCGGCGCGACGAGCCAGCTGCGTCAGGACCTGGGGCCGGAGTTCGAGGATCTGCGCGAGCCGCTGAGCGAGTTGCAGAAGCTCCGCGGCATGACGCCGCGCGCGGCGCTCACCAAGCATCTGCTCGACGGGGATGACTCGATCTTCACCGGAAAGTTCGACCGCCAGCCGGGCGACAAGCCGATCTCGGCGCCCGCGCCGACACCGGCCCCGTCCGAGAAACCGGCCGTCACCCCGTTCGACACCGACGCCACCTGACGCCCAAACGTACGATTGGGCGGAAAAAGGCGAGTGGGACGCGAAAAAACGTCGATCTCGGCGCGTTGAGACTGTGCGCGTTGGGGATTGGGCGCGTCAGCGACCTGACGGGTCCAGGCCCAGCGACATGCCGGCCAGCCCGCGTTTTCTTGACGACAGGGCGTCGGCGATCTTGCGCAGTTCCTTGCCCGCCGCCGAGTCCGGTGCCGACAACACCGTGGGTAGTCCCGAATCGCCAGCGGCTACCAGGGCCGGATCCAGGGGCACCTGGCCGAGCAGCGGCACCTCTGCTCCCACGGCCTGCGACAACCGCTCAGCGACCTGACGACCTCCGCCCTCACCGAACAGATTCATCGTGGTGCCGTCGGGTAGCTGCAGCCCGGACATGTTCTCCACCACACCAGCCACGCGCTGGCGGGTCTGCAGCGCGATCGCACCGGCCCGCTCGGCAACCTCCGCAGCGGCCGCCTGCGGCGTCGTCACCACCAGGATCTCCGCGCCCGGGATCAGTTGAGCCACCGAGATGGCGATGTCGCCGGTGCCCGGCGGCAGATCCAGCAGCAGCACGTCGAGGTCGCCCCAGTACACGTCGGCGAGGAACTGCTGCAATGCCCGGTGCAGCATCGGACCGCGCCACACGACCGGCGTGTTGCCGGTAGTGAACATCGAGATCGAGATGACCTTCACGTCGTGGGCTACCGGCGGCACGATCATGGAGTCGACCTGCACCGGGCGGTCGCTGGTGCCCATCATGCGCGGCACCGAGTGACCGTAGATGTCGGCGTCGAGGACACCGACCGACAGCCCGCGGGAGGCCATCGCCGCGGCCAGGTTGACGGTGACGCTGGACTTACCGACTCCGCCCTTGCCGGACGCGACCGCGTACACGCGGGTCAGTGACCCCGGCTGGGCGAACGGGATGACCGGTTCGGCGGCGTCGCCGCGCAACAGCTTGCGCAGCTCGGCGCGCTGGTCGTCGTTCATCACGTCGAGGCTGACCGTCACCGCGCCGGTTCCCGGCACGTCGGCGACCGCGGCCCGCACCCGCTCGGTGATCTCGGTCTTCTTCGGGCACGCTGACGTGGTCAGGTACACCTCGACGTGCACGCCGTGATCACCGTCGATGGTGACATCCTTGACCATCCCGACTTCGGTGATCGGCCGGCGCAGTTCAGGGTCGACCACCTTGCCAAGCGCAGCACGGACAGCGGACTCCAGGTCTTGGGCAGAGTGCGACATCACCCGTGAGTGTAGGCCGACCGCAGCGACCGACACATCCGCGGTTGTGCCTCGGCGGTCAGGCCACCGGACCCGGCGGCGGCCCGGGCATCGCCGGAACGCCCGGTGGGGGCGGAGCAGGCAGCGGCGCCGGTCCAGGTGGCGGCGGAGCGGGCAGCGGTCCCGGTCCGGGTGGCGGAGCGAAACCGGGCATCGGGCCAGGGCCGGGGCCAGGAGCAGGCGGCAGCCCCATCGGTGGTCCAGGCGCCGGCGCGGGCGGCGCCTGCTCCGGCAGGCAGAACACCGCGCAGGCCTGTTGCTGTGGTGGCTGCATCCAAGGTGGCAGCCAGGACGGCGGCGCGGCGGGGTCAGGCTGAATGGCCTGCGGCGCCGGCATCGGTCCCGGTAGCGGACCGAGCGTCTGCCCGGGCGCGAAGCCGGGCAAGGAAGTGCCGGTGGGAAGCCGTGCCGCGTCGGGTCGGCCCATCAGCGGTATCAGCGCGAGCGGGTCATCAGCGGGCAACCCGGTGGCGTTGATCGGCAACCCAGGCCCAAGACCCAGACCCTCGGGCCGGTCCAGGTGGGTGGCCCCGATCGGCAGCACCGGCACCGATCCGGTGATCGGCGGCAGATTCACCGGGACTACGCCGGTCGCGTAGCCAGCGGCCCAACTCAACACGTTGTGCGCGTAGGCGACCGAGTTGTTGTAGCGCAGGATCGCGCTCATCACCTGGCCCCGGTCGCGCAGGTCCAGACCGCCGCTGCACAGGTAGCGGGCCGCAGCCAGCGACGAGTCATACAGGTTCTGTACGTCGGAATCGCCGTCGCCGTCGCCGTCGGAGGCGTAGCGAGCCCAGGTTCCCGGCAGGAACTGCATCGGGCCCATCGCACGCGCGTAGGTCACCCGGCCGCCGGCGCGACTCTGCACGATGACCTCGTTGCCCGGCAGCGTGCCGTCGAGTGCGGGCCCGTAGATCGGTCGCACCGCCGTTCCGTTCGCATCGGTGGCGCCGCCGTAGGCGTGCAGGGATTCGATGCGCCCGATGCCGGCAAGCAGGTTCCAGCTGACTCCGCATTCGGGATGGGCCGCGGCCATCATGCGTTCGGCGTTTCGGTAGGCGCTCAACGCCATCGTCGGGATCTGCAGACTGCCAGGCGAGTTCAGCACGCCCGGGGGTGGGGGAGCCGACACGGTCGAAGCTGCGATACGGAACGGCGTCGGGTTCTTCTTGACGGCTACCACGCTGGGACCGGTTCGGTCCACGGGTTCCGGGGCGATGGCGGCCAACGGGGTGACCGCCGCATCGCCGACCGGTCGGTGGTCAGGCGCAGACGCGCCGACCGCGCCGGCGAAGACCAGCGGCGTGATCACGGCAATGCCGAACGCGGGCCTGCGCACGGCGCGTCCAAATCGACGCCGTGCCCCCCCGACTGCGGCTGCTGCCCCTACGCGCACTCCACCGTCCTCAAGTCGTCATTCGCCGAAAGTGGTTGCGAACCAGGTCACCATACCTAGTCTGTTTTCGCTCGTTGCCACATTGGTCACACTTTTCTTCTCGCGTCGCCTAATGCGGTCGCTTCGATCGGCGGTCGCCGCCGTCCGGCCGGTCGGCCTCCTGGTCACCTCGGGCCCTGTCTGGCCGCTCGGCCAGCATCTCCTTGAGGTCATCGAGCTCGCGGCGCAGGTAGTCGCGGGTGGCGACCTCCCCTACCGCCAGACGCAGCGCGGCCAGTTCCCGGGCCAGGAACTCGGTGTCGGCCTTGGTCTGCTCGGCCCGGCGGCGGTCCTCCTCCAAAGACACCTTGTCCCGGTTCTCCTGGCGATTCTGAGCCAGCAGAATCAGTGGCGCCGCGTAGGCCGCCTGGGTGGAGAACGCGAGATTGAGCAGGATGAACGGGTAGGGATCCCAACGGAATCCGACCGCGAACAGGTTCAAGGCGATCCAGATAACCACGACGACGGTCTGAATGGCCAGGTAGCGACCGGTTCCGAGGAAGCGTGCGAAGGACTCACTGGTCCGGCCGACCGCCTCTACGTCGACCCTCGGGCGGGTGATTCGCGAGGTGCGCGGGGTATCAAGCCGCTGACGCGCAGAAAGATCGCTCATCGGGCCCGCGTCCCGGCGGTCGGCAGCTCGACGTCGTCTTGTTCGCGCCAGTCATCCGGCAACAGGTGGTCGAGGACGTCGTCGACGGTGACGGCTCCGAGCAAGTGGTTCTCCTCGTCCACCACCGGTCCGCAGACCAGGTTGTAGGCCGCAAAATAGCGGGTCAGCGCAGCCAGCGCCAGGTCGGGAGTCAGGCAGGGCAGGTCGGTGTCGACCATGCCGCTGACCAGCGCGGCCGGCGGTTCTCGGAGTAACCGCTGCAAATGCACGCACCCCAGATACCGCCCGGTCGGGGTAGCCGTGGGTGGGCGGACCACGAACACCACCGACGAGAGCGCCGGGGTCAGGTCAGGGTCGCGGGCGCGAGCCAGCGCCTCGGCGACGGTGGTCCCGGGCGCGAGCACCACCGGTTCGGGTGTCATCAAACCGCCCGCCGTGTTGGGGGAGTGTTGCAGCAGCCGCCGCACCGGTTCGGACTCCTCTGGATCCATCCGGCGCAGCAGCATCTCCGCTTGGCCCGAGCCGATGACACCGAGCAGATCGGCGGCATCGTCGGGATCCATCGCTTCGAGTACGTCGGCGGCCCGCTCGGTGTCCAGGTGTAGCAGAACGTCGGTCTGGTCGCTGTCGGGTAGCTCCTGGAGGATGTCGGCGAGCCGCTCGTCGTCGAGGGCGTTGACGACTTCGAAACGGCGCTTGACCGGCAGCTCGCGGATGGCATCGGCAACCTCGACCGGGCGTTGGCCGTCGAACTGGGCGAGCAGCTGCGCCACTCCCTGGCCCGGCAGCGCCAGCGCCGACGGGGTCAGCCCGCTGACATGCTGCCAGTCCACCACGTGCACCGAGGTTCGCCGACCCAGCCGGCGATGACTGCGTACCGCCACCCTGGTGACTACCCAGTCCCGGGAGCGCATCTGCTCGATTCCCAGGTCCACGACGATGACGTCGACACCGGCCAGTTGATCGAGTTCAGGGTCGACAACCCGGACCCTGGTGTCGAGTACCTGGCCCAGCACCAGCACCTCACCCGGACGCTGGGCGAAGCGGCGCAGGGACACATTGGCGGTGGTCAAGGTGACCGCGCTCGGCTCGATCGACGTGACGCGCAGTATCGGAACGAAAATCCTTCTGCGGGTTAGTAGTTCGACGACCAACCCGAGAACTCTGGGCTGCTGACGGACGATGCCGATGCTGACCACCACGTCGCGCACCCGGCCGATGGACTCGCCGTCTGGGCCGAGCACCACCATGCCGGCCAGCCGGGCCGCATAGACCCTGTTCACCGCCACCATGCCTCAAAGGGTAGGAGTGAAGAGGTGGATAACGCCTATCGGCCCCGCCGAACGATCCTGTCGGTCCCGGGCAGCAGCGCAAGGATGATCGAGAAGGCCAAAAGTCTGCCCGCCGACGAGGTATTTCTCGATCTTGAAGACGCCGTCGCCCCGGATGCCAAGGCCGAAGCTCGGACTCGGGTCGCCGAAGCGCTGGCCGAACCTGGGTGGGCCGGGCAGTTGCGCGGCGTGCGAGTCAACGACTGGACGACGCCATGGACCTATTCCGACGTGATCGAGGTGGTCTCGACTGCCGGTTCGGAACTGGACATCGTGGTGCTGCCCAAGGTGACTGATGTCGCCCATGTCCACGCGCTGGATCTGCTGTTGACCCAGTTGGAGGCCGCCCACGGGCTGGTCCGCGGCGGCATCGGGATCGAAGCCCAGATCGAAACGGCATCAGGGCTGACGAGTATCGACGCCATTGCTGCCGGTCCGCGGGTGCAGGCGCTGGTGCTTGGGCCCGCCGACATGATGGCCAGCCTGAACATGCGCACTTTGGTGGTCGGTGAGCAACCCGAGGGCTACGACGTCGGCGACGCGTACCACCACGTGCTGATGCGGATTCTGATCGCCGCGCGCACCCATGGCGTCGCCGCCATCGACGGCCCTTTCCTGAAGGTGCGTGACATCGACGCCTTCCGCCGGGTGGCGGCCCGTTCGGCCGCGCTGGGGTATGACGGAAAGTGGGTGCTGCACCCGGATCAGATTGCTGCGGGCAACGAGATCTTCAGCCCGCGGCAGGCCGACTACGACCGTGCCGAGTTGATTCTCGAGGCGTACCAATGGCATACCTCGCGTGCCGGCGGGGCGCGCGGCGCGGTGATGCTCGGTGCGGAGATGATCGACGAGGCCAGCCGCAAGATGGCCGTGGTGATCGCCGAGAAGGGCCGTGCGGCCGGAATGTTGCGCTCGGGCGAGCCGTACCGGCCGCCTACCTGAATCCGGCCCGGACCGGTGCTGCTCCTACCCGCCAGTGGCGATGACGGTGAGGAACGCCAGCAGGTAGATCAGCCACATCAGCGCGGCCAGACCCCCGATTATGGTTCCGGTCAGCGCCAGTCCGAAACCGTCTTGGCCGGTGCGCCGGGTTTCGCGTATCCCGGCTATGCCGAGGAACAACCCGACGATCGAAGGTAGTCCGCACAGCACCAGACCGGCCAGGGCGGTGACGAATGCGGCGATGGCCATGCCATTGGTGCCGGGCGGTTTGACCGGACGGAAGGGGTCGTACGGGTCCTGGTATGGCCAGCCCCCGAGAGCGCCGGGGTACGGCGGCGGGTACACCGGCGGGGGTAGCCCGTAGTTCGCCGGGTAATCCACCGGCGGGTACCGATCGGGTGGGGTCCAGTCCGGGTACGGCGGCGGCTGTTCGCCGCCGTACCACCGCGGATCCGGCCCGTTGGACACGCTCAGTTGCTCACGAACTCAGCACGGAAAGGGTCCAGATCAGGCTGATAACCAGGCTCGCCGCCCCGACTGCGATGCCGGCGATAGCCAGGCCGCGTCCGGCCTGCGGGGTTTGTTTGATCTGGTTCAGCGCGATGATGCCCAACACGATTCCGACGATGGACCCGATTCCGCACACCACGCCGATGACCGAGGCGACCAGTGACCATATCGCCAGGTTGTTGGTGCTCTGCTGGGGCGCGCCGTAGCCCATCCCGTAGCCGCCGGAATCCGGGTAGGCAGGGGGAGGAGCGCCGTAGCCCGCGGGCGGGGCGGGGTAGCCCGGGGGTGGTGCGGCGTAGCCGGGGGGCGGGGGGCCGTAGCCGGCAGGCGGGGGTCCAGACGGCGGTCCGGGCGGGGGTCCCGGGGGCGCATACCCCGGCGGGCCGCCGCCGGGAGGCGGATAGGACGACGGCGGTTGGTCGGGAGGCGGGAAGCCTGACGGAGAGTGACCCGGAGGTGGGGGCGGAGGCGGCCCAGCAGAGCCCCCGGCGCCGGCCGAAGGTGGTTCGTAGGACCCAGAGGACCGTTCGATCGGCGGGGCTTCGTGACCGCCCGACACCGGCTCCGACGGGCCTGACTTGGACTCAGATGACTGCGTTTCGTCGGCGTTCCCACCCGAATTTGTCATGCTAGTCAAACTAGCCTAAGAGCGGACTGCCCGTCGCAGGCTTGCCACAGGGCACCCATGCATTCGCCGGAGCGCCGGCGGTGCACCACAAACGGCACCAGCAGCTGCGAACCAGGCGCACAGAGGAGAAGGATAGTCCATGACCAGCCCATTCCAGCCCGCCCAGAATCCTGGTGGGCCGTCTCCCCGGTCGATCACCGGGCGCGGCCCCGGACTAGGTGGCGCCCCAGGCTTGCCGACCAAGCCCAAAGGGTGGCCGATCGGGTCCTACCCCACATACGCCGAAGCCCAGCGTGCCGTCGATTACCTGTCGGATCAGCAGTTCCCGGTTCAGCAGGTCACGATCGTCGGTGTCGACCTCATGCAGGTGGAACGGGTGACCGGCCGTCTGAGCTGGCCAAAGGTGCTCGGTGGGGGCGTGCTGACCGGCGCCTGGCTCGGGCTTTTCATCGGCCTGATCCTGAGTTTCTTCAGTCCCAACCCGTGGAGCGCACTGGTCACCGGCGTGGTCGCCGGTGTGTTCTTCGGCTTGATCACTTCGGCGATTCCGTATGCGATGGCGCGCGGCACAAGAGATTTCAGTTCCACCATGCAACTCGTCGCCGGACGGTACGACGTGCTCTGCGATCCGCAGAACGCCGAGAAGGGGCGGGATCTGCTGGCGCGCTTGACGATCTGATCCGCGCCCGAAATGGCAGATCGGGCCGGCTCGCGGTCGGTAGCGGACGCGCGGGCCCGGGGTGTTGCACTTCACACGGCTCTGGCTCTACGGTTTGCCCGCGGGAGGTTCCCGGCGGACGGGAGGCATGCGGTGCGCGCTCGGCGGCTGTGCGCTGCGTCGATGGCTGCGCTTACGACAGCCTCTGTGGTCAGCGCGTGCAGTTCCGGCGGCGACGGAACCGTCATCAACTACTACACGCCGGCCAACGAGATGGCCACCTTCACCGCCGTTGCGGAACGCTGCAACGAACAACTCGGAGATCGCTTCACGATAAAGCAGGTGAGCCTGCCCAAGGGTGCCGACGATCAGCGCCTGCAGTTGGCGCGCCGGCTCACCGGCAACGACACATCCCTCGACGTGATGGCGCTCGATGTGGTGTGGACCGCCGAGTTCGCCGAGGCGGGCTGGGCTCTGCCGCTCACCGACGATCCGGCGGGGCTGGCGGAGGCCGACGCCACCGGCAACACATTGCCGGGGCCCTTGGAAACCGCCAGGTGGCAGGGCAAGCTGTACGCCGCCCCGATCACCACCAACACCCAAATGCTTTGGTACCGAGCTGATTTTCTTCCTGACCCGCCCAGTACCTGGGATCAGATGGTGGCCGATGCGACGCGGCTGTATGCCGAGGGCGGGCCGAGTTGGATCGCCGTTCAGGGCAAGCAGTACGAGGGACTGGTGGTCTGGTTCAACACCCTGCTGGTGAGCGCCGGCGGGAAGGTTCTTTCCGAGGATGGTCAGCGGGTGACGCTGACCGACACTCCGGAGCACCGTGCCGCCACCGTCAAGGCGTTGCAGATCATCAAGTCGGTGGCTACCGCCCCCGGTGCCGACCCGTCGATCACCCAGACCGACGAGGGCACCGCAAGGCTGGCGCTCGAACAGGGTAAGGCGGCCCTCGAGGTCAATTGGCCGTTCGTGCTGCCGTCGATGCTCGAAAACGCCGTCAAGGGCGGCGTGGGCTTCCTGCCCCTCGACCAGCGTCCCGAACTGTCCGGCAGCATCGACGATGCCGGTACCTTCTCGCCGACCGACGAGCAGTTCCACGCCGCCTACGAAGCCAGCAGAGAGGTGTTCGGCTTCGCGCCCTATCCGGGGGTGCAACCCGACACGGCCGCACGGGTGACACTGGGCGGCCTCAACCTGGCTGTCGCCAAGACCACCCAGCACAAGGCCGAAGCCTTCGAGGCCATCCGGTGCCTGCGCGATGTCGACAATCAGCGCTACACCTCGGTCCAGGGTGGCCTGCCGGCCGTGCGCACCTCGCTCTACGACGACCCGGCCTTTCAAGCCAAGTACCCGCAGTACGAGATCATCCGCGATCAGCTGACGAACGCTGCGGTCCGCCCGGCGACACCGGTCTATCAGGCGCTGTCGACCAGAATATCGGCGACGCTGGCCCCGATCACCGACATCGACCCGGAGCGCACCGCCGACGAGCTCGCCGAGCAGGCTCAGAAGGCCATCGACGGAAAAGGACTGATTCCGTGACTGCTGTGGTCAACGATCAGCCGCGGTCGGGCGCCCCGCCGGTACGCAGTGACGACGCCAAGTCGGAACGTCGCCTGGCTTATCTGCTGATCGCTCCGGCTGTGCTGCTGATGCTCGCGGTGACCGCTTATCCGATCGCCTACGCCGTGTGGCTGAGCTTGCAGCGCTACAACCTCGCCCAGCCGGACGACAGAGCGTTCATCGGCCTCGCCAACTACGTCACCGTCCTCACCGACGGGTACTGGTGGTCGGCGTTCGCTGTCACGCTTGCCATCACGATCATCTCGGTGGCGATCGAACTCGCCTTCGGTATGGCTCTGGCATTGGTCATGCACCGCACCATCTTCGGAAAAGGCCTGGTACGTACGGCGATCCTGATCCCGTACGGCATCGTCACCGTCGCGGCGGCCTATAGCTGGTATTACGCGTGGACGCCGGGCACGGGCTACTTGGCCAACCTGCTGCCCGCGGGCAGTGCCCCGCTGACCGAGCAGCTTCCGTCGCTGGCCATCGTGATCCTCGCCGAAGTGTGGAAGACGACACCGTTCATGGCGCTGCTGTTGCTGGCCGGGCTCGCCCTGGTGCCGCAGGATCTGCTCAACGCCGCTCAGGTCGACGGCGCAGGAGCGTGGCAGCGGCTGTTCAAAGTGACGCTGCCGCTGATGAAACCGGCGATCTTGGTCGCGCTGCTGTTCCGCACACTCGACGCGTTCCGGATATTCGACAACATCTACATCCTCACCGGTGGCGCCAACGACACCGGCTCTGTGTCGATTCTCGGCTACAACAACCTGTTCAAGACCTTCAACCTCGGCTTGGGATCGGCGATCAGTGTGCTGATCTTCTTGTCGGTGGCGATCATCGCGTTCATCTACATCAAGGTCTTCGGAGCCTCGGCGCCCGGCGCCACCGAGGAGAGGCGCTGACGTGTCCGATCGGGTGAACCCCCAGCGTGCCATCGGCTGGTCCGTGGTCAACATCCTGGTTGTCGTCTATGCGCTGTTGCCGGTGTTGTGGATCCTGAGTTTGTCGCTCAAACCGACCTCCAGCGTCAAGGACGGGAAGCTCATTCCGGAGGAGATCACCTTCGCCAACTACCGGGGCATCTTCACCGGCGACATATTCACCTCCGCGCTGATCAACTCGATCGGCATCGGCCTGATCACCACCGCGATCTCGGTGATCGTCGGTGGTATGGCTGCTTACGCCGTTGCGCGCCTGGTGTTTCCGGGTAAGAAACTTCTGATCGGTGTCGCGTTGCTGATCGCCATGTTCCCCCAGATCTCACTGGTCACGCCGCTGTTCAACATCGAACGCCGCATCGGCCTGTTCGACACCTGGCCGGGTCTGATCATTCCCTACATCACCTTCGCGCTGCCCCTGGCGATCTACACGCTCTCGGCGTTCTTCCGGGAGATCCCATGGGAGCTGGAGAAGGCGGCGAAGATGGATGGGGCTACGCCCGCACAGGCTTTCCGTAAGGTGATCGCTCCCTTGGCGGCACCGGGCATCGTGACCGCAGCCATCCTGGTCTTCATCTTCGCCTGGAACGACCTGCTGTTGGCGTTGTCGTTGACCGCCACCCAACGGGCGATCACCGCACCGGTGGCGATCGCCAACTTCACCGGTAGTTCGCAGTTCGAGGAACCGACCGGGTCCATCGCGGCCGGCGCGATGGTCATCACCATTCCGATCATCATCTTTGTCCTCATCTTCCAACGACGCATCGTCGCCGGCTTGACGTCGGGTGCGGTGAAGGGATAGCCGATGGCCGAAATTGTGTTGGACCGCGTGACCAAGAGCTATGCAGGCGGCTCCGGTGAAGGGCAGGCCGTCAAGGAGATATCAATGACGATCGCCGACGGCGAGTTCGTCATTCTGGTTGGGCCGTCGGGCTGCGGAAAGTCCACAACTCTCAACATGATTGCCGGTCTGGAGGAGATCAGCTCGGGCGAGATCCGCATCGGCGGTGAACGGGTCAACGAGAAGGCGCCCAAGGATCGCGATATCGCGATGGTGTTCCAGTCCTATGCGCTCTACCCGCACATGACGGTACGGCAGAACATCGCCTTCCCGCTGACCCTGGCCAAGGTGAAGAAGGCCGAGGTTGCGAACAGGGTTGAACAGACCGCCAAGATCCTCGATCTGGCAGAGTTGCTGGACCGCAGACCGGCCCAGCTCTCTGGTGGACAACGGCAGCGAGTAGCGATGGGGCGCGCAATCGTGCGCAGCCCCAAGGCATTCTTGATGGACGAGCCGTTGTCCAACCTGGATGCCAAGCTGCGGGTGCAGATGCGGTCGGAGATCGCTTCGCTGCAAAATCGGCTGGGAACCACCACGGTCTACGTCACACACGATCAGACCGAGGCGATGACGCTCGGTGACCGGGTTGTCGTCCTGCTCAAAGGCGAAGTGCAACAGATCGGTACTCCGGAAGACCTGTACAACCGTCCTGCCAACGTCTTCGTGGCGGGGTTCATCGGCTCACCTGCGATGAATTTCTTTCCGGCCACGCTGACCGACGTCGGGGTGCGGTTGCCGTTCGGTGAGGTCACGCTGACTCGGGAGGTGCTCGACCGGCTCCGGCGGCACAACAAGCCGAGCATCATTGCGGGCGTCCGGCCAGAACACCTCGAGGACGCCGCGCTGCTGGACTCGTATGCCCGGTTGCGTGGACTGGCCTTCGAGGTGACCGTGGACAGGGTCGAGTCGCTCGGTGCCGACAAGTACGTGCATTTCAGTACCCCGGGCGCCGGCGCGCGGTCGGCGCACTTGGACCAGCTGGCCACCGATGTGGAGATGGGCGAGAGTCATTTCGTGGCAAGGGTATCCACTGAATCCAAGGCCAGCCGGGGACAGACCGTCCAACTGGTTCTCGACACCTCCAAGATCACCATCTTCGACGCCGGCTCCGGCGAGAATCTGACAGGGTGATCGACGTCCTGGCCGAAGTCCGCGCGCATCTGTGCGGGCACTTCGCCAGGGCGGGCATCGCCACGGAGCCCGACACCGCAAGCATCACCTTCCTGGGCAGCGAGCGCATCGACATCCTGCGGTTCGGTGGCGGTGCTGAAACCGCCGAGCAAGACGCCGTCCACTATGTGTCTCTCGGCTGTTCTCGCCACCCGATGCTCGAGGGGTTGGTGACCGATGCGATTCGTGGGCCTCGTGCGGAGGTGGTCGTCTCACTGCGCGGTCCGACGCCGAACGGGCTGGCCCGGTCGGTGGCCGTGCTGGCCGCCGCGCCCGCCGTGGAGGGGCTGATCCTGGAAACCGATGCGCTGGTGGATCTTTCCGAACCGATCTTCAGCCCGGCGCCGTTCACCGCCTTTCTCCTGGGGGCCAGCGGTATCGCCGAGGTGGTGCTGCCCGGGCCGCTGCAACCGGTGACGCTGCTGTCGGCCGTCCCGATCACACCCACCGAGGCCGCATGGGTGCGACTCAAGGGTGCCGACGCGATGAGGGAGGCGTGGCTGGCCGACGGCGTCGACGTCCTCGATCCTCGGCGGCGGGCCTCGGGCCCCGCCTGACCGGCGTGCGGACCTACAGCCAGTTGTTGCGTCGGAATGTCCGGTACAGCGCGAAGCACACGGTCGCCATCGTCATCAGCACCGCCGGATACCCCCAGGACCAATTCAATTCGGGCATGTCGGTGAAGTTCATCCCGTAGATGCCTGCCATCGCGGTGGGTACGGCGGCGATGGCCACCCACGCGGAGATCTTGCGCATGTCGACGTTCTGTTGCATCGCGACCTTGCCGAGCGCGGCCTGCACCAGTGAACTGAGCATGTCGTCGAAGCTGGTGATCCGATCCGAGGCGCCGATGTTGTGGTCGAGCACGTCGCGCATGTAGCGGCGCACCTCGATCGAGATCAGGTCGTCATGGTCGGAGACGATGTGCCTGAGTTCGGCTGTCAGCGGTCCGACCGAACGGCGCAGTTCCACCACGTCCCGCTTGAGCAGGTAGATCGACTCGATGTTGGTACGCGATCGTGGTGAGAAGATCTCCTGCTCCATGGCGTCGATGTCGGTTTCGATCGAATCCGTCACGTCGAGATAGCTATCCACCACGTGATCGGCGATCGCATGCATCACCGCGTAGGGTCCGAGCTTCAGCCTCGATGGGTCCGCCTCGAGGCGTCTGCGCACTCCCGCCAACCCGCTGTGATCGCCGTGGCGGACGGTCACCACGAAGTCGGCGCCGACGAACACCAAGATCTCGCCGGTCTCCACGATGTCGCGAACGTTGGCGATCGATTCGTGTTCGACGTAGTTCACCGTCCTGAGGACCAGCAACAAGGTGTCGTCGTAGCGTTCCAGCTTGGGTCGCTGGTGGGCGTGCACCGCGTCCTCCACGGCCAGCGGGTGCAGGCCGAACACCGCCGCGACCGCCTGCATCTGGTCCTCGTCCGGGCCGTGCAGCCCTACCCAGACGAACGCATCGGTGCCTTGGCTCTGCAGTTCCCGCACTCTGGCCAGCGCCGCCCCGTGGGTGTACTTGCCCCGCAGCCGGCGGCCGTCGGCGTAGATGGCGCAGTCGACCATCGCCCGGGCTACCGGCACGTGGATTCGGCGTGGATCAGCAGACAGCCCTCGGCCCCCGGCCCGCAACGGTGGTAGCGCGCGGAACTGCGGCATACGACTCTCCCGTGTCGCGGTGGAGCGCCCGTCTAGGCGCATGCGATGTTACCGGCCGGGCTGGTGCCCGACGCCTCACCACGGGGAACCCGATCAGGTGAGATCGGGCCGGTCGGCTACCCTAGCGCCGTGTCGGAAAGTACTGTGGCGTCCTCGCGCGAGAATCCGTCTGAGGTGCGCACCCCGCAAGTTGTCGTCGATGACGCCGAGATCTTCGCCCACCACGAGGGCGGGAAGCTCACGGTTGAGCTCAAGGAGCCGCTGGACACCCAGCGCGCCTTGTCGATCGCTTACACCCCGGGGGTAGCACAGGTCAGCCGCGCCATCGCCACCGATCACACCCTGGCGGCCAAGTACACCTGGGCCAACCGACTCGTCGTCGTGGTCAGTGACGGCAGCGCGGTACTGGGACTCGGTGACATCGGTCCGGCGGCCTCTCTTCCGGTCATGGAAGGCAAGAGCGCGCTGTTCAAGGAGTTCGGCGGCCTGGACTCGATCCCGATCGTCCTCGACACCAAGGACCCCGACGAGATCGTCGAAACGCTGGTCCGGCTGCGCCCGACGTTCGGCGCGGTCAACCTGGAGGACATCTCGGCGCCTCGCTGCTTCGAGATCGAGCGACGCGTCATCGAGGCGCTGGATTGCCCGGTCATGCACGATGACCAGCACGGTACGGCGATCGTGGTGCTGGCCGCCCTGCTGGGCGCGACCCGAGTGCTCGATCGTGACATCCCCCCGCTGCGGGTGGTCATCGCCGGCGCCGGGGCCGCGGGGGTGGCGTGCGCGAACATCCTGCTGGCCAAGGGTGTCACCGACATCGTGGTGCTCGACTCGCAGGGTGTTGTGCACACCGGCCGCGACGACCTCAACCAGTTCAAAGCCGAACTCGCCGAACGCGTCAACCCGCGCGGCGTCACCGGCGGCATGGCCGAGGCTCTCGCCGACGCCGATGTCTTCCTCGGTGTGTCGGCAGGGCTGGTGCCGGAGGAGCTGATCGCGTCGATGGCCCCCAACTCCATCGTGTTCGCGTTGTCCAACCCCGACCCGGAGATTCACCCCGACGCGGCCAGGAAGCATGCCGCGGTGGTCGCCACCGGCCGTTCGGATTTCCCGAACCAGATCAACAACGTGCTGGCGTTCCCCGGGGTGTTCCGTGGTGCGCTCGACGCCGGTGCCCGGCGGATCACCGAGGAGATGAAGGTAGCCGCCGCCGAGGCGATCTTCTCGGTGGTCGGAGACGATCTGGCGGTTGACCACATCGTGCCCAGCGCGCTGGATCCGCGGGTCGGGCCGGCGGTGGCCGAAGCGGTCGCCGCGGCCTCGCGCGTCTGATCTCGGCCCCGACCCGGGAACCGGCCCATGCATCTTCGCCGACTGGCGGTGGTGCTGATCGCTGCGGCGATCGCTGGTTGCGCCGGTCAGGCCGGCACCGGTTCGGTCGCGGTCGGCGCTCGGCCGGACCCCGAGTCGAGGCTCGTCGCCAACTTGTATGCCGCGGCGCTGCGGTTCTACGGCACCCCGGCGCACGTCGAGGATGCGCCGGATCCGTTTGCTCTGCTGGATTCCGGCACGGTCGGCGTTGTCCCGGGCTTCACCGGCCGGCTGTTGCACCGGTTCTCTCCGAAGGCGACTGCGCGATCCGGTGCTCAGGTGTACCGGGAGCTGGTCGGCGCGTTGCCCGAAGGTATCGCCGCCGGTGACTACACCGTTTCGGCGCAGGACAAACCTGCGATTGCGGTCACCGAGTCGGTGGCCGACGCGTGGGGTGCAGATGTTGCGACCTTGGCCCGCAACTGCGCGAAGGTGAAGCCGGGAGCGGTGGCCGGAACCCGGCCGCCTGCGACGATTGGCCGCTGCGAACTGCCCGAGCCTCGCGAATTCCCGGACACTGCAACGCTTTTTGCCGCGGTGCAGGCCGGAGACGTGAACGCCGCGTGGACCACGACCGCCGCTTACGGCGTTCCGGCCGGGTTGGTCGTTCTCGACGATGGCGCATCGCTGATTCGCGCGGAGAACCTGGTGCCGCTGTATCGGCGAAACGAACTGAGCGAAGCTCAGGTGCTCGCGGTCAACGAGCTGGCCGGCGTGCTGGACACCGCCGCGCTGGCCGAGATGCGGAGCAGAGTCGCCGCGGGCGAGAACCCCAGAGCAGTGGCCGAGGCCTGGCTGGCGGCTCACCCGCTCGGCCGCTAGTGCGCGCCCGGAACCGCCCTGGCGACGACCATCGAGACCAGCCGCTGATAGCCCGAGCCGGTGAGACGGGCGATCAGGTCGATGATCTTTGCGTCTCTGCCGATGAGCACCCGGGCCCGGTTTTTTCGCACGCCTTCGAGGATGACCCGGGCGGCCTGCTCTGGCGACGTGCTGGCCAGCCTGGCATCGAAGTTCTGCGCCAGTTCGCCGACGTCGATGCCTTCGGCCGCGGTCATGTTGCGTGCGATCCCGGTTTTGATCCCGCCGGGATGCACAGTGGTCACCTTCACCGGGTGCTTGGCCAGGATCATCTCTTGGCGCAGCGCCTCGGTGAACCCGCGGACGGCGAACTTCGCCGCGTTGTAGGCGGCTTGTCCGGGCACCGCGATGATGCCGAAGACGCTCGAGATGTTGATGACGTGGCCGTCGCCGGATTCGATGAGGTGCGGCAGGAATGCCTTGGTGCCGTTGACCACGCCCCAGAAGTCGACGTCCATCACTCGCTCGATGTCCTTGTACGCGCTCACCTCGACGTCGCCGGCGAACGCGATGCCCGCGTTGTTGTAGATCTGGTGCACGATGCCGAAGTGTTCCTTGACCGCATCGGCGTACAACTCGAAGGCCTCGCGCTCGGTGACGTCGAGGCGGTCGACCTTCACCGGTGTGCCGATGGCCTTGATGCGTTCCTCGGTGGCGGCCAGTCCTTCGGTGTCGACGTCGCTGATCGCGACCTTCGCACCGGATCGGGCCAGTTCGACTGCCAGAGCCTGACCGATGCCGGAACCGGCTCCGGTGACGACTGCGACCTTCCCTGCGAACCCATCCATGCGCCACACTCTCCTTCGTCAGTGCCAGACCGGGCTAGAAGCCAGCGGTAGCGAGGTCAGCCGAAGGCCTCGTCGATGATCTCCTGCTGCTCCACCGCATGCACTTTCGACGAGCCCGACGACGGCGCGGACATGGCCCGCCTGGAGATCCGCTTGATCCCGGTCAGCTTGTCGGGCAACAATTCCGGCAGCGACAGGCCGAACGTCGGCCACGCACCCTGGTTGGCCGGTTCCTCCTGCACCCAGAAGTTCTCCTTGACGTTGGGATACCGGCTGAGTGTCTCGTCGAGCCGCCCCTTGGGTAGTGGCGCGAGCTGCTCCACTCGTACGATCGCGACGTCCTCACGCTTGTCCTTGCTCTTCCGCGCGACCAACTCGTAATAGATCTTGCCGCTGGTCAGCAGAATCCTCGTGACCTTGGACCGGTCGCCGTCGCCGTCGGTGTAGGTGGGCTCCTCGAGTACCGAGCGGAACTTCTGCTCGGTGAAGTCGCGAATGTCACTGACGGCGGCCTTGTTGCGCAGCATCGACTTGGGCGTGAACACGATCAGCGGCCGGCGTATTCCGTCCAGGCCGTGCCGGCGCAAGAGGTGGAAGTAGTTGGCGGGAGTGGACGGCACGGCGATCGTCATCGACCCCTCGGCCCACAGCTGCAGGAAACGCTCGATGCGCCCGGAGGTGTGATCCGGGCCCTGACCCTCGTGGCCGTGCGGCAACAGCAGCACCACATCCGACAGCTGGCCCCACTTGGCCTCCCCGGAGCTGACGAACTCGTCGATCATCGACTGCGCGCCGTTGAGGAAGTCGCCGAACTGCGCCTCCCACAACACCAGGGCCTTGGGGTTGCCCACCGAGTAGCCGTATTCGAACCCGACGGCCGCGAACTCCGACAACGCCGAGTTGTAGATCAAGAACCGGCCGCCGGTCGGCGTGCCGTCCGGGTTGACCGTCAGCAGGTCCAGCGGGGTGAATTCGGCGCCGGTCTTGCGGTCGACGATCACCGCGTGCCGCTGGGTGAACGTTCCGCGCTGGGTGTCCTGCCCGGACATCCGGATGAGCTTGCCCTCAGACAGGAACGAGCCCAGCGCCAGCAGTTCGGCGAACGCCCAATCCACCTTGCCCTCGTAGGCCATCTCGCGGCGCTTCTCCAGTACCGGCTTCACCCGCGGATGAACAGTGAAACCCTCGGGCACCGCCAGATGGGCATCGCCGATCCGCGCCAGCAGCGCCTTTTCCACTGCCGTGGTCATCCCGCGCGGGACCATCTGGTAGGCCTCCACCGACTCGCTCGGTTCGGCCGCGTGTTTCTCGAGTTCGCGAACCTCGTTGAACACCTGCTCCAGTTGGCCCTGATAGTCGCGCAGCGCGTCCTCGGCCTCTTTGATCGAGATGTCGCCGCGGCCGATCAACGCCTCGGTGTAGGCCTTGCGAACCCCGCGCTTGGTGTCGATCACGTCATACATATAGGGCTGTGTCATCGACGGATCGTCACCCTCGTTGTGACCGCGCCGGCGGTAGCACAACATGTCGATGACCACGTCCTTCTGAAACTCCTGCCGGAAGTCCATGGCCAACCGCGCAACCCAGACGCAGGCCTCCGGGTCCTCGCCGTTGACGTGGAAGATCGGCGCGCCGATCATCTTGGCCACATCGGTGCAGTACTCCGACGATCGCGAGTCTTGCGGCGAGGTGGTGAAGCCGATCTGGTTGTTGACGATGATGTGGATGGTGCCGCCGGTGCGGTAGCCGTCCAACAACGCGAGGTTCAGCGTCTCGGCGACAACGCCCTGGCCGGCGAACGCCGCATCACCGTGCAGCATCAGTGGTACGACGGTGAAGCTGTTCTCCACTTCGTCGCCGTTCTGGGTGTCCAGCAGATCCTGCTTGGCCCGGACCAGGCCTTCCAGCACCGGATCGACGGCCTCCAGATGTGACGGGTTGGCTACCAGCGACACCTGGATGTCGTTGTCGCCGAACATCTGGATGTAGTTGCCCGTCGCGCCCAGGTGGTACTTCACGTCACCGGATCCGTGCGCCTGCGACGGGTTCAGGTTGCCTTCGAACTCACCGAAGATCTGCGAGTAGGGCTTGCCGACGATGTTCGCCAGCACATTGAGCCGACCGCGGTGTGGCATTCCGATGACGACCTCGTCGAGGGCATGGTCGGCAGCCTGGTCGATCACTGCATCCATCATCGGTATGACGGTCTCGGCGCCTTCGAGTGAGAACCGCTTCTGACCCACGTACTTGGTCTGCAGAAACGTCTCGAACGCCTCGGCGGCGTTCAGTTTGGACAGGATGTACTTCTGTTGGGCGACGGTCGGTTTCTCGTGCTTGATCTCGACCCGTTCCTGCAGCCACTGCTGCTGCTCGGGCTCGAGGATATGGGTGTACTCCACCCCGATGTGGCGACAGTAGGAATCGCGCAGCAAGCCCAGAATGTCGCGCAGCTTCTTGTACTGGGCGCCGGCGAAGCCATTGACCTTGAACTCGCGGTCCAGGTCCCACAGCGTCAAGCCGTGGGTGAGCACATCGAGGTCCGGGTGGCTGCGGAACCGTTCCTTGTCCAGCCGAAGCGGATCGATGTCGGCCATCAGGTGGCCCCGATTACGGTACGCCGCGATCAACTCGATGACCCGCGCGTTCTTGTCCACGATGGGGTCGGGGTTGTCGGTGCGCCACCGGACCGGTTCGTACGGAATCCCCATCTCGCGGAAGATCTCGTCGAAGAACTCGTCGGAGAGCAGCAACTTGTGGATCGTGCGGAGGAAGTCGCCCGACTCCGCACCCTGAATGATGCGGTGGTCGTAGGTCGATGTGAGCGTGATCAGCTTGCCGACGCCGAGTTCGGCGATCCGCTGGTCGCTGGCGCCCTGGAACTCAGCGGGGTACTCCATCGCGCCGGCTCCGACGATCGCGCCCTGGCCGGACATCAGCCTCGGCACCGAGTGGACCGTGCCGATCGTGCCCGGATTGGTCAGCGAGATCGTCACGCCGGAGAAGTCCTCGGTGGTCAGCTTTCCATCGCGGGCGCGGCGCACAATGTCTTCGTAAGCGGCCACGAACTGGCCGAACCGCAGGGATTCGCAGTTCTTGATACCGGCTACCACGAGTTGCCGGCTGCCTCCCTTGCCCTGCAGGTCGATGGCGAGACCGAGATTGGTGTGTGGCGGGGTCACCGCGTTGGGCTTGCCGTCGATCTCGGCGTAGTGCCGGTTCATGTTCGGGAACGACTTGACCGCCTGCACGATCGCGTAGCCGAGCAGGTGGGTGAACGAGATCTTGCCGCCGCGCGTGCGCTTGAGATGGTTGTTGATGACGACACGGTTGTCGACCATCAATTTCGCCGGGATGGCGCGCACGCTGGTCGCGGTCGGGATCGCCAGCGAGGCGTTCATGTTCTTGGCGACGGCAGCCGAGGCGCCGCGCAGCACCTGACGTTCCTCTTCGGGCGCCGCGGTCGTCTGGGTTTCCGGTCCGGGTTTCGCCGAGGCTTTCTGAGGTGGTTTCTCGTCGGTTTTCACCGGCGCGGCTTCTTCTTTGCGGGCCGGCTTGGGTGTGGCTCCGGTGTCGGCGGCCTTCGGCGGCGGAGCCGGCTCGGGCGGGGCGGTGGGTGCCGCCGGGGGACTGGCCTGCTTCCGGTCACCGGCGGTTGTCGCTTCGCTGACCGGCTCGGGCTTGTAGTCGACCAGGAACTCGTGCCAACTCGGGTCGACCGAAGAGGGATCCTCGCGGAACTTGCGGTACATCTCCTCGACCAACCACTCGTTCTGTCCGAATGGTGAAGGTGAACTGCTCACGGCAGCTGATCGCCTCGATTCCTTCTGCACGGCACGCGCTTCCGTCGGCATGCCTGTTCTGTGCGGTTGCCCCGCTGTTACGCCGAGTAAAGGCTAGCGCTTCTGCGGTCGCTGCGACCACGACACCGACGGCAAACTCCCAACGGTGTCTGGAGCGTGCGGCGCCGGCAGCATGTGCAGGACCGCCGGCCAGCGGGGCGGCGGTTCGCCGAACGCCTCTCGCGCGTTGGCGATGATCTTCTTGGCCATCAACCGGTTGCCCACACCGCCGACGACAGCGCCGACGCCCATCGGCAGCGCCTTTCCGAAGGCCAGCGCCCCGCGCTTGAGCGTGTAGCGCTTGACGAAGTACCTCAGCAATCGCGAATTCAGCCGTGCTACCGCCGGCAGCGGCAGAGTCGCCGCACCCTCGGCCAACCATGCGCCGCCGGTGCGCCCGGAGCCGACGAGGTCTCTGACCGACCCCCTGCCTTCGTCGCCGACCAACACCGCCAAGACCAGCGCACGGCGCCGCTCGCGGTGGTCGGCATGGATGCCGTGCACTTCGGCCGACGTCAGCACGAACAACGAGGTGGCCTCGAGAAACACGACGGTCTCACCGGCCACCGCGGAGAAGGCGGCCAGAGTACCGATCCCCGGAACACCGGCCGCCGACCCGACTGCTGCACCACTGGCCACCACCGCGGCCATGTAGCGGTTCTCCAGCTTGGCGAGGATCTCGGCGGGGGCGGCATGGGGATGGCGCTGGCGCAGCCGGTCGACGTAGTTCCGGACTGCGGGAGCCTGTACCCGGGTGGAGCGCTCCAGGATCTGGGTCAGCACTCGGGCCGCGGTCCCCGGTTCCGCATCCACGGCTGGGGGCTGCTTTCTGGCCCTGGACCTCATGAGCGCCTCTCCGTATCCCCGTGACCGGCCCGTGCACCGCGACACCGGTTGCTTTCAGGTTATCGCGGTGTGAACGGGTGGCCGCCTGTTCGCAGCGCCCGTCGTGATCACGGTCACGGTCACCCTGGTGGGGAAGCAGGGGTGGGAAAAGCCCGGCGGGAAGAAACCGGTGGCATGTACCGCTGAGTAGTTTCATGGCAACATCGCGCGGCGTGGACCATGTCGCCGGTCGCGCGGCCCGGGTTGCCGATGTCGCCGGGCGCACCCGGATGATCGTCATGCTGGGCGCGCTGGTGGCCCTGGGGCCGTTGACGATCGACATGTACCTGCCCGCGTTGCCCGTTATCGCCGACGATCTGTCGGTGTCATCGTCGGTGGTTCAGCTGACCCTGACCGGAACCCTGGCCGGGTTGGCACTCGGACAACTGATCGTCGGCCCGCTCTCGGACTCGCTGGGGCGGCGGCGCCCACTGATGGTCGGCATCGTGGCGCACATGATCGCGTCGGTGCTGTGTCTGCTGGCGCCGAACATCACGATGCTCGGCATGGCCCGCACACTGCAGGGGATGGGCGCGGCGGCCGCGATGGTTGTCGCCGTCGCGGTGGTGGGCGATCTGTTCGCCGATTCGGCGGCGGCCACCGTCATGTCAAGGCTGATGTTGGTGCTCGGGGTGGCTCCGGTGCTGGCGCCCTCGCTGGGTGCGGCGGTACTGCTGCATGGATCGTGGCGCTGGGTGTTCGGGGTGCTGGTGCTGTTGGCCGGGGCGTTGTTGCTGATGGCGGCGGCGATGCTGCCCGAGACGCTGCCGGTCGGGCGCAGGCGCGCCCTGCGGGTGCGTGGCATTGCGGTGACCTATGTCGCGCTGCTGGGTGATCTGCGGTTCGTCATCCTGGTCCTGGTCGGCGCGTTGAGCATGTCGGGTCTGTTCGCCTACATCGCGGGCACGTCGTTCGTGCTGCAGGGTCGTTTCGGTCTGGACCAGCAGGCTTTCGCCCTGGTGTTCGGTGCCGGTGCGATCGCTCTGATCGCAGCGACGCAGATCAACGTTGTGCTGCTGCGTCGTTTCGCTCCCCAGGCGATCATGTTGGCGGCGTTGGCGGCGGCTGCGTTGTCCGGGCTGGTCTTCGTCGGCCTGGCGGCAGCGGATGTCGGCGGTCTGGCCGGGTTCGTGCTGCCGGTGTGGGCGATCCTGGCCGCGATGGGCCTGGTGCTACCCAATGCGCCGGCGGTGGCATTGTCCCGGCACCCGGAGGCTTCCGGGACCGCCGCGGCGGTGCTCGGTGCCGCTCAGTTCGGATTGGGCGCGGCGGTGGCGCCGCTGGTCGGTGTGCTCGGCAACGACGAGGTCGCGATGGCTCTGGTGATGACCGCCGGGGTGGTCGTGGCGCTGGGAGCGCTGCTCGTGGTTGGCGCAACCGCCGGCGACGGGCGCCCCGACCACGACATGCTCGACGTCGACACCGTCACCCGCTCTGCGTGACCGGCCCAGCGTCGCCGATGCGCTGCTGGGCGCGAGGCGGCCCCGACCGTCCGCGGTGGGACTGAGTCGGGGCCGCTGGTGGGTTGGGGCTCTTGGCGGCTGGTCCTACGAGCACGCCAAGCTGTTGGAGTCATCCGGTGTGGTCACCGCGTCGGCCGCAGAGTGTGAACCCCACTCGGGGGCGGCCTTGGTGCCCGGTGCGAACTTCGCGACTTGACGCAGACTGCAGTGTTGCGAGGAAGAGTAGGTGCCGCTGTGTGCGGCGTCACTGTTGTCGACAACGGCGTGTGCCATCGGCGCGCCAAGGCCGGCAGCTACGACAATGGCGGTGCCCGCGATCGCGGACTTGATTGCGGTCTTCACGAGATTCCCCCTGATGGTTTGATTGATACCCTCGTGGCCCGAAAACTGAGTGGACCGTTGCTATTCGGTTTCGCAGAAAGTTAATGACCGAACCTGTCAGGAAGCTGAGGAAGTCCTGATGGGAGGGCTACGTGACCAACGACACAGCATCCGCTCTGGACAGGTCCGGCGAGGGGCGATCGGTTCCCTAAGACCATGGAGCTCTGCCATGGAACTCTGCAATGAAGCTCGGCCATGAAGCGACCCATTGGGCCGCGTTTCATCCCCCGTGCCGAGATGAATACCAAACCCAATGGGTCGCGTAAGTCAGGTTACGTCGAGTTGCAACGCCGTGCACCCGAATCGGTGTCTCAGCCGGTGCTGCCGATCAGCTCGACCCCGTTGCCGTTCCAGCGGAACTTGACCACGCTCTCCAGGCCCGAAACTCCGCCGTCGTACCGCAGGGCGATGGTGTCACCGGTGGTGCCTGACGGGTCGATGCCGTTGAACCCGTATGTGTCCGGGACGCCTACAGGGATGAACTTGCCGAGATGGAACATCACCGCGCGAGTGTTCGGGTTCTCGGTGTTGGTGTTCGCCTTGACGATCACCGTCGAGAGCTGGGCGCACTCGTTGTAGTTTCCTGCGATCGGTTCTGGACTCCAGGCTTGTTCGCTGCGCGGGTCACGGGGCAGTTCGGCCACCGCCCTGGTGATCTCCGGCGCCGCGAGATTCACCACGCAAGGATCGGCCTGTGCCGAGGCCGTCGCGGCAGCGCCCGGCGATGATCGGGCGGTGGGAGCTCCCGGACTCCCGGGCTCCCCGACGTTCATGGTCGGCTCTGGTGTCTTGGAGACCGTAGAATCACCCGGACCGCACCCGGCCAGCGCGGTGACGGTCATCAGTGCGGCCCCGGAGATCTGTACCCGCCACCTCACAACTGCGAACCGTACCGCCCGCAGCGTGATGGTCTCGTCAGGCGCGCGGCACGGGCAGGTTGTTGCGACCACTAGACTTCGACACCGATGCCGTCCACCGAACCGGACCCGACCAGCGCCGAACTCACCTTTGCCGACCTGCAGATTCACCCTTCGGTGCTGCAGGCGGTAGCCGACGTCGGGTATGAGTCGCCGTCGGCGATCCAGGCCACGACGATCCCGGCGATGATGGCCGGCTCCGACGTCGTCGGCCTGGCACAGACCGGTACGGGAAAGACCGCCGCATTCGCGATCCCGATCCTGTCCAGGATCGACCCGGCAAGTAAGGCCACTCAGGCGCTGGTGCTCGCGCCGACCCGCGAGTTGGCGCTGCAGGTCGCCGAGGCGTTCGGCCGCTACGGCTCACACCTGCCGGCCATCAACGTACTGCCGGTCTACGGAGGGTCGTCCTACGGAGTGCAGCTGGCGGGGCTGCGACGTGGCGCGCAGGTGGTGGTCGGGACGCCGGGTCGGGTAATCGACCACCTCGAGCGCGGCACCCTGGATCTGAGCAGGCTGGACTACCTCGTACTCGATGAGGCCGACGAGATGCTGCAGATGGGCTTCGCTGAAGATGTCGAGCGAATTCTGGCCGATACACCGGAGTACAAGCAGGTCGCCTTGTTCTCGGCGACCATGCCCCCGGCCATCCGCGAGATCACCGCCAACTATCTGCACGACCCCGTCGAGGTCACCGTCAAAGCGAAAACAGCGACAGCCGAGAATATCTCGCAGCGCTTTATCGAAGTGTTCGGTCCTCGGAAGATGGATGCGCTCACCCGTGTACTCGAAGTCGAGCCGTTCGACGGGATGATCGTGTTCGTTCGTACCAAGCAGGCGACCGAGGAGGTCGCCGAGAAGCTGCGTGCTCGTGGTTTTTCCGCTGCCGCGATCAACGGCGACATCGTGCAGTCGCAACGCGAGCGCACTATCGCTGCACTCAAGGACGGCAGTGTCGACATCCTCGTTGCGACCGATGTAGCCGCGCGTGGACTGGATGTGGACCGGATCTCGCACGTCGTCAATTACGATATCCCGCACGATCCTGAGTCCTACGTGCACCGTATCGGGCGCACCGGGAGAGCCGGAAGATCGGGAACCGCACTGCTTTTCGTGTCACCTCGGGAACGCCATCTGCTCAAGTCGATCGAGCGGATCACCCGGCAGAAGTTGGTGCAGGAGGAACTGCCCAGCGTCGATGATGTCAACGCCCAACGTGTGGCGAAGTTCCGCGACTCCATCACCGACGGCCTGAACGCACCGGGGATAGCGCTGTTCCGCAGCATGATCGAGGACTACGAACGCGAGAACAACGTGCCGATGGCCGACATCGCCGCAGCCCTGGCATTGCAGTCCCGCGACGGTGATGAGTTTCTGATGTCGGAGCCGCCGCCCGAGCAGCGCAGGGAACGTCCGGAGCGCACCAAGCGTGCCGTTCGTGCGGGCCGGCAGCCCCGGGAAGGCCTGGCCACCTATCGGATCTCGGTGGGCAAGCGCCACAAGGTAGGCCCCGGCCACATCGTTGGCGCCATTGCCAACGAAGGCGGGCTGCACCGCAGCGATTTCGGCCACATTACGATCAAGCCGGACTACTCGTTGGTGGAACTTCCCGCGAAATTGCCTGCGCGAACAATGAAAGCCCTTGAAAAGACCCGTATCTCGGGCGTACTGATCAACTTGCAACCCGAAAGGCCGGCGCGCCGAGCCCGCAACGAAGGCTCGGCTGGAAAGACCAAGCGGCAGAAAAAATGACTGTGTCCGACCGCGTCGATGCGCAAGGCGGTCTGGAATCGGTCGCCAAGCCCGAGCGGGTCCGGTCGCTCACCGGAATCCGCGCGATCGCCGCATTGCTGGTGGTATTCACCCACGCCGCCTATACCACCGGCAAGTATCCGCAGGGCTACGTCGGGCTGGTCTATTCGAGAATGGAGATCGGCGTGCCGATCTTCTTCGTGCTCTCCGGCTTCCTGCTTTTCGGGCCATGGGTGCGGGCCGCTGCGTCGGGTGGTCGACCGCCATCGGTGACACGGTATGCCTGGCACCGGGTCCGACGGATCATGCCGGCCTACGTCGTCACGGTGCTGATCGCATACCTCATCTACCATTTCCGGACCGCGGGCCCCAATCCCGGTCATACCTGGATGGGGTTGTTTCGCAACCTCACCCTTACCCAGATCTACACCGACGACTACTTGTACTCCTTTCTCCACCAGGGACTTACGCAGATGTGGAGTCTGGCGGTGGAGGTCGCCTTCTACGTGGCGCTGCCGCTGCTGGCCTGGCTGCTGCTGGTGGTGGTGTCTGGGCGGCAGTGGCGGCCGGGGTTGTTACTGGGTGGTCTCGGGGTGCTTGCCCTGGTCTCGCCGGCCTGGCTGATATTGGTGCACACCACGAGTTGGCTGCCCGACGGGGCGCGGCTGTGGCTACCGACCTACCTGGCCTGGTTCATCGGTGGAATGATCCTTGCGGTACTGCAGCAGTCCGGCGTGCGCGCCTATGCGCTGGCATGCCTGCCGCTGGCCGTGGTCTGCTACCTCATCGTATCGACCCCGATCGCCGGCGAGCCGACCACTTCCCCAGCCGAGTTGCGTGAGGCGCTGGTGAAGACCGCCTTCTACTCGGTGATCGCGGTGTTGATGGTTGCCCCGCTGGCATTGGGCGACCGGGGGTGGTACTCCCGGCTGCTGGCGAGCAGGCCCATGGTGTTCCTCGGTGAGATCTCCTACGAAATCTTCCTGATCCACCTGGTGACCATGGAGCTGGTGATGGTCGAGATCCTGCGCTACCCGATCTACACGGGCTCCGTCGCCGCGCTCTTCACCGTCACGACGCTGGTCACCGTCCCGTTGGCCTGGATCCTGCACCGGTTCACTCGGGTACGGGCCTGACCTGCGATAAGGCAGGCCTATCTAACTTAGGATAAGCTGCCCTTAGTCGAGGTGGAGAGGGGTGAGCGGTGACCACGCAATCATGTGGCTTCTCGGGCGCGGTGCCCGCACTGGCCCGCGTCGGCGAGTATCAGTTGGTCGTGACCGGTCGCCAGGAGATCAGTCCGCACTATCTACGGCTCAGCTTCGAGGCGGGCGGACTGCTTGACGGCCGGGTGCTGCACCCGACGATGTGTACCCGGATCTGGTTCACCGACGGTGACAGGCAGCACCTGCGTGATTACACGCTGGTCGATCCAGACCCGCAGAGCGGCACCGTCGACATTGAGTTCGCCCTACGCGACGGGATCGCCTCGAACTGGGCCCAACTGGCCCGCCCTGGCGACACCATCGAGGCGACCGTGGTCGACAGCAGCTTCACCCTTCCGGAGTGGCGGCCGGCCGGATACGTGATCGTCGGCGACACCGCGTCGCTGTCGGCGATCAACTCACTGCTTGACGCCATCGGTGATGTACCCGCGCGGGTCTTCGTCGAGGCCGCTCACTACGACGACAAGAACCTGCCGGTCGCCCGAAGCACTGACGTGGTGTGGATCGACCGCAAGAACGCGGGGGAATCGCTGGTGCAGGCGGTCGCCGCGTCGGCATTCGACGCCGCGGACCACTTCGGCTGGGTCGCCTGCGACAACCGGACGACCAGGGCGGTGGCGAAACTGTTCCGCGAGGAGTACAACATCCCCCGTCGGTCCATCAAGGCGCAGGCCTACCGGGTCGCCTGAGCCGCCACCGCCGGCACCACGAACTCCTCGAGCATGGCCCGTTCGTCGGCCTCGTCGCGTCCGGGGAACACCAGCAGCGAGGTGATCACCCGCACCAGCCAGCGGGCCCGAAGCTCGAGACGTTCGCCGTCGTCGGTCACCAGCGAGGTCAGGAATGTCTGCGCCAGCGCCTTGATCACTTCGGACCGGTCGGCCATCTCCGCGCCGATCGGCCGATCGGTGGTGGCGAACCACGACGACAACGCGGGGTTGTTCCGCACGCAGCGCAGCGTGGAGAGAATGGCTTCGATCAGTCGGTCCCGCGGATCGGCTACATCGGCCACCTGCTCGCCCACCTCGCGATAGAGCCGCCGGCTCTCCCGGTGGACGAACGCCGTGTAGAGCGCTTCCCGGTTCTCGAAGTATCGGTACACCGTTGCGCGGGAACAGCCTGCGGCGCCGGCGATCTCGTGCATTCCGACCGAGGCTGCCTCCCGCCGGGTGAACAACTGGCCGGCGGCGTCGAGAATCCGTTCGGCGGCCACTTGGCTGCGTTGGTCGGCCAGCCAATCGCCGGCCATCAGGGGCGAACCCGGAACGGGACGGACAGCGGGCGCCGCACATAGCTGCCGGGGGCCCAGACCACGCCCGGCTCGTCGACCTCGAAGTCCGGGCAACGGGCGAGCAGTTCGGTCAGCGCGACTCGTGACTGCATTCGCGCCGCGGCAGCTCCGAGGCAGAAGTGTGCGCCGTGGCTGAATGTGAGGATGTTGCGCGGCCGCCGCGTGACATCGAGTTCTCCAGCATTCGAACCGAATTCGCGCTCGTCGCGATTTGCCGAACCATAGAGCAGCAGTACCTTGCGGCCAGCCGGGATCGTGGTGTCGCCGACGGCGACGTCGCGGGTGGTGGTGCGGGCCAGGCCCTGCACCGGTGAGGTCAGGCGTAGGAACTCGTCGATCGCGTCGGGAATCAACTCGGGCCGGTCGGCGAGCGTCCGTCGCTGCTCGGGCGCGCGGTGCAGTAAACCGACCGTGCCGCCGAGCATCCCGGTACTGGTGTCGTTGCCACCGGTGACCATGGTGAAGGTGAACGCCAGGATCGACAGCGTGCCGGCGATGTCACCGTCGGCGCCGACCCCGGCGGCGACCAGATGCGAGATGGTGTCGTCGCCGGGCTCGCGGCGGCGACGCTCGATCAGTTCGGTGAAGTAGCCCATCATCGACCCGACCGCGTCGCCCGCGCTTGCGACACCGCCGACCTCGGTGCTGGCGGCCACGATCGCGTCGGTCCAGCCGTCGAACTGGGAACGATCCTGCTCGGGCACGCCGAGATAGTGCGCAACGACCATGGACGGCAGCGGCTTGAACAGTTCGGCGACGATGTCGCCGCCGCCGTTCTTCCGCAGGCCTTCGACGCGCTCGGCGACGAAGTCGCGGACCTTCGGTTCTACCGCCGCCACCTGGCGGGGGGTGAAGCCGCGCGACACCAGTTTGCGGAACTCGGTGTGCACCGGCGGGTCCTGCATGACGAACGGTGGGTTGTCGGCCAGTCCGATCAGCTCCAGTTCGCCATAGTTGACGGTCAGGCCCTGCGCCGACGAGAACGTCTCGTGATCGCGGGCGGCGCGCCATACGTCGGCGTGCCGGGACAACACGTAGTAGTCGTCTTCGGGGTTCTCGGCCGGGATGACGTGGTGCACCGGATCGTGGTTCCGCAGCGCGCTGTACATCGGCCACGGGTCGGCCCAGGTCTCCGCCGTGGCGAGCTGGAAGAACACGGGGGGAGTGTGAGACATAACGGCAGACATGTCTCATGGTTACGACATATACGGCTAGTTGTCAATGCCGGTGACGAGCATCTTCGTCTAGAGCGCTGCACCGGGGTTGAGGATTTCCGCAGGATCCAGCGCGTGCTTGATGCGCCGGTTGAGTTCCATCGCCTCCGGACCCAGGTAGCCCGCCAGCCAGGGCCGTTTCAATCTGCCGACGCCGTGTTCGCCGGTGATGGTGCCGCCCAGTCCGACCGCTAGGTCCATGATCTCGCCGAACGCGGTGTGTGCGCGGCGGGTCATGGCCTCGTCGGACGGGTCGTAGACGATCAACGGGTGGGTGTTGCCGTCTCCGGCGTGCGCGATCACCGAGATCAGCAGGTCATGCCGGGCGGCCAGCTTCGCGACCCCGCCGACCAGATCGGCCAACGCGGGCAACGGCACCCCGACATCTTCGAGCAGCAGCGACCCTTTGGCTTCTACCGCCGGGATGGCGAAGCGCCGCGCCGCGACGAAAGCTTCTCCCTCATCCGGGTCCACGGTCGAAAACACTTCGGTCGCACCGTGTTCGGCGAATGCGGTAGCCATGAACTCCGCATCCTCGGCGCCGGCGGCACCGCGGTCGTCGGATGCGGCCACCATCATGGCGGCGGCGTTGCGGTCCAAGCCCATCTTCAGCTTGTCCTCGACGGCGTTGATGGCCACCGAGTCCATGAACTCGAGCATCGACGGTCGGATCTTGCCGGTGATGGTGACCACCGCCCGCGCCGCCGCCTCCACCGAGTTGAACGTCGCCACCACTGTGCACGGCGCATGCTGTGGCGGAAGCAGTTTGAGTGTCACCTCGGTGATCACACCGAGGGTGCCTTCGCTGCCGACGAAGAGTTTGGTCAGGCTCAGCCCGGCGACGTCCTTGAGTCGCGGACCGCCCAGCCGCACGGCCGTGCCGTCGGCCAGCACCACCTGAAGGCCCAGCACGTAGTCAGTGGTGACGCCGTACTTCACGCAGCACAACCCGCCGGCGTTGGTCGCGATGTTGCCGCCGATGCTGCAGATCTCGAACGACGAAGGGTCTGGGGGATACCAGAGCCCGTGCTCGGCGACGACCGCCTTGACCTCGGCGTTGAGCAGGCCCGGTTGCGTGACGGCGGTGCGAGTCACCGGATCGACCGTGATGGCGCGCATCTTCTCGGTTGACAGGATCACGCCGCCGTTCAGCGCGGTCGCTCCACCCGAGAGCCCGGTGCCCATGCCGCGGGGCACCACAGCGATCTTGTGGGCAGAGGCCCAGCGCAGCACGGTCTGCACCTCTTCGGTGCGCCGGGGGCGGATCACCGCCAGCGAGGTGCCCGCGGCGGGGTCGGCGGCGCGATCCTGGCGGTAGGCCGCCACCACGTCGGGGTCGGTGACGACGGTGCCGTCGGGCAGTTCGGCGATCAGGCCGGCCAGGGCGGACTCCACGAGGGCAATCGTAGGTCCGGGTCGATTCTCAGGTCGGGTCGACCGGCGGCGTGCGGTCCAGGTCGTACATGGCCGGCAGGAAGATCGCCACCAGCCCGAGCAGGATCATCGGCACCGACAGCGCCAGGAACGTCGCGTGCAGCCCCGCGGTGTCGGCCAGCGGTCCGGCGACGATAAGCCCCAGCGGGCCCGCCGCGTAGGCCAGCGAGCCCATCACCCCGACCACCCTGCCGCGCAAGTGTTGCGGTGCCCGGGTCTGCATGACGTAGTTGTAGATGGGTTGGATCGGCCCATAGACGAACCCGACGATCCCCGACAGCACCAGGATCACCGGCAGCGGCGGCAGGAACGCGATCAGCGTCATCGCCACCCCCAGCGTCAGCACCGCGGCAAGCATCACCGACCGCCGGCTCATGTACTTCGACAGCACCGCGTAGCCCAGCGCTCCGATCAGCCCGCCGATGCTCAACGCCATCAGCACCCAGCCGAGTTGGGCAGGTTCGTCGCGGTCGGTGAAGTACTTGGGGAACAGCACGCTCTCCATCGGCATGTAGAGGCCGGTCGCGATCAGGTCGACGGCGGCCAGTGTGCGCAGCACCGGGGTGTTCCATACGAACTTGAGGCCCTCGACGACGCCCGCCCACACTCTGGGCAGATGCTCCCGGTTCGGCGTGCCCGCACCCTCGAGGCGCAGCACCGAGATCGCCAGGATCGACAATACGAAGGCCACCGATGTCACCCACATGGTGTTGATGCCGCCCACGGTGGCGATCAACAGCCCGCCGATTCCGGGCCCGACGATGTAGGCCAGGTTGAACACCGCCTCGTACACGCCGTTGGCGTGGTCCAGTGTCCAACCCGCGCGTTTTGCGGCCTCGGGCAGCATGGTCTCGCGGGCGGTCATGCCGGCCGGGTCGAAGAACGCGCCCAGGGCCGCCAGGCCGGCCAGCACGGCGACGTTGATCGCCCCGGCTCCGAACGCCCACGCGATCACCGGTACGGCGGCGACCGACAACGCCGACAGCGCATCGGAGATCATCGACACCCGACGTCGGCCCAGATAGTCGACTGCAGCGCCCGCGATCACGGTGGCGACCAACAGCGGCAGCGTCGCGGCCATCGCCACGATGGAGGCGTCGATCGCCGATCCGTCTCGCTGCAGCACCAGCCACGGGAAGGCGACGATGGAGATCCCGTTGCCCGATCCGGCCGTCAACGCCGCGAACAAGATCAGATACAGCGGGCCGCGTTTCTTGGTGATCATGAGTTATCGCGGTGGAATCTAGCAGCGGGCGCCACCCGGCCGCGATGGGTTTTCCCAGCGCAGGCAGAGTGGAGAAGTGCAGTTCGCCCACCCGCGCATCGGCGCGCGCTTCGATTCGCCAGTGCCTCCCGGCTCCGGCTGGCCCGGTGATCCGGCCGTCCCCGAAACGCCGGTTGCCGCGACCGCCCGGCAAGTGGCGGCGATGGCCGCCGAGGTCGGCACGCTCGCGGAGCTCGACGCGATGGTGTCGGTGTGCCGGGCTTGCCCGCGGTTGGTGCGGTGGCGCGAAGATGTGGCCGCCGCCAAGCGCAGCTCGTTTGCCGACCAACCGTACTGGGGACGGCCCGTCCCCGGATGGGGTACTGCGCGGGCACGAATCCTGATCCTGGGTCTGGCACCGGCCGCGCATGGCGGCAACCGAACAGGTCGGGTGTTCACCGGTGACCGCTCCGGCGACTTCCTGTTCGCCGCACTGCACCGTTCCGGGCTGGCCAATCAGTCGCTCTGCGTCGACGCCGCCGACGGCTTGGAGCTCACGAACAGCCGCATGGTCGCCGCCGTGCGCTGCGCGCCGCCGGGCAACGCGCCCACGCCCGCTGAGCGTGCGACGTGCGCACCGTGGCTGGATGCCGAGTGGAGGCTGGTGGGCCCGAATGTGCGGGCGGTCATCGCCCTTGGCGGGTTCGCCTGGAAGGCGGCGCTGCAGATGCTCCGCGCCGGCGGCGCGACGGTGCCGACGCCGGCGCCGCAGTTCGGGCATCGGGCGACGGTGGTTGTGCCGATGCCGAACGGCGAGCTGACCTTGATCGGCTGTTATCACCCGAGCCAGCAGAACACCTTCACCGGCAAGCTCACGCCCGGGATGCTCGACGACGTCTTCGCCGACGCCAGACGCATCGCTTCTGTTCGCTGAGCGGCGCTCAGCCTGTCGGGGTCAGCACGATCACCGGGATGGGCCGTGAGGTCAGCTTCTGGTAGCCCTCGTAGCGGCCCTTGTTGTTCTTCATGTTGTTGACGATCTGCCAGAGCCGCGGATAGTCCGGGTCTCCGGGCAGCACCGGCTTGGCTGTTGCGCCGAATCGCTTTGTTCCGACGTTGATCTCGACGTCGGGATGGGCCTTCAGGTTGTGATACCAGCTCGGTGACCTGGGATCTCCGCCCTTGGAGGCGACGACAAGGTAGTCCGCCCCGTCACGGGCATAGCTGAGGGTGTTGGTGCGCTGCAGACCGGTTTTCGCGCCGACGGTGTGAAGTAGCAGGTTTACCGGCCCGCCCGGGATCTTGTGGCCGATCCGGCCGTTCGTGCTCTGGTAGATCTTGTCGTGCAGCCGCAGCATCGGCCCGAGCAGTCGCTGCTCCACCTGGCGGGAGATGTCCATGGCGTCCAGTCTGTCAAAGGATCGCGCGTTGTCACCCGGGATCTGGTTCCTGCAGCGCCGCTCGGAGCAGTCGACCGCTCGTCTCTCGGTCAGGGTCTCGGCGCAGCACCATGTTCTTGGCGAACGCCAGTTTGTCGCCGCCGCGCCGTGGCACCACGTGCAGGTGGATGTGGAACACGCTCTGGAACGCCGCCTTGCCGTCGTTGATGACGATGTTGTTGCCGTCGGCATGCAGTCCTGAACGCCGTGCGGCCAATGCGATGCGCTGGCCGATCTGCACCATGCCGGCGACGGTTTCTTGCGGGGTGTCGGTGAGATCGACCGAGTGCACCTTGGGGATGACGAGTGTGTGCCCCTTGGCGAAGGGGCGGATGTCGAGGAAGGCAAGGTGGTCGGCATCCTCGTAGACACGGATGGCCGGCGCGTCGCCTGCCGCGATGGCGCAGAACACACAAGACATTTCGCCACGGTAGCGGGCATCGAGATTGAAACCTGACAGTGGTCCACTCGAACTTCTGCTGCAGATTGTCAATCTCGATTGTCGGTTTGGCCGGCGGTCGCCGGCGACCTCGTCCGAGACGGCCCAAGGTTGCCGAATACGCTGGTCCACTGACCACAGCAGACAAGGGCGGTAACTGACATGGACTACACGGACCTCGCTTTCGCCGGAGCCGCCGAGCAAGCCCGGATGCTCGCCGCAGGTGAGCTCACCGCACCCACGCTGCTGGAGGTCTACCTGGACCGTATCGCGCGTCTGGACCCCGGATTTCGTTGCTACCGGGCTGTTCTCGCCGAAACCGCGCGAGGCGAGGCGGTTGCGGCTCAGCGGCGCCTCGACGCGGGGGAGAGGTTGCCGCTGCTCGGCGTCCCCATCGCCATCAAGGATGACGTCGACGTGGCCGGTGAGTTCACCACCTATGGCAGCCGGGCACACGGGCAACCTCCTACGCAGGATGCTGAGGTGGTCCGCCTGCTGCGCGCCGCGGGCGCGATCATTCTGGGCAAAACGGCGGTGCCCGAGTTGATGATCTGGCCGTTCACCGAAACCGTGTCGTTCGGTGCAACGCGCAATCCGTGGAACCCGGACTACACACCGGGGGGCAGCAGCGGCGGTAGCGGCGCCGCGGTGGCGGCCGGTCTGGCGCCGATGGCGTTGGGTTCTGACGGGGCCGGCTCGATCCGGATTCCGTCGGGCTGGTGCGGGCTGTTCGGGATCAAGCCGCAGCGGGACCGGGTCCCGCTGGCACCGCATGTCGACGCGTGGAGCGGGATGAGCGTGAACGGCCCTCTTGCGCGCACCGTCGAGGATGCGGCGCTGTTCCTGGACGTGACGGCCACCAACCCTCCCGCCGGCGGGTTCGTGGCTGCGGCAGCCAGGCCACCAGGCAGGCTGCGAATAGCGCTGAGCAGCAAAGTGCCGCCGATGCTCACGGCGCGGGTCGGACGGGCGCAACGTGCCGCGCTCGATGAAGCCGGCGAGTTGCTGCGCGACCTCGGGCACAATGTCGTGACCCGGGACCCCGACTATCCGCGCGGCCTTGTGTACGGCCACGTGCTGCCGAGGTACTTCCGGGGCGTCCGCGACGACGTGCGGTCCTTGCCGCACCCGGAGCGGTTGGAGGCCCGGACAAGGGCATTCGCGCGGATCGGCGGACTGTTCACCGACCGTCGGATGGCCACGATTCGTGCTGCTGAACCCGCGGTGGCGCAACGGATTCTGTCGATCTTTGACGATGTTGACGTGGTGCTCACGCCGGCCAGCGCGCTGGGTCCGTCGCGTATCGGCGCGTACCAGAGGCGAGGGGCCGTGTCGACGCTGGCGCTGGTGGCGGCGCGGGTGCCGTTTCAGGTGGTGTTCAATGCGACGGGCCAGCCGGCGGCGGTGGTGCCGTGGGGTCTCGACGATGCCGGGCTGCCGGTCGGGATTCAACTGGTGGGCGGTCCGTCCGACGAGGCGACGCTGCTGTCGCTGAGCGCCCAGATCGAGGCGGCCCGCCCGTGGGCGCAGCGTCGCCCACCCGCCTGCTGAGCCTCACTCGCGCCGAACGCGCCCGAAGGCGCGACCGCACCTACTGGGCCGTCGAGACCGGGAAGCCTTCCGACGGCTGGACGATGACGAACCCGTGGCCGTAGAAGGACACCTGTAGCGCCTCGCCCGAACCGCGGCCGATAAGAGCTCCGGCCTTGAAACTGGTCTTCAACTGGGTCTGCAGGTTCGCCGACCATGCCACCACGGCGTCGGTGTCGGCAAAGGTCGGGGCCTCGGCGGCGTTGAGCACCACCGGGGGACCGTCGGTGGTCAGCGCCACCCATCCGCTTCCGCGCAGCGTCGTGTTGAACAAGCCGCCGGTTGCGATGCTTCCGCCCTTGACCCGCTCGATGTTCCAGTCGAGGGCCGACGAGAACGCGAGCACGTTCTTACCGCTGATCGACAGCGCGGCATCGGTCAGCTGCAGTACGTGCACGTCCTTGGCTCGGTCGGCAAGGAACAGGTCACCCTGGCCCTGGCACCGCATCAAGGGCAGACCCTCCCCGGTCAGCGCCTTTTTGATGAACTTCGAGGCGCCGCCGCCCTCGAACGAGAAGTCCACGTTGCCCTGATAGGCGACCATCGAACCCTGCCGCGCCATGAACGGTTCACCGAGGCGGACACGCAGCAGCTTGGTGTTCTGGTTGGCGATCGGCTCCGCCTCCTTCTCGCTGAAGCGCCCATCGACCAGATCCCCGGATATTCCGGTGAACCCATCGGTGGAGGGCCGGTCGGCGGCGGGAGCCCGATGTGCGCCTCCCTGCGGAGCCGCAGCACCTTGCGGCGCCACAGCGCTCTGGGCCGCCACCGCGCTCTGCGGCGCCGGTTGACCCAGAGGCGCCCTGCCGACCTGGCCACGGTGAGAGATCTGATCAGTCCAGTTCTGTCCATCCCACCAGCGGTACTCGTACCGGCCCTCGGGGTCGGGCTGCCAGCTACCAGGACCAGGTCCAGTCACGGTGTCTCCTCGGATGTGTCTCAGTTGCGCGGTCACCATTCGCCGATGGGCCGTGCGCCGCGTCCGGATGAACACACTATGCCGATGTGCTGACCCGCGGGTCGACCGGCTAGCTGTAACATGTAATTGTGTAATAGTATAATGATGTAATCATGGTAAAGCATCACTCACACGGCCGCTCCGGCGGCTGGCAGCAGGCTCGACATCCGGACGCGGCCGACGCCGCCGACTGGGTCGCCGGTCGCCTTCCCGACGGTTGGTTCACCGGTGATCCGACCGTCGTCGTAGACCGCGAAGAGATCACCGTCGTCGGGCGACTCCCGGACGCTGAGGGCGGCCCGGAAAGCACGGCCCGCGCATCGGGTCGAGTAGCACGATTTCGCGAGGAGACCCGGGCTGAGCGCATGCGTATCGCCGACGAAGCCGAGGGTCGCTACCACCGCAAGGTCGCATGGGGCGTGGACATCGGTGATCCGGCGAATGTGGAGCGAATCCTGTTCACCCACATCGCTGTTCCGGTGATGACCCGGCTCAGGCAGCCCGAACGTCAAGTGCTCGACACCCTGGTGGACGCCGGGGTGGCGCGGTCCCGCTCCGATGCTCTGGCCTGGTCGGTACGACTGGTCGGCGAGCACGCCGATGAGTGGTTGGCCAAGCTGCGCGACGCCATGTCGACGGTCGACGATCTGCGCGCCGAGGGGCCAAAGCTCTGACGGCGGCGCCCTCAGCGTGGCGCAGTCGCGGCGGGAGCAGGTTGCTTGAGGTTTGACGCCAGCACGAGCACCGCAAGGACGACGGCCACCAACAGAAGCGCCGGGACATCTCCCCACAGGTGGCCCATGTGATGTCCGCCGCCGAACGACTGCACCGCCATGATCAAGGCATGCACGAAGCTGGACCACACCGTGAACCAGATCAGGCTGAGGTTGGCGGCGGGGTTTCGCGCCGCGATGATCAGAAAGACACCGAGCGTTGCGTACACGCCGACGATCATCATGAAGTAGTTGGACTCGTGCGGCGCTCCAGAATGCCATGCCCACCCCGACGGCCAGACCACGGCCAGGGGATATACCAGAAGCATGATGGCGCCAAACACTACGAGTGCGATCTGAAGAAGTCTCTGCGCGGCCGGCATCCTGCCCTCCCAGGTGGTTTCCCGTTTAGCCGATACTAGATTCGGTTGCTCGAAGAGAACAGCTTCCTCGAAGACAACAGCATCGCGATGCCCGTCGTCCCGACGCAGTCACGCCTGAGTCATGGCCCAGTACGCGCCGCGGCGGGCCAGAAGTTCGGCGTGACTGCCGCGCTCGACGATCCGGCCGGCGTCCATCACCAGGATGAGGTCGGCATCGCGGATCGTCGAAAGTCGGTGCGCGATGATGAAACTCGTTCGGTCACGACGCAGTTCGGTCATGGCCTGCTGGACCAGTAGCTCGGTACGGGTGTCGACCGAACTGGTGGCCTCGTCGAGGACCAGCAGTTGGGGTCGAGCCAGCAGGGCGCGGGCGATCGTGACGAGCTGCTTCTCCCCGGCGCTGAGGGCGCCGCCGTCATCGCCGACCCGGGTCTGGTAACCGTCTGGCAGGGTATGGACGAAATGGTCGACGTGGGCCGCCCGGGCAGCAGCCTGCACCTGTTCCGCGCTGGCCTCCGGGCGGCCGTAGGCGATGTTGTCGTAGATGGTGCCGCCGAACAACCAGGTGTCCTGCAGCACCATCCCGATCCGGGATCTCAGCGACTGTCTGGAGATCGTCGAGATATCCACGCCGTCAACGAGAATCCGTCCCGAGTCGACCTCGTAGAACCGCATCAGCAGGTTGACCAGCGTGGTCTTGCCCGCGCCGGTGGGCCCGACGATCGCCACCGTGCTTCCCGGCTCGGCCACCAGGGAGACACCCTCGATCACCGGGGTATCGGGTCGGTAGCTGAAGTCGACGTGCTCGAACTGCACTCGACTGCCACGCGTTGCCACCGGCGCCGGCAGTGCGTTCGGTGACTCCGCAGCTTCCTCGCCGGCGTCGAGGAGGTCGAACACCCGCTCAGCGCTCGCCACGCCGGACTGCAGCGTGTTGTACATCGAAGCGAGTTGGGTCAGCGGTTGGTTGAACTGACGCACGTACTGGATGAACGCCTGGATGCTGCCGAGGGTGATTTGGCCGGTCGCCACCTGCACGCCGCCCACCACGGCCACCGAGACATAACTGAGGTTGCCGATGAACGTCGTCGCGGGCGACACCAGGCCCGAGAGGAACTGGGCGCCGAAACTGGTCCGGTACACCTCGGCGTTCAGCTCGCGGAACTGCTCTGAGGCTTGGGCACGGTGACCGTAGGTCTTGACCACGGTGAAACCGCTGTAGGTCTCCTCGATGTGCGCGGTGAGGCGGCCGGTGTTGCGCCACTGGGCCACGAACAGGCGTTGCGACCGACGCGTGATGCCTCGGATCGCCAGCAACGACGCCGGCACGGTGACGACCGTGATCAGGGCCAGCAGCGGAGAGATGGTCAGCATCATCACCAGCACCGCGAAGACCGTCAGCAGGGAGGTCAACAGCTGCCCGATGGTCATCGACAATGACGTCTGGATGTTGTCGACGTCATTCGTCACCCGGCTGAGCACCTCACCGCGCCGCCGGGAGTCGAAGTAGGACAGCGGCAGCCGATGCACCTTGTTCTCGACATCGGCACGCAGCGCAACCATTGTGCGCTGGATGGTGACGTTCAGAATCCGGAACTGCAGCCAGACCACCAGCGCGGCAATCAGATACAGGCCCAGAGCAAGCATGAGGGTGCGGGCCACTGCTGCGAAGTCCACGCCCTGGCCGGGAACCGCATCCATGCCGGACAGCAGGTCGGCAAAGGCATCGTCTCCGCGAGCGCGGGCCGCGGCAATCGCCTGCTCCCTGGTGAGCCCGGTGGGCAGCTGCCGTCCGATGACTCCGTTGAACAACAGGTCTGTCGCGTGGCCGAGGATCCGCGGACCTATCACCCCGATCGCGATGCCCCCCACACCGAGCAGGACCACCAAGACTGCCGGGCCACGTTGCGGTGCCAGACGTTTGACGAGTCGGATCGCCGAGCCTTTGAAGTTGCGTGGTCGCTCGGTCGATGCCTGCATCACCCCGCGGAGTGGGCGGGCGATCGGCGCGCTCACGGCAAGCTCCCGGCCGAGGGCTCCGATGCCGCGGGCCGCGCAGCCGGCACCGCCTGGGAGGCGGCGAACTCGGCATAGGTCGGGCACGAGATCAGTAGCGATTCGTGGGTGCCCGTACCGACCACCCGGCCATCGTCGAGGACGACGACCTGATCGGCTTCGGCCACCGTGGAGATGCGTTGGGACACCATCAGCACGGTCGCGCCGGCGGCGACCTCACGCAGCCCTGCCCGGACCCGAGCGTCGGTGTGCACGTCCAGCGCCGAGAACGCGTCGTCGAAGAGGTAGATCGCCGGCCGGCGGATGATGGCCCGGGCGATCGCCAGGCGTTGGCGCTGCCCGCCGGAGAAGTTGGCCCCTCCCTGAGCGACCGGCACGTCCAGTCCCGGTGATCCACCACCGCCGATCGCGCGAATGAAGTCGTCGGCGGCGGCCACCCGCAGCGCCTCCCACATCTCGTCCTCGTCCGCGTCGGCCTTGCCGTAGCGCAGGTTGTCGGCAACGGTGCCGGAGAACAAGTACCCGCGCTGCGGCACCAGCCCGATCGCGCCCCACAGCTGTTCGGTGTCGTAGTCGCGCAGGTCGATCCCATCGACACTCACCGCGCCCGCAGTGGGATCGTAGAGCCGGCAGATCAGCGAGATCAGGGTCGACTTCCCCGAACCGGTGGAACCGACGATAGCCGTGGTGGTACCGGGCAGCGCCGTCAGCGATACGTCCTGCAGCACGGGGCGTTCGGCTCCGGGATAGCTGAACCTCGCCTCGTCGAGCCGGATCACGCCGGTGACGGTTTCCGGGCGCGCCGGATCGGCGGGACTGACGACGGATGGTGTCGTGGACAGCACCTCGGTGATCCGCTCGGCGCAGACCGACGCTCGGGGGATCGCGATCAACGTGAAGGTGGCCATCAGCACGGCCATCAGGATCTGCATGAAGTAGGCCAGGAAGGCGATCAACGCGCCGACCTGCATCTGACCGGCGTCGATGCGAAGTCCACCGAACCAGATCAGCGCGACGCTGGACACGTTGATCACCAGCGTGGTAACCGGCAGCATCAGCGCCTGCCAGCGCCCGGCAGCCAGCGAGGTGTCCGACAATTCTTGATTGGCCACCCCGAACCGGGTCCGCTCGGCCGGTTCACGTGCGAATGCACGGATCACCCGCAGGCCCGAGAGCTGCTCTCGCATCACCCGGTTGATCGTGTCGATGCGACCCTGGACGCGGCGGAAGATCGGCAGCAGGTGCGACACGATCCAGTAGTTGGACGCTGCCAGCAGCGGCACGCTGACCAGCAACAGCCACGACAACCCGGCGTCCAGATGGATGGCCATGATGATTCCGCCGATGCTCATGATCGGCGCTGTCACCAACACCGTGACCGTCATCTGAACCAGGACCTGGATCTGCTGGACGTCGTTGGTGGTGCGGGTAAGCAGCGACGCCGTACCGAACCGCCCCGTCTCCTCGGCGGAAAAACTGGTGACGTGATGGAAGACCGCCCAGCGCAGGTCATGTCCGAAGCCCATTCCGGCCCGTGATCCGAAATAGACCGCGGCAACGGCGCAGACCACCTGTAGCGCGGTGACCGCCAGCATCACTCCACCCAGCCGCACGATGGTGGCGGTGTCACCCTGAGCGACGCCGTCATCGATGATCGCGGCATTCACCGTGGGCAGGTACAGCGAGGCCATAGTGCTGATCACCTGGAGGACGGCAACCACGGCCAGCAGTGCCCGGTAGGGGCGCACGTACCGTCGCAGCAGGGCCCACAGCATCCCGCTACTGTCGCACACCGATCCGGCCGCAGCGTCGCTGCGCGCATTCTGCGCGGGTTGAGAAAAAGCAGGTCAGCGGGCCTGTCGGCGATGGATCCTCGAGCTGACGCTACAGTGCATGGCGTGATCCCCAGCAGGCGCAACGCAAAGGCGCTGGCCGTGGTGGCCGTGGCCGTGGTCCCGGTGTTCGCGGCGTGCTCCGATTCGGAGCCGTCGTCGCCCGAGGTTCCCCAGACCACCCAGGCGCAGCAGGGCATCGTCCACGGTCCGTTCTTCCCGCAATGCGGCGGGGTCAGCGACCAGGAGATGACCAAGCAGACCCGGGTCCCCGGCCTGGTGAACACCGCCACCACGTCGGTGGGCTGTCAGTGGTTGGTCGGCGGCAGCATCCTCGGGCCGCACTTCTCCTTCACCTGGTTCCGGGGCAGCCCGATCGGCCGGGAGCGCAAGACCGAGGAACTGTCCCGCGAGAGCGTGGAGGACATCACCATCGAAGGCCACGACGGTTTCATCGCGATCGGGGAGGACCCGTCGCTGGGCGCCAACCTGTGTGAGATCGGCATCCAGTTCGACGACGACTTCATCGAGTGGTCGGTCAGCTATGTGCAGGAGCCGTTCCCCGATCCCTGCGATGTGGCCAAGGAGCTCACCCGTCAGTCGATTGTGAACTCGAAATGAGCGCTTCCATGCACATCCGACGGATCTCGGCGACCGTGGCGGCGCTCCTCGCGGTGATGACCATGTTGCTGGGTTGCTCGCGCACCGTCGAAGGCACCGCGGCCAAAGTGGGCTCCGGTCCCGTTGAGCGCAATGACGATTCGGAGCGGAAGTACCCGAACTTGCTCAAGGAGTGCGACGTGCTCACCGAGGACATCCTCGCCGAGACCGTCGGCGCCGACCCGCTCGACATCCAGAGCACCTTCGTGGGTGCGGTGTGCCGCTGGCAGGCGGCCAATCCCGCCGGGCTGGTCGACATCACCCGGTTCTGGTTCGAGCTGGGCAGTCTGGACAACGAACGCCAGGTCGCCAATGAACTCGGCTACGAAGTCGAGAACCGCTCGGTGGCCGGTATCGAGTCGATCGTGATGCGGCCCAACGACCCGAACGGGGGGTGCGGGGTGGCCAGCGATGCCGCCGGCGTCGTGGGCTGGTGGGTCAATCCTCAGACACCCGGTATCGACGCCTGCGGAATGGCGATCAAGCTGATGGAGTTGACGCTGGCCACCCGGGCCTAGCGGCGGTCGGGGGCGATCACGCCGAAGATGCCCGACACACTGCCGGGGCGTCACTCACGCCGGCCAGGACAGCACGGCCGACCGTACGCGCATCGTCTCCTGCAGGTTGGGCGCTGCACCGTTGCGCGCCACCGGCCGACAGCGCCGGCCCACCCACCTCAGCTTCCGGGCTTGGCGGTAGCGCGGGCGCGACCGGCGGTGATGGCGGTTCCGGTGGCAGCAGCGGGAAGATGCTGGCCCCGGTCACGCCGGTCAACCGGGCCACGATCTGCGCCGGGACATTGGTGGCCATGTAGAGCAGGTCGCCGATGATGCGCACTGGCAGGGCCACCAATTCGCCCAGCAAGCCGGGCAGGAAGCCCGTGACCGCGGCGACGATGTCGTTGGTGAGGTCGTAGATGACCATGGGCACCGTGGCGAAGATGGTGCGCGTGGCCAGGCTCAGATCGGTGACGATGTCGGGGTAGCCATACATCGAGATCGCGTCCTGAAGTGCGAGCCGCAGATCGTCGGGGTTGGCCGGCTTGACGGTGCTGGCATCGTGGTCCGACAGAGGGACACCCTGGTACCAAGTCGGTATGAGACCGGGGCCGCCGAAAAGATCGAGAACCGTGGGCGAAATGTCGAGAATCGAGTACTGATTGTTGATCGCGGCGGTCTGGTAGCGGGGCGCCAGATTCTTCCCGTCCCATGCGATGACGAATGTTGTTGTCTCCTCAGGACTTTGGAAGCCATGAGCTAGCGCGCCGATGGGGCCACGTCGGGTGGATTGACCGTGGTCGGTGGTCACGATGACGATCCAATCCTCGCCGGAGGCGACGACTGCTTCCATGATCTCGCCGACGTTCGCATCAACGTTCCTGAGGGCTTCTGCGTATTCGGCTGAACCGCCGCCGAACTCATGGCCGGTGTTGTCGACTCCGACGAAGTAGCTGAACAGGAAGTCGGGGACCGGGCACGGTCCACCACAGCCCGGATTGATGCCTTGGATCGCCTGAATGGTCAGCTCGGCAACCCGGTCATCGCTCTGCGTCCAGATCGGGTCGTTCGCGAAATCCTCGACGTACTGGACGACGTCAGCGCCCGGGGTTCCGCCGGACGTGGCATCAGAGATCGCCGCGGTACCAATCCAGTTGGCGATGGCCATGGTCTGGATGTCATCACCGAACGCCGCCTCGAGGGTGTTGAACGTTGTCGGGAACGCATCGGCGGTCTTCGAGTAGTACACGTTGTTGATCACACCGGCCGTTTCGCTCCACACCCCGCCCAGAATCGTCGTCCACGAGGGCAGGGACACCGTTGTGTGCCCGACGATGGTGGACGCGGCCGTGGTGCCGCCCACGATAGGGGTCGTGCCGGCGGCGGTGACGATGTCGCCGCCGGCCATCAGGGCGAAAAGGTTCACGTTTGCGGGGTCAGCCAGGATGGCGCTCAGGCGGGTGCCGTCCAAACCGATCACCAGCACGTTGCTGTCAGCAGGGGCGGCGAGTTCAGCGACGACCGGTTGTGGTGCCATCGCGGCACTACGGGCGCCGGACTCCCGGCGCGAGGCGAATGCCAGCGCCGCCAGGCCCAATGCCGTTGCCGGGACATCCAATCCGTTGTCAACGGCCTGTGTGCTCTGGTCCGTCGTCGCGTCGGCTGCGAACATTTCGGAGACCGCGGAGGGGCTCTCGGGCACTGCCGCGACCACGTCCGGGGCGCCTGCGACCGTCATGCCGCCGGTAGACGCCACCGGCGGCGCCAAATCAATCGGTCCCGATGGGTCTTCGCCGCCCAACGCCGTCAGATCTGCGGTGGAGATCTCGACCTCGCGCGGCGACGGAGCCGCTGGGACCGACAGGGCCGAATCCTCGGTTTCGTCATCCCGGGACGAGGCGTCCGAACCACGACGGCCCGGCGAAGACAGCGTGTTCGAAGCGTCTTCCGGGTCCTCGATGACCGGTGGGTCCAGGTCTGCCGGCTCCGGCTCGGCGACATCGGCCTCTGCTGGGCCGATATCCGGTACGTCGGCTAGTGGGTCGTCGAGGTCTGGGGTGGCCGTGCCCGAAGCAATGCTGTCCGAAGTGGTGCTGCCCGAAGTAGTATCGCTTGCCGAACTTTCGGCCGAGTCTGCCGACGTCACGGATCCCGTATCCGATGACGATGCGTCCGCCTCCGACGATGATGTCGCAGAACTTGACGAACTCGAGCCCGTGGCCCCGGCAGGCCCGTTGGCATCGGCCGCCGCTACCGCCGGCAACGACGTGACCGCCGCGCCCACACCCAGTGCGACCGCAAGCGCGCCGACTCGCCCGATATAGCGGCCTCGGCCGGACTCGGCGGAACGTCCATTTGCGGAGATGGTTTCCAGATCACGTGGTGCAGCCATGTCGCCCCTGTCCTCGAACTGCCTCGGCACAGTGGCGTCAAGTATGCGACACGAAGCGATCGAAAAGGTCTTCGCCACTACATCGGCGACGGGCTGCGCTCCCGGGCAGGCCGCGGGCAGGCGGCCGAGCCCGCTGAAACGCCAGTTCGCCGATGCTTCCGCGTGGCTCCTACCGCTGGCGCGGCACGTGAAAGGTCACCAGGGCTGCCCCGCCGAGGGTGAGGCTTTCCCACGGCTCAGCGGTGCGCAGCACCGCGATGGCCGAGGTGGGGAACTTCGTCGAGATGTTCTCGGCGGCCATGGCGTTGCTGCCGTGGATGTCGGCCAGACCGAGTGCCACGCTGGACATCGCCGGTTCGTGGCCGATCACCAGGAGCGTCCGCAGGCTTGGACCAAACCGCGCAGCCGCGCCGTTGATCTCTTCGATCACCGTTCCCGGCGTCGCGTCGTAGAGGCGGCCGACATAGTCCACCGGCGCTTCTATGCGGGCGCGCGCCAGGGTCTCCCGGGTTCGGGAGGCCGTAGAACACAGCACCCCGTCGACAGCCGGAATCTGGGTCCGTAACCAGTCACCGGCCAGCGCCGCCTCCCGCATGCCGCGCGGCGCGAGTGGGCGCTCATGGTCGGCCACTCCCGGTGGATAGTCGGACTTGGCATGTCGAAGCAACACCACGGTGCGGTACTGGTCGCTCACCGTTCCCACGGTATGCCATGCCGAATGACGTCCCGGAACTTGTCGGAGCCCGGTCCTAGACTCGCCATGCCGAACGACGACGGGCAGAAGGGACAGCACGATGCGTTTCCTGCACACCGCCGACTGGCAGCTCGGCATGACCCGGCACTTCCTCAACGGGGAGGCGCAACCCCGCTACTCGGCCGCCCGGCGGGAGGCGGTGGCGGGTCTGGGCGCACTGGCCGCCGAATCCGGCGCCGAGTTCGTCGTCGTCGCCGGCGATGTCTTCGAGCACAACCAGCTTGCGCCGCGAGAAGTCAGCAAGTCGCTGGAGGCGATGCGGGCGATCGACGTGCCGGTGTATCTGCTGCCCGGCAACCACGATCCGCTGGACGCGTCCTCGGTGTATACCGGGGCGCTTTTCACCGCCGAGTGTCCGGAGAACGTCAGGGTGCTCGACCGTGCCGGCGTGCACGAGGTGCGACCCGGGCTGCAGATCGTGGCGGCGCCGTGGCGCTCCAAGATGCCAACCGGAGACCTCGTCGGGGAGGCGCTGGAGCAGCTGGAAGGCGACGGCACGGTCCGCATCGTCGTGGGACACGGTGGCGTCGATGTTCTGGACCCCGACAAGGACAAGCCTTCGCTGATCCGGCTGGCTGCGTTGGAGCGCTCCATCGCGCGCGGCGCGGTGCACTATGTGGCACTGGGCGACAAACATTCGCGCACCGAGGTAGGCACCACCGGGCGGATCTGGTACTCGGGTTCTCCGGAAGTCACCAACTACGACGACATCGAGGTTGACCCGGGTCACGTCCTGGTGGTGGACATCGACGAGGAGGATTCGCGACGGCCGGCGCGCGTCGAGCCACGCCGGGTTGGCCGGTGGCGGTTCGTCACGCTGCATCATTCGGTCGATGACAGACGTGACATCACCGACCTCGACATCAATCTGAACCTGATGCCCGCCAAGGAGCGGACGGTGCTGCGGCTGGCGCTGACCGGGTCCCTGACGGTGACCTGCAAGGCCGCGCTGGACGCCTGCCTGGACAAGTACGCGCGGTTGTTCGCGGCGCTCGGTACCTGGGACCGTCACACCGACGTCGTGGTGGTCCCGGAAGACGGTGAGTTCGACGATCTCGGCATCGGTGGGTTCGCCGCCGGCGCGGTCGACGAGTTGGTCGCCATCGCGCGCTCCGACCACGAGGACGCCGACGATGCGAGGGCCGCGCTGGCGCTGCTGTTGCGGCTGTCCGACCGCGATGAACCCAAGGTGCCGATGGCCAGGGGCGGTGCGGCGTGAAACTGCATCGGTTGGTTCTGGTCAACTACCGCGGTATCAGCCACCGCGAGATCGAGTTCCCCGACTGCGGCGTGGTGGTGGTCAGCGGCGCCAACGAGGTCGGCAAGTCGTCGATGATCGAGGCCTTGGACCTGCTGTTGGAGGCAAAGGACCGTTCCACGAAGAAGGAAGTCAAGCAGGTCAAGCCCACGCACGCGGACGTCGGTGCCGAAATCACAGCCGAAATCTCATCTGGGCCATACCGTTTCATCTACCGAAAGCGATTCCACAAGCGGTGCGAGACGCAGCTGACGGTGCTGGCTCCGCAGCGTGAGCAGCTTACCGGCGACGAGGCGCATGAGCGGGTGTGCGCGATGCTCGATGAGTCGGTCGACATGGACCTGTGGCGCGCCCAGCGCGTTCTGCAGGCAGCCTCAACCAACGGCGTGGACCTGTCCGGGAGCGATGCGCTGTCGCGTGCGCTCGACATCGCGGCCGGGCGCGCGCCGACCGGGGCGGTAGACCCGGAGTCGACTGACGGTCTTGCGACCGGCAGGATCGGCGACGACACGCTACTGATCGACCGCATCGAGGAAGAGTTTCTGCGCTACTTCACTCCGACCGGTCGCCCCACCGGCGAATGGGCTGGTGCGGTCAAACGCCTGCGTGATGCCGATGAGCGGGTCGGCAGTTGCGCGGCTGCCGTTGCCGAGGTCGACGACGCGGTCCGCAAGCACGTCGCCCTCACCGCCGACGTGAACCGCCTCGCCGCCGATCGTGGCGCGGCGACCGAAAGGCTGGCCGTGGCGCACCTGGCGGCGAACGAGGTGGCGCAGCTCACCCAGCAACTCAAGGAAGCGGAGGTAGTCGCTGCGGCGGCGGCGACCACACTGACCGCGTCGGTAGCCGCCCTAAATGAGCGTCGCCGGCTTCGTGCCGATATTGATCAGCGTGCCAAGGCGATAACGCAATTGGACTCCGAGGCGCGGCGGGCCGCCGAGGACGAGTCGACGGCCCGGGGGACGCAGGCGGAAGCGGAGTCGGCGGCAGAGCATGCGCGCACGGTGGTGGAATCCGCCCAGCAAAGCCTTGAGGCCGCGCAGTTGACCGCGCAACGGCTCGCCGATCGCGGTGAAGCCGCACAGATATCCGAGCGGCTCGCCAGGATCGACACGGCGGCCGGCGAATTGCTCATCGTCGAGGAGCAACTTGCCTCGATCGCGCTCACCGATGAGTCTCTGCGCGAGATCGAGGCCGCCGCTGTCGCGGTGGCGCGGGCAGCGGGTCAGGTCGAGTTGGCGTCAGCCCACATCGAGATGGTGGCGCTCGCCGATGTCGAGTTGCGGGTCGCAGGTGAACCGGTAAGCCTCCAGGCCGGTGCTTCCTGGTCAGCAGCCGCCACCACGCCAACCGATGTCGAGCTACCCGGGCAGCTCGTCACCCGGATCGTTCCAGGCGCGCCGGCGGCCGACACGCAAGCGGAACTCGATACAGCGCAACACGTTCTGCGCAGCGCGCTGAAAGACTCCGCTGTCGAGGACGTTGACGACGCCCGGGAGGTCGACCGACGCCGCCGCGAACTGCTAACGACTCGCAGTCGGCTTCAGGCCACCCTGGAGGCGCTGACGGGGGACAGCACCGTCGAAGCGCTGCGGGCCCGGACGGCCGAATTGCTGGGCCCGGAGCCGGGCTGGGAGCCCGCCGCGGTCGGCCCCTGCGATGCAGCGACGGCTCGCGCCGAGGCCGAGGCTGCTCTCGCCGCCCACCGGCAGGCGAGCGCCGATTGCGAGTCGTACCGTCGGGCCGCCGCGTCGGCAACCCAGATGCTGGGCGAGAAATGCACCGCTGCAAGCGTTTTGAGAGAAAAACTGGCCGCGGCGCAGACCGAACTGGCCGGTGCCCGGGAGCGACTGGCAACGCAGCGCGGCGCTGCCGACGACGACACACTCGCGGTCAAGGCCGAGGCTGACGGCGAGGCCGCCCGGCGAGCGGATGCCCGGGTGATCGACCTGCGTGGTGAGCGGGAGAAGAGCGCGCCCGATGACGTCGCCGCCGAGCTCGCTGAGGCAGGCCGCTGCGCCGAGGCGCTGCAGGGCAGTCACGCCGAGGCCGTCGAAGCGTTGCGCGAAGTCACCGCGCAGCTGCGCGTGTATGGCACCGAGGGCCGCAAAGGGCTACTGGACGACGCCGAATCCGAACGTGAGCACGCTGCGGCCGAGCATGTGCGGGTGCAACGGCGGGCCCGGGCCGCGCAACTGCTTCGTTCGGTGATGGCGCGGCACCGCGACGCGACCCGGCGGCGCTACGTCGACCCTTTCCGTGCGGAAGTGGAGCGGTTGGGGCGCATCGTTTTCGGGGAGAGTTTCGAAGTGGACATCGACAGCGACCTGCGTGTCCGCAATCGCACATTGTCGGGCCGGACGGTCGACTACGAATCACTGTCGGGGGGCGCAAAAGAGCAGCTGGGCATTATCGCGCGGCTGGCCGGCGCGGTACTGGTCGCCAAGGAGGACAGCGTGCCGGTGATCATCGATGATGCGCTGGGGTTCACTGATGCCGAACGGCTGACCAAGATGGGTGCTGTCTTCGACGCGGTCGGCGATGCGGGTCAGGTGATCGTGTTGACTTGCACACCTACTCGCTACGCCGATATCGGCGTCGCGCAACGAATCGAACTGACCGCCTGATGGACGGTGCCGCTCAGGCCGAGGCGAGGGCCAGAACCTCGGCGAACCCGGCCACCAAGCAGTCGTGGAACACGTCGTAGTCCGGGATCGCTCCGGTATCGACGTCGATGCCGAACGTGCAGGTGTCGATGTAGGTCAGCAAGGTGACGTTCACCGCGGCGCCGATGGTCGGCCCGAATGCGTACTGGGTCCGCACCGCCGCGCCGCCCAGGAACACCGGTACCGGAACGCCGGGGACGTCACTGCACAGGAAATCCACATGGCGCAGGATCGACCCGATGTACCAGCGCGGCATCAGGTTCAGCGCACCCGCGATCGCCTGCGTGTAGGGCAGTGATTTCTCGTTGCGCACCCTTGCAGTGGTTTCGTGTATCCGGTTGATGCGCTGTGCGGGATCGACGACTCCGGCCGGTACGTCGAAGCGCATCAATGTGATTCTGTTGCCGCCCATCTCGTCGTCGGGCCCGCGCAGGTTGACCGGCATCGTCAGATGCAGGTCGCCGACGGTGACGTCGTGCTTCTCGTGGTAGCGGCGCAGCCCCCCGGCGACCGCGGCGATGAAGGCGTCGTTGAGCGCCCCCCCACCCCGGTGGGCCGCCTCACGCAGCGCGGGAAGCGGGGCCTCGAACACTCCCAGGCGGCGCACCCTCGTGCGATCCGTCATCAGCGGAGACCCGGTCCGATTGACAGGGCGCACCGTTCGATAGATCGAGGTGGCCAACTCGGTCGCCGAAGTGACCATCTGCACCGGACTGCGCACGCCGTCGTACACCAGTTTGGGCGCGCTCTTCAGCCCCGCACTCAGCGCCGTGCCCAACAACTTCGCGTTGTACCGGGCGATATCGCGGTATCCACTGAGCCTCGGCGCGGGAGTGGCCTTCGGCGCGGCGGGCAGAGGTTCGTGCGGGGTCGGTGTTCGAGCGAGGTCGAACAGGATCATGCCGATCTGTATGCCGCCGACACCGTCGGTGAGCGAGTGGTGAAACTTCAGGATCACCGCTGCGCCGCCGTCGTCGAGGCCGTCGATCGGCGTGACCTCCCACAACGGCCGAGCCCGGTCGAAGTCCTCCATCGCAGCCACCCGGGCCATCTCCAGCACGGCGTCGAGGCTCGCGGGCTCGGGCCTGACCACACTGCGGATGTGAAAGTCGAGGTCGAAGTCGGGATCAGGTTCCCAGCGCGGCGGCACCATCGGGGCTGATTCGACCACCCGCTGCCGGACCATGGGGAACCGTCGGCTGAGTTCGTCGAACCGGCCGCGCACCGTGCTCCAGTCCGGGGAGCGATCTAGCAGAATGACGGTCACCACGGTCGATCGCAACCGGGGATCGTTCTCCATCGCCCAGGTGAACGCGTCGCTGTTACGCATGAATTCGGTCATCATGTACTCCCAGATCCCACGCTAAACCAGCAGCACGGCGCCGTCATGGGGTGGGGGCCGGTGAGGACCCGGTGAGGATCCAGCGAGGACCCGGTGAGTGCCAGGCAGATCGCGACCCAAGTCATTCCCTTCGGCCGGGGCACAATGAGTCGGTGACCATGAATGCGAGGCGGCGCCGGATGCACAGCCGCCTCGCCAAGCTGGCCGGCGTGCGAGCGGTGCGCCGGCCGGTTACCACGGCCCCGGAAGTCACCGGCACCACCGCTGGGCTGCTCCCCGAGCAGTTCGACCTCTACTACGTGCGAATCGGTCCACGCTCCGCGCACCCCCTGGTAGTCATCCCCGGTGGCCCTGGCGCCGCCTCGGTGGCGCTCTATCGCGGCATGCGGCGCCGGGCGGCAGCCGCGGGCCTGGACGTGCTGATGGTCGAGCACCGCGGGGTGGGTCTGTCCCGCCACGACGATCGCGGCCGGGATCTGCCACCGGAGGCGCTGACGATCGAGCAAGCCGTCGACGACATCGCGGCGGTGCTCGATGACGCGAAGATCGACACGGCAGTCGTCTACGGAAGCTCCTACGGCACCTACTTGGCGGCCGGTGTCGGCGTGCGCCACCCTGACCGTGTCCACGCGATGATTCTGGACTCGCCGGTGCTCTCGGCCGCCGACATCCACGCAGCGCGGGAGGCGATCCGCCGACTGCTCTGGGACGGTGATGACCCGGAGACAGCAGAATTGGCCTCAAAAGTGCGGCGACTCGTCATCGACGGGGTGCTCACGCCGGCGGGCAGCCAACTTGCGGCGGCGGTGTACGGCCTCGCCGGGCCGGAGGTGCTGCAACGTCAGCTCGATCTGCTGCTGGCGGGTCGCCGCCGGCTCTGGTCGGCGCTCGGATGGGCGGCGCGGTTCGTGTTCGAGCGCAAGGCTCCGTACCACAATGAGCCGGACCTGGTCGGCCGTATCGGGTACCGGGAGCTCGACTACGGCGCCGAGCCGGACGGAATGCCGCTGGACCCCGCGGCAGCGTTTCGTGAGATGGCTGTAGATGCAACTGAATTCGAGCAGGAGCCCTACGACCTGATGGTGGAGATGCCGAAGTTCGGCTGGCCTACCGTCGTCATCTCGGGCGGGCGCGACTTGATAACCCCGCCGGCGATTGCGCAACGTGTCCGGTCGCTGATCCCCAACTCCGTGCTGGTCAACCTGGACACCGCCGGGCACAGCATGCTGGACCTGCGTGAGCAGACCGCGCTGGAAATCGTGCGAGCCGTCTACGCCGGCGAAACGGACGGCCTTGAGGCCCGTTCCGGGGAGCTCGATGCCAAGCCGGCGGGCCTGGGCGTGAGGCTGTTGATTCGGGCGATGGATGCGGCGGCAATCGTCGAATCCGCGCTTCCGGCAGCGGTTGAACGGGTGGCGCGGCGGGTCAGGGCTTCATAAAGCCGATCTTGCTGTAGTCGGCGTCGGCCAACCCGAATGCCCCGAAGTTGGCCAGGTTACTGCGAACGGCCACGTTTCCCGCCGACTGCGTCAGCGGCAGACTGAACACCTCTGCGAACAGCATGATGTCGACGTCGTTGGCCAGCGCTCGCGCTTTGTCGGCATCGAGTTCCTCCAGCGTCTGCTCGATCTTCGCGTCGATCTCCGGGCTGCCGATCTTGCCGAAGTTGCTCTCCCCGTCCGAGGCGTAGATCTGGGTCAAACCCGCCAGCGGGAACGCGTCACCCACCCAGGAGAACTGCGCGATGTCGAAATCCCCGGTGTTGATGTAGTCGGTGAAGAAGCCGGCGGCACCCTTGGCGTCGAGCTCGAGCTTGACCCCGATCTGGGCCAGGTTGTTCTGTGCTATCTGCCCGAACTGGCGGGTGCCCAGCGAATCGTAGAGCACATCGCGGATCACCAGCTGCCGGCCGTCCTTCTCGCGGAACTGCCCGTTGAGGTGCCAGCCCAGCGCTTCGAGCTCCTCCCTGGCCCGGTCCGGGTCATAGGCGACAGATTCACTGTTGTCCTGGTACCCCTCCTGCCCGGCGACGAAGATGTGGTTGTTCAGCGGAACCGGATCCTCGGCCAGGCCGCGTTGGGTGACGCTGGCGATGGTCTGGCGGTCGATGCCCCTGGCGATGGCCCGGCGCAGCGCCTTGTCGGCCAGGATCGAGCCCGGCGCGCCGTTGAAAGTGAAGTGGTACCAGCTGTTTCCGGGAGCCTGGCGGATCGACACCCCGTCGGTGCGGCGGGCGATTGTCAGTTCGTCCAGTGTCGCCACGCCGGTGGCGTCCAGCGCGTTGTTCTGCAGAGCCGGTATCCGGGCCGCGTCGTCGAGCACCGAATAGGTGATGGAGTCCAACAGCGGTTTCTCGCCCCACCACTGTGGGTTCGGGGTCAGCGTGATGCGCTGCGCGGTCCGGTCGAGATTCGACACCACGAACGGACCCGCCGACGGCCCGGGACCGTCGAGTTGACCCTTGTTGAACGCCTCCGGCGTGCCGGTCATGCTCTTGGGCAGCAGCATCGTGTTGCCGGACAACATGCCCCGCCACTCCGAGTAGGGCTTGGCGAAGGTCATGATCGCCTGGCGGTCGTCGACACCGCGGGTGACGGAGCCGACCCGGTCCGAGCCGTTCGGGCTGGCATAAGCGAATGCGGGGTCCTTACCGCTGGTGGCGTGGATCTGGGCGGCGATGTCCTCCCACGTGATGGGTGCGCCGTCGGTCCACGTCGCTTCGGGATTGATGGTCCAGGTGACGACCTGCGGATCGGTTCCGGTTACCTCCGCGCCGGTGAAGTAGTCGGTGTTCAGGGACAGGGAGCCGTCCGCGGCGACGCGGAAGGCCCGCGGCATCGTGGCCTTGAGCATTCCGGCGGCGTCGGCGACGTTTCCGTCGATGTGCAGCGAGTTGAAGTTCTCCGGGAACGCGGTCAGGGCCAGCCGCAGATTGCCGCCCTGCTGCAGAGTGGCCGGATCCTGGGGGTTGATGTCGTTCGTGCTGCCGAGCTCCGCGGTGCCCGCGCCGGACGAGGCGTCCTCCTCACCGCTTGAACAACTCGTCATGGTCAGCGTCGCGACCAACCCTGCTACCGCTAAGCGTCGGATCCACATGCCGATCGATGTTAGCTGCGGTCTGGCAGGCGGGAGCGTCGCGACCGGGAACTGTCACGGTTGGGGGACCGCGGCGAGCAGGCGACGGGTGTATTCGTGCCGCGGACGGGTGAAGACCGCCTCGCCGTCGCCCTGCTCGACGATGCTGCCCTTGTGCATCACCGCCACCCGGTGGGCGAGGTGCTTTACCACCGACAGGTCGTGGGAGACGAACAGGTAGGACAACCCGAACCGCTGCTGCAGGTCCAGCAGCAGGTTGATGATCCCGGCCTGGATCGACACGTCGAGTGCCGAGACCGGCTCATCGAGCGCAAGGATCTTGGGCTGGGTCGCCAACGCGCGGGCGATGCCGATGCGCTGCTTCTGACCGCCGGAGAACTCAGCCGGATAGCGGCTGGCGTCCTCGTGGCGCAGCCCGACGATCCCCAACAGCTCGGCGATCCGGTCCTCGATGTCGCTCTTGCCGAACTTGTTGGCCTGCAACGGCTCTGCGAGCACATCGAACACCGGCAGCCGCGGATCCACCGCTGCGACCGGATCCTGGAAGACGACCTGCAGGTCCCGGCGCAGCCGTCTTCGGTCGCGCGATCGCAGGCCGGCGACGTCGGTGCCGAGCACCTCGATGGATCCGGACTGCGGTGCCGTCAGTTCCAGGATCTGGAGCAGCGTCGTCGACTTGCCCGATCCGGACTCACCGACGATGCCCAGCGTGCGGCCCTCGTGCAGCTCGAAGGTGACGCCGTCGACGGCCCGTACCTCGCCGATGCGGCGGCGGAAAACCACCCCTTTGGTCAGCGTGTAGGTCTTGACCAGGTTCTCTACCCGCAGCACGACCGGCGCGTCGGTACCGGATCGCGCGGTGGGTGGTTCGGTGGAGACCCCATAGATGTCGGCCGCGGTGCGACCGACGACGTGCTCGGTGCGGATGCACGCGGCGTGGTGCTCAGGTGCCATCTCGAGCAGGTCCGGCTCGGCGGCCCGGCACTCGTCGGCGGCCAGCGGGCAGCGCGGCGCAAAGGGGCAGCCCGCCGGCAGGTCGGCCATCGACGGTGGTGCGCCGGGAATCGGCACCAGCCGTGCGCCCTGCGGCGAGTCCAGCCGGGGCACCGACCCGAGCAGTCCGGCGGTGTAGGGCATCCGCCGGTCGCGGTACAGGTCGGCGACGGGGGCGGTCTCGACTGCCCGCCCCGCGTACATCACCAGGGCGCGGTCGGCGAATTCGGCGACCACCCCGAGGTCATGGGTGATGATCAGAACTCCCGCGCCGGTGACGTCACGCGCGGTCTTGAGCACGTCGAGGATCTGTGCCTGCACGGTGACATCCAGTGCCGTGGTCGGTTCGTCACAGATCAACAGGTCGGGGTCGTTGGCGATGGCGATGGCGATGACGACGCGTTGTCGTTCCCCGCCGGAAAGCTCATGGGGAAACGAGTTGGCGCGGGTTTCGGGCTGGGCGATGCCGACGAGTTCGAGCAGCTCGACGGCGCGCGTGCGGGCTGCTCGTCTGGTCACGTTGGCGTGGTGGATCCGCAGGGTCTCGGCGATCTGGTCGCCGACGGTGTACACGGGTGTCAGCGCAGACATCGGATCCTGGAACACGGTACCGATGGTCTTGCCGCGAATCCGTGACATCCGCTGGTCGGAGAGGCCCACCAGCTCGTCGCCGTGCAGCCGGATCGAGCCGGATACCTGTGCGTACTCCGGCAGCAGACCGATCACCGCCATCGCGCTGGCCGACTTGCCCGCTCCCGACTCACCGACCAGCGCCACGACTTCTCGCGACTCGACGTGAAAGTTCATGCCGCGCACCGCGGTCACCAGCTCGGTATCGGTGCAGAACGCAACCGACAGGTCGGTCACCTCGAGTAGTGAACTCACCGGCGCCCCCGTCGCAGCGCACCGCTGCCGGGGTCGAGCGCGTCGCGCAACCCGTCGCCGGCGAGATTGGCGCACAACACGATCAGCACCAGCACGCCGGCCGGGAACAGAAAGACCCACGGGAAGGTCGTCGCCGACTTCGTGCCGTCCTGGATCAGGGTCCCCAGGGACACGTCGGGTGACTGAATGCCCAATCCCAGGAAGCTCAGGCCGGTTTCGAGCATGATGGCGGCGCCGACGTTGAGCGCGGTGTCGATGATCAGGAACGACGCCACGTTGGGCACGATGTGTTTGACGATGATCCGCGGACTGCTCACGCCCATATACCTTGCTGCGGAAACGAATTCACGCTCTCGCAAGCTCATGGTCATGCCGCGCACCACCCGTGAACTGATCATCCAGCCGAACACCGAGAGCAAGACGATGAGCCAGATCACGGTGTCGGCTTGCTTGGTGCGTGGCGTGATGATGGCGATCACGTAGAACCCGGGCACCACGAGCAGAAGATCGACGATCCACATCAGTGTGCGGTCCCGCCAACCGCCGAAGTAGCCGGCGACGGATCCGACCGTCGCGGCGATAATGGTCGAGAAGAACGCGACACAGACCCCGATCAGCATGGATTTCTGCATGCCGCGCAGAGTTTGGGCGAAGATGTCCTGGCCGAGTGCGTTGGTACCGAACCAGTGGTCGATGCTGGGCGGTTGCTGCAGCGCCATGTAGTCCAGATCGGTGTGTGAGTAGGCAAGTACCGGGGGTAGCGCGTAGCAGGCGACGAAGAGAACGACGAGCAACACAAGCGAGATCACGGCGGGCTTGTTGCGCAGGAACCGTCGCCACACCAGTGTGCGCCGCGAGGCGAACCGCGTGCTGGTGTGGGAATCGGTGACGCTCACGACACCCGCACCCGCGGGTCGAGCGCCGCGTACACGACATCGGAGAGCAGGCCGGCGAACAGGATCATCACCCCGGAGAAAAGGGTGATCGCGACGACGATGTTGATGTCCTGGGTGGCATAGCCGTGCAATGCCCACTCACCCATCCCGTGCCAGCCGAAGATCTTCTCGACGAACACCGAACCGGTGACGAGCCCTGCGATCGCGTAGGCGAACAACGTCGCCATCGGGATCAGCGCCGTGCGCAGGCCGTGCTTGAACAGCGCGCGGCGGCGGGTCAAACCCTTGGCCCGGGCGGTGCGGATGAAGTCCTGGCCGAGTACGTCGAGCATCGCGTTGCGCTGGTAGCGGCTGTATCCGGCGATCGCGCTGAGCGCCAGGGTGAAGGTCGGCAGCACCAAGTGCTGCAGCCGGTCGAGGAACCGGTTCCAGGCCCCGACAACCGGCACCGGTGAGGTCTCCCCGGTGAACTCGAACAGCTGGGCCCCGAGTGCCCAGTTGACCTGCAAGGCTCCGATGATCAAAAGGTTGGCCAGGACGAAGACCGGTGTGCTGATCACCAACAGCGACAGCACCGTGATCACCCGGTCAGACATTCGGTACTGGCGGATCGCGCCCCAGGCACCGACCACCACTCCGATCACCGTGCCGATGACCGAGCCGATCACCAACAGCCGCAGTGTGACACCGATACGCCGCCACAGCTCGTCGGTGACGGGTTGACCACCGATGGTGGTGCCGAAGTCACCCCGAACGACTCCGGTGACCCAATCGGCGTAGCGCACCGGGATGGGCTTGTCGAGGCCGAGTTCGGCGGCCTTGGCATCGATCACGGCCTGCGGTGGCCTCGGATTGCGCTGCAGCAGGCTGTCCAGCGGCTCGAAGGCCACCGACGCAAGGGTGAAGATCAGGAACGACACCACGGCCAGTAGCAGGATGTAGTTGAGCAGCCGGCGGGCCAGGAAACGGGTCATCCGGTCAGTCCGCCCCGTGGCTGCATGCGCACAGGGTATGAGATGGATCGGTGATGGCACCGCCGCGACGCGGCGAGGTCTCACAGCGGGCGCACAGAAACCGCACAGCAAGTGTCCACGAGTCTGCGCCGATAATGGGGGAGTGATGACTCCTGTCGCCATGCGCCGGGCCGACGGCAAGCCGGTGCGGGTGCTGGTCGTCGACGACGAGCCGGTCCTCGCTGAACTGGTATCGATGGCTCTGCGCTACGAGGGCTGGGAGATCGCCACCGCCGGCGACGGTGCCACCGCGATCGCACTGGCCCGGGCGAATCGGCCGGACGTCGTCGTGCTTGACGTGATGTTGCCGGACATCAGTGGTCTGGATGTGCTGGGCAGACTTCGCGACCAGGTGCCGGAGCTGCCCGTGCTGCTGTTGACGGCCAAGGATTCCGTCGAGGACCGCATCGCCGGACTCACCGCCGGTGGCGACGACTACGTCACCAAGCCGTTCAGCCTCGAGGAGGTCGTGTTGCGCCTGCGCGCGCTGCTGCGCCGCACCGGGATCGCCACGGATGCCGGCGGCGCCAAGATCGTGGTCGGTGACCTGGTGCTCGACGAGGACAGCCACGACGTGACTCGCGGCGGCGAACACATCACGCTCACCGCCACGGAGTTCGAGTTGCTGCGGTTCATGATGCACAACTCGCGCCGGGTGCTGAGCAAGGCTCAGATCCTCGACAGGGTGTGGAGCTATGACTTCGGCGGCCGATCCAACATCGTCGAGCTGTACGTGTCCTATCTGCGCAAGAAGATCGACTACGGCCGCGAGCCGATGATCCACACCCTGCGCGGAGCCGGCTATGTCCTCAAACCCGCACGCTAGCCGGGGCCGCCTCTGGCCGCCGCGGTCGTGGTCGTTGCGGGCGCGTCTGCTGGTCACCCAGGTTGCGCTGCTCGCTGCTGTGTGCGCTGGCATCGGCATCGCCACCGAGTTCGCGTTGCAGCGTTTCCTGATGCACCAGCTCGACGAGCAGCTGTTCGAAGCGGCCGGCCGGTCGGTGTTGATCGCCGGCCTGCCGCCGCCCCCGGTTCGACCGCCGCCCGGTTACCCGACGCGCCACCCGCCGTACCCCGGGCTCAGTCCGGGGCCGGGATTTCTCAACGCTCCGGGCCAGTCCAGCCGGATGGTCGGTGCGGTGATAGCCGGCGACCGACGCGACGCCGGCGTCATCACCGCGGACGGGGCGCGCGCCGCGGTCTCCGCCGCTGCAGCGCAGCAGCTGGCAGACGTCGTTCCCGATGGTCGGCCCCGCACGGTGGTACTCGACGGGCTGGGCCGTTACCGCGCCATCGGTATGCCGGCCCACGGTGGGGTGGTAATCGTCACCGGCCTGCCGACCTCGGAAGTCGACGAGACACTGATGTGGGTGCTGCTGATGTTCTGTGTGGTCGGAGGCATCGCTCTGGTCGTCGCGGCGACCGTCGGCCGGATCGTCATCGGACGTCAACTCGAGCCGCTGGCAAGGGTTTCCAGGGCGGCCGGCGAGGTTGCAGATCTCGAGCTGGACCGTGGCGAGGTGCGACTGCCCACGCCGATCGTGCACGTCGACCCGGCTACCGCGCACACCGAGGTCGGACAACTCGGCGCGGCGCTCAACCGGATGCTGGGCAGGATCGCCGAAGCGCTGTCGGCCCGCCACGCCAGCGAAACGCGCATCCGACGGTTCGTCGCCGACGCCAGTCATGAACTGCGGACGCCGCTCGCCGCAATCCGCGGGTACACCGAACTTGCGCAGCGCGAACGAGATGAGCTTCCCGGCGACGTCGCCCACGCGATGAGCCGGGTCGAATCCGAGACCGACCGGATGACGCATCTGGTCGAGGACCTGCTGCTGTTGGCGCGGCTGGACAGTGGACGGCCGCTGGCGCATGAGCCCGTCGACCTGTCGCGACTCGTTGTCGACGCGGTCAGCGACGCCCATGTCGCCGCCCTGGAGCACTCGTGGTCTGTCGAACTGCCCGACGAGCCCGTCGTCGTGTGGGGAGATCAGGCGCGTCTGCACCAGGTCCTGGCCAACCTGCTGGCCAACGCCGGCACCCACACGCCTGCCGGAACTTCTGTGACCGTCACGCTCGGCGTCGACGAGTCCGGTTCCGCGGTGCTCACCGTCACCGACGATGGGCCGGGCGTTCCCGTGACACTGCAGCCCGAGGTGTTCGAACGCTTCGCGCGTGGAGACACATCACGGTCGCGGCGCGGGGGAAACAGCGGGCTGGGCCTGGCCATCGTGGCTGCCGTGGTCAAGGCGCACGCCGGCACCGTCGAGGTGACCAGCGTCCCGGGCCGGACCCGGTTCACCGTGCGGCTGCCCACGGTGGCCGACTGTGCCGACCGGCTGGACGCTTCGACATGAAATCGGATCAATTCGTCAGGCGGGCGCGGTAGCGTCGGCGTCGTTGGCTGCCTCCGGCTGTCCCAGCAGCCCAGTGGATGCCGGACCTGTGAGCAGCCTGGTGCTCGACGGCGCTTCCATGACGCCAGGACAGGAGCCGGAAAATGCGGATCGTGGTCGATCTGAATCGGTGTCAGGGGTACGCCCAATGCGTTCCGCTTGCCCCGGACGTACTCAAGCTCCTCGGCGAGGAGGTTCTGGCCTATGACCCCAACCCGGATGATTCTCAGCGTCAGCAGGTGCTGCGCGCCGCTGCATCCTGTCCGGTGCAGGCCATCCTGGTGGACTACGAGGATCTGGAAGGATGAGCCGCGCGCAGAGGGCTGAAACCCTGCTGGCCGATGTGGTCGCCGCTTTCAAGGCAGATGGGCAGATCGTCATCGTGGGCGCCTCGCTGGCCGGTCTGCGCGCCGCCGAGGCGCTGCGCCGGCAAGGATTCAACGGTCGGTTGACGATCGTCGGAGATGAGCGACACGAGCCCTACGACCGCCCGCCGCTGTCCAAGCAGGTTCTCAAGGGCTGGGTTCCGGCCGGGAACACCAAACTGCCGCGGACCCGGGCGATCGACGCCGAGTGGCGCCTCGGGGTGGCCGCTACTCGGCTGGACCGGGCCAATTATGAAGTACACCTGGCTAACGGCGAGAAGATCCCGTACGGCCGGTTGTTGATCGCAACCGGTACCCGCGCCCGACCGTGGCCCAACCCCGAGGAACGCGCGCTCGACGGCGTCTTCACGGTGCGAACCTGCGAGGACGCCGCCCGTTTGCAGGCGGCGTTGAAGGCTCGGCCGCGCCGCGTCCTGGTCGTCGGGGCGGGCTTCATCGGCTCGGAGATGGCCTCGGTCTGCAGGGAACTCGACCTCGAGGTGACGGTGGCCGAGCGTGGCGATGCGCCGCTGATCGGCGCGCTCGGCGGCGTTATCGGTGACATCGCCGCCGACATGCAGCGCGATGCCGGGGTGGACCTGCGCACCGGCGTCTCGGTGGAAGCGCTCGAAGGTGATGCGGATGGTCACGTGTGTCGCGCCCGGCTTGACGACGGGGACACCCTCGACGTCGACGTGGTGGTCGCATCACTGGGATCCATCCGCAACACCGAATGGCTGGCAGACGCCGGCCTGGCCACCGGGTTCTGGGGGGTGGCCTGCGACGCCGGCTGCCGCGCCTTCGACATCAACGGGGCGGTGACCGACAACATCTTCGTCGCCGGCGATATCGCGCGCGCCCCGCACGTGCTCTACGGGTACGAGTTCCTGTCGCTGGAGCACTGGGACAACGCAGTCCTCGGCGGCGAGGTCGCCGCTCACAACATGGTTCGGCTCGAAACGGATCGGGTGCCGCATCTGCCGTTGCCGTCGTTCTGGTCTGGCCAGTTCGGGGTGAACATCAAAGGCGTCGGGGTGTGTGCCTTCGGTGACGAGATCGTCTTCACTCAGGGATCGATCGAGGAGCGTCGCTTCGCCGCCGCCTATGGTCGCGACGGCCGGATCGTGGGCGCAGTCACCTTCGACCACGGCAAGTGGCTGGAGTATTACGGAAGGCTCATCGAACGGTCGGCGCCGTTCCCCCCGCCGCCGCCCGGCTACGACCAGCCGGTTGACGCTCAGCCGATGCCGGCTCGGTTCCGAGATCCGCGCGCGGCCACCGGGATGCCGGACGTGATCCTGACCGGCCACGACCCGACCGACAGGGGAGCAGAATTCGAGTACCGGTCGTAGCGCCCGACCAGATAGATCCGAAGAGATCCAGAGCCAGATCCAGAGCCAGATCGGAGACAACTCATGACGCACGGTCATGACACCGGTGAGATGACCATGACGCCGGAGGCGGCCTGGGCCGAGGCGATGAAGTTCCAGAACCGCCCCGATCCGTATCCGTACTTCGCCGAGCTGCGCAAGACCCCGGTTGCTCGGGTGGCTGACGATTTCTACGTCGTTACCGGCTACTGGGAGCTGTTGAAGCTGGCCCACGACCCGCGGATCAGCTCCGACGTCCGGCGCGCGGCGCGCTCTGATGCCGACGAGGCGCAGGGAGACGACGGCCCGCCGAGCATCATCCAGTCCGACCCGCCAGACCACGACCGGATGCGCCGTCAGGTGATACGGCACTTCGGCCCGCCCCATTCCCCGGACCTCATTCCCGGGATGGAGCCTTTCGTCCGCCAACTCTGCGACGGCCTGCTCGACAACCTGATGGGCCAGCCGGAGGTCGCCACGAGATTCGACGTGGTCGAGGACTACGCCTACCCAGTGCCGGTAGCGGTCATCTGCAGAGTCCTCGGTGTCCCACTCGAGGACGAACCGAGATTCCATCCCTGGATCGCCGATCTTCTGGCCGGTACCGACCTCGGCCCGGAGGCGGCGACACCGGAGGGGCGTGAACGCGCTGAGCGGGGTGTCGCCGCCGACGCCGAGCTCAACGAGTACCTCGCCGGTCTGATCGACGGATTCGTTCGCCAACCCGCGCCCGGCCTGCTGTCCAAGCTGTTGCATGACCACGACGGCCCGGACGGGCCGATGTCGCCGGCGGAGGCACTGTCCAACGCCCGGTTGCTGCTGGTCGCGGGCCACGATTCGACGGTCAACACGATCACCAACTGTGTGATGACCCTGCTGCGCAACCCCGGAACCTACGAGCTGCTGCGCCGCCGGCCGGGGTTGATACCGAGGGCCATCGAAGAGGTGCAGCGGTTGCAGTCCGCAGTCCAGTTCTTTCCCACTCGTTGCGCCACCGCCGACATCGAGGTCGGTGGAACCCTCATTCCCGCCGGCGCAACGGTGCTGTTGCTCTACGGCGCCGCGAACCGCGATCCACGCCGATTCGCCGATCCCGATGCGTTCGACCCCGAGCGGGCGAACAACGAGCATTTCGGTTGGGGTAGTGGCATCCACACCTGTATGGGTGGTCCGCTGGCCCGTCTTGAGGTGAACGTCGCGCTGGAGATCTTCCTGGGCCGGGTCGAGAACCCGCGGCTGGTGGCCGACCCTCCGCCGTACCGGCCGAGCCAGTTCTTCCGCGGGCCACGGCACCTGCTGATCGAGGCCGACCGGATCGTCGACTGAGCGGTTGACACGACCAAGCGGGGTCGATAGTTTCGCGTTCACGTACAATCCTGGTCAGTTCTACCAGCTTTACGAGGAAATAATGACTGCGCAACCGAGTGCCGAGCCGACCGCCGGGCCTTACGAGTTGAGCCACCTACGCTCGCTGGAGGCTGAGGCCATCCACATCATTCGCGAGGTCGCCGCCGAGTTCGAGCGTCCGGTGTTGCTCTTCTCCGGCGGCAAGGACTCCATCGTCATGCTGCACCTCGCGCTCAAGGCCTTCCGGCCCGGGCGGTTGCCGTTCCCGGTGATGCATGTCGACACCGGGCACAACTTCGATGAGGTGCTGCACACCCGTGACGAACTGGTCGCCGACTCCGACGTCCGGCTGGTCGTGGCCAAAGTGCAGGATGACATCGACGCCGGCCGGGCGGTGGATACCGCTCCGTCCCGGAATCCGTTGCAGACCATCACTTTGTTGCGCGCGATCGGCGAGAACAGGTTCGACGCGGCGTTCGGAGGGGCGCGCCGTGACGAGGAGAAGGCTCGTGCCAAGGAGCGAGTGTTCTCCTTCCGCGACGAATTCGGCCAGTGGGATCCCAAGGCTCAACGTCCCGAACTGTGGAGCATCTATAACGGGCGACATCGCAAGGGTGAGCACATCCGGGTCTTCCCACTGTCGAACTGGACCGAATTCGATGTCTGGTCCTACATCGGCGCGGAGAACATCAAGCTTCCGAGTATCTATTACGCCCACAGCCGCAAGGTCTTTCGCCGCGACGGCATGCTGCTGGCGGTGCACCGCTACCTGCAGCCCGGACCCGACGAAGAAGTGCTCGAAGCGGTGGTGCGGTTCCGCACCGTCGGCGACGTCACCTGTACCGGCTGCGTCGAGTCTCAGGCCGCAACCGTCGAGCAAGTGATCGCCGAAACGGCGGTTTCGCGTCTGACCGAGCGCGGCGCGACCCGTGCCGACGACCGGATCTCCGAGGCCGGCATGGAAGACCGCAAGCGTGAGGGTTACTTCTGATGGATCTGATAGACACAGCAGCCCCCCGGACAACCGTGTTCCAGCCGGCCACGTTGTTGCGGCTGGCGACGGCCGGGTCGGTCGACGACGGCAAGTCAACCCTGATCGGACGACTGCTGTACGACTCGAAGGCCGTCATGGAAGACCAACTGGCCTCGGTCGAACGCACCTCGAAAGAACGCGGTCACGACTACACCGACCTGGCCCTGGTCACCGACGGGCTGCGCGCAGAACGCGAACAGGGCATCACCATCGACGTGGCCTACCGATACTTCGCAACGCCCAAGCGCAAGTTCATCATCGCCGATACCCCGGGGCACATCCAGTACACCCGCAACATGGTGACCGGAGCGTCCACCGCGCAACTGGTGATCGTGCTCGTCGACGCCCGGCACGGCCTGCTCGAGCAATCCCGCCGGCACGCCTTCCTGGCGTCATTGCTGGGCATCCAGCACGTGGTGCTCGCGGTGAACAAGATGGACCTGATCGACTGGGACCGCGAGCGATTCGAAGCGATCCGCGACGAGTTCCATTCGTTCGCCACCCGCCTCGACGTGCACGACGTCACCACCATCCCGCTCTCGGCGCTGCACGGCGACAACGTGGTGACCAAGTCCGACGTCGCGCCCTGGTACGAAGGGCCGGCGTTGCTGACTCACCTCGAAGAGGTGTACATCGCCGGTGATCGCAATCTGGTCGACGTACGGTTCCCGGTGCAGTACGTGATCAGGCCGCAGACCCGCGAACACCGCGACCACCGCAGCTACGCGGGCACCGTCGCCAGCGGCGTGATGCGTCCCGGCGACGAGGTCGTCGTGCTGCCCAGCGGGAAGTCGTCGCACATCACCGCCATCGACGGGCCGGCCGGCCCGGTGGACGAGGCGTTCCCACCGATGGCGGTATCGATCACCCTCGCCGACGACATCGACATCTCCCGCGGCGACCTGATCGCCCGGCCGCATAACCAGCCGCGGGTGACCCAGGAGTTCGACGCCACGGTGTGCTGGATGGCCGACGACGTGGCGCTGGAACCGGGTCGTGACTACCTGCTGAAACACACCACCCGTACCTCGAGGGCCAGGGTGACCGGACTCGACTACCGGCTCGACGTCAACACTTTGCACCGCGACAAGTCGGCCACGGCCTTGAAACTCAATGAACTGGGCCGCATCTCGCTGCGCACCCCGGTGCCGCTGCTGTTGGACGAGTACACCCGCAATCCGGGGACCGGATCATTCATCCTGATCGATCCCACCACCAACGGAACCGTCGCAGCCGGCATGGTGCTGCGCGGTCGGGAATCGGTGGCGAGCCCAGACACCGTCTGGCACGGGTCGCTGGTGACGACTACCGACCGGTTGTCGCGGGGCTGCACGGTGTGGTTCACCGGCCTGTCCGGTTCCGGCAAGTCCTCGGTGGCCATGCTGGTCGAGCAGAAGCTCCTCGAAAGTGGTGTGCCCGCCTATGTTCTGGACGGGGACAACCTGCGGCACGGCCTGAATGCCGACCTCGGCTTCTCGATGGCCGACCGCACCGAGAACCTGCGCCGGCTGGCGTACGTGGCCAGGCTGCTGGCCGACTCGGGACAGGTTGTGCTGGTGCCCGCTATCAGTCCACTGGCCGAGCAGCGCGAATTGGCGCGACAGGTCCACGCCGAAGCCGGATTCGCGTTCTTCGAGGTGTTCTGTGATACGCCGATCGAAGATTGTGAACGCCGAGACCCCAAAGGCCTGTATGCGAAGGCGAGGGCTGGCGAGATCACCCACTTCACCGGAATCGACAGCCCGTATCAGCGGCCCAGGGATGCGGATCTGTGCCTGACGCCCGATCACAGTCTGGATGAGCTGGCGCAGTCGGTCATCGACATGCTGCAGGGTGGTCGTGAGTGACCATGCGCTGGCCGCGCAGCTGGCGACCCAAGCCGGTGAGTTGCTGCTGCGGGTGCGCGAGGAAGTCGGTGGCCGCGGCGCAGCCGAATTGAAGGCAGCCGGTGACAGGCGGTCTCACGACTTCCTGATGCTTGGGCTCGAACGCAGCCGGCCTGGCGATGCGGTGCTGTCCGAAGAGGGCGCGGACGATCCGGTACGGCTGTCGGCCGAGCGGGTGTGGATCGTCGACCCGCTGGACGGTACCCGGGAGTTCTCCGAACCCGGCCGCAACGACTGGGCTGTGCACGTCGCGCTGTGGCAGTCCGGTGAACTCGCCGCAGGCGCGGTCGCACTTCCGGCCCAGGGAGTCACGCTGGCCACTCCCGCCGTCGCCGCCCCGCCCGCCTACTCCGGGAAGCCGCGGATCGTGGTGTCACGAACCCGACCGCCGGCCATCGCGCTGGCGGTTCGCGAGGCGCTGAACGGGGTGCTGGTCGAGATGGGTTCGGCGGGTGCCAAGGTCGCGGCGGTCGTGCAAGGTGTTGCCGACGTTTACGTACACGCCGGGGGGCAGTACGAGTGGGATTCGGCGGCACCGGTCGCGGTGGCCAGGTCCGCCGGCCTGCACACGTCGCGTATCGACGGAGCTGCGCTGGCCTACAACTCGCCAGATCCGTTGCTGCCCGACCTTCTGGTCTGCCGACCGGATTTCGCGCAGGCGGTGCTCGCGGTCACCGGCTGACGGGTCAGCTGCAGCAGTCCGGGTCCAGCACCGCGCACAACGCAGCGACGGCTCCGCGGTGCGGCCGGTGGTAGGCGTTCATCCCGCGGCGATGGGATTCCACCAGACCGGCCCGGCGCAACTGGCTCAGGTGATGACTGACGGTGGATTCGGTCAATCCGAGCGCCCCCGCGAGGTCGCCGCTGTTGGCCTCGCCCGCCGCAGCGCCGAAGAGCAGGGACATGATCTTGACCCGGGCCGGATCGGCCAGCGCCTTGAGCCGCAACGCCACCTGTAGAGCATCGTCGTCAGTCATCGGGCCCGCCGCGACCGGGGCGCAGCACACCGGTGCCGAGATGTCTACCAGCGGAAGCGTCTTGGGCACGGAATCCATCGTGCCAGATTATTTGACATATATCAAAGAGGTGTGCATCCTGGGGGTAGTTCGATATATGTCGCAATAGCCAGGAGGCTCCTGCATGTCCCGCATCCAACTCGCCCTCAATGTCGATGACCTCGAACAGGCGGTGGCGTTCTACTCGAAGCTCTTCAACACCGCGCCCTCGAAGCTCAAGCCTGGCTATGCCAACTATGCGCTGACCGAGCCGGCTCTGAAGCTGGTACTGCTGGAGAATCCTGGCCACGGCGGCACCATCAACCACCTCGGCGTCGAGGTCGATTCCAGCCAGACCGTGCACTCGGAGATCGCCCGGCTGGCCGGCGAGGGTCTGGTCACTGACGAGGAGATCGGCACTACCTGCTGCTTCGCCACTCAGGACAAGGTCTGGGTCGCCGGACCGGGGGGCGAGAAGTGGGAGGTCTACACCGTGCTAGCGGATGCGGACGAGTTCGGCAGCGGCGCGGATCAACCCGAGTCCCCGGCGTGCTGCTGAACCCGTCTGTGCCGGTGGCTGCCGTTTCGCGAAACTTAGACGTACGCGGCGGCCACCGGCGTGTCCGCGCAGCAAGCTAAGTGTCGCGACTGGGACCGCGCCGAGCGCCGGTGGCACAATTCGCGGCATGCGGATGTCGGCGAAGGCGGAGTACGCCGTCCGTGCCATGGTGCAGCTGGCCACGGTCGACGACGGGGTCGTCGTAAAGACCGACGACCTGGCGAGGGCACAGGGCATCCCGCCCCAGTTCCTCGTCGACATCCTCTCCGGCCTGCGTACCGACCGACTGGTGCGGAGCCACCGGGGGCGTGAGGGCGGGTATGAACTGGCTCGGCCGGCGTCTGCGATCAGCATCGCCGACGTGCTGCGCTGCATCGACGGACCGCTCGCCAGCGTGCGGGACATCGGGCTGGGGGATCTGCCGTATGTGGGCCCGACGGCGGCGCTGACCGACGTGTGGCGCGCCCTGCGCGCCAGCATGCGATCGGTCCTGGAAGAGACCAGCCTGGCCGATGTGGCGTCGGGAGCACTGCCCGAGCACGTCCGTAGCTTCGCGGCGAGCTACCTGGATCAGGAACAGCGGCGCGGGCACCAGCGGGTGCGGTAGCCGGGTGATCTGACCATGTTCGACATCCGTGACCTTCCCCGTCCGGTCCTCGTGGCTCCGATGGCCGGCGGACCCTCGACTCCGGAACTGGCCGGCGCGGGCAGCGCTGCCGGCGGACTCGGTTTCATCGCCGCCGGCTACCTGAGCGCGGAGGAACTGGCCGGGCAGATCACCGCCGTCGACGCGCTGACCACCGGACCGATCGGGGTGAATCTCTTTGTGCCGCAGCCGAGCGTCGCGGACCAGGCTGAGATCGTCGACTACGCGGCGGCGCTGAGAGCAGAGGAACGACGGTACAGCGCCATGGTCGGCGAAGCGCGTTTCGACGACGACCAGTTCTCCGCCAAGCTCGCCGTGGTCCTCGACCTGCGGCCCGAGCTGGTCTCCTTCACGTTCGGGCTGCCGACCAGCGACGAGTGCGCCCAGCTGCGTCGTGCTGGCATCGCGACGGCCGGAACGGTGACGACGCTGTCCGAAGCGCGGGCAGCGGTTGCGTGCGGGTTGGACGTCTTGGTGGCGCAGGGCCCGAAGGCTGGTGGACACCGCGCAACGTTCGACCCTGCCGCGCACCCGGCATCGGAGCCGCTGGACCGATTGCTCGGTGCCGTCAAAGCCGGGTTCGACGTTCCGGTTATCGCCGCCGGCGGATTGGTGACCGGCTACGACATCGCCCGGATGATCGACGCGGGTGCGGTCGCAGCGCAATTGGGCACGGCCTTCCTGCTCGCCGACGAAGCCGGCAGCAACCCCGTGCACCGTGCTGCCTTGCAGAGTCCGCGATTCACCGAAACCGCTGTCACGAAGGCATTCTCCGGCCGTTATGCCCGTGGCCTGCGCAATCGGTTCATCGACGAACACGAAGCCGAGGCGCCGTTGGGTTACCCCGAGGTCCACTACCTCACCGGTCCGCTGCGCAGGGCGGCGGTACGGGCCGGTGACCCAGAGGGGACGAATTTATGGGCCGGTACCGGCTTTCGGGCGATCTCGGCTTCCCCGGTTGCCGAGATCATCGATGGATTGACCTGACCGCCAGGTCATTCCGCCGAACACCGGCCCGCTCTGCAGTAAGGTCCTGTCCGTTGTCCGCCTCGCCACCGAATGTGAAGACATGATTGAAGATGTCGACCGCCCGCCGCTGCTGAGCAACCTCGGACCGAATTGGTTCGCGTCGGTGATGGGCACCGGAATTCTGGCCACCGCCGGAGCCTCACTGCCGATGCACGTCCCTGGTCTGCGGACGTTCGCGTTGGTCGCGTGGCTGGTCGCGGCGGGCTGGCTGGTCGTGCTCCTGGTAACCGTCGGAGCGCACTGGCTGCGTCATCCGACGGTGGTCCGCAGCCATGCCCGCAACCCGCAGATGGCCCACTTCTACGGAGCCGCGCCGATGGCGTTGCTCACCGTCGGGGCGGGGGCACTGCTGGTCGGCACCGACCTGATCGGGGACCGGCCCGCGGTGTATCTGGCGTGGACGTTGTGGACCGCCGGCACGCTGGGCGGCCTGTTCACCGCGACATCCATCCCATACCTGATGTTCACCCAGTACGAGGTCGAGAAGGACGCCGCGTTCGGGGGCTGGCTGATGCCGGTGGTCCCGCCGATGGTGTCCGCGGCGACCGGCGCTCTGCTGGTCACTCACCTGCCGGCCGGTACCGCCCGCCAGACCATGCTGTTCGGCTGCTATGCGATGTTCGGGCTGTCCCTGTTCGCCTCCATCATCATCATCACCATGATCTGGAGCCGTCTCGCGCACTACGGCACCTCGGGTACCGCGCGGGTGCCGACACTGTGGATCGTGCTGGGTCCCCTCGGTCAATCCATCACCGCGGCAGGGCTTCTCGGGGTAAGTGCGGCTCACGCTGTCGATGCGGACCTGGCCGACGGCATGGCGCTGTTCGGCATCTTGTACGGAGTCCCGGTGTGGGGGTTCGCGGTGTTGTGGATCGCCCTGGCCACTGCGCTGACGGTCCGCACACTGCGGCGCGGCATGCCGTTCGCTCTCACCTGGTGGAGCCTGACGTTCCCGGTTGGCACCTTCGTTACCGGCACGAGTCAGTTGGCCGCGCACACGGGGCTGCCCGCCTTTCGGGTGGCTGCGGTGGTGGCCTACATGGCCCTGGTGGGCACCTGGCTCCTGGTCGGTGCGCGCACTCTCCGCGGTGGCCTGCGGGGGCAGTTGTTCGCGCCCCCGTCGGCCAACCCGGTCCCGGCGCACAAGGATCCACCGATCGCTCCGCCGGCACGCTGAGTTCCACCACACACCGGCGCCGGCACCGTTGCCGCGATAGGAGAATCAGATGAGGGCAGTCACCTGCACCGACGCCAAACTGGAAGTCGTCGACTGGCCGACGCCGACGCCTACCAAGGGGCAGCTGCTCATCGACGTGATCCGGTGTGGCATCTGCGGGTCTGATCTGCACGCACGTCATCACTGCGACGAGCTCGCCGTGGTGATGGCCGAAGCCGGCTACGACGACTTCATGCGTTCGAACCAGTCGGTCGTGTTCGGCCACGAGTTCTGCGGCGAGGTCGTCGACTACGGTCCCGGCACCCGCAAGACGCCGCGTGTCGGCACCCCCGTAGTGGCGCTGCCCCTGCTGCGGCGGGGCAGTGCGGTGCATGCGATCGGCCTGTCGACCGCGGCGCCGGGCGCCTACGCCGAACAGGTCGTCATTGAACAGTCGCTGGCGCTGCCCATTCCGAACGGATTGCCGGTCGACGTGGCCGCACTGACAGAGCCGATGGCTGTGGCCTGGCACGCCGTCCGGCGCGGGGAGGTGGGCAAAGGCGATGTTGCCATCGTCATCGGTTGCGGACCGATCGGCTTGGCGGTGATCTGCATGCTCAAGGCACACGGTGTGCGCACTGTGATCGCGAGTGACTTCTCACTTGCCCGCAGGGAGCTGGCGGTGGCATGCGGCGCGGACGTGGTGGTCGACCCGGCGCAGGATTCCCCGTACGGTGCGGCTTCGGGCCACCGGCACCTGGAAGCGATGCCGGACGCGCTGGGCCTTGCGGTGGGCACCGTCGAGAAACTGCACAAGCTGCGGTTGCCCTGGTGGCACGTCTGGCGAGCTGCGGAGGCGGTCGGCGCGGCAAGTCCCAGACATCCCGTCATCTTCGAATGCGTCGGAGTGCCGGGGGTGATCGAGGACATCGTCACCGGCGCGCCCCTGTTCTCGCGAGTTGTCGTGGTCGGGGTCTGCATGGGCGCGGACCGGTTCCGTCCCTCCATGGCGATCAACAAAGAGATCGACTTGCGATTCGTCCTCGGCTACACACCGCTGGAATTCCGTGACACCCTGCACATGATGGCCGAGGGCAAGGTCGACTGCACTCCGCTCGTGACAGGATCCGTCGGTTTGGCGGGCGTTGGGGCGGCCTTCGAGGCGCTGGGCAACCCCGAATCACACGCCAAGATCCTGATCGACCCCAGAAGTGACGCCTCGGCTCCATAGCCGGGCACGTAGTCTGACACCGTGGGACTAGACGACGTGGCGCAGAAACTGCGTCTTCCGTTCGGTGTGCCCGAGTTCATCGACCGAATCGTCTCGGGAACGGCGAACGAGGTAGGTCGCAGGACGCTGCTGATGCTGATCACCACCTGGGACGTAGCCGGTGGCGGACCCTTCGCGGCAAGCAGCATCGGTGCGGTCGGGATGAGCAAGACCGTCGACACCGTGCAGAAACTCTTCATCGGACCGGTCTTCGACCCACTCCTGAAGAGTCTGGGCGCCGATCACGTCAAACTCAGGGCGTCACTGTGTGCATCACAACTCATCGGGCTCGGCATGCTGCGGTACGCGGTGCGTGCTGAACCGATCGCTTCGATGAAGGCCGAAGAGCTCGCCGACGCGATTGCGCCGACCCTGCAGCGCTACCTGGTCGGTGATATCTCCTGACCGGCTACCGCGGGCTGGGTGCAATCCTTGACATCATCGACATGTCCGAGCCGCGGACATCGCATTCGCTGGCTTGGTGCCTGCCTTGATGACGTCCCTTGCGGCCGCCCTCGTCGGCATGGCGCTGGTATTGGGCGCCTGCGCGCTGTTCGTTCGCGGCCGCGTCGTGTTGGTCCTGCTGGTCACCTGGCTGGTCCTGGTCTTGGCCGTGCTGGCCTTCGGGGTGCAATCCGGCGGGCTGGCGGGAATTGACGCTTCCGTCGAGACCTGGTTTGACACTCACAGGTCTTCGCGGATGCAAAGAACCGCGGTGGGGATCTTCGACTTCGTGGGACGGCCGTCGAACGTCGCGATCGCTGCTGCGGTTTGCGGCACGCTGCTTTCGTTGTGGGTGCGTTCGGCGCTCCCGGCCGTCCTTGTGATCGGCGCGGTCGTCGCCGCTGTGGCCGTCGAGCAGATGCTCAAAGCGGTGGTGGGGCGGTCATTCCCGGCGGAACCGCAGTACTCGGTGCTGGTCCATTTCCAGCATTCGTTCCCGTCCGGCCATGTCGCGGGTAGCGCTGCGCTGTTGGGCATGATCGCGGTGTGCCTTGGAGCGGGACTCGCATCGGGACCCGGTCGTGTCAGATACGCGGTGCTGGCGGTTGTGGTGGCAGTCGCGGTGGTGGTCGTGGCCGTCACCGCGTTGTATGTCCGTGCGCACACTTTCAGCGATGTCGTCGGGGGAATGGTGCTCGGCGGGGCGTGTGTGACTGTGGGCGCAATCGTGTTGCGCAGCTTCCCGCCGGCTGGTCCCCGCCAACGGCGTTCGCCGCGGCCGGCGGCGGTGGCTAGATCTGGAGCCGGGACAGGAAAGGCTCGCTGACATCGACGCGGTGCTGCAGCGCCGCCTCAATGCTTGCAGCGACGCCGGCGGTGGCGGTCTCGACCGACATGCTCGGCGCGCCGAGGTTGCGCTCCAAGGCCGCGATGCGGGGCAAGTACGGCAGATGAATCCAACCCGCCCGGATCGGCAGGTCGTTGGTGGCGATGTGGTGAAGCATCCCGTACATCAAGTGGTTGCAGACGAATGTTCCTGCGGCATCAGACACATCGGCCGGAACTCCGGCTGCACGCATCGCCAGTACCATGGCGCGAACCGGTGCGGTCGAGTGATAGGCCACCGGTCCATCGGCGACCGTCGGCTCACCGCCCAGAACTACTCCCGCGGTGTCAGCGAGACCGTAACGGGCGCAATCGTTGACGTTCTGCGCCAGCCTCTCGACGGTGATCATGGCGCGTCCGGGGAATTCGCCTAGCATGATGAGCAACTCGGGCTGGACCTCATCGACCGCACGCACGGTCGCAGCGATCGACTCGAAGTAGGCGCCGGAAACTATGCGCGCGACAACCTTCGCGTTACCGATGGATCTGCCGTCGAGCGCCTCGGCGGTGAGCCCGGCCGGGTTGATCGGCGTGTTGCCGTACGCCCCGAAACCGGTGACCAACACGGTTGCCACCACATCACCTCCGTCGGCGAGTTGGTGCCCCCGGCGGCATCTGTTGGGTCCGCTCCGAGGCAACCCGACCCGTCCGCGACGCTACACCCACCGCGACAGGGTGTTCCGTCAGGGGCTTCCCGGTGACCCGCGCCAACCGGGCGCTGCACAGCATGAATGACTGCCCGTGCGAACAGCCGCCATTCCGGACAAATCCGACCTATGCTGCGACGGAGAAGCTGGAAGGGCCGTACGGGAGGACATGGTCCGGGTGGAACGCTCCGAGGTCGAACGAGGAGCTCTGACCTCTCGCCAGGGGCTCAGCGACTCTGACGAGATGGTCGACGCGGTGATCGATCGCGGAATCGTGAAGCTCGACCCCACCGGCAAGGTCGTCCACTGGAGCGCGGGAGCGCATGCCGTGCTGGGCTACGCGGAAGCAGAGGTCCTCGGGCGTCCGGTGTCGATGTTGTATACCGATGACGATCGAACGGCCGGGATGGCCGAGCGGCAGCTTGCTATGGCCCAGGAGTCCGGTCGTGTCGAGTTCGAGGGCTGGCGAGTGCGTAAGGGGGGGAATCGGTTCCGCGCCGGTGTGCTGGTCAGCGCGATCCGCGACCAGGTGGGCTCCCTGACCGGCTTCGTTGAAGTGATCCGGGACTTGGCCTCCGATCAGCGGCGCGCCCACTCCATGTTCTACGACCTGTTGGAAGCGGCTCCCGACGCTATGGTCATCGTGGGCTCTGATGGACGGGTCGCACTTGCCAACGCCCAGACCGACCGGCTGTTCGGCTACCAGCGAGAGGAGCTGGTCGGGTGTGAGGTCGAGGTACTGCTTCCGCAGCGTTATCGCAGCAGGCACGGTCGGTACCGCTCCGAGTTCTTCGCTGAACCCGGGTTGCGACAGATGGGCAGCGGGCTGGACTTGTGGGCGTTGCATCGAGACGGGACGGAGTTCCCGGTCGACATCAGTTTGAGCCCACTGCGCATCGAAGGCGAGCAGTACGTATCGGTGGCGGTGCGCGACATCACCGAGCGTCGGGAGCGTGAGCACCAGCTGCGTCGCAAGCACGAAGCGCTGATCGAAACGCAAGAAGAACTCAAGCGTTTGGCCCGAATCGACACCCTCACCGGACTGGTAAACCACGCAGAGACGATCGCCAGCCTCGAATCCGCACTACAGGACCGGCGTCGGCCCGGATCCCACCTGGGTGTGCTGTTCTGCGACGCCGACCGATTCAAGGCCATCAATGACACGTGGGGGCACCCGGTCGGCGACGTGGTCTTGTCCACCGTGGCGGGGCGTATCCGCGACTGCGTACGTGGTGGCGACACCGTCGGCCGGATGGGAGGTGACGAAATGCTGGTTTTGCTGCCCGGAGTTCACGATATCGATGAGGTTCTGGACATCGCCGAGAAGATCCGCTGCCGTGTCGCCGAACCGATCCATCACCTCGGACAGACGATCTGCGCGACCGTGAGCATCGGTGCCACTCTGGCCGTCTCCGGCGAATCGGTCTCCGAGATGACCACCCGCGCTGACACGGCGATGTACGAGGCCAAACAAGCTGGGCGCAACACCGTTACTTCCATCTGATCGCACCACGACGCGTTAGATGGAGACGCGTTGGATGGGCCCCGGCCACCATCTGGGGTGGGGTGGCCGGGGCCGAGTCTCCCTGAGGAAGGAGAGACTCTGAAGCTAGCCCAGAATCGAGCCGTTGTCGGGCCGCTCCGGGAGGTTTAACCGTTCGGAAACACGCAGCTGGTCACTTGGCGCCGCATGCTCCGGCGAAATTTCTGGTGGCGAAGTCTTGGACTTAGCCGGTTGGCCGCACGGGGAAGGTACCGAGGGCGGCGCCGGGCATTCTCGGGAAGCACCGCTGCATGGCACGTGGTGACTTCGGGGTCGGGCTAGTAGTGATCCAGGCCTGCACCGTTGGGGCCGATGTTCACCACCGTTCTCGCGCTCGGAACGGGCACGGACACGATTGACGCGTCACCGGGGCTCTGGCAATGGGATGTGTTGGCGCCGTGGATGTCACAGATCTCGTGCGGGGAGTTGCTGACGGCTGTCGTCCCCGGACCGCCCTCGGTGCCGGTCGGATCGGCTACCGCAGCTCCCGCACCGACCAGGCTGAGGCCGAAGATGGCGGCGTTGATGGTGGCGATCTTCCAGACGGCGGGGCGGTTCACGAGGTCGGTACCTTCCTGTCGGCATGTGCAGCGTTTCGCTGCTCACGATCCTCCCTCGCGCGCATAGGCGTGGCCTGAGAGACTGCCAAGAGCTGACCATCAAGCTGCCCGTTGAACCGCCCTCGCAGAGCAGTATGCGTTTGTCATCGGAGCCGACACCCACGCCGACACCCACTCGTTGGCGCTGGTCACCGCCTCGACAGGCGGTCTCATTGAGGAAAAGGTGTTCCCGAACTCGCCCGCAGGTCGTGACCGAGCGTTGACTTGGATTACCCGTAAGATCGAGGGCCAGACGGCATTGGTCGTCATTGAGGGTGTCGGTTCCTACGGGGCGGGGCTGGCTGACCGGGTAACCCGCGCCGGGTTGCTGGTGGCCGAACCGTCGGTGATGCCGGCCGCCGAGCGTCGCGGGGTCGGTAAGACCGATGCGTTGGATGCGGTGCGTATCGCACGCTCGGTGCTGGGCGTAGATACTGCTCGGCTGCGGCGGCCACGGGCCACCGGCCAGCGGGTGGCGCTGCGCGTTTTGACCGTCGCACGCGAGGAGATGGTCGCCGAGCGAACCCGGGCAATCAACGCTCTGACCGCACTGCTGCGTACAGTCGAGCTTGGTGTCGATGCACGGAAAACGCTGCCGCACCGCATGTTCAAGGTCATTGCGGGATGGCGCGACCGCCGTGAGGATACCGTGATCGCCACCTGCCGCCAGGAAGCGATCCGGTTGGCCAACCGCATAGTCGCCCTCGACGGCGAGCTCGTCGACAACCGCAAAGCGCTCGATGCTGTCGTCGAGGCCGTCGCTCCAGAGTTGTGTGAACTTCCCGGTGTTGGCTCTGTTGTCGCTGCATGTGTCCTGACAGCGTGGTCGCATCCCGGTCGAGTGCGCTCCGAAGCGGCTTTCGCTGCCCTGGCAGGTACCTGCCCGATCCCGGCGTCCTCGGGAAACACTGTGCGGCACCGACTCAACCGAGGCGGGGACCGGCGCCTCAACCGAGCACTGACCACGGTGGTGATCGTCCGCATGCGCACCCACGCCGCGATCCGGACCTACGTCTAGCGGCTGGGGGGTTGGGGGGCGGTGCGTCGGTTCAGAGAGAAGCGGCCAGGCTGTTCGCGCTCACAACCTAGGTACGCCTGGCCGCTTCCTCAACCACTGCCCACGCTGGGAATAGACAATTCCTTCGCGGGCACCCCCTTCTGGCCGTAAGGGGGCGGCGCAGAGGGGGCTAGGCCATAGTTGCCGGCTGAAATGTGCCGCGGCTGAGAGCATCCCAATAGTGGGCCGTGCAGGGTTGTGACCTTTGCCGGCGGTGGCCGCTACTGTGCGCTGCACGACAGTCGGTGAACTGGTGCAGACCGCACCGCATCAGGGTGGATCGTGTTCGCAACCAACCCATTGCGGCAACGGGCACCCGCTCGACCCCGGCCAGGTGCTTGTCGGTCACCAACCGTGTTCCTGCGAGGACGGGCACACCACCTGGACACGACGGCGTCCGCGATCTGCTCTTCCTTCTCGGCTTATTGCCTTAGTCCGGCACGGCCACACGGCGTCATCGGAATGAGTCGGGAACTGATTCGCAGCCGATCCCGTCCTGGTCAGGGTCCAACCAAGGCCCGTAGTATTCGCTCGTGTACGGGATGTCGCTAGCCCCGTGGTGGCGGGCCTGAACGCAGTCCTTGTAGGGCACTGCGGCCGCGATGGCAGGTGTCGCGAGTATTCCGAAGCCCAGAACCAACCCGGCGGCCAGTGACGCACGAACCATGATCGACCTCCTGCTAACTGGCGCTAGTCGCAGGGTAAGACATCTTTCGGTGCTGTGATCGGTGTTTTGCAGGGGCTTCGTGACATGTCACAGCGCCGCCGGCCCGATCTCGTCGTCGATGGTCCGCCAATCGGGAGACCCCGCTGCCACGGCGTCGCACCCGCTCGCGCATACTGGTACTGCCTCCCGGGGTCAGAGCGGCTTCCCGGTAACCACCATCCGCTGGGCCGCCGCTCCCTCGGGAGGTTTCACCTGTCAGCCAGCGCCGCGCACCAAACGCTCGCGCCACGCGATGGAACTGTGCAACGCGTTGCACAATGTCCGGTTGCGCCAGGTGACCCGGTGGGCCAGAGGCGAAGGCCATTCGCCCTGTCGGAAAGTGCTGTGGGTCAGGACAATCCGCCAGCGGACCCCGGAGAATTGTCTGAGCGTGTTCCCCCGCCGGGAGCCGATGCCGTGTAAGCGGTGGCGCTGTCGGTCCCGGAGAGTGTTGGTGCGGCACCTGCGCCCATCAAGGGCATGATGGGCAGGCCGGACATGGCGACGCCGAGGACGATGGCTTTCAGTGCGGCGGCTGGCTTCATCTCGTGTCCCCTGTACTTTCGCCTCAGTTGTGGTCTGCTCAGAATCGCTGACCACTGTGAATGTCGGCTGAGAACGAGATGAGTTTTCTGATTGAACTGGGCCTCCGTAGCTACCGGCCGTCTCGCCAACCGTCGAGTTCTTCCGCGGCCTCGAGCAGGTGAATCCCTATCCGACGTGCCTGGGTGGCGGGTGGGCTGACATTGGTGTCGATATTGACGATGTTGGAGCTGACGTGCAGCAGGATGCGTGGCCGTGAGTCCTCGGTCTCGTCGTAGACGAACGTGGACACCGATGGCCGTCTCGTCGACCACATCGCCGTTCTCGGCCGGTGACGAACGTGTCCTGCGAACCGTGGTGGCTGAAGCGCCACATCGTTCCTTCTCATTCCAGCTTCCATCAGGCCCCTGCCAAGCTTCGACGGCCAGCTCGATGCCGGTGTAGCGGCGCTCCCGTTCGGCGTGCTCAGCCGAGGTGAACTGTCCGCGAGTGAACGCAGAAGTGGGTGCCACCCACACATTCGCCTTGACGAACCCCTCGTCGGGGATGAGGGCGATGCTGTGGACGAGTTTCGAGCAGTACGGCTCGTCTTGGGTGTGTGCGGGGAACTCGGCGCCTCGGTTGGTGCACCAGGTGGTGTGGCTGCCTCGGTAGTCGTTGAGCTGCTCGGTGGGTTCCATCACTTCACCCCTGCCCATGGGTCGGCGAGGTCGGCGGTCTCGAGCAGTGCCTGGGCGATGGCCCGGGCGTGGTCGGGGTGGAGGTCCCTTCCGTTGATGTAGACGAGAGGTGCGTCGTCGGGGTCGCCCTCGCCGTTGGCGATGGTGCCGTCGCAGAACTGGATTCCTGCAACGCGGATATCGAGTTCCGATGAAGGCTCGTACGGCGCCGACCAGACGCGACGGTAGTCGGGTTTGCCGTCGATGTTGGGTTCCCAGCCATCGAGCGGATTCGGGTCGGCGCCGGGCGGTAGGGAACGTCGGGTGCGGAGGTGGCTTGGCTGGACATGGTGGAACTCCGTTCGGTTGGGGGCCGAACTGGAGATACCTAGTTGCACGCATCTTGCACGGAATTGCATATCTGCTGGCCAGATGGTGCCCCCGGCAGGAATCGAACCTGCGGCCTTCTGCTCCGGAGGCAGACGCTCTATCCCCTGAGCTACGGGGGCGCACGATGCGAACGTGACGCCGATTGGGCGCGGTCAAGCACGGACAGCCTAACGCATTGCCGGCACCGGTTCCGGAGCTTAATTGCCGCGGGGCAGGGATTCGGGCGCAGACCACCTCAGACCATAGGATGGTCCTCCGTGACACCCGCCGACCTGGCCGAGCTGCTGAAGTCCACCGCCGCCGCGGTGCTGGCCGAGCATGACCTCGACGGCACTGCCCTCCCGTCGGCGATCACTGTCGAGCGGCCCCGCAATCGCGATCATGGCGACTACTCGAGCAACCTCGCGCTGCAACTGGGCAAGAAGGTCGGAGTCAACTCACGTGAGTTGGCCGGTTGGTTGGTCGCAGCACTGGCCGACGCCGAGGGCATAGCCTCGGCAGAGGTGGCCGGCCCGGGCTTTGTGAACCTGCGGATCGCGGCATCCGCCCAGGGCGCGATCATCGACAATGTTCTCAGCGCCGGTCCCGCCTACGGCTCGTCGCAGACGCTGGACGGATGTCGGATCAACCTGGAGTTCGTGTCAGCGAACCCGACCGGCCCCATCCACATCGGTGGCACCCGCTGGGCGGCAGTCGGAGATGCGCTGGGCCGGTTGCTGACCACTCAGGGTGCTGACGTGGTCCGCGAGTACTACTTCAATGACCACGGCGCCCAGATCGACCGGTTCACCAACTCGTTGATCGCGGCGGCGAAGGGTGAGCCCACTCCGGACGACGGTTACGCGGGCAGCTACATAGCCGACATCGCGGCCCAGGTGCTCGGCAAGGAGCCCGACGCACTCGGGTTGTCGGACGACCAGCTTCATGAGACGTTCCGGGCTATCGGCGTCGACCTGATGTTCGGCCACATCAAACAGTCACTGCACGACTTCGGCACCGACTTCGACGTGTACACCCACGAAGACTCGATGCACACCTCCGGACGGGTCGATGAGGCCATCGCCAAGCTGCGCGAGACCGGCGGCATCTACCAGAAAGACGGTGCAATCTGGCTGCGCACCACAGACTTCGGTGACGACAAGGATCGTGTCGTCATCAAGAGCGATGGTCAACCCGCCTACATCGCCGGCGATCTCGCATACTTTCTGGACAAGCGTGAGCGGGGTTTCGACCTGTGCATCTACATGCTCGGTGCGGATCACCACGGCTACATCGCGCGGCTCAAGGCCGCCGCCGCGGCGCTGGGCGACGACCCCGACACCGTCGAGGTGCTGATCGGACAGATGGTCAACCTGGTGCGCGACGGCCAGCCGGTGCGAATGAGCAAGCGCGCCGGCACCGTCATCACTCTCGATGATCTCGTGGAGGCCATCGGTGTCGACGCTGCCCGCTACGCCCTGATCCGCTCCTCGGTAGACACCCCGATCGACATCGACCTGGCGTTGTGGTCGTCGGCTTCGAACGAAAACCCGGTCTATTACGTGCAATACGCGCATGCTCGGCTCTGCGCGCTTGCGCGCAACGCCGCGGAATTGGGCATCGAATCGAGCGCTGAGCATCTGGATCTGCTCACCCACGACAAAGAGGGCACATTGATCCGCAGCATCGGCGAATTCCCGAGGGTGCTGAAAACCGCTGCCACGTTGCGTGAACCGCACAGAGTGTCGAGGTACCTGGAAGACCTCGCCGGTGACTATCACCGGTTCTACGATTCCTGCCGGGTGCTGCCGCTGGGGGACGAAGAACCGGGCGATCTGCACGCCGCCCGTCTGGCGCTGTGCCAGGCGACCCGTCAGGTCGTCGCGAACGGTCTGGGCATCCTCGGCGTCGGCGCCCCGGAGCGGATGTGAACGCGCACCCGGCCGGACCCAGGCATGCCGAGGAACTCCACCACCTCAGCACTCCACCGCAACCACACTCCGTCAGCGAGGTGTTGGAGCTGGCGCCGAATGTCTGGCCACGCAATGCGGTTCGTGGCAGCGATGGCGTGGTGTCGATCGCCGGGGTGGCGCTCACCGACATCGCCGCCGAGTTCGGCACCCCGGTCTTCGTCATCGACGAAGACGACTTCCGGACGCGCTGCCGCGAGATCGCCCAGGCGTTCGGCGGAGGCGAGTACGTCCGCTACGCCGCCAAGGCGTTCCTGTGCACCGAGATTGCGCGCTGGGTCGATGAGGAAGGGCTTTCCCTCGATGTGGCCAGCGGGGGCGAGCTGGCTGTGGCGCTGCAAGCCAACTTTCCGGCGCGACGAATCGCCATGCACGGCAACAACAAGTCCGCCGACGAACTCAACGCCGCGGTCAAGGCCGGTGTCGGCCATGTGGTACTCGACTCCATGGTCGAGATCGAACGTCTCGACGAAATCGCAGGCCGGCACGGTGCTGTACAGGACGTGCTCGTGCGGGTCACCGTCGGCGTCGAAGCCCACACCCATGAGTACATCTCCACCGCGCACGAGGACCAGAAGTTCGGGCTGTCACTGGCCAGCGGGGCCGCTCTGGATGCGGTACGTCGGGTCTTCGGCACCGAGAACCTGCGCCTGGTGGGGCTGCACAGCCATATCGGGTCACAGATCTTCGATGTCGACGGCTTCGAACTTGCTGCGCATCGGGTCATCGGCCTGCTGCGCGAGGTGGTCACCGAGTTCGGCGTCGACAAGACATCGCAGATCTCCATCGTGGACCTCGGTGGAGGCCTGGGCATCTCCTACCTCCCGCACGACGACCCGCCACCGGTCGGGGATCTGGCAGCCAAACTGGCCGCTATCGTGCGCAACGAATCCGCGGCGGTCGGCCTGCCCGCACCCAAGCTCGTCGTCGAACCGGGCCGTGCCATTGCCGGCCCCGGAACCGTCACCCTGTACCGGGTCGGCACGGTCAAGGACGTGGCCATCAGCCCGAGCGCCCACCGCCGCTACGTCAGCGTCGATGGCGGCATGAGTGACAACATCCGGACGTCGCTGTACGGAGCCGAGTACGACGTCCGACTGGTCTCCCGGGCAACAGACGCCGCGCCAGTGCTGACCCGTGTCGTCGGAAAGCACTGCGAGAGCGGGGACATCGTGGTGCGTGATGCCTGGGTGCCGGCCGACGTCGAACCCGGCGACCTGCTGGCGGTCGCGGCTACCGGGGCATACTGCTACTCGATGTCCAGCCGGTACAACCTGATCGGCCGTCCCCCGGTGGTGGCCGCGAGCGACGGGCAGATGCGTCTGCTGTTGCGCCGGGAGACCCTCGACGATCTGTTGAGTTTGGAAGTGAGGTGAACCGCATGAGTATCGACGACGAGAAGCCGGTGGGTGTAGCGGTACTGGGGCTGGGAAACGTCGGCAGCGCGGTGGTGCGCATCATCGCCGACAGTGCCGCAGACCTCAGGGCGCGCATCGGCGCCCCGTTGGAGTTGCGCGGCGTGGGTGTGCGCCGGGTGGCCGAGGGGCGGGGCGTACCGGTGGAGATGCTGACCGACGACATCGAAGAACTGGTGTCGCGCGACGACGTGGACATCGTCGTGGAACTCATGGGTCCGGTCGAACCTGCGCGCAAGGCGATCCTGAGCGCACTGGAACAACGCAAGTCGGTGGTGACCGCGAATAAGGCGCTGATGGCGCAGTCCACCGGCGAACTGGCGCAGGCCGCCGAACATGCCCACGTCGATCTGTACTTCGAGGCCGCGGTCGCCGGCGCAATCCCGGTGATCCGTCCGCTGACGCAGTCGCTGGCCGGTGACACGGTTCTGCGGGTGGCCGGCATCGTCAACGGCACCACCAACTACATCCTCTCGGAGATGGACAGCACCGGCGCCGACTACGGCGAAGCGCTTGCCGACGCGAGCGCATTGGGCTACGCCGAAGCCGACCCCACCGCCGACGTCGAGGGCTTCGACGCTGCCGCGAAGGCCGCGATCCTGGCTTCCATCGCGTTTCACACCCGGGTGACCGCCGACGACGTCTACCGCGAGGGCATCACCAAGGTGACTCCGGCAGATTTTGTGTCGGCCCGAGCGCTGGGCTGCACCATCAAGCCCCTCGCAATCTGTGAGCGGCTCACCGACGAAGGTCGGCAACGGGTGTCGGCCCGGGTGTATCCGGCGCTGGTGCCGCTGAATCATCCGCTGGCCGCGGTCAACGGTGCGTTCAATGCCGTAGTCGTGGAGGCCGAAGCCGCCGGGCGCCTGATGTTCTACGGCCAGGGCGCCGGCGGCGCGCCGACCGCCTCGGCCGTGATGGGTGATCTGGTGATGGCTGCGCGCAACCGGGTGCAGGGTGGGCGCGGGCCGCGTGAATCCAAGTACGCCGAGTTGCCGATCTCGCCGATCGGGTTCATCCCGACCCGCTACTACGTCAGCATGAGTGTCGCCGACCGTGCCGGTGTGTTGTCCTCGGTTGCAGCCGAATTCGCCAAGCGAGAGGTCAGCATCGCAGAGGTCCGTCAGGTGGGCATGGTCGACGGGGCGGGTCAGCGGTGCGGCGCCCGTATCGTTGTGGTCACCCACCGGGCCACCGACGCCGCTTTGTCGGAGACCGTTGCGGCACTGGCCGACCTTGACGCGGTGCAGAGTATCGACAGCGTGCTGCGCATGGAAGGAACCGACGAATGAGCGCACCCGCCGAGGCGGTGCACACCCCCTGGCCGGGACTGATAGCTGCCTACCGGAGCCGGTTGCCGGTCGGCGACCACTGGACGCCGATCACTCTGCAGGAAGGTGGCACACCGCTGCTGGCGGCTCCGCGGTTATCCGAGTACACCGGCTGCACAGTGCATCTGAAGGTCGAAGGGCTCAACCCCACGGGTTCATTCAAGGACCGCGGGATGACAATGGCGGTGACCGAGGCGGTGGCGCGCAAACAGCAGGCCATCCTGTGCGCGTCGACGGGCAACACCTCAGCCTCTGCGGCGGCCTATGCCGCTCGCGCCGGGATCACCTGTGCGGTGCTGATCCCGCAGGGAAAGATCGCGATGGGCAAGCTCGCCCAGGCAGTGATGCATGGCGCGAAGATCATCCAGATCGACGGCAACTTCGACGACTGCCTCGAACTGGCGCGCAAGTTGACCGCGGACTTCCCGTCGATCTCACTGGTCAACTCCGTCAATCCGTTCCGGATCGAGGGCCAGAAGACAGCGGCGTTCGAGATCGTCGATGCCCTCGGCACTGCCCCGGACGTCCATGCGCTGCCGGTCGGCAACGCCGGCAACATCACCGCGTACTGGAGGGGCTACTGCGAGTATCACCGCGATGGAGTCTCGGACCGGCTTCCGAGGATGCTGGGCACCCAGGCATCCGGTGCCGCGCCACTGGTCATAGGTGAACCGGTGCGCGACCCCGAGACTATCGCCACCGCGATCCGGATCGGCTCACCCGCATCGTGGGCGTCGGCGGTCGAGGCCCGCCAACAGTCCGATGGCCGCTTCCTGGCCGCCACCGACGAGGAGATCCTCGCCGCGTACCACCTGGTGGCACGGAGCGAGGGCGTGTTCGTGGAGCCGGCATCGGCGGCGGGGATCGCGGGACTGCTCAAGGCGGTCGAAGAGGGCTGGGTGGAACGTGGATCGACAGTTGTGTGCACGGTGACCGGAAACGGTCTCAAGGACCCCGACACGGCGCTGAAGAGGATGCCGACCGTCACCGCTGTGCCCGTCGATCCGGTTGCCGTGGTCGAGAAGCTGGGACTGGTTTAGCGGGGAGTTGTCGGTGACTCAGACTCTGCCGGCCGGGCTCACGGCGACCGCGGTCGTCGCGGCATCAAGCGCGAACCTCGGCCCCGGGTTCGACAGTCTGGGCCTGGCGCTGAGCCTGTACGACGAAATCGTCGTGGAGACAACCGAATCGGTTCTGACCATTGAAGTCGAAGGCGAGGGTGCCGGTCAGGTTCCGCTGGACTCCTCGCACCTCGTGGTGCGGGCGATCAACGCCGGCCTGCAGGCCGGCGGGTGCAGTGCCCGGGGGCTGACGGTGCGCTGCCGCAACGACATCCCGCACTCGCGTGGGCTCGGCTCGTCGGCAGCGGCTGTGGTGGGCGGTCTGGCAGCGGCGAACGGTCTGGTCGCACAAGCAGGTTCGGAGCCGCTTACCGAATCTCAGCTGATTCAGCTGTCCGCCCAGTTCGAAGGACACCCGGACAACGCGGCAGCCGCCGTGCTCGGCGGGGCGGTGGTGTCATGGACCGACACCGGCGGGCCGAAACCGCGCTACGCGGCGGTGCCGCTGCGACTGCACCCTGAACTGCACCTGTTTTCCGCTGTCCCCGAACAGCGCTCTTCCACTGCTGAGACCCGGGTGCTACTGCCTGACAAGGTGAGCCATCTCGATGCTCGATTCAACCTCAGCCGGGCGGCGTTGCTGGTCGTGGCGCTGACCGAGCGACCCGATCTGCTGATGGCTGCGACCGAGGATGTCCTGCATCAGCCTCAGCGCGCCTCGTGCATGCCGGCGTCGGCGGAATACCTTCGGGTGCTGCGGCGTTCTGGCATTCCAGCGGTGCTATCCGGAGCCGGACCTGCCGTGCTCGCGCTGACTGAAAGCCGAGAGCTACCCGCCGAGGCTGTCGATTGCGCCGTCGCGAACGGGTTCACGGTCGGTGAGATTTCCCCGGGCGACGGTGTGAGGTGGACGTCGGGTGTCGCGGTCCGCAGCTGAAGTCGCCGGTTTCACGTTCGCTACATCCGAAGCGTGCGTCATCTTGCTTCCGGCACCGATGCGAGTTATCCTCGCAACCGTCCAGCAATCGCAGCGGCTCTGCCTGCGCCGACACTAGGACGACCATTCATTTTCCCCGTGTTCTACTCGTCGACTGACGGTTCGCCATACGGCGGCGAGTCTTGACGATCACCGTTGCCAAGGCGGCGGTGGGACCTTCGCGTTCAGCGGTTTGGCTGAACGCGACGAAACCCCCGCGCTCGATAAGCGGGGGACAGAAAGGAAATCCGTGACCGATACGGACCTCATCACTGGCGGCACCGAAAGCGCGGAGCTGCCCCAGGCTGCGACATCAGAATCGGCGGCCGCCGAGCCGGCGGATCGAGCCACCGCGTCCTCGGCCGAGGGTGGCCGGGGAGGCGAGCTGTCCACGATGGTGCTGCCGGAACTGCGTGCCCTCGCCAAGCAGATGGGCGTCGAGGCCGCCTCCGGAATGCGCAAGGGCGAACTCGTCGCCGCCATCAAGGAACACCGCAACCAGGCCAACGGCAGCGCGCGGGGGGCCCAGGAAGGCGCGTCCGACGCCGCCGGCGAGCGGGAGAAGTCAGATCCCGGCTCAGGTAAGTCATCGAGCTCCGGGGCCACTTCCGGGTCGGATGATGCCCCCGAGACCGCTGCGAAGTCCGGTACTGACCGGACCAAGTCCGGCCGGGAAGGTGACAGCGACAAGGGCGCCGGCACCGAGAACCGGACTGAAACCAAATCGGAGAAAGCGGACTCAGGCAACCAGCAGCAGGGCAACCAGCAGCAGGGTAACCAGCAGAATCGCGGCGGCGGCAACGACGACGACGGCGAGGGCCGTGGCGGGCGGCGCGGGCGGCGATTCCGTGACCGCAGGCGCCGCGGCGAACGCGGCGGCGACGGCGGTGAGCCTGAGCTGCGTGAAGACGACGTGGTTCAGCCGGTCGCTGGGATTCTCGACGTCCTCGACAACTACGCGTTCGTCCGGACTTCTGGCTACCTGCCCGGGCCCAACGACGTCTATGTCTCCATGAACATGGTGCGCAAGAACGGCCTGCGGCGCGGTGACGCCATCACGGGCGCGGTGCGGGTCCCGAAGGAGGGCGACGGGGGCGGCCAGAATCAGCGTCAGAAGTTCAACCCGCTGGTTCGGCTGGACACCGTCAACGGCGGACCGGTCGAGGCGGCGCGGAAGCGGCCCGACTTCAACAAGCTCACCCCGCTCTACCCGAACGAGCGGCTGCGTCTGGAGACCACACCGGACCGGATGACCACCCGGGTCATCGACTTGATCATGCCGGTCGGCAAGGGCCAGCGCGCCCTGATCGTGTCCCCGCCGAAAGCCGGCAAGACGACGATTCTGCAGGACATCGCCAACGCGATCGCAGTCAACAACCCCGAGTGCCACCTGATGGTGGTCCTGGTCGACGAGCGCCCTGAGGAAGTCACCGATATGACGCGGTCGGTGAAGGGCGAGGTTATCGCCTCGACCTTCGACCGTCCGCCGTCGGATCACACGACGGTCGCCGAACTGGCCATCGAGCGGGCCAAGCGCCTGGTCGAGCAGGGCAAGGACGTGGTGGTGCTGTTGGACTCGATCACCCGACTGGGACGCGCGTACAACAACGCTTCGCCGGCGTCGGGCCGCATCCTCTCCGGCGGCGTCGACTCGACTGCGCTGTATCCGCCCAAACGGTTCCTCGGCGCTGCCCGCAACATCGAGGAGGGCGGTTCGCTGACCATCGTCGCGACCGCGATGGTCGAAACCGGCTCGACCGGCGACACGGTGATCTTCGAGGAGTTCAAGGGCACCGGTAACGCCGAGCTCAAATTGGACCGCAAGATCGCCGAGCGTCGGGTGTTCCCGGCAGTCGACGTCAACCCGTCTGGCACCCGTAAGGATGAGCTGCTGCTGAGCCCGGACGAGTTCGGCATCGTGCACAAGCTGCGCCGGGTGCTGTCCGGGCTGGACTCGCACCAGGCGATCGACCTGCTGATGAGCCAGCTGCGCAAGACGAAGAACAACTACGAGTTCCTGGTCCAGGTCTCCAAGACCACCCCGGGCTCGATGGACGACGTCTGATTCCGGCTGGGACCCGCGGTGTGGGCGTGCTGATCTCCGATGGCCGACACCCTGCAACAACTGCTGCGCGCACGCGCCGAACAGGACACCGTCGCCGTCAGCTACGGTGACCGCCAGTGGACCTGGCGCGAACACATCGCCCAGGCCGCCGCGCAGGCCGCAGCGCTGATCCAAGCCGCCGATCCGGCGCGTCCGTTGCACGTCAGCGTTCTGCTGGGAAACACCCCCGACATGCTGACCGCCCTGGCCGCCGCGGCACTGGGCGGCTACGTACTCTGCGGCATCAACACCACTCGCCGCGGAGATGCGCTGGCCCACGACATCGCCCTGGTCGACACTCAGATCCTGATCACCGACGCCGAACATCGCCAGCTACTCGACGGTCTGGACCTCAGCGGCGTCGCCGTGCTCGACACCTCCTCGCCGGACTGGTCGCGGTTGCTGACCGAGGCCCCTGAGCTGATACCGCGTCGTGAAGTCGAGCCCGACGACACGTTCATGATGATCTTCACCTCCGGAACCAGCGGCGAGCCCAAAGCCGTCGAGGTCGCCCACTCGACGGTGCTGTTCTCTGGCAGTGCGCTGGTACAGCGGTACGGACTGACTGCCGATGACGTCTGCTACCTGGCGATGCCGCTGTTCCACTCCAATGGTGTCTACGCCGGTTGGGGCGTCGCCCTGGGCGCTGGAGCGACCATGGCGCCGGCGAAGTTCTCCGCTTCGAGCTTTCTGTCCGACGTGCGTCGCTACGGGGCCACCTACATGAACTACGTGGGCAAGCCGCTCGCCTACATTCTGGCCACCCCCGAACGCCCGGACGATCACGACAACTCCCTGCGGGTGGCGTTCGGCAACGAGGCTGCCGACCGCGACATCGCGGCCTTCGGTCGCCGCTTCGGCTGCACCGTCTGGGACGGCTTCGGTTCCACCGAGATCGCCGTCATCATCACTCGCTCCGACGACTGCCCGCCGGGATCGGTCGGGAAGGGCTTCCCCGGAGTGGCGATCTACGACCCGGACGCGATGCGCGAATGCGACGTCGCCGAGTTCGACGAGAACGGGGCACTGGCCAATGGTGACGCCGCCATCGGGGAGCTGGTGAACACCAGCGGAGCCGGGCTCTTCCGTGGTTATTACAACGACCCCGGAGCTACCGGTCAGCGGATGCGCAACGGGATGTACTGGTCGGGCGATCTCGCCTACCGTGACATCGACGGGTGGATCTATCTGGCCGGGCGAACCGCCGACTGGATGAGAGTCGACGGCGAGAACCTGACCGCAGCACCGATCGAGCGGATTCTGCTGCGCTGGCCGATGGTGAACAGGGCAGCCGTCTATCCGGTGCCCGACGAATCGGTCGGCGACCAGGTGATGGCCGCGATCGTTCCGCAGCCCGGATCCGCGCCGACGCCGCAAGGTTTCGCGGATTTCCTGGCCGCGCAGAACGATCTGTCGCCGAAGGCGTGGCCACGCTTCGTGTGGATCACCGACGACCTGCCCAGTACCGCAACCAACAAGATCCTCAAGCGCGAGTTGGTGGCACGCGGAACCGATCCCGCCGGCCGGGTGCTGTGGAAACGGAACGGCGCCACATTCCATCCCTACGGCGGGCGGGTCATCGACGGTCACCAGAAGGATCCGGGATAGCCGCAGGTCGTTTCGCGTTTAGGAGGCTGACGGTTGACCTGGCATAATGATCGACAGACACCTCGGTTCCGGTTCACGTCTCACAACGGGCGACCCGGCGGCCACGATTGCAGAGGACTTCAGAGGACACCATGAAATCGGGTATTCACCCCAGCTACGTCGAGACCACGGTGGTCTGCGGCTGCGGTAACAGTTTTCAGACTCGCAGCACCAAGGACAGCGGCCACATCGTGGTCGAGGTCTGCTCGCAGTGCCACCCGTTCTACACCGGAAAGCAGAAGATTCTGGACAGCGGTGGCCGCGTCGCCCGCTTCGAGAAGCGCTACGGCAAGCGCAAGGCCGGTGCCGATCGGGCCGAGAAGAGCGCGACCGACAACTCGCTGCCGTTTCGACGCCCGTTCTGCCGCTCGCAGCGCCAGGCCGGGCGTCGCTTCGTGTCAGGCAGCACCTGCTTCGGGGAAGGAGGCCAAGGGTGACCGAGAGCGCTCCGGCCATCGATGCGGTGCTGGCTGAGCATGCCGACCTCGAACGCCAACTGGCCGATCCGGAGTTGCACGCCGACGCCGGCCGGGCCCGCAAGGCCGGCCGGCGCTTCGCTCAGCTGGCGCCGGTTGTCGCCACCTACCGCAAGCTCGAGACCGCCCGCGGAGACCTGGCAACTGCCCGCGAGCTCGCCGCCGACGACGATTCGTTCGCTGCCGAGGCCGACGCGTTGGCGACCAAGGTCGAAGAACTCGACATCGCGCTGATGGATCTGCTGGCCCCACGCGATCCGCACGACGCCGACGACATCGTGCTCGAGGTCAAGTCGGGTGAAGGGGGCGAGGAATCGGCCCTGTTCGCCGCAGACCTGGCCCGCATGTACACCCGGTATGCCGAGCGGCAGGGATGGTCGGTCACGATGCTCGACGAGACGCTCTCCGACCTCGGCGGGTACAAGGACGTCACGCTGGCGATTGCGGGCAGGGGCGACTCTGCCGACGGTGTCTGGTCGCGATTGAAGTTCGAGGGCGGAGTGCACCGTGTGCAGCGCGTCCCGGTCACCGAATCACAGGGCAGGGTGCACACGTCGGCTGCCGGTGTGCTGGTTTACCCAGAGCCCGAGGAAGTCGAACAGGTGCAGATCGACGAGTCTGATCTGCGCATCGACGTATACCGGTCGTCCGGCAAGGGCGGACAGGGCGTGAACACCACCGATTCCGCGGTCCGGCTCACGCACCTGCCCACCGGAATCGTCGTCACCTGTCAGAACGAGCGCTCGCAACTGCAGAACAAGTTCCGTGCCCTTCAGGTGCTCGCGGCGCGCCTGCAGGCGATGGCCGAGGAGCAGGCGTCGGCCGAGGCTTCCGCCGAGCGGGCCAGCCAGATCCGCACCGTGGACCGGAGTGAGCGAATCCGCACGTACAACTTCCCGGAGAACCGGATCACCGATCACCGGATCGGGTTCAAGGCGCACAATCTCGACCAGATCCTCGAGGGTGACCTCGACGCGTTGTTGGAGGCACTGGCTGTCGCCGACCGGCAGGCCAGGCTGCAGGGTGCGTGACGGTGGGGAAGTCGCTACGCGAGGTGGTTGATGCCGCGACCGTCCTGCTGGCCGATGCCGGTGTCGGTTCGCCCCGGGTTGACGCCGTGGCACTGGCCGCCCACGCTGCCGGCACCGGGCGGGACCGGCTGCTGCTCGACGACGGTCCGGGCGCCGCGTCCGATGACTTCGTCGATCGCTTCGGCCGGCTGGTGGCCGCCCGTTCCCGGCGGGTGCCCCTGCAGCACCTCACCGGGACGGCCCCGTTCGGCCCGGTCGAGGTTTCCGTCGGACCGGGGGTGTTCATCCCACGCCCGGAGACCGAAGCATTGCTGGAATGGGCTGTTGGGCAACCTCTTCCGGAGCGTCCGGTGGTTGTCGATCTGTGTACCGGGTCGGGTGCTCTGGCCCTGGCCCTGGCGCGACGGTGGCCGCGGGCCCGCGTGCTCGCCATCGACGACTCCGCCGAAGCGCTGGCGTATGCGCACCGCAACGTCGAGCTTGCGGGCGTGGAGCTGGTGCACGCCGATGTCACCGATGCCGGGCTCCTGCCCGAACTCGATGAGTCCGTCGACCTACTGGTCGCCAACCCGCCCTACATTCCCGACGGGGTCCCGCTGGAACCCGAGGTGGCACAGCACGATCCGGAGCACGCCCTGTTCGGCGGGCCGGACGGGATGGACATCATTCGCGCCATCGTCACCCTTGCCGCCCGGTGGTTGCGTCCGGGAGCCGGGTGCGCTGTCGAACATGACGACACCACCTGCCCGCAGACCGTTGCAGCGTTCGACGACACGGCATTCATCGAGGTCACCGCACGCCGGGACCTCGCCGGCCGATCCCGCTTCGTGACCGCTCGCCGGGTCGCGCGAAGCCAGTCCCGGACAGGTGTGTCGTGACGGAGATCTTCGATTGCTCAGATCCCGGTCAGCGGGCTGCCGGGATCGCGGCAGCCGTCGCCGCGCTAAAGAGCGCCTCGCTGGTCGTACTGCCCACCGACACCGTCTACGGCATCGGCGCCGACGCGTTCGACGGCTCCGCTGTCGCCGCGCTGTTGGCGGCCAAGGGCCGGGGGCGCAACATGCCGGTGCCGGTGCTGGTGGGGTCTTGGCACACCATCGAGGGCTTGGTGTACTCGGTGCCCGACGGCGCTCGGGAGTTGATCCGGGCTTTCTGGCCGGGCGCGCTTAGCCTGGTGGTCCGACAGGCGCCGTCGCTGCAATGGGATCTCGGTGACGCGAACGGCACGGTGATGCTGCGGATGCCGCTGCACCCGGTGGCGATCGAGTTGCTACGTGAGGTGGGACCGTTGGCGGTGTCCAGCGCCAACCTGTCCGGCCGGCCGGCCTCGGTCACCATCGACGAGGCGCGCAACCAGTTCGGCGAACTTGTCCAGGTGTACCTCGACGGCGGACCCTCCGAGCAGCAGTCGGCGTCGACGATCGTCGACCTAACCGAAGAAACCCCCCGTCTCCTGCGTAGCGGTCCGGTCAGTGTGGAGTCGCTGGCTGACGTGCTCGGCGTGGACCCCGCGTCGCTCTCGGATTGAGACCTGCGCGGTGCAGTACGGTTCATCGGTGGCAACCGCAGCCGACAGCTTGCTGGCGCTGTCCGACCGCGGGGCGGGCGTGCCCCTGCGCGAACTTGCCCTGGTCGGGTTGACGGCCGCGATCGTCACGTATTTCGCTACCGGCTGGGTGCGCGCGCTGGCCGCCCGGCTAGGCGCGGTGGCCTACCCCCGGGAACGGGACGTTCACGTGCGGCCGATTCCCCGGATGGGCGGGTTGGCGATGTATCTCGGTGTCGGGGCGGCGGTACTGCTGGCATCCCAGCTGCCGGCCCTGACCCGTGGTTTCGTCTACTCCTCGGGAATGCCGGCAGTCGTCGTGGCCGGCGGGCTGATCATGGCCATCGGCCTGATCGACGACCGGTGGGGGCTTGACGCACTCACCAAGTTCGCCGGCCAGATCACCGCAGCCAGCGTGCTGGTCACCATGGGTGTGGCCTGGAGCGTCCTTTACATCCCGATCGGCGGGGTAGGCACCATCGTGCTCGACCAAGTGTCGTCGATTCTGCTCACGCTGGCGCTGACGGTGGCGATCGTCAATGCCATGAACTTCGTCGACGGTCTCGACGGTCTGGCAGCCGGGCTCGGCCTGATCACCGCGTTGGCGATCTGCATCTTCTCCGTTGGTCTGTTGCGCGATCACGGAGGAGACGTGTTGTTCTATCCGCCGGCGATCATCTCGGTGGTGTTGGCCGGTGCCTGCCTGGGATTCCTGCCGCACAACTTTCACCGCGCCAAGATCTTCATGGGGGATTCCGGTTCGATGCTGATCGGGCTGATGCTCGCGGCGGCCGCCACCACCGCGGCAGGACCGATCTCGCAGAACGCGTACGGAGCGCGCGACGTTTTCGCTTTGCTGTCGCCGTTTCTGTTGGTCGTCGCGGTGTTGTTCGTTCCGGCGCTGGACATGTTGCTGGCCATCGTCCGCCGCACCCGCGCCGGGCGTAGCCCGTTCAGTCCGGACAAGATGCATCTGCACCACCGGCTGCTGCAGATCGGCCACTCGCACCGGCGGGTGGTGCTGCTGGTGTACCTCTGGGTGGGCATCGTGGCACTGGGTGCCGCGAGCACCATTTTCTTCGACCCGCGCTACTCCGGAGCCGTCATGCTGGGCGCCATCGCGGTTGCGATCGTGGCCACCCCGATCCCTCTGCTCCAGCGCAGCGACAAACCGTTCGACCTTGAGCGCCCAGCAGCTGCGGACCAGGCGTACGACGAAAAGTAGTAGACCCAGTTTTCGGGCGTCTACCATGTGGTACGGTTTTGTTAGAGCCCGAAGAAACCTCGCGGGTTGCCGGCCATCGGCCCACCGTTTTTCCGTCTGATGGAGCCGATTTCGACCGACAAAGGGAGCTGCCCCTTGGGTGATTGCAGCGAGCTTGTCACGCTCCGATACGCTCGCACGCGTTGCTTAAGATCATCGGGAACAGCCCTTCCGGACCGCGGGATCGAGGTGAAGCAGTGACGACGCCAGCGCAGGACATGCCGTTGGTGTTCCCATCAGTCGCATTTCGGCCGTTGCGACTGCTTGTCATCTCCATCGGCCTGGTCGCTGTCGTGGTTGTCGCCGCCGGAGCGCTCGGCCATCCGCTCTTCGGTGTGTTCTTCGGTGTGGGCATGGGTCTGGGCTTGTGCAATGCGTTGCTGGTACGGCGATCGGTGACGTCGATAACCGCCGAGGCCCATCCGCTCAAGAAGCAGATGGCCGTGAATTCGTCGGTACGGGTCCTGGTAATCACCGTCATCGCTCTGGTGATCGCATATATATTCCGTCCGGTGGGTCTTGGTGTCGTGTTCGGTCTCGCGCTGTTCCAGGTGCTGCTCGTGCTGTCGACTGCCCTGCCGGTGTGGAAGAAGATGCGGGCCAACGGTTCTAGCGCAGATGAGCTCGAAGTACCGAAGGATCAATCACGATGAACGAACAACTCCTCGCCGAGGCGGCGATCGAGGTCGGTCACCACACCGAAGCGGAGTGGTTCGGGATGACGGTGAACACCGACACCGTTCTGGCCACCGCGATCGCCGGCGCCATCGTGATTGCGCTGGCCTTCTACCTGCGGTCCAAGGTCACCTCGACGGGCGTTCCGAGCGGTGTTCAGCTGGTATTCGAGACGATCACCGTGCAGATGCGCAACCAGGTGGAAACCGCCATAGGCATGCGGATCGCGCCGTTCGTTCTACCGCTGGCGGTGTCCCTGTTCGTCTTCATCCTCGTCGCGAACTGGCTTGCGGTGTTCCCCTGGCAGTACACCGACTCCACCGGCGCGGCCCACGAGGTGCTCAAGGCCCCGGCGGCCGACATCAACTTCGTGTTGGCGCTCGCTCTGTTCGTATTCATCTGCTACCACGCGGCCGGTGTCTGGCGGCGCGGCATCCTGGGGCACCCGAAGCAGGTCCTCAAGGGGCACGTTGCGTTCCTGGCCCCGATCAACCTCGTCGAAGAGGTCGCCAAGCCGATCTCGTTGTCCCTCCGTCTTTTCGGCAACATCTTCGCCGGCGGCATCATGGTGGCACTCATCGCGTTGTTCCCGGCCTACATCCTCTGGGCGCCCAACGCGATCTGGAAGGCGTTCGACCTCTTCGTCGGCTTGATCCAGGCGTTCATCTTCGCCTTGCTGACGATCTTGTACTTCGGCCAGTCGATGGAGCTGGAAGAGGAACACCACTAGCAGAGTTCGCTCAACACATGACAACCCAGTTCTGGCGCAACCTGGCCAGTTATCAAGGAGGATAAGAAATGGATCCCAACGCAGCAATGGTCACCGCCGGCGCGCTGATCGGCGGCGGGCTGATGTTGGCCGGTGGTGCGATCGGTGTCGGTGTCGGCGACGGCGTCGCCGGCAGCGCCCTGATCAACGGCGTTGCCCGCCAGCCCGAGGCCCAAGGCCGGCTCTTCACCCCGTTCTTCATCACGGTGGGTCTGGTGGAGGCCGCGTACTTCATCAACCTCGCCTTCATGGCGCTGTTCGTGTTCGCGACGCCCGGCCTCTCCTGAGTCGCCGAACACGATGGGTGACATGCGCATCGCCATTCTGGCGGCCAACCAGGCAGCAGAAGACGGTGGTCAGAAGAACTTTCTGATCCCCAACGGCACATTCTTCTTCGTGCTGATCATCTTCCTGATCGTGCTCGGTGTCATCGGCAAGTTTGTGGTGCCGCCCATCTTGAAGGTGCTGCGCGACCGCGAGTTGATGGTCACCAAGACCGTCGAGGACCTTCGGAAGTCCGACAAGCTCTTCGCCGCCGCGCAAGCCGATGCGCAGAATGTGATGGCCGAGGCACGTCGAGAGGCAACGGGCATCCGGGACGAAGCCCGCGCTGAAGGACGCAAGATCATCGACGACATGCGTGGTCGCGCCGCGACAGAATCCGCGGCAACGCTGGAGCGCGCCGACGAGCAGCTCTCCCAGCAAGGCCGCGCCACCGCGGCCGAACTCCAGTCCTCGGTGGAATCGTTGTCGGCCACGCTCGCCAGCCGGGTGCTCGGCGTCGAGGCCGCCACGCTGCGAACGACGGTACGGGGGCAGTAGACGATGTCGACGTTCATCGGTCAGCTTGTTGGTTTCGGCGTCATCGTCTTCGTCTTCGTCAAGTACCTGCTGCCGTTGATCCGCCGGATGATGCAGAGCCAGCAGGAGACCATCCGGCGACAGCTGGAGGAGAGCGCCGAAGCGGCGGAGAAGGTGGCCCGCGCCGATGCCGAGCACGCCAAGGCCGTGCAGGAGGCCAAGGACGAGGCCAGCCGGGTGGTCGAGGAAGCCCGGGTCGACGCCCAGAACATCGCCGAGCAGCTGCGAGTGCAGGCCGACACCGAGGTGGAGCGGATCAAGGTGCAGGGCGGGCAGCAGATCGAGTTGCTGCGTCAGCAACTGATCCGAGAACTGCGGCAGAACCTCGGCACCGAGTCGATCCTGCACGCAGAGAAACTGGTGCGTGACTACGTATCCGACGCTGCCGCGAGGTCGACGACAGTGGACCGCTTCCTTGACGATCTCGATGCGATGGCGCCTTCGGACGGCGTGATCTCAGATCCGGTTGCTGCGAAGCTGCGCTCGGCGAGCCGGGAGGCTCTTGCGGCGACGGTCGATCGTCTCGACGCGGTCGCCGCCGGTCTGGACGGTGCCGGGCTCTCGAAGCTGGCCGAGGATCTGAGTTCGGTCGCCGCCCTGCTGAGCCGGGAGTCGATGCTGACCAAGTGTCTGGCCGAACCGGCCGACGCGTCCACCGCCAAGGGCCGGCTGGTTGATCAGCTGTTGTCGGGCAAAGTCGGCTCTCAAGCACTCGATGTCGTCAAATCGGCGGTGTCGCAGCGCTGGTCGGCCGAGCCGGACTTGGTCATCGGCGTGCAACACGCTGCTCGTCTGGCACTGCTCCTGTGCGCAGATCGTTCGAACGTCGTCGACGAGGTCGAGGAACAGCTCTTCCGGTTCAGCCGCGTGTTGGACAGCCAGCCACGACTGAGCGCGCTGCTGGGTGACATCGAGGCCCCCGCGCAGGGACGAGTCGGCCTGCTGGAGAACGTTCTCGAAGAACGCGTTCATCCGATCACGCTCGCGCTGTTGGAGCAGACGATCGGCCAACTGGACGCAGAGCACGCCGACGCAGCTGTGCGGGAGCTCGCCGAACTCGCGGTGGCTCGGCGCGGCGAAGTGGTCGCGCAGGTGACCGCAGCGGCCGAGCTTTCCGAAGGCCAGCGCGCTCGACTGGCCGCGTTGCTCAGCCGCATCTACAACCATCCGGTCTCGGTGCGGCTGCACCTGAACCCCGAACTGCTCGGTGGGTTGACGATAACTGTCGGCGATGAGGTGATCGACGGTTCGCTGTCGTCACGTCTGGCGGCGGCCAAGACCCAACTTCCCGATTGACGAACCGAACCGGCTGACCCAAGACCCATAACACCACGAAGGTAGGAAGCGAATAGCCATGGCAGACTTGACAATCTCGGCTGCTGATATTCAAGGTGCGATCGAGAAGTACGTCGCTACCTTCGCCTCCGATACTGAGCGCGAAGAGATCGGCACCGTCGTCGACACCGGTGACGGGATTGCCCACATCGAGGGCCTGCCCTCGGTGATGATGCAGGAGCTGCTCGAATTCCCCGGTGGGGTGCTGGGTGTGGCCCTGAACCTCGATGAGCACAGCATCGGAGCGGTCATCCTGGGTGACTCCGAACACATCGAGCAGGGCCACCAGGTCAAGCGCACCGGTGAAGTGCTCTCGGTCCCGGTCGGCGATGCCTACCTGGGTCGCGTGGTCAACCCGCTCGGCCAGCCGATCGACGCTCAGGGCGATATCAACACCTCCGAACGTCGTGCCCTGGAGTTGCAGGCACCCTCGGTCGTTCAGCGTCAGGGCGTCAGCGAGCCGCTGCAGACCGGCATCAAGGCCATCGATTCCCAGACCCCGATCGGCCGCGGCCAGCGCCAGCTGATCATCGGCGACCGCAAGACCGGCAAGACCGCGGTCTGTGTGGACACCATCCTCAACCAGCGCCAGAACTGGGAGACCGGCGATCCCGCTCAACAGGTGCGTTGCGTGTACGTTGCCATCGGTCAGAAGGGCACCACGATCGCCAGCGTGCGCCGCACCCTCGAAGAGGGTGGCGCGATGGACTACACGACGATCGTCGCCGCGCCCGCCTCGGACTCGCCGGGCTTCAAATGGCTTGCGCCCTACACCGGTTCGGCCATCGCGCAGCACTGGATGTACGACGGCAAGCACGTGCTGATCGTCTTCGACGACCTGACCAAGCAGGCCGAGGCCTACCGCGCCATCTCGCTGCTGCTGCGGCGCCCACCTGGTCGCGAGGCCTATCCCGGTGATGTCTTCTACCTGCACTCGCGGCTGCTGGAACGCTGCGCGAAGCTCTCCGACGAGCTCGGTGGGGGCTCGATGACCGGCCTCCCGATCATCGAGACGAAGGCAAACGACATTTCGGCCTACATCCCGACCAACGTCATCTCGATCACCGACGGACAGTGCTTCCTGGAGACCGATCTGTTCAACCAGGGTGTCCGCCCGGCCATCAACGTCGGTGTGTCGGTGTCGCGTGTCGGCGGCGCCGCGCAGATCAAGGCAATGAAAGAGGTAGCGGGTAGCCTCCGCCTCGACCTGTCGCAGTACCGCGAGTTGGAGTCGTTCGCGGCCTTCGCCTCGGACCTGGATGCGACGTCGAAGGCTCAGCTCGAGCGCGGCGCGCGACTGGTCGAGTTGTTGAAGCAGCCACAGAACAGCCCGATGCCGGTCGAGGACCAGGTGGTCGCGATCTTCCTGGGCACCAAAGGCCACCTCGACTCGGTTCCGGTCGAGGACGTGTCCCGGTTCGAAGCCGAGCTGCTCGAGCACGTGAAGGGCTCACACGCCGAAATCCTCAAGGACATCCGTGATTCCAAGAAGCTCTCGGACGAAACCAGCGAGAAGCTCACCGATGTGATCAACGAGTTCAAGAAGGGCTTCGCCACCACCGACGGCAGCTCGGTCGTTCCCGACGAACACGCCGAGGCGATGAGCGAAGAGGATCTGGAGAAGGAATCCGTCAAGGTGCGAAAGCCGGCACCCCCGAAGAAGAAATAGGGTCCGGGAAGAAGCCAGGCAGGAAGTAAGAAGTAAGAAGGAGCAAGGCAGAGTCCGATGGCAGCCACACTGCGTGAACTGCGGGGCCGGATACGTTCCGCCGGGTCGATCAAGAAGATCACCAAGGCCCAGGAGCTGATCGCGACCTCGCGGATCTCCAAGGCCCAGGCCCGAGTCGAGGCCGCCCGGCCGTACGCCGCTGAGATCACCACCATGCTCACCAACCTGGCCGACGCCAGCGCGCTGGATCATCCTTTGCTCGTCGAGCGGGAGAACCCGAAGCGCGCCGCTGTGCTGGTGGTGTCGTCAGACCGTGGTTTGTGCGGCGCTTACAACGCCAACGTGCTGCGCCGAACCGAGGAGCTGTTCGCCTTGCTGCGCGACGAGGGCAAGGTCCCGGTTGTCTACGCGGTCGGGCGGAAAGCTCTGGGCTATTACAGCTTTCGCAACCGTGAGGTCGTCAAATCGTGGACCGGGTTCTCCGAGAAGCCTACCTACGACGATGCCCGGGCGATCGCGGACACCCTGGTGGAGGCCTTCCTGGCCGGAGCCGACGACGAGGGCGACGACCCGGGTCTCGACGGCATCCTGGGCGTGGACGAACTGCACATCGTGTTCACCGAGTTCAAGTCGATGTTGTCGCAGAACGCCGAAGCGCTTCGGATAGCACCGATGGTCGTCGAGTACGTGGGCGGGGAGAGCGAACCGCACACGCTGTTCTCCTTCGAGCCGGACGCGACGTCGCTTTTCGAGTCACTCCTGCCGCGCTATGTGGCGACTCGCGTCTACGCGGCTCTGCTCGAGGCGGCGGCCTCCGAGTCCGCGTCCCGGCGTCGAGCGATGAAGTCCGCGAGCGACAACGCCGACGACCTGATCAAGTCGCTCACTCTCATGGCCAACCGCGAACGGCAGGCCCAGATCACCCAGGAAATCAGCGAAATCGTCGGCGGTGCGAACGCACTGGCCGACGCCTCCGCCCAATAAGCCCTAATAGAAAGCCCCACCAGAAAGCGAAGTGACACATGACCGCCACGGCTGAAAAGCAGACCAGCACCGACACCACCGGTCGGGTTGTTCGCGTCACCGGCCCCGTCGTCGACGTCGAGTTCCCACGTGGGGCGCTGCCCGAGCTGTTCAACGCCCTGCACGCCGAGATCAGCTTCGGCGCGCTCGCCAAGACGCTGACGCTGGAGGTGGCCCAGCACCTCGGCGACAACCTGGTGCGCTGCATCTCCATGCAGCCCACCGACGGGTTGGTCCGCGGTGTGGACGTCACCGACACTGGTTCCTCGATCTCGGTGCCCGTCGGCGACGGCGTCAAGGGCCACGTGTTCAACGCGCTCGGGGACTGCCTGGACGATCCCGGGTATGGAAAGGACTTCGACCACTGGTCGATCCACCGCAAGCCGCCGGCCTTCTCCGACCTCGAGCCCCGCACCGAGATGCTCGAGACCGGCTTGAAGGTCGTCGATCTGCTCACGCCGTACGTGCGTGGCGGCAAGATCGCCCTGTTCGGTGGCGCCGGCGTGGGTAAGACGGTGCTCATCCAGGAGATGATCAACCGCATCGCCCGCAACTTCGGTGGCACGTCGGTGTTCGCCGGTGTCGGCGAGCGCACCCGTGAAGGGAACGACCTGTGGGTCGAGCTTCGCGAGGCGAACGTGCTGAAGGACACCGCGTTGGTGTTCGGTCAGATGGATGAGCCGCCCGGCACCCGTATGCGGGTGGCCCTCTCGGCGCTCACCATGGCGGAGTTCTTCCGCGACGAGCAGGGCCAGGACGTGCTGCTGTTCATCGACAACATCTTCCGTTTCACCCAGGCCGGATCCGAGGTGTCCACGCTGCTTGGCCGGATGCCGTCCGCGGTGGGCTACCAGCCGACGCTGGCCGACGAGATGGGCGAGTTGCAGGAGC
>CAZEMS010000002.1:111290-158499 GCA_964513475.1 uncultured Mycobacterium sp. | reverse complement strand
TTCCCGCCCGAGTCCTCCACCCAAGCCTCCATCCCGGCCTCGAACACGCCCTCTTTGGCCGCCTTGGCGAGCCGGTCCAACGAAAGGTTGCACGGAGTGATCTCGTTCCACGACGAGGCCACCCCGATCTGGGGTTTGGCGAAATCGTCATCGCCCATGCCCACCGCGCGCAGCATCCCCCGGGCGGCGGCCTTCTCCAGTCCGTCGGTGACGTCGCGGCTGCGGGGCTTGATGTCCGGATCCTGGCGCATCGTCCAAGTATGCCGCCACCGTTTGTCACGGCCAAACCTGTTCTCATACCCCTAAGGGGTATCGGGTACAGTGTGAGGTATGCCACCGATGACCGGCGCGGAGTCAGCTACCGCGGCGCACGGCTACTCGCCGCAGAAACAGAACTACGCCAAGCGGCTGCGCCGCATCGAGGGTCAGGTACGCGGTATCGCCAAGATGATCGACGAGGACAAGTACTGCATCGACATCCTCACCCAGATCAGCGCGGTCAACAGCGCCCTGGAGTCGGTGGCGCTGGGGCTGCTCGACGAGCACCTCGCGCACTGCGTCAGCCAGGCCGTCGCCCAGGGCGGTGTCGAGGCCGAGGCCAAGCTCGCGGAGGCGTCGGCGGCGATCGCACGGCTGGTGAGGTCCTGAGCATTCCAGCTCACGGCGAGATCTCACGATGAAGGGCAGTCCCGCGTGCTGTGCCACACTGGTCTGAATACCGCGAATGGAGGTGACGCATGCAGCAGCGGACCCGTAGGAAGGTTCTAGCGACGTTCCTGTCGGCCGGGTTGCTCGGCGCAATGGTACTCACTGCGGCGTCCGCGGTGGCCGAACCGCCTCCGCCGCCACCTGCCCCGGCGCCCCCGCCGATCAATCCCTTCGCGCCACCTCCACCGCCGAACCCGTTCCTCGCGCAGGTTCCGCTGGAGCAGCAGCCGCCGCCCCCGCCGCCGAACCCGTTCCTACCGCCTCCGGCCGACCCGCTGGCCGCGGCGACCGGTGTCATCCCGCAGGGCACTCCGGCCGGCCAGAACCCGCTGCCGTTCACCGGTGAGCCACCGTTCGTCCCGCCGAGCTTCAACCCGGTCAATGGGGCGCTGGTCGGGGTGGCCAAGCCGATCATCATCAACTTCCAGCGGCCGATCGCCAACCGGAAACTGGCTGAGTCGGCGATCCACATCTCTTCGAATCCGCCGGTGCCGGGCCGGTTCTACTGGATCAGCAACACCCAGGTGCGCTGGCGTCCGCAGGACTTCTGGCCGAAAGGCACCGTCGTCCACATCGACGCGGCCGGCACGAAGTCCAACTTCCGCGTCGGGGAGTCGCTGGTTGCAACCATCGACAACAAGACGCTCCAGATGGAGATCATGCGCAACGGCAAGCTGGTGAAGACCTTCCCGGTGTCGCTGGGCAAGAAGGGCTACGAGACCAAGAACGGCACTTATTACGTGCTGGAGAAGTTCGCGGACATCGTGATGGACTCCTCGACCTACGGGGTGCCGGTGACCGCCCCGGAGGGTTACAAGATCAAGGTTCAGGACGCGGTCCGCATCGACAACAGCGGCGTATTCGTCCACAGCGCCCCATGGTCGGTGGGATCTCAGGGCTACGCCAACGTCAGCCACGGTTGCATCAACCTCAGTCCGGCCAACGCCCAGTGGTTCTTCGACAACTTCGGCAGTGGCGACCCGATCGTGATCAAGAACTCAAAAGGGTGGTACACCCAGCAGGACGGCGCCCACGACTGGCAGTTGTTCTGACCGATCGCACCGCGGCAGGACGCACGGTCGCGGTGATCGTGCTGTTGCTGCTGGCAGTGACTGCGCTGCGGAGCTACCTGCCCGGGGCTGAGACATCCGGGACGACATCCGAGACGCGGGAGCCTGCAACCGGGAGTCCGGCCAACACGTTGGCCGTGATCGCGATGCTGACCGTGTCGATGATGGTCATCGCGGTGGCGGTCATCACACAGGCGCGTCGCCGGTTGCCGGCGGCAGAGGCCGGTGGTGAGCGTGCGCGCAGGCGGGACCGCCTTCCGCGGCCGAGCTGGCGTTGGGTGCTCATCGGCGCCGGCTGCCTCCTGGCCTGGCTGTTGTTGGTTCTGCTGCTGCTGAGGTTCAGCCCGCAACTCGACATCGAAGCCCCACCGCCGCCGGCAGGCGACGAAACCACCCAGCCGCCCCCGGAGGCTGCACCGGAGGCTGCCGAAGACCGACCTCCGGTTGCCCAGCCAGATCAAGGCGACGACCTGTTCGACGTTCTTGCGGCTGCGACGGCGCTGCTGGTCCTGTTCACTGCGGCCGCGGTGGTGATCGGCTCCCGGCGCCGCCGTCGCGTCCCGACCGTGCCGGAGGCCATCGGTGACACCGACGGGCCGCCGGAGCCGACGGCGGAACCGGATCTGGTGCGGGCCGCGGAGGTCGGCCTGGCCGAGATCGGCGACCACAGCCGCGAACCCCGCCTCGCGATCATCGCCTGCTACGCAGCGATGGAACGCGAACTGGAGAAGGCTCCGGGTGCCGTCCCGCAGCTCTCCGACACTCCCTCGGAGGTGCTGGCCCGGGCCGTCGAGACCAATACCCTGCGGGCCGACAGTGCCGGCGAACTCGTCGACCTGTTCGGGGAGGCGCGGTTCAGTCCGCACGACATGGGCGAGGGGCACCGGGACGCAGCGGTGCGGGCGTTGCGTCAGGTTCTTCGCGATCTGCAGGAAACCGTATGAACCGGTTCGTGGCCGCCGGTGTCGGACTGGTGCTGGTGGTGCAACTGTTCGCATTCGTTCTGCTCGACGGCCATTCGGTGCTGTGGATCTCCGGCATCGCCACCGCGCTGGCGCTGCTCGGAATCAGATGGATGTTCTGGTATCACACCGGGCCGGAGCCCGATGGCCGGGCGGCCGACGATCCGGCAGAAGCATTGCGCCGCTGGGCGGCGCGCACCGAGACGTTGATCTCCTGGTCTGAAGCGTCGAGGGCGGACTGGGACCGCAGGCTTCGCCCGGTTCTGGCCCGACAGTTCGAAACAGCCACCGGACAGCAGAAAGCAAAGGATCCCAACACATTCCGCGCTACCGGCCGCATGCTCTTCGGCGACGAGCTCTGGCAGTGGGTCGATCCGGAGAACATATCCCGGACCGGGGCGCGAGAGCCCGGTCCGGGCAGAGCCATACTCAATGACATCCTGCAACGCCTGGAGCACGTATGACCATGTCGGCTGCGACGACCACCGCCCGCTGCGAAGCGGTCCTCGACGAAATCGGCGGGGCGGTGGTCGGGAAACGACCGGCACTGACGCTGATCCTGACGACGGTGCTGGCGCGCGGGCACATCCTCATCGAGGATCTGCCGGGTCTCGGAAAGACGCTCATTGCAAGGTCTTTCGCCACCGCACTAGGGCTGGACTTCACCCGCGTGCAGTTCACCCCCGACCTGCTGCCGGCGGATCTGCTCGGCTCGACGATCTATGACATGCAGTCCGGCCGTTTCGAGTTCCGGCGCGGGCCGATCTTCACCAACCTGCTGCTCGCCGACGAGATCAACCGCACGCCGCCCAAGACGCAGGCCGCGTTGCTGGAGGCGATGGCAGAAGGTCAGGTCAGCATCGACGGCGCGACGCACCACCTGTCCGCTCCGTTCATCGTGCTCGCGACGGACAACCCCATCGAGTACGAGGGGACCTACCCGCTGCCGGAGGCGCAGCTGGACCGGTTCGCGATCAGGCTCGAACTGCGGTATTTGTCGGAGCAGGAGGAGTCCGTCATGCTTCGGCGTCGCCTCGAGCGCGGATCGGCGCAGGCAGAGGTGCGCCAAGTGGTCGACGCGCAGGATCTGCTCGCGATGCAAGAGTCAGTCGAGCAGGTGACCGTGCACGACGACGTGTTGCGCTACGTGGTGTCACTGGCGACGGCGACTCGCCAACATCCACAGATCGCCGTCGGCGCCAGTCCTCGCGCCGAGCTCGATCTGGTGCAACTCGCCCGCGCCCGCGCGCTGCTGCTCGGCCGGGACTATGTGATCCCGGAGGACGTGAAGACCCTTGCGGTCCCCGCGATCGCCCACCGGATCAGTCTGCGCCCCGAGATGTGGGTACGCCGGGTACAGGGCGCCGACGTGTTGACCGAGCTCTTGCGACGGCTTCCGGTTCCGCGAACTCCGGCGTCTCAATGAACGACTTCTCGGCGTGACCGACGCCCAGCATCTCGACGTCGAATTCCAGTGGCGTGCAGCGCCGTTGACCCAGGCCCTGGTGACCTGCGCGGCGGTGGCGCTGGGGGTCGCGGTGGTCGGCTCCTACTGGCAACTCGTTGCGTTCGCGGCGCCCCTACTCGGTGTGCTCTGCTCGTTCGGGTGGCAGCCCCGGGTGCCCGCCGTCCGGCTGCATGCCCGGCCCGCGCTCTTGCGTTGCTTCGAGTCCGAGCAGACCGAGTTGAGCGTGTGGGCGACAACGGAATCGGAAGGATCGGATGTTGCTCCGCAACTCGGGTTCCCGGCGGGCAACGGTCTGGACATCGTGGATGTCGCATGTGGCGCACCCGGCGCCAGACACACGATTACCGCGCAGGCGCGGCGCTGGGGTCGCTACTCGATTCGGACCGACGTACGTGTCCTGGGCCGGGGCGGGCTGCTCGTCGGGACCGCGACGGTCGACGCCGCCGAGATATTCGTGTTTCCGGTCGCCCCGGCGCAGTCGACGGCCCTGCCGCGCACCGAACTGCTCGACCGGCTGGGCACGCACCTGACCCGCCACACCGGCCCGGGGGTCGAGTACGCCGACATCCGCCCGTTCGTGCCCGGCGATCAGCTGCGAGCAGTCAACTGGCCGGTCAGCGCCCGCCGCGGGAGCCTGCACATCACCGAGCGCCTGACCGACCGTTCGGCCGACGTGGTGGTCCTGATCGACACCTATGCGCAGCCTGCCGGTCCGGCCACCGAGGCCACCGAATGGATGGCGCGCGGCGCCGCGCAGGTTGTGCAGAGCGCGTTGCGCAACGGCGATCGCGCCGGCGTGGTGACGCTCGGCGGCCGCAAACCGCGCTGGCTGGGACCCGATATCGGACAGCGGCAGTTCTACCGGATACTCGACACCATCCTCGGCGCCCCCTGCGGTTTCCAGACCGCGACCGGCACGCTGGCGCCCCGTGCCGCGGTGCCCGTCGGCGCGGTGGTCATCGCCTTCTCCACGCTGCTGGACACCGAGTTCGCTCTGGCGCTGATCGAACTGCGCAAGAGCGGCCACGAGGTCGTCGCCGTCGATGTGCTGCAGGGGTTCCCGCTCGAGGGCGAGCACGATCCACTGCTGGCCCGGATGTGGACGCTGCAGCGCTCGTTCATGTACCGCGACATGGCCACGATCGGCGTGGATGTGCTGCCCTGGCAGATCGACAGCACCCTGGATCAGTCGATGAACCTGCTGTCGGGCCGGCGCGGTCCGGTGCGGGGGCGGGCGCGGCGATGAACCGACTGAGGCATCTGATCCCGACAGCGTTCGGCCTTCTGATGGTGGTCATAGCAGTGGGCCAGGCGGTGATCCAGGGGGATGGCCGAGTGATCGTGCTGGCGTTGTCGACCATTGCGGTGGTGTTGGCCGCGATCCGGTTTCGGTCGCTGGCCACGCTGGCGGTGCTGCTCACCGTGGCGTTGATCGTGCTGGCTGGTGGGCCACCGATGTTCGCCGCGCTGGCTGGCCTGGTCGCCACCGGCTACCTGGTGTTGCGCCACGCCGTCGATGCGGGCATGGCAACTGCGACCCCGCAGACCATGATCGCGGCCGCGGGATTCACCGCGGTGGTGGTGACGGCGATGGTGCTGCCGGTCGGGCTTCCGTGGTTACCGTTGGCCGCGCCGCTGGCGGTTTTGGCCGGCTTCGCGATCGCGATCGGCCCGTTCTGGGTGTCCGGCGCCGACGAACCTAGTTCCAGATCCGAACCCGCCGTTTCGGCTCCAGATACAACGCGTCGTTCGGACTGACCCCGAATGCGTCGTAGAACTCGTCGATATTGCGGATCACCCCGTTGCAACGAAACTCCGGTGGTGAATGTGGGTCGATCGCCAGCCGGCGCACCGCCTCGGCGTCGCGGGACTTCGTCCGCCACACCTGCGCCCACCCGAAGAACACCCGCTGCACTCCGGTCAGCCCGTCGAGCGTAGGGGCCGGCGCTGCTGGTTCTCCGGTCGTTTCACCCAGGGACAGTCGGTAGGCCAGCAGCGCGATCGACAACCCACCCAGGTCCCCGATGTTCTCCCCGACGGTGAATGCACCGTTGACGCGATGGCCTTCGCTGAGCTGACGTGGCACGAACTCGTCGTACTGTTCGATCAGTGCCTTTGTGCGGGCACCGAACTCGGCGCGGTCCTGGTCGCTCCACCAGTCCACCAGGTTGCCGTCGCCGTCGTACTTCGCGCCCTGGTCGTCGAAACCGTGTCCGATCTCGTGGCCGATGACCGCCCCGATGCCACCGTAGTTGGCCGCGTCGTCGGCATCGCTGTCGAAGAACGGCGGCTGCAGGATCGCGGCCGGGAAAACGATCTCGTTCATGCCGGGGTTGTAATAGGCGTTGACGGTCTGCGGTGTCATGAACCACTCATCGCGGTCGACCGGTCCGCCCAGTTTGGCCAGTTCGCGGTCGAAGTTCACCGCGTAGCCGCGCCGGAAGTTGCCGTACAGATCGTCGCGTTCGATGACCAACGTCGAATAGTCACGCCATCTGGCGGGATAGCCGATCTTGGGGGTGAACTTGTCGAGCTTGGCCAGGGCTTTCTCCCGGGTCTGCGGCGTCATCCAGGCCAGCGACCTGATACTGACCCGGTAGGCCTCGAGCAGATTGGCGACCAGATCGTCCATCCGGGCCTTCGCCCCGGGCGGGAAGTACCGCTCGACGTAGAGCTTTCCCAGCGCATCGCCCATCAGGCTCTCCACCACCGAGACCCCTCGTTTCCAGCGGTCCCGGATCTGTTCGGCGCCGGTCAGGGTACGCCCGTAGAACGAGAAGTCCTCGGCCACGAGCTCGTCGGTGAGCAGGAACGCGCGCGCATGGATCAGCCGCCAGCGCAGCCAGTTCTTCCAGTCCGTGAGGTTCCCACCTGCCCACTGGGCGGCGAAGGCGGTGAGGTAGTCGGGCTGGCGCACCACCACGTCGGACGGGACCCGGCCGGCGTCCGGGCCGGTTCCCGGGAAGACGGCACCCAGTGCGCCGATCCACCCTGCCCAGTCGAAACCGGGCGCCTCGGCGGGCAGGTCGGCGAAGGTCCGCAGGTTGTAGGTCAGATCCGCGTCCCGGCGCTTGACGACGTCCCAGTGCGCGGCCGCCAGCTTGGACTCCAACGCCACCACACCGGCCGCTGTCTCGGCGTGGTCATCTGCCGAACCGCCGAGGACCAGCCCGAACATCGCGGCGATGTGGCGCGGATAGGCGGCGAGGATGCCGGCGTGTTGCTCGTCGCGATAGTACGACTCGTCGGGCAGCCCCAGTCCGGACTGGTTGAAGTGCAGCAGGTAGCGGGTGGAGTTCTTGGAGTCGGTGTCGACGTAGATACCGGCGCCGCCGCCGACGCCGGTTCGCTGCAGCGCACCGAGCACCACCGCGAGCGCGGACAGGTCGGCCGCCTCATCAATGGCGGCCAGCTCCTCGCGCAGCGGTCCCAGCCCGATTCGGGCGACCGCGGCCTCGTCCATGAAGCTGGCGTAGAGATCGCCGAGACGCTGCTGATCCGTCCCGGCCGGGGCATCTGATCGGGCGGTCTGCGTGATCAGATCCCGGATCTGTTCCTCGGCGCGGTCGTGCAGCGATCGGAACGCGCCGTCGGTCGCACGGTCCGCGGGCATCTCGTAGCCGGCCAGCCACTGGCCGTTGACATGACCGAACAGGTCATCCTGTGGACGGGTTTGGGAGTCGACGTAACTCAACTCGATACCGGAGCGGAGGGCTTCTGGTGTCACCCCGACATCCTTCCAGACGGGGCCGACGCGATAGCCTCACCGCCATGCCAGACGAGCCGACCGAAGGTCCCGACCGGGCTGCCGATCGCGTCTTCTCCGGCTTCGGGATCGCCTCGGCGGTGATCGCCGTGATCGCAGCGGGAGCGATGGTGCTCGGTGGTCTGATCTGGTCCGCGCACCACAGCGAAGTCGACGAACGCCGCTACCAGACCGAGGTGCTGCAGACCGCCGCCGACTGGACTGCTGTGTTGGTGAACATGAACGACTCGAACATCGACGCCAGCCTGCGCCGTCTGCAGGAGGGCACGGTGGGCCAGCTCAACGTTGACTTCGAGGCGGTGATCGAGCCCTACCGGCGCCTGGTGCACAAGCTGCAGTCGCGCAGTCGCGGACAGGTTGACTCGGTGGCCATCGAGTCGCTCTACCACGATCTGTCGGTCGGCGATGACGCTCCACCGCGGGTGCCGACTCAGCAGCCGGAACTCTCCGAATTGGCGGCCCGCACGGATACCGTGCTGGTGGTGGCCACGTCGGTCAGCGCGAACGCCGGCGACGAGACCCCGCGAACGGTGCGATGGAATCTGCGCCTCGGCCTCTCCAACGTCGGCGACCAGATCCTGGTGTCGCGTCTGGAGACGATCCGATGAGGACCGCGTGGCGGGTGCTGGCCTTCGACGTCCTCGCGCCGGTCGCGACGGTGGCGGCGCTGCTGTTCATCGGCGCGGTGATCGACTGGCCGTTGTGGTGGGTGTCGGTGTGCTCGGTGTTGTGCCTGCTGGTCGTCGAGGCGGTCGTGGTGAACGCAGTGTTCGCCCGGCGTGACGGCGTCAGCGTCGGCACCGACGACGACGGACCCGGCCTGCGGCTGGTCGTGGTGGCGGTGGCCGCCGCCGCCCTGGTCACCGCGGTGCTCGTGGGTTACCTGCGCTGGACTGTGCCCGATCGCCAACTCGAACGCGACAAAGCCGAGGTTGTCGGCATCGCCAGCAGTGTCGCCGAGGCGTCGGCCACCTTCACCCCGCAGAATCCCACTGCGTCGATCGATCGGGCGACCGCGTTGATGTCGCCGGAGCAGGCGGAGATCTATCGGCGCCAGTTCGACGCCGTGGCAAAGGATTTGACCAGCCGCAACGTCTCCGGACAGGCTCAGACGGTGTCGGCTGGTGTCGAGGCGATCGGGCCGGAGATGGCCAGCGTCGCGGTGGTCATGCGCGGGACGCAGAACGCCCCGGGGAAGCAGCCGGAGGTCGCGGTGCTGGCGCTGCGGATCACGATGTCGAAGGAGGGCGGACGCTGGCTGGTTGACGACGTGACGCCGATCAACGCCCGCTAGCCCGGGGTGGCCCGGGAGCCTGCATCTTGGCGAACCGGTCCGACAACCGGCGCATCCGGATCATCAGCGACGCCGGTGGGCTGGTCTGGCCGCTCAGGTAGGAGTGGAACTCGTCGCCGGGGACGCCGATCCGCGACGCGAACTCGGCCTGCCCCAGACCGGACCGGTCCAGCAGCAACCGCACGTGGCGGGCCGCCTCGGCGCGCTCGTTCGCTTCCAGGATGGCTCGGCTGCGGTTGAGTACCTCGTCGAGTGCGTTGGAAACGCCGTAGGGGGGCCCCGAATCCAGCACCTCCTCGACCTGGCGGGCGGTCCTGCCGTACGGATCTCGTTTTATCGCCACCACGATACGCTGCCACACCGTCAGGTCGTCACTCTCCAGGGCGGCGCGAATCGCCGACGTCGGCCAGAACTCGACCGGCCGGCCGTCGGCTTGTGGACGGCGCACGTTGGGGCGCGCATTGGGTTGTGCCGGGGCGCCGCCCGTGTTGTGTGGGGGGACGGGACGGCCGGAATGGTTTGGCGCGTCCCGAATCTCCGGAGCCAACGTCACCTCGCCTCCTCGAGCATCGCCACCGCAACCGAAAGGCAGCGCTGCCGGACCTTCTCCCAATCGGCTTCGCGCTCCCGATCGGCTTCGCGGCCTGCCTCAGCTGTGGCGCCTGTCGTATCCGTCGGCCGCGGGTCGGCCAGACGGCGGACCAGCTGGGTTGCCACCCAATGGTTCTTCCGGTTGGGTCCAGCGTAGTACCGGTCCATGCCGACCAGCACCGCCGCAGCGGTCCGAGTCTCCATGCAATCGACCAGACTGGCGAACTCGGTGTAGTCGCGTGTGCTGTTCCGGCCCATGATCAGGTAACCCTTCAGCCGCAGCGTCTCCGCCCCGGTGGGGATCTTCAACCGATCGCCGGTGGGCAACTGCACATTGGTCGTCTCCATCGGGCTGCGACGCTGGATCATCGGGTGTTCGGCGTCCGACTCGACAGTGAGGGCGTCCAGCGCAACGGCGAGGCGCTCCCGCCACCTGGTCACCGGGTGCACCGGCAGTCTGGTGGCCACCGTGGTGCCACGGCCGACACGGATGCGTTGGGCCTTGCGCGCATCCCCGACGGTCGGCGCGCCGGCGCCGACCGGTGCCAGTAACTCGTCACCGCCCTCGGGCTGCACGGGTTCGCTCACCGGCGAGCAGCCACTGAACGCCAGCGGATCGGCAACGGTAATAGCTTGGGGTGCAAGCGTTTTCAGCTTCGCCGCGGACTTGACCACGGTGCGCAGTTCGGAGCCGGAGGGGCCAAGCGCGGATATGTCATCGGGGATGATGACCAGATCGCCGATATCGGCTGTGGGCAAAGGCTTCTCGAAGTCCACCGATGGCAGGATGCGGTCCAGCCAGCGCGGCAGCCACCAGTTCCATCGGTCGAACATCGCCATCAAGGCCGGCACCAGCACCAGGCGCACGACGGTCGCATCCACGGCGATCGCCACCGCGCAGGCCACACCCAGCTGGGCGACCAGCGGCATCCCGGCGAAGGCGAATCCGACGAACACCGCGATCATGATCAGTGCCGCACTGGTGATGGTGCGCGCGCTGGTGCTCACCCCATAGGCGACCGCATCGCGGGTGTTGTGGGTCTGCAGGAACCGCTCGCGGATGCGGGTCAGCAAGAAGATCTCGTAGTCCATCGACAGGCCGAAGGCCAGCGCCAGCACCAGCGGCGGGATGGTGCTGTCCAGCGACGAGATCGGTTCGAAGCCGAGGCTCTCCAGCCAGCCCCATTGGAAGACGATCACCAGGCTGCCGTAGGCGGCGGCCACCGACAGCACCGTCATCAGCACACCCTTGAACGCCAGAACCACCGATCGGATCGCGATCAGCAGCATCACGAACGCGATGAGCGCGACGAATCCGAAGACCAGTGGCTGGGTCGCCGATACCCGATCGTCGAAGTCCTTGATCAGTGCGGTGGGTCCGCCGACGTCGATCTGGGCGGCGTCGCCGGCGACCGGGGGCAGCTTCTCCCGCATCCAGTCGACGGTTCGGCGCGCGGCGAGGTCTTCCGGGTCCACCGAGAGCACCGCCGACAGCAGTGCCGTGCGATAGTCCTGCCCGAACGCCGGTGGCGAAACCGACACCACGTTCGGAGCCTCTGTCATCCGTTGCCGTAGTGCAGCCAGGACGGGCTCCTTGACCGGCGCCGAGGCCACGTTTCCGTCCGGGAATGTGACCAGCACCCGGATCGGGCCCAGCGCGCCGGCCCCGAGTGCGTCGGCGGCCGCGTTGACCCCGCCGCGGATCTCATGGGTCGGCTCGAACTGGCGCTGCATGCTGTTGCCGAGCACCATCGAGAACGCAGGCGCGGCCAGCGCCAGCAGCAGCACCGACGCCCCGAGTGCCGACAGCCACGGGCGCCGCATCACCCAGCCGGTCCATCGCGTCCAGAACCGCGACTGGGTGCGGTCCGGATGCCGGGACCAGTGCAGGTACGACGAGCGCCTGGCCGCCGCCCGCCCGAACGTCGCCAGCACCGCCGGGATCAGCGTCGTCGCCGTCAGGACCGCCACGGCGACCGCGAGGATCGCGCCGGTCGCCATCGACACCAGCACCGGGGTCGCGATCAGATAGATGCCGGTCACCGAGGCGATCACGGTCAGGCCTGACAGCACCACCGCCAGCCCGCTGGTGGCCATCGCGGCATCGGCGGCCTCAGCGGCATCGCGGCCGGCGCGCAGCTCCTCGCGAAACCGCATCAGGATGAAGAGCGAGTAGTCGATCGCGACGGCGATGCCGAACATCGACACGGTCGAGGCGACGAATACCGACATCGTGGTGAACATCGACAGCAGGTAGACCAGACCCATCGTCACGGCGACCGTGCAGACGCCCATCAGCAGCGGCATCGCCGCAGCGGCCAGCGAACCGAAGACCGCGAGCAGCACGATCAGGACGATGGGCAGGTTCCACCGCTCGGCCTGGGCGATGTCGTGTTTGGTCGCTTGCGTGGCCGCGGCTCCCAACGCGCCCTGCCCGACGACGTAGAGGCGGACCTTGCCGTTCGGGATCTCGCCGGGTTCGGTGCCGTCGATCCCGATCTGCCGACGCAGCTGCTTGGCTATGTCCACCGCGCCGGTGTTGTCGAAGTCCATCTGCAGCGAAACCACGTAGGGCCGATCCGGCTGCGGCGGCGGTTGCTGGGGATTGGGGACGATCGTGACGCTCGGTACCTTCTTGGCGGCCCACTCCAGCTCGGCGACGGCGTCGTTCATGTCATCGAATGAGGCATCTGGCCGCGGTGCGGCAACCAGCGCCAGCGGGGACGCCCCTTGATCGGGGAACTGGGCCTCGAGCTCGTGCTGGACATCCAGCGACTGGGACCCTTCGACCTCGAAACCGCCGCCGGTGAGGTTGCTGCCCTGCGTCATCGCGAGGTAGAGCGCAGGCACCAGCAGAAGCAGCCAGGCCGCGAAGACTGCCCAGCGGTACCTGCGCAGGCGACTGCTCAGGCGCATCATGTACTGCTGGATAGCGAACTCCCTGCTCGTGCGGGTCTTGCGTAGCGCGAGCGTACCCCAGCGCACGGTGGGCGCGGTTCCCTCGAAATCCTGTTGAAGTGCTCTCGAAGTGCTCTCGAAATCGCATCGAGACGTTGGCCCACCCCGGCGCCGGAGTGGCAGAATGGCGGCCGTTCACAGCGTCGGGGATACGTTCACACCGATCGCGAGGGTTTGCGGGCCGGTTGTCCGCAGGCCGTGAGGAGTTCTTCATGCAAACAACGAGCGTGCAAACAACCAGAGTGCGAACGACTGAGAGCCTCCGGCGGGCCGGCCGCCTGGCCGGGATCGCAGTCATCGGCATGGGAGCCGCAGCACTGGCGCTGGGATCGCCGGCCGCCGCGGCGCCCGACCCCTGCGCCGCGAGTCGGATCGCCAGGACGGTCGGGTCGGTGGCCACCAACACCGGCATCTACCTCGATGCGAATCCGGAAGCCAACATGACGCTGACCGCGATCGCTCGGCAGCCGGCCGGCCCGCAGTCGCTGGCCGCGGTGAAGACCTACTTCGACGCCAACCCCGACGTCGCGGCAGACATGCAGCGGCTGCAGCGGCCGCTGGCGAGCCTGTCGGGCCGCTGTCAGTTGCCGATCACCTTGCCGCAGCTGCTCGGACTGGTGCAGGCGGCGCAGTCGCAGGTCGAGGCGCCGGCCCAGGCCCCGATCGAGACGCCGGTCCAGGCACTGGGTTGAGTAGGAGTTGCGTACTTTCTCCATCGCGTTCGACCGCAGAGCGGGCAAGTAGCCTAGGATTCTGTCAGACCCAAACTCGATACCGACCCCCGATGAAGGAGCTAGTCCATGTTGCTCTCGGCCCGTACTGTGCGGCGCGCTGTAGCTGGCGCGGCAGGTGCCGGCGCCGTTGCCGGCGCGATGCTGTTCGGCGCCATCCCGTCGGCGATGGCTCAACCTCAACCCCCGAACTGCACCGCCGCGGACCTGGCAGGGGTCGCGTCGGGCGTGTCCGCCGCGACGTCCGCCTATCTGTTCACGCATCCGCACGTCAACGATTTCTTCACCGGGCTCGAGGGTATGCCGCGCGATGAGATCCATCCCATCGTGGAGAACTTCCTCAACATCAACCCGCAGGTGAAGGCAGAGCTGACCGCGATCCGTCAGCCGCTGTTGGACATCAAGAACCGCTGCGGCACCCAGCTGGACCCAGAAGTCTCCTGACCGGGGGGATGGGCTGAGGCGCGTTGAGGCGCCTCAGCTCTGATGGCGTCCCCGAACCGGGGTCACCGTCGCGCGACGAGTCGCGCGCCAGCCCGCCACCCGAGCAGTAGCGCTGCGGTGACCAGCGAAGCGACCACGACAAAGCTGGGCGCGGTCCCTTGTGATGTGGCTCTCCGCAACACCATGCCGACAGCAATGGTCGCGCCCCACACGACCACGCCGGTTGGGGTCAGCGCGAACGGACGACGCCAGGCGCGCACAGCCAACCAGCCCGCGGCGGTGCCGACCAGGAACGGCCAAGCGGTCTCGGCGATGCCCGCCACGCTGAGCCCCTCGTCGTGGCTGCGGCGGCCGATGGCGCAGAAGACCACCACACAGGCTACGTCGGCCATCAGCGCCGCGGCGACCGAGCCGCCCGCGGCCCGACCGGTGTTCTGCGTGGACCTGTCCATCCCCTACGTCTTCGGATCGTGTGTCGTAGGTTCGGACGGGGCTTGCGGGGCTTCGGAGATGCCGCCGGGGACTTCGCCGGAAACTTCGCCGTCGCGTTCGGTGCGGAACATGAAGAAGAACACGACCCAACCGATGGCGGCGATGAAGATCCAGCTGACCAGCCGGTAGACCAGCATCGCCGAGATGGCCGACGCCAACGTCATCCCGCTGGACACCAAGCCCGGAACCAGCACGGCCTCGACCACCAGCAGACCGCCGGGCATCAACGGAATGGTGCCGACCGCGCGGGCGGCCGCGTAGGCGACGGTCACACCGGCCAGTGATGGATGCCCGCCGGTCGCATAGCACGCGAAGGCCAGGCAGGCCACGTCGGTGACCCAGTTGAACATCGACCAGCTGAACGCCACGCTGAGATCTCGCCTGCCCAGGTCCACCGACTCAAGCTGGTCGAGCATGGCCCGCCATTTGGGCAGCCCCGCGTCGACCGGTTTGCCCCGCAGCGAGTTCGCCCACGACAACAGCTTCACCCCGATGCCGTCGATCAGCTCCGGACGCGTTCCCACCGCCTGCGCCAGCAGCAGCAGCGCCACGAAACCACCCAGCGTGAAGATCAACGACAGCGGGTTCTTACTGGCGCCCAGCATGAACGCGCCGCCCAGCCCGAGCAGCGCCAGACCCACCGCCTGCAGCACCCCAGACATGACCAACTGCCAGGAAGCCACCATCGGCGAGGCCCCCCACAGCCGCTGCTGGCGGTAGAGGAACGTCGCCGACAGGACCGGGCCGCCCGGCATGGTCGTGGACAACGCGTTGCCGGCGTAGTACGCGGCCTCGGAGCGCAACTGCTTGACTCGCACACCGGCCGATTTGAGCAGCGTGCGCTGGATCTGGGCGAAGCTGTGCATCGACAGCACGGCGGCGGCGGCCGCGGCCACCACCCACCAGAAATTGGCGGAGACCAAGCTCTTCCACGCCTTGGCCAGTTGGTCGCGGACCAGAACCACTTCCACGACGAGGACAGTCACCGCAGCGGCGATGATGACCCAGCGCAGCCACCAATACTTGCCCCGGGCGGCCGTCCGCTGAGTGCGGGCTTGACCGGCCGCCGCATCGCTGGACACGCACTACAGGGTAACGGGGGAGGTGTCCGTCACATCGGCGCTGAGCCGGGCGCGCCACCGACTGCCGCACGGTTCGCCGTCAGGTCCGTCGACCGCGTCCTACCTGGCGCTACGCTACCGACATGGCAGCCGGTCCCGTAGTAAACGGAATCGCCGACGACGAATCGGTGAGCCCGCTCATCCGCAAGTCGGCCGCGTGGTCGTGGCGCCTGCTGGTCATTCTCGGCGCCGTGGTCGCCCTGTTGTGGCTGGCCAAGGTCTTCGAGTTGCTGGTGGTGCCGCTGGCGTTGGCCACATTGCTGACCGCTCTGATGATCCCGGCCGTCGACTTCCTGGACCGCCACGGTGTCCCACGCGGCGGGGCAGTAGCTCTGGTGCTGCTGACCGGAATCGCCCTGGTAGGGGGCATCCTGTCGTTCGTCGTCACCCAGTTCGTCAAGGGCGCGCCCGCGCTGGCCGCCGAAGTGACCCGCAGCATCGAAGGTACCCGCAACTGGCTGATTCACGGCCCGCTCCAACTCAGCAGTGAGCAGATCAACCACGTCGGAAACGCTGCGGTCGAAGCTCTGCGGAACAACCAGGAGCGGGTCACCGTCGGGGCGCTCTCCACGGCCAGCACCATCACCGAGATCGTCGCCGGGGCCCTGATGACGCTCTTCGCGCTGATCTTCCTGCTGCACGGCGGACGCAGCATCTTCGGCTTCGTCACCCAGATCTTCCCCGAGAACGTCCGGGAACGGGTTCGCGACGCCGGGCGGGCCGGCTTCCGCTCACTGATCGGCTACATCCGAGCGACGTTCCTGGTCGCCCTGGTCGATGCAGTCGGTATCGGCGCCGGTCTGGCCATCATGGGTGTGCCGTTGGCGCTGCCGCTGGCATCCCTGGTGTTCCTCGGGGCGTTCGTCCCGCTGGTGGGAGCGGTGATCGCCGGGTTCCTGGCCGTGGTGGTCGCGCTGCTGTCGAAGGGGTTCATCTACGCCCTCATCACGCTGGGGCTGATCATTGCCGTGCAACAGCTCGAGGGACACGTGCTGCAACCGCTGGTCATGGGTCGAGCGGTATCCATCCACCCGCTGGGGGTGGTTCTTGCGATCGCCGGGGGCACCGTGTTGGCAGGCATCGTCGGCGCGCTCCTGGCCGTGCCCGCCGTCGCTTTCCTCAACAGCGCGGTCCGGGTGCTCAGGGCGCCGGATCCGGCCGCCGAAGCTGACCGGCAGGAATCCGAGGAAGGCCCGCTGGTCAGGTCCGAAGCCGACGACGTTCCGCCAGCAGGACCCGCCCAGTAGGTTCTCCGCTCCGATTCTGCTGACGGGGATTCTGCTGACGGGCCCGAAGTGCTGACTACAGCCGACCCTCGCGGCGCAACAGATCCTGCGCGCTGACCCCGCCGCCCCGACGCTGACGCTCCTCGCCGGACCGCTCACCGGTGTTGAGCTTCTCGGTCGACTCGGAATCCTTCTTCTTGCGTGCGTTGATCGCCGTGGTGGCCTCGGCCGCGTCGTCCCCCTGGCCGGAGGTTCGCTGGACCGGGATGGCCGTCGTGGCGTCGCTGTCAGCAGGCTCCGCACCGGCGGCGGCACCGGGCGTGGGTATCGCACGGGTGACGTCGTCGGAGATCTGAGGGCTCGGTGTCGGCTGCGAACCGGGGCCGGGACCCCGAGAGCCGCCCCGCAGTTCGCCGAGCCACGATTCGATCTCGCGATCCTCGCGCGGCTTGGCGGGCTTGGCCGCCTTGGGGGGAGAAGCGGGGGGCGGCGGGCCCTGCGCCGGCGCGGGCGTGGACGCGGGAGCTGCTCCAGCGGAGGGCCGAGAGGAGTCCGGAGCGGAGTCCGCGGCGATGTCGGTCGAGGAGGCCGAGCGTTGCAGCCGATTGGTGATGGCCGCCGCGTTGTTCAGCAGGTTGCGGATCGCGCTCTTGACCGCCGACAACCGAGTGGTGGTCGCCTCCTCGTTCGGTGCGGGCTGGCTCTGAGGGGGCTGGCTCTGGGGGGGCACGGTCTGCGGGGGCTGGACAGGTAGCCGTGTCGTCCCGGCCTCCGAGGGATCGCTCGGACGCGGCGGCGCCGCCGGAATCCGAGTCGGGACCGCGCGCCCGGCTGCCTCCGCACCAGGGTGGGTGGGGTCGTGTGGCGGACGGGGCCTGGGCGGCACCCGGGTGCCGGCACCGACCAGGGCAGCGGCCTGGGCCTCCGCAGAGTCGCGGACGGCCGGACGTTTGCGCTCGTCGGGCAGTTCGGTCTCACCGAGGCCGAGTTTCTCCTGGATCTGTTTCATCCACCGCGGAGCCCACCAGCAGTCGTCGCCGAGCATCTTCATGATCGCCGGTACCAGGAACATCCGGACCACCGTGGCGTCCAGTAGGAGCGCGATGAGCAGGCCGAACGCCAGGTACTTCATCATCACCAGGTCGGAGAAGACGAACGCACCGGCCACGACTGCCAGAACGAGGGCGGCACCGGTGATCAACCGACCGGTGGTGGCGGTGCCGATGCGGATCGACTCGGCGGTGGACATGCCCCGTTCCCTGGCCTCCACCATGCGAGAGACCAGGAACACTTCGTAGTCGGTGGACAGACCCCAGATCACCGCGATGATCAGGCCGATCATCGGCGCCATCAACGGCTGCGGCGTGTAGTTCATCAGGCCGGCGCCGTGCCCGTCGACGAACATCCACGTGAGTACACCCATCGTCGACCCGAGGGTCAGTGCGCTCATCAATGCGGCCTTGATGGGCAGCACCACCGAGCCGAATGCCAGGAACATCAGGATCGTGGTGGTGGTGATCAACAGCAGCACCATCAGCGGCAGCTTCTCGAACAGGCTGTGAATACTGTCCTGCTCGAGCGCCGGGGTACCGCCCACCGACAGTGTGATCCCGCGCGGCGCGCTGATGGATCGCAGTGCGGCGATCTTCTCCGCGGCGTCGTTTCGGTTGATCAGGCCGTTCTGGATCACCCGCACCGACGAATCCTCGGAGCCGCCCTCCTGAACCGAGCGTTCCTGCCACATCTTGGACGGATCGTTGTCCGGGTCGGTGAAGCCGCTGATCGTCATCGCCTTGGCGCGGATGTCGGCCATCTGCTGGTCGCTGATCGGCGAGCCGTCGTCGCTTTCGATCACCAACGTCAGCGGTTCGGTGCGGAAGCCGGGGAAGCTGCGGTCGAAGTTCTCCTGCGCCAGCCGGACGCTGTTGTTTGGCGGCAGGTACTTCTCACTGATGCCGCCCAGTGACAACTGCCCCAGCGGAATGATCATCAGGACCATCACGATGACGATCGGCACCGCGAACGCGCCGGGCCGCTTCATCACGCGGTTCACCAGCTTGCCCCAGAATCCCTGCTCGACCTCTTCGCGCGTCTTGGTCTTCTGCGTCTTCTCCGCCAGCCAGGTCAGGTAGACGCGCATCGGCTTCCAGTTGCGGAAGAACGGAACCCTCAGCAGCGTGCGCACCCCCAGCGCGTCCACGCGGGGTCCCAGAATGCCCAGGGCGGCCGCCAGCACGGTGATCGACAGGGTCGCCGCGAGCATCACCGACGCGATGATCGCGTAGGTGATCGACTTGAGGAATCCTTGGGGGAACAAGAGCAGTGGCAGTGCCGAGGCCACCAGGATGACTGCGGAGAACATGATCGTTCGCCCGGACGTCATGACCGAACGGCGCACCGCCGACTCGGTGTCGTAACCCTCGGCGATCTCCTCCCGGAAGCGACTGACCATGAACAGGCCGTAGTCGACCGCGATGCCCAGGCCCATCAGGGTCACCACCGGCAGGGCGAAGAAATGCACGGGCATGAACTCGGCCAGGATTCGCAGGATGCCCAACGCGCCCGCGATGGTCAGACCGCCGATGACCCCGGGGAGTGCGGCCGCGACCACACCGCCGAACACGAAGAACAGCACCACGCACACCAGCGGGATGGCCGCTACCTCGGCGCGCCGCTGGTCCTCCCCGATGGTCCCGGTGAGCTCACTGGCCAGCGGGTTCAGGCCGGCCAGCTGGATGTTTCCGTCATTGATCTTCTTCAGATCGGGTGCGATGGCCTGGTAGTTCTTGAGGATCTCGTCGTCGCTGTCGCCCTTGAGCGGAATGCTGACGAAGGTCTTGGAGTCGTCGGCGGTCTTCATCTGCTGAACGGTCTCGGCCGTACTGTCCGGTGCCCGCAACCAACCGACCCAGCTGACTACCTGATCCTCGTGATCTGCGACCAGGTCGTTCAGTTCGTCGGTGACTTTCTGCATCCACTCCGGGTTGGTCACCTTCTCGCCGTCCGGCGGCGTCAGGATTGCCACCACGTGGCTGGTGCGGTCGCGTCCGTAGACTTTGTCGGAGATCACTGATGCGTGAACCGACTGGCTGCCCTCGTCGTAGAAGCCGCTCTGCGTGACGTGGTTGCCGAGGCCGATCGAGAACAAGCCGCCACCCAGGCACAGCGTGACCATGACACCGATAACGATGTATCGGTACTGGTACACCGTTCGACCCCACCAGGCGAACACGCAGCCTCCTAACTGGTCTTCTTCATCGACCCACGCAATTCACATGTCATTCAATTGTCAATCGCGCGAGCTCAGCAGGGAGGACAACGGCCGGAACGGCTGCAACCAAGCCCCGTGCTCGGGCAGCGAATCCAGGCCGATTCGCGGTAGCGGCTCCCGGAAGACACCTGGGATGTCCTCCAGATCGACGAACTCCAAGGTATCCGAAGCTAGCGCCCAACTCGCATGTTCGCGAAATCCCAGCACCTGGACGGGTGTGCCGTCGGCCGCGATGTCCTCCAGGGGCCGGCGAAATGCCTGTCCGTCAGCGGACGCCACCAGCAATCCGGCCAGGCCTTCACCGCGGCGCAGCGCGATGTGGTCGAGCATGTCGCTGTCGACGTCGCTGTCCTCGCCGATCTTCGGCTTGGCGAAAACCGCGAATCCCACGTTGCGAAGTGCTTCGACCCACGGCCGCACGACGTCGGCGTTGCCGGGCGCGACGTTGGTGAACACGGTGGCCTCGGGTTCGGTCGCTGTGGCGGGCGCTCCGGCGGCGAGTTCTGCGGTGCGGGCCAGCAGCCAGCGCCCCAGCGCGTCGAACCGGGGCCGGTGGGATGAGGTCGGACGGCCACCGAGGATCGCCCCCAGACCCATGTCCAAGTTGGGTGCGTCCCAGACCAGAAGGACCCGACGGGTACCGGTCGGACGACCGTTCGCGGGTGTCTCGTCGAGGCGGGGGACGTCTTCGGTCACGCTCATGGCCGGGTCTCTTTGGTCAACGTGCCCTCTCCCAGAGCAACTCCGTGACGGTGCTGCCGGCCCGGCGGGCTTTGGTCTCGTACTTGGTCACCGCCCGCTGCACGGTGATGGGCAGGTCCGACGCATCGGAGACCCGCTGCAGCAACGGCTCGGCGTCGCCCACCTCGGCGATCTGCTCGGCGTAACCGGCGTGATCGGTGGCGGCATGCAGCACTCCGCCCGGACGTAGCCGGTCGGCGATCAGGGCGACGGTGTCCGGTTGGAGGAGCCGGCGTTTGTGGTGACGGGCCTTGGGCCACGGGTCCGGGAAGAAGACCCGCACCCCGGTCAGCGAAGCGGTCGCGAACATATGGTCGAGAACGTCGACCCCATCGCCGCGCACCAGCCGGATGTTGGTCACGCCGGCGCGGTCGATGCCGCTGAGCAGTTGTGCCAGCCCGCGTCGGTATACCTCGACTGCGACTACGTCGAGGTCGGGCTCGGCCTGAGCCATCGCCAGGGTGGATGCGCCGTCACCGCAACCGATCTCCAGTACCACCGGCGCGGAGCGACCGAAGGTCGACTCGGTGTCGAACCGCTCGGCCGGATCGCCGCCGGCTGTTCTGGCCTGCCGGCCCAGCTGCGGCCAGAGCCTGTCCCAGGTCCGCTGTTGACCGCTGGTCAGACTGGATCGTCTGCTTCGGAAACTCGTGACACGGGGGTGTAGGTGGCCATCGGCCGATGGGCCGGCGACGTCACACCCGTGCGCATGCATCCGTACATGGTCGCGCATCGCGTCTGGCGTGCCCGCAGCGTGGTGCGGATTGATACCCAACAGTTGCTTTCGGCGATCAGGCGTACTCGACGATCAGGCGTACTCGAGAAGATTTAGGCGCTCGAGGGAGCCTCCCGAACGTGCCACGATTGGAGCAGAGCGGGTGCAGGGGAGGCCACCAGATTTTCATCGACGAGCTCACTCGCTTCGCCGCACGGACCGGTGACACGCGGGTCGCGCGGATCCTGGAACGGCTGAGCGCGCCGCTGCGGGTGTGGGTGGGCGGACGTCCCGGTGTCGGTCGCCGGACCGTGCGCGCCGCGCTGGTCGGCGCGGGCGTCGAAGTAGTGCCCAGCTCCACGGCCGAGGTGACGGTGTGGGTGTTCGCCGAGGCGTTCAAGCCCGAGGATCGGGTAGCGCTCGACGCGACCGATCGTCCGAAACTGGCAGTGCACAACAAGGTCGACCTGGCCGGCGGTCTTCCGGCGACCCCTGCGGCGACCTGCCCGGTGCTCGCCGGGGCGCCGAAGGTGCCGATGGCCGCCCTGCTGGCTACCGCGGTGCTCGACGAGGAACTGCTGGGTGCGCTGCGCATGCTCACTTTGCGGCCCGCCGATATGCGTACGACGGATGCGTTTCTGGACAGCCCACACCCGCTGCCCCGTACCGTGCGGGAGCGACTGCTCGCCACCTTGGACCGACACGGAATCACCGAGGCAGTGCATGCCCTGACAGCGCAGAGCCACTCGCCCGCCCCCGAGATGCTCCCAGATCTGTTCAGGCGCCTCAGCGGAGTGGACCGGTTGACGGCCACGCTGCACGACGTCGCCGCGCCGGTGCGCTACCAGCGGGTTCGTGGTGCCATCGCTGAACTGCAGTTGCTGGCCGCTGCCAGTGCCGACGAGCCGCTGGCGGATTTTCTGGTGACCGACGACACCGTCATCTCGGTGATGGCCGAGGCGATCGACGTCATGCAGGCTGCCGGACTGACCGTGCAGCCGGCCGACGAGCCGACAGCTCAACTGAGGCGGGCGGCCTACTGGCGCCGCTTCAGCAATGGGCCGGTCGACGTCCTGCACCGCCAGTGTGGAGCCGACATCTGCCGGGGAGCGCTGCGCCTGCTCGCCCGCGGGTGCCGGTGAGCCGCGCAGGTGAGCCTTGTGCTGGTGGCCGGGCCGAGCCGGGCCGGCTGCACCAGCCTGGCCGCGGCGTTGCGCGAGCGGATGCCCGAACACGCCGTCGTCGAGTCCAATGGCTCGCCTACCGCGCAGCCGCCCGCGGCGGTCGTCTTCGTGGTGTCGGCCGTCGCCCCGGTCGCCGCGTCGGACTGCGATCTGCTGGATCAGGTATCCCGGCGAACCGCACTGATCGTCGGCGCGGTGTCCAAGATCGACGCACACCGTCGCTGGCGTGAGGTGCTTGCCGCCGACCGGGCGCTGATCGCGTGCCGAGCTCCTGGCTACCGACACCTGCCCTGGGTCGGGGTGGCCGCCGGCCCCGGACCGGGCCCGCCGATCCTGGACGAACTGGTTGGCCTGCTGCGGGAACGACTGGCAGACCCCGATCTTCCGCGGCGAAACCGGCTGCGCTCGTCGGAGACCCAGCTGTGCGGCGAGATCGAGGGCCACAGCGCTGTCGACGGGGGGCCGGACCGCCGGGCCAGGGTGGCGGCACTGCGCGCACTGCGCAGCGAACTGGTGCGCAGTCGCCGGTCGGCGGCCGAACACAGTGCCGGGCTGCGCGGCCAGGTCCAGCAGGCCAGGGTGCGGCTGACCTACTTCGCGCGCAACAGGTGCGCGGCGCTGCGGATCGAACTGCAGGCCGACGCCGCGGAGTTTGGCTGTGCTGCGGTGGGCGGGCTCACCCGTCGCGGCCTCGATGAGTTCGAGCGCGCTGCGCGCCGGCGGCTGACCGGGGTGCTCGACGAGGTCGACGCTGGTGTCACCGAGCACCTCGCCGAGGTCGCCCAGGAGTTCCGTGGCCGAGTGCCCGCTCTCGGTGCACGCCGGCCCAGCCCCGCGATACCGGCGCCGGTAATGACGTCGCGGCGCCTGCAGAACCGGCTGATGATGGTGTTGGGAGCGGGTTTCGGACTGGGGGTATCGGCGGCGGTGTCGCGGCTGCTGGCCGGCGTGGCCCCGGGACTGGCGCTGGCCGCGCTGGCGGTCGGCGCCGCGGTGGGGCTGGTGCTGGCGCTCTGGGTCGTCGGTATGCGTGGCCTGCTGCACGACCGCTCTGTGCTTGACCGCTGGGTGGCCGATGCCGTGACTGCCCTGCGCTCCTCGACTGAGGAGTTGGTCACCATCCGGGCGTTGACCGCCGAGGCGGCGCTGGTCGCCGAATCAGTTGCGGTGGTGGAGCAGCAGCGCGATTCCGCGGCTGAGCGAATCCGCGTGATCGACGCCGAACTGCGCGAGCACGCCGCGGCGAGGTCGCGCGCCACCGAGTTGCGTGACCAAAAGCTGCCCGAGTTACGGCAGGAACTGCGGGATGTGCGGGCCGCGCTGTACCAGGATTCGTGATTCTGATCGGACATGATCCCGATGTCCCGCGGGTATTCGACGCACGTTAACCTCTATTTATAGGGACAAGAACCGCTATTTTTCAGAAACAAGCGTGACTGCCAGGAGAGTTAGATGACCTCAGCGACCATTCCGGGTCTGGATACCGCACCGACGAAGCATCAGGGGCTGCTCGCCTGGGTTCAAGAGGTCGCAGAACTGACGCAGCCCGACCGGGTGGTGTTCACCGACGGCTCCGAGGAGGAGTGCGCTCGCCTGAGCCAGCAGCTCGTCGATGCCGGCACCTTCATCAAGCTCGACGAGCAGAAGAAGCCCAATTCTTTCCTGGCGCTGTCCGACCCGGCCGACGTTGCGCGAGTGGAATCACGCACGTTCATCTGCAGTGAGCGCGAGATCGACGCCGGGCCGACAAACAACTGGATGGACCCCACCGAGATGCGGGCCATCATGACGGACCTCTACCGCGGCTCTATGCGCGGTCGCACCATGTATGTGGTGCCGTTCTGTATGGGGCCGATGGCGGCCGAGGATCCCAAGCTGGGCGTGGAGATCACCGATTCGGAGTACGTGGTGATCTCGATGCGAACGATGACCCGGATGGGTCAGGCGGCACTGGACAAGATCGGCGAGGACGGTTTCTTCGTCAAGGCGCTGCACTCGGTCGGCGCTCCGCTGGAGGCCGGTCAGCAGGATGTCCCGTGGCCCTGCAACGAAACCAAGTACATCACCCACTTCCCCGAGACCCGCGAGATCTGGAGCTACGGTTCCGGCTACGGGGGAAATGCGTTGCTGGGCAAGAAGTGCTATTCACTGCGTATCGCTTCGGCGATGGCCCGCGACGAGGGCTGGCTGGCCGAGCACATGCTGATCCTCAAGCTGATCTCGCCGGAGAACAAGGCGTACTACGTCGTCGCGGCGTTCCCGTCGGCCTGCGGCAAGACCAACCTCGCCATGCTGCAACCCACCATCGAGGGCTGGCGCGCCGAGACCCTGGGCGACGACATCGCCTGGATGCGGTTCGGCAAGGACGGCCGGCTCTACGCGGTCAACCCGGAGTTCGGCTTCTTCGGTGTCGCGCCCGGCACCAACTGGAGCTCCAACCCCAACGCGATGAAGACCATCGAGGCCGGCAACACCGTATTCACCAACGTCGCCCTTACCGATGACCGCGACGTGTGGTGGGAAGGCCTGGAGGGGGACCCGCAGCACCTCACCGACTGGAAGGGCGAAGACTGGACCCCCGCCGCCAAAGAAAAGGCCGCGCATCCGAACTCGCGGTACTGCACGCCGGTGTCGCAGTGCCCGACCCTGGCCCCGGAGTGGGACGACCCGCAGGGCGTGCCGATCTCGGCGATCCTCTTCGGTGGCCGACGCAAGACGACGGTCCCGCTGGTGACGCAGGCCCGCGACTGGCAGCACGGCGTGTTCATCGGCGCCACACTGGGGTCCGAGCAGACCGCCGCCGCCGAAGGCAAGGTCGGCACGGTGCGCCGCGACCCGATGGCGATGCTGCCGTTCATGGGCTACAACGTCGGCGACTACTTCCAGCACTGGATCGACCTGGGCAAGAACTCCGACGAGTCCAGGCTGCCGAAGATCTTCTTCGTCAACTGGTTCCGCCGCGGAACCGACGGCCGGTTCCTGTGGCCGGGATTCGGCGAGAACAGCCGGGTGCTGAAGTGGATCATCGAACGTGTCGAGGGCAAAGCCAACGGCACCAGCACGCCGATCGGGATCGTGCCGACCGCCGACGACATCGACCTCGATGACCTCGATGTGAACGCCGCGGATGTCAACGAGGCGCTGGTCGTCCGTCCCGAAGAGTGGCGCGCCGAACTGCCGCTGATCGAAGAGTGGTTCGAGTTCGTCGGGGAGAAGCTGCCGACCGGCATCAAGGACGAGTTCGACGCGCTCAAGCACCGGCTGGCCGAAGCTGACTGAGCCGGCCGACCGGACCCGGCGCGCCAGCTGAGCATGCGCCATGGCGGATCCGAACAAGACCCGTAGCATCTGGCCCGGCGTGGCCACTGTGGTGGCGATCGTGGCCATCTATGTCGGCTCCCTGTTCGGCTACTTCTGGCTCGAGGGTTCCGCGCAGCAAGTGCAGCCGCGCGACCTGCAGTCCGCCACCGAAACCGTGGTGCTGCTGAACCTGACGGCGATCCATCCGACCGAGAACCGAGTCGAGGCCAGCGTCGTGGTGATCCCCGAGGCGAGCCTGCTGGATCCCGAGTTCGGCGTGCTCAATACCGATGTGACGGTCCGGCTCCACCCGTCCGTCGACTTCGGAGAACTCAACTATCCACAGGGCCGCACCCCCAAGCGTGTCGCCACCTCGATGTTGGCCTTGGGGGACGCGAACAGGTGGCCCTTCGATACCTACGCCACCAATGCGATCAGCGCCGAAGTGTTCGTCGGATCGGGCGAGGCTCGGCGCTACGTGCCGGCCCGGGTCGAAGTTTTCGGGTCGCTGTACGGATGGGACGTCCATAGTGAACATTCCGGCTCGGCAACCGACTCGACCGACGCCGGGGACCCCATGACGACCATCGTGTTCTCTCGGTCCAACGGGCCGCTGGCTTTGGTCGCCGGAATCTGCCTCGTCTTGGTCACCCTGCCTGCGCTGGCACTGTTCGTCGCGATCGAGATGCTGATCGGCCGGATGAGGTTCCAGCCGCCGTTCGTCACCTGGTTCGCCGCACTGTTGTTCGCGGTGGTCCCGATACGTTCAGTACTTCCCGGTGACCCACCACCGGGATCGTGGATCGACGAAGCGATAGTGCTGTGGGTTCTCGTCGCACTGGTGGCCGCGATGGTCATCTACATAGTCGCGTGGAAACGGCGAAGCGACTGACATTTCCCTCTGGTCGTGTTCAACGCCCGCGACACCTTACTCGGCGACCAACTCCAGACCGAGGCCACCGCGCGCACGGAGGTGATGCCGGTGGACCCACCGGCCGCACGGTGGTCCACCATCACCCACCAGATGCTGACCGCTCGTCGACATCCCCTACCGTGATGACTGGGCAGGAGTCGGCGCGGCGCCGGTATCGGGTCATGGTGGACGTTACTTCCGGAAGGCGCTGGGCTCATCGACTCAGGCGACAGTTCGGTTTCTCCAGCGGTTCACGTAGGCCACCTTGGCGCCCGGGTCGTATCGGCGCTCGCGGATCATGGCGCGTTCGCGCTTGATCACTGAGTACATGGTGAGCGCGATCAGAACGACCGAGATGATGGCCGGCAGGAGCACTGCTAGCGGCGAGTTGACAAGCAGCTGGCTGAATTCGTTGGTGATCATGTGGGGTCTTCGTAGGCGTAGCCGAATCGGATGGGTCGAATCGACTGAGAAACTCTCCCGCTGCTCGTTTGCGAACGAACGGCAACCTCAAGGCGAGTCTTGGATTCGACCCGAAAGGCCGACGCATGCCCTGAGGGGCCGCGCTCTGCGTATGGCGGGTCGACCGCCGCGCCGGATGGCTCGACAAGATCGGCCAGGTGTACCCGTTCCTTGCTCCGATACACAGGAACAGCGAGATAGCCCGTGACACATGACCAGTCACAGACCCGAGGCCCAACGGCTCCTCGACCGGCTCGACGCAGACCTCGCCCGCCCCGCTGACAGTCTCGGCAAGCCACTGTCATGGACCGGGACCGAAACCTAGGTATGGAACGGATCGCCGCCACAGTGGACCGCCACGCCTGCGTCGAAGCCCGCACATCACCGATCTGATCGCATGCCCGCCGCGGCGGCCTTATATCCCGCCCCGGGCGACGAGCTGTCCGGCGATGACGTTGCGCTGGATCTCGTTGGTGCCCTCGCCGACGATCATCAGCGGGGCGTCCCGAAAATAGCGTTCGACGTCGAACTCGGTGGAGTAGCCGTAGCCGCCGTGGATGCGGACCGCGTTCAGCGCTACCTCCATCGCCACCTCCGAAGCGAACAACTTGGCCATGCCGGCCTCCATGTCGCAACGCTCGCCGCTGTCGTAGCGTTCGGCGGCATAGCGAGTGAGCTGGCGGGCGGCGGTGAGTTTTGTCGCCATATCGGCCAGATAGTTTCCGATCGACTGGTGCTTCCAGATGGGCTGGCCGAAACTGGTCCGGTCCTGGGCGTACGCCAACGCATCCTCCAGCGCCGCCGTCGCCACGCCCAGCGCGCGCGCGGCGACCTGGATTCGGCCGGTCTCGAGCCCCTTCATCATCTGCGCGAAGCCTTTACCCGGTTCGCCGCCGAGAATCGCCGACACCGGCACCCGGCATTCGTCGAAGGTCAACTCGCACGACTCGACGCCTTTGTATCCGAGCTTGGGAAGATCCCGGGACACTGCCAAGCCGGGCGTGCCCTGCTCGACGAGCACGACCGAGATTCCCCGGTGCCGCGGGGTCGCAGCCGGGTCGGTCTTGCACAGCAGCGCGATCAGGCCCGACCGGCGGGCGTTGCTGATCCAGGTCTTGGATCCGTTGAGCACCAGCGTCGCGCCGTCGGCCAATGCCGTGGTGGTCATGCTCTGCAGATCCGACCCGCCGCCTGGCTCCGTCAGCGCCATGGTCGCCCGGACCTCTCCGGAGGCCATCGCCGGCAGGTACGCACGCTTCTGTTCCTCGGTGCCGAACAACACCAACAGCTTGGCGACGACGGTGTGCCCGCCCATCGCGCCGGCCAGGCTCATCCAACCGCGCGAAAGCTCCTGGGTGACTTCCACATAGCAGGGCATCGACACCGGGGAACCGCCGTACGCCTCGGGGATGGCCAGACCATAGATCCCGATGCGCTTCATCTGCTCGATCCATGCCGCGGGGTACTCGTCGGCGTGTTCGGCCTCGCGCACCCGGGGTTTCACCTCGCGGTCAACGAACGCCCGGACCGTCTCGACCAGCAGGGTTTCTTCGTCATCGAGCCTGGTGCTCATCTGCGCATCCCCAGCATCTTCGTACGCGGCAACCATCCAGCCGCAGCAACCATGCGGCCACCGAGCACGGCCGCGCCTGCGGCTACATTGACACAGCCTGCGCGGCGCTGCCAGCATGAGCGCACTGTGACTTTGTACGGCCATATCGGCTCGGGACCAGGCGAGGGCGGACCGTACTTCGACGATCTCGCGGTGGGGCAGGTCTTTGACTGGGCACCGTCGATGACGATCAGTGCGGGCGTGGCCGCGGTGCACCAATCGATCGTCGGGGACCGGCTGCGGCTGGCACTCGATGCCGAGTTGGCCCACGCCGTGGTGGGGTCCACCGCCCCGCTGGCGCACCCGGCTCTGGTCTGCGATGTGGCGATAGGTCAGTCGACCCTGGTCACCCAGAGGGTCAAGGCCAACCTGTTCTACCGTGGGTTGCGGTTTCATCGCTACCCGGTGATCGGGGACACTCTGTTCACCCGTACCGAGGTGGTCGGCCTGCGACAGAACAGCGCCAGACCGGACCGGGCGCCGACCGGGTTGGCCGTGCTGCGGATGACCACTATCGACCAGGTCGGCCGGCTGGTGCTGGATTTCCACCGCTGCGCGATGCTGCCGCTGAGCCCGAATGCCGCCGATACGGGTCACGCCGACGATCTGTCCGCGATCGGCAGCGTGGACGCGTCGGCTCCCGACCCCACCGCCGACTGGAACGCGGAGGCATTCCGCGCGCGGGTACCCGGCCCGCACTTCTACCCGGACATCGCAGGGGCGACGTTGCGTAGCACCGGCGACGTGGTCACCAGCGCACCCGAACTGGCCCGCATGACGCTGAACATCGCTGCCACCCACCATGATTGGCGGGTGGGTGACAGGCGGTTGGTGTACGGAGGTCACACCATCGGTCTGGCCCTCGGCCAGGCCTGCCGGTTACTTCCCAATCTGGCCACGGTGCTGGGCTGGCAGTCGTGCGACCACACCGGTCCGGTGTACGAGGGCGACACCATCTATAGCGAACTGCACATCGAGTCGGCGACACCGGCGCCCGGCGGGCGGGCAGGTGTGCTGAAACTGCGGGCGCTGGTCTATGCGGCTGACCGCGATTCCGCTGATCGCCCGGTGCTGGACTGGCGGTTCAGCGCGCTTCAGTTCTGAACACGCCCGAGTTCGGAACACACCTGAGTTCCGAGCACACCGGGCTTCTCCCGGGGGTACGCTCGCGAAATGGCGGAACACCCGGATGCCCGGTGTCCCGGATCGACGATGTGGAAGCGTGCCCGCTGGTTGCTGCGGGCCGGACCGTCGGACTATGCGCTGGCCTTGAGCGTTGCCTCGGCCTCGCTGCCCGTGATCGGGAAGCACCTCGAACCGCTGGGCAGCGCGACGGCGATGACCGTATGGGGGGCTCGGCACCTGCCAGACCTCCTCGGGACCACCGCGAGATCCTGGCTGAGACCGGGCAGCGCCGGGTTACGCAGGCAGGAACGCGATGTGACGCAGTCGGTGTCGGCTGCCGCGCTGCGCGGAGTCGTTCCGGATGCGGATCTGGACATCGAGTGGCCTGCTCCGGACCGTAGGCCGCCGCTGTCGCGGATGCACGAGCACCGCCGCCACCTGCACCGGACGTCGGTCCGCTACGGCGAACACCCCGCGCAACTGCTCGATGTGTGGCGTCGGAAGGAACCCTCCCACAGCCCGGCGCCGGTGATGATCTTCGTCCCCGGCGGCGCCTGGGTGCACGGCAGCCGGATGTTGCAGGGCTACGCCCTGATGTCGCACCTTGCCGAGCAGGGCTGGGTCTGCCTGTCTGTCGACTATCGGGTGTCGCCGCACCACCGCTGGCCAACCCACATCACCGACGTCAAGACCGCAATCGCCTGGGCGCGCGCCAATGTCGACGAGTTCGGCGGCGACCGCACCTTCGTCGCGGTGGCCGGGTGCTCGGCGGGCGGCCATCTCGCGGCGCTGGCCGGGTTGACCGGGAACGACCCAGAACTGCAACCGGATCTTCCGGCGGGGGCGGACACGACGGTGGACGCGGTGGTCGGCATCTACGGTCGCTATGACTGGGAGGACCGTTCGACCGCCGAACGCGCGCGGTTCGTTGACTTCCTGGAGCGGGTGGTGGTCAAGCGCAGGATCGCTACGCACCCCGAGATCTTCCGCAAGGCCTCCCCGATCCACCGGGTGCACGCCGGGGCGCCACCCTTCCTGGTCGTTCACGGCAGCGGCGACAGTGTCATCCCGGTGGCCCAGGCCAGGAGTTTCGTCGAGAAGGTCCGCTCGGTGTCCGGTTCGGTGGTGAGCTACCTGGAGCTGCCCGGCGCCGGTCACGGGTTCGACATGATCGACGGTGCTCGTACCGGCGCGATGGCAACAGCGATCAGCCTGTTTCTCAACCAGATTCATCGCAGCGGTGTCACCGCGTCATCGCAAGAGGTCGTATAGACGCCTCCACGCAGGCGGTGACTCGCGGAGGTTATACCCAGTGAAGGAGCCCAAGTGAAGAGGCTCAGCGGGTGGGATGCGGTACTGCTGTACTCGGAGACGCCCAACGTGCATATGCACACCTTGAAGTTGGCGGTCATCGACCTCTCCGACATCGGTGAGCGCGCCTTCGGGTTGGAGGAGTTCCGAAACGTCATCGCGGGTCGGCTCTACAAGATGGATCCCTTCCGCTACGAACTGGTCGACATCCCCTTCAAGTTCCACCACCCGATGTGGCGGGAGAACTGCGAGGTCGACCTGGAGTACCACATCCGTCCGTGGCGGGTCGCGGCCCCGGGTGGGCGCCGTGAACTCGACGAAGCGGTCGGCGAGATCGCCAGTACCCCATTGGACCGGGGTCGCCCGCTGTGGGAGATGTATTTCATCTCCGGCCTCGCGAACGGGCGGATCGCGGTGCTGGGCAAGGTCCACCATGCGCTGGCCGACGGTGTGGCCTCGGCGAACCTGATCGCTCGTGCGATGGACCTGCGGGAAGGCCCGCAGCGCGACCGTGACTCCTATGCGACTGACCCTGCGCCAGCCCGGAATGAGTTGGTGCGCAGCGCCTTCCGTGATCATCTGCGTCAGATCGGGCGGCTCCCAGGGATGTTCAGATACACCTTCGAGGGTCTGACCCGAGTGCGGCGCAGCTCGCACAAGCTGTCGCCGGATCTGACCCGGCCGTTCACCCCGCCGCCGAGCTTCATCAACCACAAGATCGACCCGGTTCGCAGATTCGCGACAACCGCACTGGCGCTGTCCGATGTGAAGGCGACCGGAAAGCGGCTCGGCGCAACGGTCAACGACATGGTGCTGGCGATCTCGGCCGGAGCGTTGCGGACCCTGCTGCTGCGCTACGACGGGCGCGCCGATCATCCGCTGCTGGCCTCGGTGCCGGTGGCTTTCGACTTCTCTCCGGACAGAATCTCCGGTAACCGCTTCACCGGGGTCTTGGTGGGGCTGCCGGTGCACCTCAGCGATCCGCTGGAGCGGGTGGCCGAAGCTCATAGCAGCGCGGAAACCGGCAAGGAGATCAACACCCTGATCGGCCCGGAGTTGGTGAGCCGTTGGTCGGACTACCTGCCGCCGGCACCGGCTGAGCGGCTGTTCGGCTGGCTGGCCGACAAGGACGGTCAGAACAAGGTGCTCAACGTGCCGATCTCCAACGTTCCCGGCCCGCGGGAACGGGCCAGGGTCGGTGGGGCGCTGGTGACCGACTTCTATTCGATCGGTCCGCTGACCACCGGCTCCGGACTGAACATCACGGTGTGGAGCTACGTCGATCAGATCAACGTGTCGGTGCTCTGCGACGGTGCCACGCTGAAGGACCCACACGAGTTGACCGAGGCGATGATCCAATCGTTCGTCGAGATCCGCCGCGCCGCCGGGCTGCCGGCAGAGCTGACTGCCGTCGACACCGGCATCGCTTCCTGACGCATCAGAACAGGTGCGAGGCGTCACCTGCGGGTGGCGTGCACCCAGGACAGGAACCTGCCGATCGCGGCCGCTGCGTAGTGCGCCCGCGGCGACCCGTAGAAGTCGAATGCGTGTTGTGCGTGCGGGATCTCGGCGTAGGCGACGGTGGATGTCGACACCGAACGGAGGGCGTCGGCGAACTCGCGGCCCTCCGGCACGGGGATGATCGAATCGTCCTGTCCGTGCAGAATGAAGAACGGCGGCGCGTCGGGGTGTACCAACCGGATCGGTGAGGCGTCGAGGTAGATGCCGCGGTTCCCCAGGAACGGCTTCTTGACGACGAAGCGCTGCAGGAACGCGATGAACTCGCTGCGCCCGGCACCTGCGGTGGTGAACCAGTCATAGCGGCCGTAGACCGGCACCGCTGCCGCAACCGAGGTATCAACGTCCTCAAAGCCTGGTTGGTACAGCGGGTCGTTGGGTGTCAGCGCGGCCAGTGACGACAGATGACCCCCGGCGGAGCCGCCGGTGATCGCGACGAAGTCCGGATCCCCGCCGAACTCGGCGATGTTCTGTTTGATCCAGGCCAGCGCCCTCTTGACGTCGACGATGTGGTCTGGCCAGGTGTGTCGGGGGCTGACGCGGTAGTCGATCGACACACAGACCCAGCCGCGTTCGGCGAGGTGGCTCAACAGCGGATAGGCCTGTGGGCGCCGCATACCGATCGTCCAGGCGCCACCGGGAACCTGGAGTAGTACCGGCGCCCTTCCGCTGCGGGGCAGGTCGCCACGCCGCCAGATGTCGGCGAAGTTGACCTGCGGGTGCGGGCCGTACCGAACGGTCCCGGCCTTCTCGACATAGCGTCGCCGGATCAGTTCGTTGGGCGGTATTCCCACCAGCTTGCCGGCCCGTCTGGCCGGTTGCGACTGCGCGGCGACGCTCTCGTAGTCGTCGCCGAGCGCGTCCCGCAGCGGTGTCTCGAAGTGTGGTGCGGATGTGACGTTGCGGTACATGATCAGGCCGAGCAGGGTCCATGCGATCCCGTGGAGAAGCAGTGCGATTCGGCCTCGTAGGCCACGGAAATCACCGCGCAGCCCGCGGCGGGCCGCGTCCAGAACCGAACCGGCAAGATACAGCGGCGCCATCTCGCTGGTGGGCCAGCCGAACGCGAACACCGGCAGAGTGCGGTAGCCCTCACGGCCCAGCGGGCGGACGCCGTTGGCGGCGTTGACCAGTTCGGCGACCGCGCGCAGCAGTGGGCGGCGCCGTTTACCCACGGCCGGCGCGGTCCTGCAGTTCACGACGAGCGATCTTGCCCGTGTTGTTGCGCGGCAACTCATCGAGCACGGTGATCTCGCGCGGCACCTTGTAGTTGGCCAGGTTCTCCCGCACGTGCTGCTTGAGCGTCTCCGGGGTCGCCGACGACGCCGGGTCCAGCACGACGAACGCCGCCATCCGCTGCCCGAACTGCTCGTCGTCCACTCCGATCACTGCCGCCTCGGTCACCTCGGGATGGGCGGTCAGGGTCTTCTCCACTTCTATGGGGTAGACGTTCTCCCCGCCGGAGACGATCATCTCGTCGTCGCGGCCCACCACGAACAGCCGTCCCGCGTGGTCGAGATAGCCGACATCGCCCGACGACATGAAGCCGTCGTGGAAGTCCTTGGTGGAACCCGAGGTGTAGCCGTCGAACTGGGTGGAGTTGCGTACGTAGATCCCGCCGACGTCGCCGACGGCCACCTGGCGGAGATCGCTGTCCAGGATCCGGATTTCGGTGCCCTCGGCGGGACGCCCGGCGGTGTCCGGTGCTGCCCTCAGGTCCCGCGGCGTGGCGGTGGCGATCATGCCGGCCTCGGTGGCGTTGTAGTTGTTGTATATGACGTCGCCGAATTGATCCATGAACCGGATGACGACATCGGGGCGCATGCGCGATCCCGACGCGGCGGCGAACCGCAGTGACCGGCCGCTGTACTTGGCGCGGACCTCGTCGGGCAGTTCCATGATCCGGTCGAACATGACCGGGACAACCACAAGGCCGGTGGCGCTGTGCCGGTCGACCAGTTCGAGGGTGGCCTCCGGGTCGAACCTGCGTCTGGTCACGATGGTGCATGCCATCGATGCGCCGAAGACCAGTTGCGAGAAGCCCCAGGCATGAAACATCGGCGCCACCACGACAACCGTCTCCTCGACGTGCCACGGGGTACGGTCCAGGATCGACTTGAGGATGCCCGGCCCGCCGCCGGAATGCTTGGCGCCCTTGGGTGTTCCGGTGGTTCCCGAGGTCAGCAGGATGACCTTGCTCTTGGCGTCCGCGCGCTGCGGCTTCCGGCCGGCGTACCGGGTGATCAGCTCCTCGACCGTGTGCCCGGGCTGTTCGGCGTCGGTCCAGGCCACGATCCTGATGGTCTGCGGACTGTCGGCTAGTGCGCGGTCGACGGTTTCGGTGAACTCCTGGTCGTAGACCATGACGTCGACGCCCTCACGCCGGACCACCTCGGCCAGTGCCGGCCCGGCGAACGAGGTGTTGAGCAGCAGGGCGTCGGCGCCGATGCGCCCCGCGGCGGTCAGCGCCTCGACGAAGCCGCGGTGGTTTCGGGCCATGATCCCGACCGTGCGGACCGGGCTTTCCGGAACATCCTGGAGTGCGGCGGCGAACGCGTCGCAGCGCTGGTCGATCTCGCGCCAGGTCAGCGTGCCGAGTTCGTCGATGAAGCCGGGCCGGTCCGGACACCGCTGCGCTGCTGCCGCGAAACCTGAAGTGACACCCATGTTCTCGCGGCGCATCGCGGCGGCGATGCGAAGGTACTTGTCCGGGCGCATCGGCGCGACCATGCCGGCACGGTGCAGCGTGGTGATCAGACCGAACGCTTCGGTCAGGCGTGTGGGCAGTGGAGTCATCAGCCGATGATGGGCAGGCGACGTTCGGCGGCCAGGCCGTCCAGCGCGCGCTGCATCACATGGCGCACGTGTGCGTCGACCTCGTCGATGTCGGGGGCCTCGCCGAACTCGGCCGCGACGTCGATCGGAGGCAGCACCTGCATGACGATCTTGCTGGGCATCGGAACGTTCAGCGGGACGACCGCGGACAGTCCGAACGGGAAACCGAACGAGATCGGCAGGATCTTGGCCCGCAACAACTTGTCCAGTCGCAGCAGCCGGGCCATCCACTCGCCGCGAGACAGGTACAGCTGGGTTTCCTGGCCGCCGATTCCGACGGTCGGGACGATCGGAACGCCGGCGTTCAACGCTGCTCTGACGTAACCGGTACGCCCGCCGAAGTCGATCGTGTTCTCGACCAGCGTCGGCCGGTACACGTCGTAGTCACCGCCCGGGAAGACCACCACCACACCGCCCGAGCGCAGCGCCGCGTCGGCGTTCTCGTGGTTGGCCCTGATGAATCCGATCTTGATGAAGAACTCTGCGGTTGGTCCGGTGAAGATGATGTCGTGGCTGAGCGTGAAGACCGGCCGGTCGTAGCCGAAATGCCGGTAGAAATCGGTCGCGAACACCGGCACGTCCATTGGGAACAAGCCGCCGGAGTGATTGGACACCACCAGTGCGCCGCCCGGTGGGAACGACTCCAGCCCGCGCACCTCCGAACGGTGATAGCCCTTGATCAGCGGGCGCAGCAGGCCGACGACGCGCTCGGTGAAACCCGGGTCCCACTTGGCGATCTCGGGCGACTGAACTTCCGATGAGCTCACCCTGGTACTCCTACCGGATTGGAACGTGTTCTAGTTGGATGGTACCCACCTGGTGACCTGACCGGTCCGGCGGTCGTACCATCACGGTCGTGAGCGACGACGTCGGCAGTCCCGAAGATCCCGTCCTGGTCGAACAACGCGACCGGGTTCTTGTCATCACCATCAACCGCCCCAAGGCGAAGAACGCGGTGAATGCCGCGGTCAGCCGTGGTCTGGCGGACGCGATGGACCGCCTCGACGACGACCCCGGGTTGTCGGTGGGAGTGCTCACCGGTGCGGGCGGCTCGTTCTGCGCGGGCATGGACCTCAAGGCGTTCGCCCGCGGCGAGAACGTGGTGGTCCCGGGTCGTGGCCTGGGCTTCACCGAACGCCCCCCGGTAAAACCGCTGATCGCCGCCGTGGAGGGTTACGCGCTGGCCGGCGGCACCGAGCTGGCGCTGGCGACCGATCTGATCGTGGCGGCCAAGGACTCCGCCTTCGGCATACCCGAGGTCAAGCGCGGGCTGGTGGCCGGCGCCGGGGGCCTACTGCGACTGCCGCACCGCATTCCGTACGCGATCGCCATGGAGCTCGCGCTCACCGGAGAGAATCTGTCCGCCGAACGCGCACACGACCTTGGCCTGGTCAACGTGCTGGCCGAAGCCGGCGGCGTCCTTGCCTCGGCGCTCGCACTGGCGGCGAAGATCACCGCGAACGGGCCGCTGGCCGTGGCCGCGACCAAACGGATCATCGTCGAATCGCGCGGATGGCGCCCCGAGGAGATGTTCGCCGAGCAGATGAAGATCCTGCTGCCGGTGTTCGGCTCGAAAGATGCGCGGGAGGGCGCGGTGGCCTTCGCCGAGAAGCGTGCGCCGCAGTGGACGGGTACCTGAGGCAGCCCTACGATTCGACTGCCGCGACAGGTTCTGCTTCCGCCGGCGGCGAATCCGAATCGGTCAGCTGACCCACGAGATACTCGGCCAGCCCGCCGATGGTCGGATAGTCGAACACCGCGGTCGCATTGATCGTGAAGGCGCCGCCGAACTGGCTGTGCAAGCGGTTTCGTAATTCGATCGCCATCAGGGAATCGGTGCCCAGGTCCAGGAAGCGACTGGACGCCGACGGCGGTTGCGCGAGCCGCAGGAAGTTCTGCACTTCGCGTTGCAGGAACTCGGTCACGAAATCGGCGCGCTGCGCAACCGGTATCTCCTGCAGCTGCCGGAGCAACTCACTGTCACCGGCCAACTCGCCGACGGCGCTCGGCAAGACGAGGTCGAGGATCGGTGGGCGCGAACTGCCCAGTACCTTCGCGGCACGCTGCCAGTTGGCCTTGATGACGGTTGCCTGGCCGGTTCCATTGGCGACGACTTCGGAGAGTGCGCTCAGAGCGGCCGAGGGTGCCAGCGGCACGAGGCCCTGCGCGCTGATGTTGGCGCTCGCGGCCTCCGACGAAGCCATCCCGCCCTGGCCCCAGGGGCCGAAGTTGACACCCGTCGCGGGCAAGCCTCGCGCCCTTCGCTGTGCGACCAGGCCGTCGAGGAACGCGTTGGCAGTGGCGTAGTTCGCTTGCCCAGGTGTACCGAACAAGCTGGAGACCGAGGAAGCCACGATGAAGAAGTCCAGATCGTCGTCTCTCGTCGATCGGTCCAGGTGGCAGGCGCCGTACGCCTTGGGCGCCAGCGCTGTTCGGAAGCGCTCAAGGCTCTGCTGCGACAACAGCGCGTCGTCGAGCACTCCGGCCAGATGGGCGACTCCGCCGAGCGGGGGCAACTCCGCCCGGATTCGCTCCAGAAGCCTCACGACCTCAGACTCGTCACCGACATCGGCCGTGAAGACATGGATGCGGCAACGGTGATGCTCGGTGATGCCCTCGATCGCCCGCTGCATGTCCGCGTCGGGAGCACGCCGACTTGTCAGCACGACGTCTCCGGCGCCGAGTTGGGCCAGATACGCCGCCGTGTGCAAGCCGATAGCACCGAGTCCGCCGGTGATCAGGTAGCTCCGATCACCGCGCGGCTGCAGCGGATGCGGAATCTGCAGCACGATCTTGCCGATGTGCCGCGCTTGCTGCATCCGGCGGAACGCGGCCCTCGCCTCGGTGATCGGGTAGATCTCGGCGGGCAGCGATGTCCACTCGCCAGTGGCGAGCCCGTCTGACACCTCGGTCAGCAAGCGCTTGATGTGGTCCGGGTCCTGCAGAGTGGTGGCATCCAAGGCAACGATTTCGTAGGCGATGTCGGGACGGGCAGCCGCCATCTGCTCAGGCGTCCAGATATCGCGCTTGGCGATCTCGGCGAAGCGGCCGTTGTGGGCCGTCGCACGCACTGTCGCATCGACGAAGCCCTCATTCGTCAGGCTGTTGAGCACTACATCCACGCCGGCACCATCGGTATCCGCCAGAATCTGGTCGGCGAAATCCGTGGTGCGCGAGTCGTAGACGTACTTCACGCCCATCTTCCGCAGCGTCTCACGCTTGTACGTGCTGGCGGTTGCGAACACTACGGCGCCGTGCTGCTGTGCCATCTGGATCGCGGCCAGCCCTACGCCGCCACTGGCGGCGTGAATGAGTACGCGATCGCCGGGCTTCAACTGCGCCCAGTCGAACGCCAGCCGGGCCGTGAGCGCTGCCGCGGGAATCGTGGCCGCCGCCACCGGGTTCAACCCATCGGGCACCGGAGCGACCAGCTGTACCGGCACATTGAATCGGCTCGAGAAGGCGCCCTGCATGAAGCCGTAGACGCGCTGGCCGACATCCAGGCCCGTGACGCCGCTGCCTAGCTGCGTGACGACTCCGGCGAAGTCCCCGCCGATCGGTCCGGGGTCGCCTGGGTAGAGGCCCAAGACATTGAGCACATCCCGGAAGTTGAGGCCCGCGGCCTCGACTCGGACCTGCACGTAGCCCTCGGCCGGCGGCGGTACGTCCGCTTCGGTCAGGCGCAGGTTGTCGATTGCGCCGCGTTCGGTCGGGGCAAGGACGTAGTCGTTCGACCGCGGCACGGTGAGATGACCGCTTCGTGCCCACGGCAACAACCGCGAGGCCAGCATCTTGCCTTGCCGCAAGGCCAACTCGGGTTCCAGCAGGTCTGGGCTGGGCGCGGCCAACAGGTCGGCCATAGCACTCACTGCCTCCGGCGACCCGTCGAAATCGACAAGCTTGCAGTGCAGCGCAGGTTCCTCGTTGATTGTGGTGCGCCCGAATCCCCAGAGCGCTGCCTGTACCGGGTCGACCGGTTCACCGGACTCAGTCGCCACCGCTCCTTCGGTGATGATCCACAGTCCACCAGGCAGTTTCACCTCGCCACGTTGGACCGTCTGCACGGCGCTGAGCAAGTTGGTGATCTCGGTTTCGATTCGTGCGGCGATCTCGGCGCTCGACTCCTGCCCGCGTGGGCGCTTGTGTGGCCCGGTACTGCGCCAGACGACTCCGGAGAACGGCCGACCGCCGTCGTGAGCTCGCACCAGCAGCTCGCCCAAGGCTTCCGGTTCGGTGTAGCGGTCGCAGGGGACGCAGTCCGGCAGAAGGGCGGCCAGTTCGTCGAATCCGGCGACCAGCCAGTGCCGGCTCTCTTGCCCGGCGGCGGTCTCCGGCGCGGGGGGCGGCACTTCGTGCCAGCCAACGGTGTAGAGCAGTCGGGTGGCATCGCCGCCGAGCCCGCGCAGCAGCGCTTCCCGGGGTGCGCGCTTGACGGTGAACTCCCGAATCCCACCGAGCGAGCGCCCATCCTGCGTGTAGAAATCTAGGTCGAAGACCTGGGTTTCGCTGTCGAGTTCGCTCTCGCGCCAACGCGCGCGGCAATAAAACCGCCGCGGCATCCGCTCGTTGAGAGCGACCTGCCCGTACCGCAGAGGCAGAAAGAGGTCGCTCACACCCTGCTCGGCGGCGAGAAGTGCCGGGAACGCCGGGAACGCGACTCCGGTGCACAGGTCCATCAGCACCGGGTGCATCGGCTCGCTGCCAAGCTGTTCGGCGAGCTCTTCGCCAATGAGAATGTCACCGATCGCCTCGCCTTCGCCCAGCCACAACGACTTCAGGGAACCGGACCAGGTCGGCCCCCACGCCAACTCCATGTCGGCGAAAGTGTCGAACAACTCCTGCGGACGCATGCGGTTCAGCCGTTCGGTTGCTTCGTCGATCGGAGCGTCCACCGGATTGTCTGCCGGATCGTCTACCGGCGTCGATTCCCCCGGCACCGATCCGCTCACGACGGTGCCGTCGGCGTTCAGGGACCAATCAGCATCCCGGACACCGTAGGGCCGGCTGTGCACCTGGAAACGCCAACCGTCGCTCCGCTCGCCGGAGCCCTCCACGGGGTGCAGCGTCAGCTGTACCTCGCGGGAACTCTTCTCGGGCAGGATGATCGGCTCGTAGAAGAAAACGTCCGTCACGCGCGACGGTGGGCCGACCGCGGCCAACGCCATCGCCGCATAAGTCGCACCGGGGACGACCACTGTGCCGTAGATGACGTGGTCGGCAAGCCAGGGCTGCGACCTGACGGACAACCTGCTCGTGTAGACGGTGTCACCGGAGGCAAGGTCCTTCGCCGCGCCGAGGATTCCTGACACGGCGGCACCGTTGATGTCAGACCCCGCGACGCTGGATGACTTGGGCCAATAGCGGCGGCGCTGGAACGGATAGGTGGGCAGCTCGACCGTGTGACGCGGTTGTCGTTGCAGTGCAGCAAAATCAGGTCGATGGCCGCTGACGTAGGCCGCGGCCAGTGCATCGGTGATCTGACGCCGGTCGTCGACGCCCTTGCGCAGGGAAACGATCGCCTGCGGCGCTGCCAGGTGCTCGGGCCAGACCTGAACCGCGGCGCCCGTCAGCACCGGCTGCGGACCGATCTCCATCAGTGCTGTACAGCCGAGGGCTGCCACGGTGCGCACGCTCTCGGCGAACTGCACCGGCTGGCGTGAATGCCGCCGCCAGTACTGAGCGTCCAGCGGGGTTTGGGCCGTGAGCACGGTACCGGTGCGGTTGCACACAAGCGGCAAGGTCGGCGCAGCGAACGGCAGTTGCGCTGCGTAGGACTCGAACTCGTCGAGCACCGGATCCAGCAGTTCAGAGTGGAAGGCGTGGCTGGTCACCAGCCAGGTGCAGCGAATCCCCTCGTCACTGAACCTGATGCTTATCTCCTCGAGGTCCTCGCCCGGACCCGAGAGCACGGTGTTGGGTCCGTTGTAGGCGGCGACCGACACTCGCGGGAACTCGCTGGCGATCTCCTCCACGTGCTTGGCGTCGGTGAACACCGCCACCATTCGCCCGCCCTCGGGCAGGCCGCCGAACATCCGGCCGCGCTCGGCGATCAATCGCGCTCCGTCTTCGAGGCTGAAGACGCCTGCCACACATGCAGCGGCGTACTGGCCGACGCTGTGACCCAGCACTACGTCGGGCTCGACGCCCCACGATTGCCACAGCCGGGCCAGCCCCATCTCGAGGGCGAACAGCGCCGGCTGAGCAAACGATGTATGCCGCAGCGTCTCTGCGCTCTTGCCGCCGCTGAGGCGATCGGTGTCGAATAGCACCTCCAACAACGGCTGCGCGAGGATGCCTTCGAGTGCGTCCGCGCACCGAGTCACCGTTTCGGCGAAAACCGGCTCGGTGTGGAACAACTCGCGCCCCATCCCCGAGTACTGGCTCCCCTGCCCGGTGAACAGCCACGCTGTCATCGGCCGGTCCGGCTGCTCGCCTCGCAGCACGCCTGTTCGCAATCGGTTGTCCGCCAAGTCGGCCAGGCCTTCGCGGGCACCCTGAACCGAGTCCACAACCAACGCAGCTCGGAACGCAAAATGCGACCTCCCCGTGCCTGCCGTCCGGCACACGTCGGCAACACCGATATCCGGATTGGCCGCAAACCAGGACTCGTAGCGTCGCGCAAGCGCCACCAGAGCCTCGGGGGACCGCGCAGACAGCGGCAACACATGGACAGCCGGATCGCCGGCGCCGGATTCGGGTTCGTTGTCGGCCGCCGCTTGCGGCGGTGCTTCCTCGATCAGCACGTGCGCGTTCGTGCCGGTAAATCCGAAGGAACTCACTCCGGCGCGCCGCGGTCTGCCGTTGGACTGCCACGGAGTCGACTTGTCCACCACCCGAACGGGCAACGAGTCCCATGGGATGTGCGGCGACGGTGTGTCGAAGTGCAAGCTCTGCGGTAGCACGCCGTGCTGCAGCGACAGCACGACCTTGATGAGGCCGGCGGCTCCTGAAGCCGACTCCAGGTGACCGATGTTCGTCTTCACCGATCCCATCAGCAACGGCCTGTCCCCGTCGCGCGCGACACCGAATGCAGCGCCGGCCGCCTGGACTTCGATCGGATCGCCCAGTGGTGTGCCGGTCCCGTGCGCCTCGAGGTAGTCGACATCGCCCCCGGCCAGGCCTGCGCGCGCCAGGGCTGTACCGATGAGGCGTTGCTGGGCACCACCATTGGGCACGGTCAGACCGCTGGACGCACCGTCCTGGTTGACCGCGCTTCCCGGGATGACCGCGCAGATGCGGTCGCCGTCGCGCTGCGCGTCGCCGAGCCTCTTGAGCACGAGAATCCCGCAGCCCTCGCTGCGCACGTAGCCGTCTGCGGAGGCGTCGAATGTCTTGCAGCGGCCCACGGGGGACAACATTCTGGCCCGGGAGGCGGCGATGACGGTTATCGGACTCAGCAGGACGTTCACGCCCCCGGCCAGCGCCAGATCGCAGTCCCCGGAGTGCAGTGCCTGGCACGCTTGATGCACGGCGACCAGTGCGGAACTGCACGCGGTGTCGATCGCCACCGCCGGTCCTTCGAGCCCGAGCGCGAACGCAACCCGACCGGAAATGGCATTGAGCGCGTTTCCGGTGATGAACTGGGGCTGGATCTTGTCGACCGTCTCCGCGGACAGCAGCTGGGCGTACTCGTTGGCCGCCACCCCCACGAAGATGCCGGTTCGGCTCCCGCGCAGGCTTGCGGGCGCATACCCGGCCCGTTCGAGCCCTTCCCAAACGGTTTCGAGCATCAGCCTCTGCTGCGGGTCGATCCACACCGCCTCGCGCGGGGAGATGCCGAAGAACTCGGGGTCGAATCCGTCGATCCCGTCGAGGAATCCGCCGAAGCGACTGTAGATCTTGCCCGGGGCCTCGGGGTCCGGGTCGTAGTACTCGTCGATGTCGTAGCGGTCCTCCGGGACCTCCCGGATCGCGTCGACTCCGCCCGCCAGCACATCCCAGAAGGCTTCCGGGTCAGCAGCGCCGGGAAAGCGGCAGGACACCGCAACGATCGCGATCGGTTCGTCCGTGGGTGTGCTCAGTTGAGGCGCTGTGCGGGCGGACACCTGGCCGCTGAGTTCGAGGACCTCACCCAGCAGGTAGTCGGCCGCGTCGGACAGACGTGGGTGGTCCATCACCAGGGTGACGGGTATCTGTTCGCCCACTCCCTGTTCGATGCGTCGCCGCAACTCGACGGCCATCAGCGAGTCCATGCCGAGGTCGAAAAAGCCTGCGTCCGTCCGGATCTCCGAGGGATCCAACCTCGTGACCTCTGCCACTGCATCCCGGAGGTAGTCGGTCAACAGTTTCCTGCGCTGCTGCACCGGTGCTCTGCCGAGCCGCTCGACGAGTGGGGTTCGCCCCGACGCCGTTGTGGACGGCTCCGGCCCGGCCTGCTGGGTGGGCAGCTCGCGCTCCAGCTCCGCCAAGAATGCCCGTCTGCCCGCTTGCTGGTAGAGCGGCAGGAAACGAGACCATTCGATCCTGGCGACGATCGCTTGTACTGGAACCTCCGTCGGACCGTGTGCCGAGCTGGCCGCCAACGCGTCGGCAAAGCCCGCCAGGGCATCGGAAGGTGTCAACGTGCGGACCCCGCGCTGCTCGAGTCGCGCACGTGAGTCTGCGTCGGCCATCCCTGCCGACCAGGGTCCGAAGTTTACGCTGGTCCCGGTGATGCCTTGGGCACGCAGACGCCAGGCCAGGCCGTCGAGGAAAGCGTTTGCCGCGGAGTAGGCGGTTTGACCGAATCCGCCCCATACGGATGCGATCGACGAGGTGCTGACGAAGAAGTCCAGCTCCAGGTCGGCGGCTGCTTCGCTCAGATGCCAAGCACCCCAGACCTTCCCGGCGAAAACACGATCAACCTCCGAGTCATCCAGGCTGCGCAACGGGGTGGTGCCGATCTCGCCCGCAGCGTGCACGATGCCGGCCAGTGGCGGCAGTTCACTGTCCACGGTCGCCAGCAGGCGTGCCACTTCGTGCGCATCGGCGACGTCGGCAGTGGCCACCCGCACCTGGCAATCGTGCTCTGCGCCCAGCGCGTCGATGCGTTGCTGTGTTGCGGCGCTAGGCGTTCGCCGGCTGGTCAGAACCAGATGCCTGGCACCGTGTGCCGCCAGGTATCCGGCGATTTCCAGTCCGATCGAACCCAGCCCGCCCGTCACCAGATACGTTGCTTCAGAGCGTATCCCGAGCGGGTCGCTTGCGGGATCGCCGGTCCGGCGAACCAAGCGGGGTACGTAGATGGCGTGATCGCGCAGCGCGACCTGGTCCTCGCTGCCGGCCGAGTCGCGTGCCGTCACGATCCGGTCGATCAACCAGGACCATCCTTCGGGTCCGGTTTCGCTGCCGGCGGGCAAGTCGGCCAATCCGCCCCACACCTGCGGAACTTCCAGGGCCGCGGCGCGACCGAATCCCCATAGGCAACTCTGATCCGGTGCCACGATGTCGGTGTCGATGACCCGCTGTGCACCACGGGTAACCAGCCATATGGGCCGACGCAGTCCAGCGGTCATCGCTGCCCGGAAGAGTCGTTGGGTTCCACCCAGGATTCGGTGCTGCATGCGCAGCAGTGACCGCATCGTCGAGGGTGCGGTCGCCGACTCCTGATCTGCGCCGAGCGCCGCGACATTGACGATGCGCAGCGTTGGATCGTTCTCTGCAGCAGCGCGCAACACGTCGGCGAGTTCTTCTTCGTCAGCGTCGGACACCGGCAACCCGACAACGCGATGTTGGTGGTGGCCGCGTGCCGTCAGCGCCTCGACTAGCGGACGGATCAGATCGGATTCGTCGCCGACGAGGATCCAGCCGGACTCCTCGGCGACCCCCGTGTCGAGCTGTCGAGTGCGAGCCTTCTCCCAGCGGATCTCGTAGCGGTCGTCGGTGATAGCGTGGGCGGTGCGTTCCTGATTATGTTGTGCTGCAAGCCTAGTGAGAACATTCAGGGTCTGCTCATCGCTACTGGCACCGTTGAGGAGGGTGGCAAGTTCCTCGATCCGCCCGTCCTCGAGAAGGCGGATGGCCTGGGTGTCCGCGCCAGTTTGCACCTGCTGGTCGGTGTGACGCTCAGCGTCATCCCGGTTGTCCCGGAACCAGTACTGGCGATGCTCGAACGGATAGCTGGGCAGGTCCACTTTTCGCGCGTGCGCTTGCCGAAGAGCGCCGAAGTCAGGCGTGTAGCCCAAGACGTACGCGTCGGCAATCGCTTCGCTGATTTGTCGGTGGTCGGCGGTGTTTTGGCGCAAGGACGCGATGACCCGCGGTGTGGTGGCCTGGTCCGTCCAGGTTCCGAGGGCAGCGGCGGTGAGCACCGGTCGTGGGCCGATCTCGAGCAACACCGCGCAGTTCATCTCGGCCAGGGTGCTCACGCTCGTGGCGAACTGCACCGGCTGGCGGGCATGACGTCGCCAGTAGGGGCCATCGAGCGGCGTACTCCTACTGAGTGCTTTTCCGGTGCGATTGTCGATCAGAATTCGCTGCGGTGTGCGGAAATTGAACTGCGTCGCGAACGACTCGAACTCGTCCAGAATCGGGTCGAGCAGCGTCGAGTGGAACGCATGGCTGGTGTCCAGCCGGTCACAGCGGACACCGTCGGCTGCGAGTCCGGCAGCGGCCTTCTCCAGGTCCTCTGCCGGTCCGGACAATACGGTGTTGGTGCCGTTGTAGGCGGCGACCGACAGGCTCGGAAACTCGTCGGTGAGTCTCTCGACACGTTCTGCGGGGGCGAACACCGCAGTCATCTGACCGCCGGCAGGCAGGCTGGCGAACAGCCGGCCTCGCTCGGCCATCAACAGCGCCCCGTCTTCCAAAGTGAACACGCCGGCGACGCACGCCGCAGCGTACTGTCCCACGCTGTGGCCCAGGACCACGGCCGGCTCGAAGCCCCATGACTGCCAGAGCCGGGCCAGACCCATCTCCACTGCGAACAGGGCGGGTTGCGCGTAGGAGGTTCGGCGCAACATGTCGCCGGCATCCGGAGCGTCGGGGTTATCCAGGTCGAACATGACCTCCAGCAACGGCTTCTCGAGAATGTCGGCGACTGCGGCCGCGCTACGGTCCAGTGTCTCGGCGAACACCGGCTCCGTCGCGTACAACTCACGGGCCATGCCCGGGTACTGGCTGCCCTGACCGGTGAACAGCCACGCCGTTTTCGGGGTGTCATGGGCCTCGCCGCGAACCAGGCCCGGCGCCGGTCGGTCGTCAGCTAGCGCGCCGAGCAGCTCGACGGCGGATTCCCTCGAACTGACCACCAGGGCGGCCCGGTGCTCCAGGTGGGATCGACCCGCCCCGGCGGTGAAACACACGTCCGCCAAGGTGGCCTCGGGATGTGCGGCCATCCAGTCGCGGTAGTCACCGGCGAGCCGGGTCAGGGCTGAGGGCGTTCGCGCTGACAGCGTCAGAATGCTGAACCGC
>CAZEMS010000002.1:7994-111190 GCA_964513475.1 uncultured Mycobacterium sp. | reverse complement strand
ACCGGAGCCGCCCCGGCGGCGACATTCGGCACCGGAGCCGCCCCGGCGGCGACATTCGGCACCGGAGCCGCCCCGGCGGCGACATAGAACTGCCCGTTCGGGACTGGTGCCGGAACAGGCGGTGTGGCTTCCTCGGGCGCCTCCTCCAGGATGACGTGGGCGTTTGTGCCGGCGAATCCGAACGAGCTGATTCCCGCGATGCGCGCCCGGTCGGAACGCTCCCAGGCGGTCGCCTCCTTGACCACTTGTACAGGAAGCCGGTCCCACGGAATGTGCGGCGACGGGTTCTGAAAGTGCAGGTGCTGCGGCAGCAGGCCGTTCTCCAGCGAGAGGATGACCTTGATGACGCCCGCGATGCCGGCGGCTGCCTCCAGGTGGCCGATGTTGGTCTTGACCGAGCCCATCAACAGCGGCTGGCCAGGGTCGCGGCCGGCGCCGAGCACGGCACCCGCGGCCTGGGCCTCGATCGGGTCGCCGAGGGACGTCCCGGTGCCGTGTGCCTCCAGGTAGCCGATGTCGCTGGGTGCGAGGCCCGCACGTGTCAGTGCATCGGCGATGACCCTTTGCTGAGCGACGCCGTTGGGCACGGTCAGGCCACCCGATGCCCCGTCCTGGTTGATCGCGCTGCCGCGAATGACGGCCCGAATCCGGTCACCGTCGCGAACCGCGTCCTCGAACCGCTTGATCACGATCACCCCGCAACCCTCACCACGCACATAGCCGTCCGCGGCCGCGTCGAACGTCTTGCATCGGCCGTCTGGCGCGAGCATGTGCGCACTGGAGAACGTGATCATGGTGGCCGGTGTGAGCAGGACGTTCGCGCCGCCGGCCAGCGCGAGGTCGCATTCGCCCAATTGCAGCGCTTGGCACGCCTGATGGATTGCCACCAGGGAAGAACTGCATGCCGTGTCGACGGCGACGGCCGGACCCTGTAGTCCCAACCGATGGCTGATCCGTCCTGCAGCTGCGGCGTTCGACGTCCCGATGGCGGCGTAGGCCTCTATTTCGGAGTAGGTCAGGCTGGCGGATACAAGTGCCAGATAGTCGTTGGTCGCCAAACCCACGAACACGCCGGTGCTGGTATCGGCCAAAGCCGACGGTGCCGTGCCCGAGTGCTCCACGGCGCGCCACGCCGTCTCCAGCAGCAGCCGATGCTGCGGGTCCAGCAACCTGACCTCGCGCGTCGACATACCGAAGAACAGCGCGTCGAACCCCGTCGCGTCATCGAGAAGACCTGCGCGACGGGTCACAACCTTGCCGGGCGCACCGGCTTCCGGGTCGTAGAAAGCGTCGGCATCCCAGCGATCCAGGGGTATCTCCGATATCGCGTCGCCGCCCCTGCGCAGCAGGTCCCAGAACTCGTCGGTATCCGGGGCGCCCGGAAAACGCGCCGCATAGCCGACGATCGCGAAACGAGGAGCCGGTCGGTTGGGACCGTCGACGGATACCATGGGCTGCCCTCCCGGCGTCAGGATAGCGTCGAGGGTCACTCTGTCACGTCGGCAAGTCTTGGGAACGACCGCCACCTCCGGGGCACGGTGTCGTAACGCTGAGTATGTTGATCCGGGTGGGAAGCGATGCCGGCGGCGGACTCGGCAGATAGGGCAGGACCGGGAAGGCCAAATCGTGCGCATTGGGAGCATCACGATCGGGGCGCTCAATGATTGGGCGGTGACGCCGGGCGTTGTCACCTCCTGGCGTCCGACGGTGGCAGCTCGGGAAGTGGCGCGACAAGCGCCGATCAGCGCGGTGCCAGTCAGCTATATGCAGGGCCAACATCTTCGCAACTACTGTGAACGGGCCGCTGCCGGAATGAACTTCTCCCGCCAGATCATCGCCAGCTGTGAGTTGGCCGGCCAGTGCGACATATCGGCCATGGATCGCGCCGTCAATGAGTACCTGCGGCGGCACGATACATTCCGCAGTTGGTTCGAGCAGGTCGGTGCTGGGGAGTTCATCCGACATGCCATCGATGATCCGGCCGGTATCGAATTCGTGCCGGTTTGTCACGGCCACCTGACCGTTGACGAAATACGGGCCCACGTGGTGGACATTCCGAATCCGTTGGAATGGGGGTGCTTCACTTTCGGGATAGTTCAGAGCGAGAGTCATTTCACGTTCTTTGCAGCGGTGGATCACGTTCACGGAGACGCGACGTTGATCGGCACCACGATGTTGGAAGCCAACGGAATGTATTCGGCGTTGAGCGAAGGCGGACAGGCTCTCGCTCTGCCCGAAGCCGGCAGTTATGCCGATTTCTGTGTCCGCGAGCATGACTACACGTCGGGTTTGACAGTCGATTCGCTGGAGGTACGGGCATGGATCGACTTCGCCGAGGCGAATGGTGGTGGCTTTCCCGAATTCCCGCTTCCATTGGGTAATACGCTGACGTCGACCAGTAGCATCTCTTCGGAAATCCTGATGGACCCCGCACAGACCGAGCGCTTCGAGTCGGCCTGCGCGGAAGCCGGTGCGCGCTTCGTCGGCGGCATGTTCGCTTGTCAGGCGCAGGTGGAGCACGAGCTGACGGGGGCACTCACGTACTACGGGCTGACCCCGAGGGATTCGCGCACCGCCACGGACAATTTCATGACGCAGGGCTGGTTCACCGGATTGATCCCGCTCACTGTCCCGATAGGCGCGGTCTCTTTCGGCGACGCTGCGTGGGCGGCGCAGGCCTCGTTCGACTCGGGACTGAGTATGGCGAAGGTGCCGTATTACCGCGTTCTGGAGCTGGCGCCATGGTTGAGTTGGCCTCGGACGAATTTCCCGGTATCGAATTTCTTCCATGGTGGTGCGGCTCCGCTGAATGCGGTCCTGGCCGCCGCTGACCTGGGCTTTGCAAACAACATCGGCATCTACTCAGACGGCCGTTTTTCGTATCAGTTGACGATCTACACATTTCGATATGGCCAGGGCACGGTCATGGCGATCATGCATCCCGACAATCCGGTCGCCAAGAAATCAGTCGATCGCTACATGGCGACGATGAAGTCGGTCGCCGTGCGGGTCGCTGACAGTGGGCGCTGGGGGCGCGTCGCGTAGCGTGAACTACTCCGGTGTCGATGGATTCCCGGCGGCCCTTGCGGCGGCTGCCCGGTGCCTGGTCGGGTCCCGGGCGGGGGAGAAGGCGAAATGCGGCGGCTAGCCGATGTCGTGGTGCGGTGGCCCTGGGCGGTGATCGGGGTCTGGCTCGCGATGGTTGTCGCCCTACCCCTCACGTTGCCCTCGCTCGATGAGATGGCAGAGAAGAATCCGCTGGTCATCTTGCCCAGCGACGCGCCGTCGAGCATCACCGCGAAGAAGATGTCCGAGGCATTTCAAGAGTCTGGGTCGGAGAACCTCCTCGTCGTCGCTTTCATCAACGAATCCGGCCTCACGCCGGACAACGAAGCCACCTACCGAAGGGTGGTGGACGCGCTGCGCGACGACGTCACCGACGTCGTATCGGTTCAGGACTTCATCAGCACGCCGCAACTGCGCCCGTTCCTGACGAGCGAGGACAAGACGACCTGGGTACTGCCGGTCAACTTGGTGGGCGAGCTGGGCACCCCGCGGGCATTCGACTCGTACAACCGCGTTGTGGACCTCATCGAACACCATGTTCCTACCAGCGATGTTCCTACCAGCGATGGTCCTGCCGGAGAGCCGACCGACAACGCACTCGAGGTCTACAGCACCGGTCCGGCGGCCACCGCCGCCGACCTTACCGTTGCCGGTCAGCAGGATCGGCTGCCTATCGAGATCGCGATTGCGGTCCTCGTTCTCGGAGTGCTGCTGCTGGTATATCGCAACCCGGTGACGATGCTTCTGCCATTGGTGACCATCGGATCATCGGTGTTGATTGCGCAGGCCGTGGTGGCCGGCTACTCCGACCTGACCGGCGCGGGGGTTTCGAACCAGTCCATCGTCTTTCTGAGCGCGATCATGGTTGGCGCCGGAACGGACTATGCGGTCTTTCTCATCAGCCGATATCACGACTATCTGCGGCTGGGCCACGGTCTCGATCAGGCGGTCAAGGCGGCGATGATCTCGATCGGTAAGGTCATGACCGCATCTGCCGCCACCGTGGGCGTGACCTTCCTGGTCCTGGGTTTCGCCCAGATGGGAGTGTTCAGAACGACCGGGGTCTCGACGGCGATCGGTATCGCCATCGCGTTCCTGGCCGGAGTCACGCTGCTCCCGGCGATCCTGGTGCTGGCCGGGCCGCGCGGCTGGGTTCAGCCGCGGCGCGAGCTGACGGCCCGGTTCTGGAGACGTTCCGGCGTGCGCATCGTGCGCCGTCCGGTGCCGTATCTCGTTGGGAGCGTGCTGGTGCTGGTCCTCTTGGCTGGCACTGCGGGATTCGCGCGCTTCAACTATGACGATCGCAAAGCCGTATCGGCGTCGGCGCCGAGTTCGGTCGGCTATGCCGCGCTCGAACGCCACTTTCCCATCAGCCAGTCCATTCCCCAGTACATCTTCGTCCAATCGCCGCGGGATCTCCGTTCACCCCGGGCTCTCGCGGACCTCGAGCAGATGGCTTCCCGTATCGCTCAACTGCCCGACGTGTCCATGGTCAGCGGCATCACCAGACCACTGGGTGAGGTGCCGCCAGAGTTCCGGGCGACGTTCCAGGCCGGCATCGTGGGTGACCGCCTGGCCGCCGGATCCGCCCAGATCGGTGAGCGTTCCGGCGACCTCAACGAGCTGGCCGATGGGGCCGACACGCTCGCCGACAGCCTCGTCGACGTGCGCGAGCAGGTCGACACGATCGCTCCCAGTCTGCGGAGTCTGGTCGACTCGTTCTCCGCGATCAGGACCGAGTACGGCGGAGACAGGCTCGTCAGGGACGTCGACACCGCAGCCAAGCTCGTCAACAGCATCAACGTCCTCGGCAACGAGATGGGCCTGAACTTCGCGGCGGTCAAGGACATGTTCGCCTGGATAGGCCCGGTCCTCGCCGCGATCCAGGGCAATGCGATCTGCGACGCCAACCCTTCATGCAGCGCCACCCGCCTTCAGTTCGAGCGATTGGTTGCCGCGCGTGAAGACGGAAGGGTCGATGAGATCAATCAGCTGGCTGGACAACTGCAGGGGGTCGAGGACCGGCAGACCCTGACCTCGATGGTCAATCAGCTGAATCGTGCGCTGGCCACGTTCACCGAGGCAGTTTCTGCCATGGGTCTGGACCAGCCCGGCGGCCTCGAGTCGGGTCTGACTGAACTGCAGCAAGGAGCCGACCGCTTGGCCGACGGAAGCCAGCAGGTCGCCGGCGGGGTCGACGAACTGGTCGAACAGATCAAGGTGATGGCCGCCGGTCTGACCCAGGCCTCGGATTTCCTGCTGATGATGCGACACGACGCGGCCGGCTCGACAATGGCGGGGTTCAACATCCCGGCCGAAGTGCTGAATGCGCCCGATTTCCGGAAAGCCGCCGAGGCGTACATCTCGCCGGACGGCCACTCGGTGCGGTATTTGGTGCAAACCAAGCTCAACCCGTTCAGTCCTGAGGCGATGGATCAGGTCAACACGATCAGCGCCACCGCACACGGTGCCCAGCCCAACACCGTGCTCGCTGACGCCTCGATATCGATGGGCGGGTTTCCCGCCGCGCTGAGAGACACTCGTGACTACTACGAGCGCGATATCCGATTCATCATGGTCGCGGCCCTCATCGTCGTGCTACTGATCCTGGCGTTGGTGCTGCGGTCCGTCGTCGCACCGCTCTATCTCGTCGGTTCGGTTGTGCTCTCGTACTTCGCGGCCATCGGCATCGGCGTGGCGACCTTCCAGTTTCTGTTCGGCCAGCAATTGCATTGGACCGTGCCGCCGTTGGCCTTTGTGGTCCTGGTTGCGGTCGGGTCGGACTACAACCTGCTGTTCATGTCACGAATGCGCGACGAGTCACCGCGCAGCACCCGCTACGGCGTCATTCGTACGCTGGGTTCGACGGGGGGTGTCATCACCGCAGCGGGCCTGATTTTCGGTGCGTCGATGGCCGGGCTGCTGTTCTCCAGCATCGGTATCGTCGTCCAGGGCGGTTTCGTGATCGGCGTGGGAATCCTGTTGGATACCTTCGTGGTTCGGACCATTACGGTACCCGCGATCGCTGCGCTGGTCGGGCGGGCCAACTGGTGGCCGTCACGAATGGGCGGACCGCAGGTGAGGTCCTCGACGTCGCGGGCACCGGCGGACGTCTCGTGACGGCGCAGTCACAATCCCCGTCATCGATTCTGTCGATGCTGCACGGACGGGCCAGCCTCCGCCCCGATGACGTGGCGTACACGTTCACCGACTACGCCTACGACCCGTCCGGTGTTCGCAAGAGCCTCACCTGGTCGGAGTTGTCACGCCGAACATTGAACTTGGCCAGCGAGATTCGGCTTCATGGAGCGGTGGGCGACAGGGCACCGATACTGGCCCCGCAGGGCCTGGACTACGTCCTGGCTTTCCTCGCAGCGATGCAGGCCGGACTCGTCGCGGTGCCGCTCCCATTACCTCATCGCGGCTCGGGTCCCGACCGGCTGAGCGCGATCCTGGCGGATACCGAGCCTTCGGTTGTTCTCACGACGTCCGCGGCCGCGGAGGACGTCGGCGAACACCTCAGCGCGGCATGCGTTGAGGCAGTACCGAAGATCGTCGAGGTCGACTCGCTGAACCTGGACGCGGAAGGCGGACCAAGCCTGCAGCCGGCGGACGAACTGCCGGGCATCGCCTACTTGCAGTACAGCTCTGGTTCGACCCGACAGCCGACCGGGGTCATGATTTCGCACCGCAACCTTGCGGTGAACTTCGAGCAGCTGATGCGGAACTTCTTCGCGGACGCTCCGTTGCCGCCGGAAGCCACGCTCGTCTCGTGGCTGCCTTTCTATCACGACATGGGCCTGGTGCTGGGAGTATGCGCACCGATTCTGTGCGGACGTCGCGGCGAGCTGATGAGCCCTGTTTCGTTCCTGGAGCGGCCGGCCCGCTGGATCCGGGCTCTGGCGGAGCACCCCCGGGCATGGTCCTCGGCGCCGAACTTCGCTTTCGATCTGGCCGCGCGCAAGACAACCGACGCCGATCTGGCCGGACTGGACCTCGGTGGGGTGGTGGGCATCATCAGCGGCGCCGAACGCGTGGAGGCGGCCACGTTGCATCGCTTCGTGGACCGGTTCGCGCACTTCAATTTTCGTGACCACATGATGCGCCCGGCATACGGCCTGGCTGAGGCGACAGTCTTCGTGGCGACGAACACCTGGAGCGAATCGTCGCCGGCAGCGCACTTCGATGCCGGCGAACTGAACGCCGGCCGCGTTCAACCCTCCGCAGCCGGGAAGGGCACGGCGCTGGTCAAGTATCGGGTGCCGCAGTCTCCATCGGTACGGATCGTCGACAGCGAGAAGCATCACGAGTGCCGCCCGGACGTGGTCGGCGAGATCTGGGTGCACGGCGAGAACGTCGCCGACGGCTACTGGCGCAAGCCGCCGGAAGACCAGGGCTGTTTCGGCGCAACGCTCGTCGACCCGGGGCCCGGCACGCCGTCCGGGCCGTGGCTGCGAACCGGCGACCTCGGCTTCATCCACGGGGGCGAGTTGTTCATCGTCGGACGCATCAAGGACCTGCTGATCATCAGAGGAAGCAACCACTATCCCGAGGACATCGAGGCGACGGTACAAGAGATCACCCGCGGCCGTGTTGCAGCGATCTCGGTCCCGGTGCGCGGCACCGAGAAGCTGGTTACCATCATCGAGCTCAAGAAGCCGAACGACCCGGACGAGACCGCGAAGCGCCGGTTCGGCGAGATCAAGAGCAACGTCACCGCCGGAGTATCCAGTGCCCACGGCCTGAACGTGGGCGACATCGTCCTGGTGGCTCCCGGATCGATTCCCACGACGACGAGCGGCAAGATCCGGCGCGCCGCTTGCGCAGAGCAATATCGGCAGGACGAATTCGTTCGGCTGGACGCGTGAGCAAGCCCGGCCGGTGCAGCGACGGGCAGAGTAGGGTGGCACTGGCCACCGACGCGCAGCCGAGCAGGCCGGGGGAGGGACGCGACCACGGGTATGAGGCGACTATGCACCTTCGGTGCGACTCTGACGGCGGCCGCCGCGAGCTGTCTCGGATTCGGGATCGCCGCGGCCGAGGACACACCGGCCGTGCCGCCGAACCCTTCCCTCGCTGGTGACGGCTCGTCCTCGTTGGGTACCCCCGGCCGGGGGTATGCCCTCGGGGGCGCTCACGTGTCGGGCATTCCGTATGACGAATACATCATGCGCACCGGCGCGGACTGGTTCCCGGGGCTGGACCGGCAGATCGTGGACTACCCCGCCGGACAGGTTCAAGGGCACACACTCGAACGGCTGTTCCCGGGAATCGGGCGGCTGGATGACTCGTTCCCGGGGCTGGGTATCGACGGCCCGAGCGTCGGCGAGTCGGTGGACGAAGGAGCGCCCAACCTCATCGGCGCAATCCGCGAAGGAGGCCCCGGCACGGCGATCGGCCTGTCGGAGGGTGCGATGGTGCTCAACGACGTGCAGGCGCGGCTTGCATATGACCCGGCCGCTCCGCCGCCAGAGGAGCTGAGTTTCGCCATGTACGGGGACCCGGTGGCGCGGCACGCCTTCGGCGAGAGTTTCCTGACCCAGATGTTCCCTGTGGGTAGCGTCGTTCCGTCATTGGACTATCGGGTACCACCTCCGGTGGAGAGCCAGTACGACACGTACCAGTTCATCTCTGCGTACGACAGCATCGCCGACTGGCCGGATCGGCCCGACCACTGGATCTCCGTCGCCAATGCGATCGTGGGCCTGGCGACTGGTCACACCGCGGTCGCGTTCACCGACCCGAGCATGGTGCCGTCGCAGAACATCCGGACGACCGTCAACTCCAGAGGTGCGAAGACGACGACGTACCTGATCCCCGAGGAACACCTTCCGCTGGTGCTGCCCTTCAAGTACCTCGGCGTGCCGGAAGAGACGCTGATACAGCTCGACGCGGTGCTCAAACCCTATGTGGACGCCGGCTACTCGCGGCACGACGACCCGGCGACGGCTCCGATCACCGTGGACCCGGTCAACGGCTACGACCCTGCCGAGGTCACGGCGCCTGCGACGCAAGCCGCCTTCGGCGGTGACGCCGATCCTGTCTCGCAGCTGCTGTCTGGCCTCCAGTACATGTTGGACAATCCGCCGGCCTGATCGGGTGAAACCCGCGGTCACCGGCGATAAGCTGCGGCTGGAACCGACCGAAAGGGCGCGAGTCATGAGTCACTACCAGAGCAACGTGCGCGATCTCGAGTTCAACCTTTTCGAGGTGCTGGATCTGGACAAGGTGCTCGCGACCGGTGAGTTCGGCGATCTCGACGGGGATTCGGTGCGAGAGATGCTCGTCGAGGCCGCGCGGCTGGCTGCGGGACCGGTCGCCGACTCTTTCGCCGATGCCGATCGGCATCCACCCACCTTCGATCCGAAGACGCACACGGTGTCGCTACCGGAGTCGTTCAAGAAGTCGATGCTGGCTTGGCGGCAGGGTGAGTGGTTCCGTATCGGCCTCGACGAGGGAATCGGCGGCGTACCGGCGCCGTCGATGGTGTCGTGGGCGATCAACGAGCTACCGCTGGGTGCCAATCCACCGGTCTTCCTTTATATGGCCGGTCCGATCATGGCGGACGTTCTGTACAAGATCGGCAACGAGGCGCAGCGGCACTGGGCAGGGCTTGCAGTCGAACGCAACTGGGCCGCCACCATGGTGCTCACCGAGCCGGACGCCGGCTCGGACGTCGGCGCAGCGCGTACGAAGGCCATCGACGCGGGTGATGGCACCTGGCACATCGACGGTGTCAAGCGGTTCATCACCAACGGTGACACCGATGATCAGTTCGAGAACATCCAGCACCTGGTGCTGGCTCGGCCCGAGGGGGCCGGACCCGGAACCAAGGGCCTGTCGCTGTTCTACGTGCCCAAGTTCCACTTCGACCCGGAGACCGGCGAGCCCGGTGAGCGCAACGGTGTCTTCGTCACAGGTCTCGAACACAAGATGGGCCTCAAAGCATCGGCGACCTGTGAGCTGACGTTCGGTCAGCACGGTGTGCCGGCGGTCGGCTGGTTGGTCGGTGACGCCCACCGGGGCATCGTCCAGATGTTCAAGGTCATCGAGTATGCCCGGATGATGGTGGGCACCAAGGCGATTGCGACCTTGTCGACGGGCTACCTGAACGCACTCGAGTACGCCAAGACCCGCGTCCAGGGTGCGGACATGACGCAGATGGTCGACAAGACCGCGCCGCGAGTCACGATCATGCACCACCCCGATGTGCGGCGCGCCCTGATGACCCAGAAGGCCTATGCCGAGGGGCTGCGGGCGCTCTACCTCTACACAGCGGCTCACCAGGATCCCGTGGTCGCCGAGATGGTCTCCGGAGCCGACGCCGGCCTGGCCGAACGGGTCAACGACCTGTTGCTGCCGATCGTGAAGGGAGTGGGATCCGAGCGCGCCTACCAGTGCCTGACCGAATCGCTGCAAACCTTCGGCGGCTCCGGCTACCTGCAGGACTACCCGATCGAGCAGTACGTTCGCGACGCCAAGATCGACTCGCTCTACGAGGGCACCACCGCCATCCAGGCGCAGGACTTCTTCTTTCGCAAGATCGCCCGGGACCACGGTCAGGCCCTGCAACATCTGGCCGGTCAGATTCAGGGCTTCCTGGGCAGCGACACCGCGAGGCCGGAGCTGGCCGATGCTCGCGCGCAGCTGGCCATCGCGCTCGGTGACGTGCAGGCGATGGTCGGCACCCTGACCGGCTATCTGATGGCGTCGCAGGAGAACGCTCGTGACCTGTATCGCCTGGGGCTGGAGGCGGTTCCGTTCCTTCTCGCCTTCGGTGATCTGGTGATCGGGTGGCTTCTGCTGTGGCACGCCGAGATCGCGTTGAACGCCCTGGACGGCGATGTCGATGAGCGTGGCCGCGCGTTCTATCGCGGAAAGGTCACTGCCGCGGTCTTCTTCGCAAAGAACGTGCTGCCGCGACTGAGCGCCGAACGTGCGATCATCGCTGACGTCGACCTGACGGTGATGGATGTCCGGGAAGAAGCTTTCTGACAGCTCTTTCTGATTCGGGTCAGTTCTCGGGCGTGTAGCCGAACGGCAGCAGCACACTCTTCTGTTCGCAGTACTGCTCGATGCCCTCCGGTCCGTTCTCGCGGCCCACTCCGGAGTTCTTGTAGCCGCCGAACGGGGCGCCCGGGTCGAAGGCGTACATGTTGACCGCATAGGTGCCGGTGCGGATTCTCGAGGCGATCTCCAGTGCCTTCTTGTTGTCGGTGGTCCACACGCTCCCGGCCAACCCGTACACCGAATCGTTGGCGATTCGAACCGCGTCGTCCTCGGAGTCGTAGGGGATCACGCACAGCACCGGACCGAAAATCTCCTCCTGCGCGATGGTCATCTTGTTGTCGACGTCGGCGAAGACCGTGGGCTGCACGAACCAGCCGCCGTCCAGGCCGTCCGGGCGGCCTCCGCCGGTAACGATGCGGGCGCCCTCCTCGACGCCCTTCTTGATGTAGCCCTCGACCCTTGTCCGTTGCTTCTCACTGATCAACGGCCCGATCGCGGCACCTGGATCGTCGGGCATGCCGACCGGCATGGAGGCCACGAAGTTTGCGACCTTCTCCACGATCTCGTCGTAGCGCGACCGAGGTGCCAGAATGCGCGTCTGGCCGACGCAGGCCTGTCCGCAGTTCATCACGCCGGAGAAGACCAGCATCGGTAGCGTGGAGTCCAGGTCGGCGTCTTCGAGGATGATCGCGGCGGACTTGCCACCGAGTTCCAGCGTGCACGGCTTGAGCCGCTCGGCGGCGACCTTGCCGATCTCCCTGCCGACGGCCGAGCTTCCGGTGAAGGTGTACTTGTCCAGTTCCGGATTGAGGACCAGCGCACGACCGGTCTCCACCCCTCCGGGCAGCACCGACAAGACGCCCTCGGGTAGACCGGCCTCGGCGAAGACCTCGGCGAATGCGTTGACGGCCAGTGGCGTCTCGGCGGCGGGCTTGAGTACCACGGTGCATCCGGCCAGCAGCGACGGCCCCAGCTTGTTGGCCGCCAGGAACAGCGGGACGTTCCAGGCAACGATGGCGCCGACGACGCCTACGGGTTCGCGGACCACCAGCGTCTGGCCGTAGATGCCGTCGCGGATGTCACGCCAGGTGAACATCTCGGCGGCCCCGGCGTAGAACTGCAGCGCCGACACCGACGCGCCGTACTGCATCATGTCGACGATGCTCTGGGGCTGGCCGGTCTCCAGCTGCAAGAGATGTTTGAACTCGTCGGCGCGGTCTTCGAGGAGCTTGACCGCGCGGCCGATGACCGCGGCACGCTCGGCGGGCGGCAGCGACGGCCACGGGCCTTCGTCGAACGCTCGGCGCGCTACGGCGCAGGCGGCGTCGACGTCGGCCTGGGCGGCCAGTGGGACGCGGCCCACGTACTCACCCGTGGCGGGTGAGTGGACCTCGATGACACCGGAAGTGGACGGCTGTACCCACCTGCCGCCGATGAACAGCTTGTCCCACTCGGTCCGGTAAGCCACGCTCTGCGTCATGGCGCCACCCTACCTAGCGTCGGGGAGAAACGAGAACCTGTTCCAGTCTCATGCGCAAGTCGGGCGCAGCACCAGCACCAGGTTGCTCACCAGGAACTCGCGCAACCCCGGCACCGCCGTCATCCACCACGCCCATCGTGGGTGGTAGCGGGGGAATGCGGCGATGAGGGCGCCGGTGCTGACCGCCCACTGCAGCCCGTCGGCGGCCGATACGGCGAACAACGACGACCCGTAGTCGTTCTTCGCCCGGTGGCCGTGGCGCCGGGCGTAGCGCGCCGCGGCGCGAGCGCCACCGAGATAGTGCGTCAGGCCCATCTCGTGCCCGCCGAACGGTCCGAGCCAGACGGTGTAGGACAGCACCACCAGCCCCCCGGGGCGGGTGACCCGCAGCATCTCGTGACCCAGCTGCCAGGGCGAGCGAATGTGCTCGGCCACGTTGGATGACAGGCAGATGTCGACGCTGGCATCGGCGAACGGCAACGCGGTCCCGGACGCGCGTACATAGAAAGCGGCGGTGTGTCCGCCGGCCGGCCCGGCGTGCATCTCGGCCGGGTCGGGTTCGACGCCGATGTACTGCATTCCGTGGGCACCGAAGGCGGCGGCGAAGTAGCCCGGCCCGCCGCCCACGTCGAGCACCGTGGTTCCGGCCGGTCCGCTGCCGGTGGTGGACCGCCACAGATCGGCCACCATGTCGGCGGTGTCCTTGGCGAGGGCACCGTAGAAGCGGGCCGGATCGGTCTGCTCGAAGCGGAATTCGCTGAGGAGTCGAGCCGACCGGCGCAGGGTCGCCCGCCGGGCGAAGAGGTCAGTCGCACCGCCCACGATCCGACCCTACGCAGTGTTGGACCAGAAGCTCCGGAGTAACCTGACCCGGATGCCTGACCGCCCCCTCCGCTCCGTGCTGCTGCTGTGCTGGCGCGACACCGGTCATCCGCAGGGCGGCGGCAGCGAGGCCTATCTGCAGCGTATCGGCGCGCAACTGGTCCAGGCCGGCGTGCGGGTCACGTTGCGCACCGCCCGGTATCGAGGCGCGCCACGCCGAGAGGTCGCCGACGGGATACGAATCAGCCGGGCCGGCGGCCGCTACACCGTGTACGTCAGGGCGGGACTGGCGATGCTCGCGGCGCGGATCGGCCTGGGCCCGCTGCGCAGGGCGCGCCCCGACGTGGTGGTCGACACCCAGAACGGCTTGCCCTTCCTCGCCCGCTTGGCCTACGGCAGGCGGGTCGCGGTACTCGTGCACCACTGCCACCGTGAGCAGTGGCCGGTGGCCGGCCCGGTGCTGGGACGGCTGGGCTGGTACGTGGAGTCAACGGTGTCGCCGCGGATGCACCGACGCAATCAATACGTCACCGTTTCCCTGCCCTCCGCCCGCGACCTGACCGACCTGGGCGTCAGCTCCGCGCAGATCGCCGTCGTGCGTAACGGACTGGACGAGGCGCCGCCGCCGACGCTGACCGAACCCCGCGCAGACACTCCGCGGGTGGTGGTGCTGTCACGTCTGGTGCCGCACAAACAGATCGAGGATGCGCTGGACGCCGTGGCGCGGCTGCGGAAGCGGGTGCCGGATCTGCATCTGGACATTCTGGGTGGCGGCTGGTGGGAATCGCGACTGGTCGAGTACGCGGCGCTGTTGGGCATCTCAGATGCGGTGACGTTCCATGGACACGTCGACGACCACACCAAACACTCCGTGTTGCAGCGGAGCTGGGTTCACGTTCTGCCGTCACGCAAGGAGGGCTGGGGGCTGGCGGTCACCGAAGCCGCCCAGCATCTGGTGCCGACCGTCGGCTACCGGTCTTCGGGGGGGCTCACCGACTCGGTCATCGACGGCGTCACCGGACTGCTCGTCGACGACCTGGACGGATTGGTCGCCGGCATCGAACGGCTGCTGGCGGACCAGGTGCTGCGCGAACAGCTCGGCGCCAAGGCCCAGGCGCGAACCCGCGAACTCTCCTGGGAGCGCAGCGCCGAGGCGATGCGCACGGTGCTGGAGTCCTGGCGGGACGGAAAACTGGTCAGCGGCCTGGTCTGAGCCTGGTCGCCGCCAGCCCGGCCGCACCGACCAGCAACACCCCCAGCCACACCAGGTGCGCCGCCACCATCAACGCGCGGTGGTCGGCTGTGGGGTACTGCCCGCCGATCCGGTACAGCGCCATCTCGTCGTCGCGATAGACCAGAGGCAGATCGAATGCGGCGCCGCCGGACTCGACGACCACCCAGCCGACACCGGCCCGGCGCAGGGTCTCGGTGTCGGCCCCGGAGAGCAGCAGCTCCTGTACCTCGCGGGCGCGGGCGCCCTCGCCGGGCACCGTCTGACCGCCGATGATCAGATCGCCGGTGGTCAGCACGTCGGCGCGGACCCAGCGCGGTAGCGGGTCCAGGACCGGCGCGTCTCCGGCCCAGTCGAAGTTGCGCATGATGTCCGGCGGCAGCACCGCTACCGGCCCGGGTTCGGCGTTGACCACCGCCGTGACCGCGGGCCAGCCTGGTGGGTAGTGGACGGTGGTCATCTTGCCGCCCACCCCCCAGGCCAGGTCGGGCAGCGTCACCAGCAGCGCGGCGCAGCACAGTGTCGCCGCGACGGCAGATGTGGCGCTGGCGGGAATCCGGGCCCGCAGTGACACCACCGCCGCTGCTCCGGCCAGCGTGTAGCCGGGAACTGCCAGCGCCACCCACTTCTGAGCGTCGCGGAACACACCGAGCCCGGGTAGCGCCCGGACGGTCGCCTCCAACGCGGTCAGACCGGGACCGGTGGCCAGCACAGCGGGCACCGCCACCGCAGCCACCGCGAGTACCAGCAGCGGCACCGCGGCTGCACGTCGCAGCAGTACCGGCAACCCGACGGCCACCACCGCCAGCAGAACGACGGCGCCTGCGATGGCGAACCCGGTGGTCCTCGAGGCGGGCACCGCCTCGCCGTTCCAGATTCCGCCGAGGGCGGCGAGACTGCCCACGGTGCCGAGGCCCGGTTCGGCACGCGCCGCGAACGCGCTGACGCCGTCCGCCTGCGACGACGCCAGCGAACCGGTCAGCGCCGGAGCCAGCAGCCATGGCAGCGCCACCAGGGTCGATGCGCCCAGCGCCGCTGTCCAGCACCGCCACCGTGGCCAACCGGATCCGGGAGTGAACCCGCACGTCAGTGCCACGATGGCGGCCAGGATCAGCCCGGTCGGCGTCAACCCCGCGACCGCCAGCCAGAACATCAGCGACCACACCGGTCCGGAACGTTCGCCGGTACGCAGGCGCAGCATCGCCGCCGCAACCCAGGGCAGGCAGCCGTATCCCACCAACAGGCTCCAGTGCCCCTGCAGAAGCCGTTCGGCGACATAGGGATTCCAGATCGCGATCGTCACGGCGACGAACTGCCCGGGTAACCCGGCGTCGGGCAGCACTGTCGCGGCCAACCGCGCTGCACCCCAGCCGGCCAGCCACAATCCCGCGATCAGCAGGGCCTTGACCACGACACCGCCGTCGACCAGACGGGATGCCACAGCCATCGCGAAATCCTGGGGCAGGGCCCTCGGCGCGGCACCGGAGAGTCCGAGCGCTGCGTCGGTCAGATAGGAGCGCGGGGTGGAAACGGCGTCCCGCAGCAACAAATACCCCGGCGCGATCAGCGGGGCCGTGATCGTCAGCGCGAGCGTCAGCGCATATGCCGGCACCCAGAGTCGGCGCACCAGCCGGACCCGACGGTCGGTGATCAGACCGGGCGGTCCGGCGGTAGATCCGATGGGCGCCGCGTCGGCAACTTCTCAGTCTTGGCTTCTGCGCCGGGCACCGGCTCACCGGCGTCGTCGCGAGCGAAGAAACCGTGGTCGGCGTCGTCGAGACCGGGGTCGATCAGGGCGTCCTCGGCACGAAGGCTGAACGATCCGAGCAGGGCGCCACCGACGAGTGCCACCAATCCCAACGCGGTGAACGAGATCGGCAGCACGCGGCCCCACAGCGCCAGCAGGTCCCGCTCGTCGCGGGCCGATGCGACCTGCGATTCCACCGTCTTCTCGGTGGAGGTCACCTTGTAGTCGACGTAGGTCACCTCGGGCTTGAGGGGGTCGCGGGCGTAGTACTGGAAGCCGTGCTCCTCGGCCTTGACGATGGTGCCGGAAACCGGGTCCACCCAGAAATTGCGCTGTGCGGCGTAGTAGCGGCTCATGGTGATGGGTTCGTCCGGGTTGTCACCGGGAATTCCCCATTGCGCCGCGCGGGCGGTGGTCTGGGCGTCCTCCTCGTTGTCGTACAGCGACGAGTATCTGACGGGTTCGACGAGGTTGCCGTCGGAGTCGAAGCCCACGTTCTGGGTGAACTTGTATGCCGTGAGGCCGTTGACGTCTTCTTCGCCGTCATAGTTCGCGTCGTATGGCTTCTGCGCGATCGGGTCGAAGACCGGGTAGGTCCTCTTCTCGGTGTTGAACGGGAAGCGGTAGGTCAGCCCCTCGTGCGGCAACGCGATATTTGTCGGCGGCTGATCGTCGCCGATGGCTCGTGGTTTCTGCAGCGCCCCGCCGGGGTTGTTCTCGCTCGACACCGCCATGGCGGTGGCACGGTTGAGGGTGACGGTGTCGACCATCGCCAGCAGCAGGCCGTTGTCCTGCTGCTTGTCCGTGCGCCGCAGCGTGGTGCCGACCTGCAAGGTCACCACGTCGGCGTTGGACGGCGCCTCGACGGTCATCTGCTGTTGTTGGGCCACCGGCACGTCGCTGTCGACGACGAACTGCTCGCCCGACAGCGACGCCGGGTCGAACGCCGTGGCGGAGCCCTCGCTGATCAGCGTCGTGTCGATGTCGAGTGGAATCTTCGCGATCTTGCTCTCGGTGTAGGTGGACAGCAACAGCGCGGCGATCAGCAGGGCGGCACCGAGCCCCATGAGTCCGCAGGCCGCGATACGCAGCGCTACTGCGCGGTTCAAGCCGTGTCTCCTTCGGTCCGGACGATCCCACATACCGACCCACGTGCCGACCCATGCGCCGACTCATGCCCTGTGGCAAAACCTGTTCGACCCTAACAGCACAAGGTCGGGCGGGGGCCGACTAGAACGCTTACCCGACCACCCTGTTTCGAGGCCGGCGGTGCGTCCCGGCACACTGTGCGCCATGGCCGAAACCGGGCCCGCCGGGCAGCGGAGCTTCCTGCCCGCGGTCGAGGGTATGCGGGCGTGTGCGGCGATCGGCGTGGTCATCACCCACGTCGCCTTCCAGACCGGCCACACCGGTGGGGCTCTCGGACGCTTGTTCGGCAGGTTCGACCTGGCGGTGGCGGTGTTCTTCGCGCTCTCGGGGTTCCTGCTGTGGCGGGGGCACGCGGCCGCGGCGCGCGGGAGGCGACCGGTTCCACCGACGGGGCACTACCTGCGGTCCCGCATCGTGCGGATCATGCCGGGCTACCTGGTGGCGGTCGTGCTGATCCTGGCGCTGCTGCCCGACGCCAAGGCCGATCTCACGGTCTGGCTGGCGAACCTGACTCTCACCCAGATCTACGTGCCGCTGACCCTGACAGCGGGCCTGACCCAGATGTGGAGCCTGTCTGTCGAAGTCGGTTTCTATCTCGCGCTGCCGCTGATCGCGCTGCTGGTGCGACGGGTGCCGGTGCGGGCGCGCGTACCGGTGATCGCGGCCGCCGCCGTGGCCAGTCTCGGTTGGGCGCTCATCCCGATCAGCACCGAAGCCGGTGTGAATGCGTTGAACTGGCCGCCGGCCTTCTTCTCCTGGTTCGCCGCCGGAATGCTGCTGGCCGAGTGGACGGTTGCGCCGGTCGGCTGGGCGCACCGGCTGGCCCGGCAGCGCGCGCTGATGGCGGCGGTCGCGGTGGCGGCGTTCCTGGTGGCCGCGTCCCCGCTGGCCGGTCCCGAGGGGCTCACACCCGGTACCGGCGGTCAGTTCATGGTGAAGATCGCGATGGGCGCCGTGGTGGCTGCCGCGCTGGTCGCGCCGCTGGTGCTGGACCGTCCGGGCACTTCGCATCGGTTGCTGGGCAGTGTCACGATGGTGACCTTGGGACGCTGGTCCTACGGGTTGTTCATCTGGCACCTGGCTGCGCTGGCCATGGTGTTCCCGGTGATCGGTGAGTTCGCGTTCGACGGGCACATGCCCGTCGTACTCACCCTCACATTGATATTCGGTTTCGCGATCGCCGCGGTCAGCTACGCATTGGTGGAATCGCCGTGTCGCGAGGCGCTGCGTCGCTGGGAACTGCGCCGGCCCCTGCCGGTGCCGCTGGACAGTGCCGTCAACTCCGTAGCCGAGCCAATCTCGCGATGACTTCGTCGCGCACCGCCGACCGGCGCGCCTTGCCGGCATCGTCACGCAGCGGGGCGGTGGTGAACTCGACCGCGCGGGGCAGCTTGTAGCCGGCGATGCGGTCGCGGAGGAACGCCAGGACGGCGGCCGCGTCCAGCTCCGCATTCTCGGAGGTGTGCACCAGCGCATACGGAACCTGCCCCAGGTCGTCGTCGGGGATACCGACGACCAGCGAAGACAGTACCTCGGGATGGGCGGCCAGGCCCGACTCGATCTCCGCGGGGTAGACGTTGCGACCCCCGACGGTGAACATGTCCACCCGCCGGTCGCTCAGGAACAGGAAGCCGTCGGCGTCGAAGTAGCCCAGGTCGCCGAGAGAGTCCCAGCCGTCCCGGCTCCTGGCCGTCGCCCCGACGTAGCGATAGGTGGGGGCGCTGCGCGGGGACGGGCGCAGGTAGATCTCGCCGACTTCGCCGGGTGCACACGGGCGGCCGTCCTCGGCGAGTACCTGCATCTCGCCGCTGACGACGGTGCCGACCGAGCCGGGGTGCGCCAGCCACTGCTCACCGGAGATGCACGTGAGCGCTTGCAGTTCGGTGCCGCCGTAGAGTTCCCAGATCGCTTGCGGGCCAAGCAGATCGATCCAGGCCTGCTTGACGGTGGGTGGGCAGGGCGCACCCAGGTGCCAGAACCGCCGGATCGATGACAGGTCGTAGGCCGCAGGGTTGGCCCGGTACACCGGAAGCAGCCGCTGCATGATCGTGGGGACCGTCGCCAGGAAGCTCACCCGGTGTTCGGAGACCAGCCGGAGGAAATCGGGCGGCTCGAACCGTGACATCAGCACCAGGTGGTGGCCCTGCATCAGGCTCATCGTCATGGTGGTGAAGCCGGTGTTGTGGCTCAGCGGCACCGAGATGAGGTTGACGTCCCCGTCGCGGGCGCCGAGTATCCCGAAGGCATGGGCCGGGAGCCTGGCGTCGCCGCCTGCCTCGATCAGCTTGGGCCGGCCGGTGCTACCGCCGGAAGCCATCGACTTGAGTACGGGCGAAACAGTTTCGGGCAGTGCAGCGTCGGACAGGCTCGGTGGGGGCACGAATCCAGCAGGTACGGAGGGTGTTCGGCCATGAGGGTCGTTCTTCCCGACCAGCAGGGCCCGGCGTCGCAGGTCCAGCAGTTCGATCAGCTCGGGCTCGGGCAGCCGAGCCGAGAGCGGCTGCGGGATGGCGCCCAGCTTCCAGGTGGCCAGCACTGCCTGTAGCCATTCGATCGAGTTCGGCAACATCACGGTCACGTAATCGCCTTGCCCGACACCGAGTTCCGCGTACGCCCGAGCGAGCCGGTTGGTGGATGCGTCCAGTTCACGGCGGGTCAGGGTGCGACCGTCGCAGGTGACTGCGGCTGCCTCCGGATCAGCTGCGGCGAGTCGGGACACCTGGGTTCCGATCGGGTCGGCCCCACTCGACACGTCAGCAGCCTCCCCGGCGGCTGAAGATGTCACGCGGGTTGTCCACCAGCATGGTGGTGATCTGCTCGTCGGTGACCCCGCGCTGTCTCAGGGCGGGCAGCACGTTGTTGTGGATGTGCAGGTAGTGCCAGTTCGGCATCGCGGCTGCGACCACGTCTTCGGGCAGCCAGTCGATCATGCAGGCTGCATCGTGCGACAAGACCATCTTGGCGGCATGCCCGCGTTCGCACATTGCGGCAACCGTGTTCACCCGGTCCTCGAAGCCGAGGAATAGGTCGACACCGAATCGGTCCATGCCGATGTAGGACCCGTTGGCGATCAGCTCCTCGAGATAGTCGAGGTCGGTGGTGTCGCCGGAGTGGCCGATGACGACCCGGGAAAGGTCCACGCCCTCCTCGGCGAAGACGGCCTGCTGCTCGAGTCCGCGCCGGGTGGCGGCATGGGTGTGGGTGGAGATCGGCACCCCGGTTCGGAGTTGCGCCTGGGCGACCGCCCGCAATACCCGTTCGACACCCGGCGTCACCCCGGGTTCGTCGGTGGCGCATTTGAGAATGGCGGCCTTGATAGGGCTGCCCGCGATGCCGTCCTCGATGTCGCGAACGAACATCTCGGTCATCGGCTCCGGCCCGTCCAGCAGGGTCCCGGGACCGGAGAAGTGAAAGTACATCGGGACGTCGTTATAGGTGTAAAGACCCGTCGCCACAACGATGTTCAGCTCGGTCTGCTCGGCGATGCGGGCTATCCGCGGGATGTAACGGCCCAGTCCGATGACGGTGAGATCGACGATGGTGTCCACGCCGCGCGACTTGAGCTCGTTGAGCCGGGCGACGGCGTCGGCCTCGCGCCGTGCTTCGGCGCCCCATACTTCGGGGTAGTTCTGGTGGATCTCCGGGGACAGCACGAACACGTGCTCGTGCATGAGCGTCACGCCGAGTGCCGACGTTTCGATCGGCCCCCGCGCCGTGTCCACCGTGGACGGGCTGCTGCCGGGGTTCCTGTCAGGGTTCATCGCTGAGCTCCCGCCGCCGAGTGACCTCCACGATGCTACGGCCCTGCGGCCGCCCGAACCTCACCGTCGAAGCTGCCAGCGCCGCCACTGAAACCAGGGCGAGGAGCTGAACTCCGGCGGAGTGCCCGACGTAGCCGTCGACCGATCGCCACGGGTTCTGGCTGAGCACCGCACCGGCCAGGATCAGCCCGGCTGCCGTCGCGCCCACGGTGGCCCCGTCGCACCAACGGGGGCGCGCCCGAAGCAGGTATCGAAACCCGATCGCGGCACCGACGACGACCACACCGGTGATTCCCGAGACCGCCGCGCCGACCCCCAGCGTGGCCAGGGTCACCGCTGCCGGGGACGGCTGCCACGGACGGGCCGGCTCCGCGGGCCGAGGCGGTCGGCGGGCAGGCAGCAGGGCGAGCAACAACAGCACCGGCAACAGGGCGAGTCCGCCGAACAACCCGACGCGGTACAGGGAGTTCGGTCCGAACGTCAGCGTGAGCGGACCGCTGGTGCCGGCCGGAACCACCCAGCCCTGTTGCCAGCCGTTGACCGCCACCGGCGTCAGTGTGGTCCCGTCGGCCGTGCGGGCCGACCACCCGGGGTTCATGCTCTCGGGCACGACCAGCACCCGGGACGCTGGGGCCGTGTTCAGGCCTACTTCGCGACGATCGGCGCCCCACTGCTCGACCTGCGCGGGAATCGTCGCCGCCGGCCGAATCTCACCGGCCTGCGGGCCGTCGAGTTGAACTCCGTCGACGAAGAACGTCTCGCCGGGGCTGATCAAAAGTTCCTGTTCGCCAGCGGGAAGTGTGATGGGGCCCGCGCGGCAGGGCTCGGCGGTGACGGGCTGGCCGTCGAGCAACTCGCCGACGGTGGTGTGGATCGAGGTCTGTACGAACTGCCCGGCGACTCCGATGATCGGGCCGTCCCCGCACGCGATGTGCACCGGCCGGAGCCGGTTGCGGGCCGCGTCGGCGGCGGCGATGGCGGCGCCCCGGGGACCGAGCGCGGTGATCTCGGCCAGGCCGGGCGGTTTGACCTGGTCGAAACCGAGTGCGGTGCGGTCGATGACGTCGCTCCAGTCCAGAAGCGACACCACGATCGAGTCGGTGACGCCGGCCTTCAGCGGAATCGTCTGCACCCCGCCGTCCGGGTCGAGGCGGTGCACCTGCGGTCCGTCGCCAAGGTCGACGGCGACCAGTGTCGGATGCGCGGGAAGCTCCGCGGTACTCGGTGTCAGCCGCAGTGCGGCAACGGTTGTGGCGGTGGGGAGTTTCACCGTCAGGCTGGGCGGGCTGCGGTGCTGCACCACCTGCTGCGGGGCGGTCCAGGCGGTGTTCGGATCTCCGTCGGTCGCGGCGTAGGCCGAACCGAGCACATCGATCGGATCGGATTCGCCGAACGCGCGGGTGGTGCCGGGCTCGGCGACCAGGTCGGCCAGGTTCGGACCTGGCCGCGGGCGCACCCACACCGTCGGCGTCACACCGGTCGGCTCCGGCACCGCCAGGGTGCGGCTCAGATTGACAGGTTCCTCCGGCGACAGCGCCATCGTGGCCGCGCACCGGACGCCGTCAGGACCCTCCGCGCACCCCGGCCGGCCGAGCAGTTCGGAACCGAGATCCCACTGGGCCACGGTGGACCCCGGCGGTGGGCCCGGGACCACGACGGTATGCCGCAGGTCGACCGGGTGGGCATAGCCGTTGGCGTCGTACTGGGTGAGTGTGAAGTCGGTCACGCCGAACTGGACGCCGGGTGACCCGTCGTCGGTGCCGACCGCGGTGATCCGCACCCACGGCGATTCGCCGTAGGGCAGTGCGATGCTCAACGGCTCGCCGGTGTCTTCGAAGCGCACGGTGCTGGTTCCGTTGACGGTGGAGACCTCGATGCGGCGGACCTGCCCGCCGACTGCGGTCGCACTGGGCGTGACGGTGAGGACGGCGTTGGTGACCGGATGGTCGAAGTCGACCTGCAGCCACTGTCCCACCGCGGACTGCAGCGCGTTCGACACCCAGCTGGTCGACGGGTCGCCGTCGATCGCAGCGGTGGGACCGCTGCCCGGCGCGACATTGGGCAGCGCCGTGGAGTCCGCCGCCGAACTCGACACCGTCAGCCGACCGCCGGACCACCGGCCGTAGACGGTCTGCGCGCCACCGGCCGGGTAGTCCGCGACCCGGTTGAACGTGTTGCGGGTGTCGCCGGGTGCCCGGATCGCCGATGAATGGTCGTCGACCCGGCCGTAGTCGGTTTCCCGGGCCAAGGGCGTGTCGGTGACGATCACCAGCGGCACCGGCAGACCCGCCCGCTGCGCGTCGGTGGTCAGCAGCATCGGACCCAGCGGCACCTGACCCCGAGACCGGCGGCGTTCATTGAGCCGCAGCAGCGCCTCGGGGGCGCCGTCCACACGTGCCATCGCGTCGGCGTCGACCAGGTAGGGCCCGTGCTGGGGCATCGCGGTGCTGCTGTCCACCCGGTAGATCTCCACAGCCGGATACCGCGGCCGCAACCCGCTGTCGGTGACGAATCCGGCCAGGGTGCCCGGACCCACCTCCGTACCGAACTGCGCCACCTTCGACAGCCCCGGTGAATGGTCGATCGCCCGGTGCACCAGCAACGGACGGGCCGACCGCGACGTTTCCGGGTCCAGGTCGTTGCGCACCACAAGATAGGAGATTCCCTGCTGTGCAAGGGTTTCGGCCAGACCGGCAGACGGCCGGCCGGCGGCCAGCAGCCGCTGCACCGAATCCAGCGCCCGGATCGTCTCCGGTGGCGTCAACGGGATCGAGTCCCGCACCCCCCACGGGCTCTGGCCGAGAACCTGCAGCGGCTCATCGTGGCTGCTGCCCCAGACCTGGGTGGCGAACGGGGCGCCCGGCACCACCAACACCCGGCCCGGTGTCGGCTCACCGCGGTTGTGCTCGTCGAGCCAGTTCGCGGCGTCGTGCCAGTACTGCGGTATCGCGCGGAAGGCTCCCGGCGGGGCGAGCCGGCCCGTCCAGGCCAACGAGGTCCCTGCCGTCAGCGCCACCAGCACCACGATCGCGACGGCCACCCGCTTGTTCTTCTCGGGGTGGGCGAACGCCGCCAGCCACTCCCGTCGCGGCGCGCCTCCCGGCAACGGAACTCGGCCCAGGAGGTGCGCCAGGCCCAAGGCGATCGGCAGCCGCAGCAGGGGGTCGAGCTTGTGAATGTTTCGCAGCGGTGTGCCTTCGGCGTCAAGAAACGCCTGGACCTGCTGCGCCACCGGCGATCCAAGGCCACCGGCGTAGCCGATCGCCAGCAAGGTCACCCCGGCCAGCAGCGTGGTGATCAACCGGCCGCGCGCGGGCATCGACCCCATCGCCAGCCCCGCCAGTCCCGCGGCTGCCACCAGCGCGGTCGCCAGCACTGCCACCGACCCGGTGACCAGTGACGAGCCGGCAGTGGCGTTCGGTGCGACGAACGGGGTCCAACTCGCCGTACCGCGCAGCATCTCGGTCAGCGACATCCACTGGGTCGTCACTCCGGACGATTCGATGAAGTCCAGGAAGGGCGGGCTGATCCGCCCCAACAGCAACAGCGCCACCACCCACCAGAGGCTGGCCAGCAGCAGGCACGGCAGCCACCAGGCGGTGAACCGCCACCATAAGCGGTTCGGCCGGTGACACAGCAGCCAGATGACGGCGATCAGCGCCGCGGTCAGAGTGGCAACGGCGTTGACGGCACCCATCAGCGCGACAGCCAGCGCGGAGCGCGCCGCCAGCTGCCGTACGCCCGCGCCGTGGCCGCGCAGAGCCAGGATCACCGGCAGCAGCACCCACGGCGCCAGCATCATCGGCAGTGTCTCCGAAGAGATCGCCCCGACGGTGGTGAGCACCCGGGGTGACAGTGCGAAGGCGGTCGCCGCCACCAGCCTCGACGGGCGGGTACCGATTCCCAGTGCTTCGGCGACCCGTACCACGCCCCAGAAGCCGACGGTCAGCAGCAGCGCCCACCACAGCCGCTGGGTCACCCAGCCGGGCAGTCCCAGCAGGTCTCCGGTGAGGAAGAACGTCCCGTGCGGGAACAGGTAGCCGTAGGCCTGGTTCTGCGCCTGCCCGAACGGCAGTTCGCTGTTCCACAGATTCGTCGCCCGGGTCAGGAAACGCAGCGGGTTGGCGGTGAGATCTAGCTTGGTGTCGGGCGATATCTGGCCGGGCGACTGGGCGAACGTCAGGAAAAGTGCCGCCGCGGCGACCACCCACAACCAGCGCCGCGGCAGCGGCGCGGGCAAATCAGGTCCGGTCGCCGTACTCAACCCGATTGAGAACCGATGACTCCGGATCGCCCGTCTGCACCGGCGGCTTGGAGTCCTGCTGCACCATCAACGTGACCCCGAATACGGCGGCCGCACCGAGAAGCAGCCCGACCACGATGCTGGCTGCGGCGGGGACGAGGAACCGATCCATGCGGCCCAAACTAGCACGGCGCAGTACCGGTTCCCGGGCCTGTGCAGCGAGTTCGCGGTGAGTTCACCCTGGCAGGGATGTCCCGGGATGTCCCGGGATGTCCGAGTTCGGGCCGCTAGCGATTAGCGTGGTGTCCCATGGCCCTCTCCCGGTTCGTATCCCGTCGTATCTGTGCCCTGGCGGCGCTGCCCGGATTGCTGCTGGCCTGCTCGCCTGCAGCCCAGCAGGGTGGGCACGAGTCCGCGACGATCCCCGACCCGGTCCCGCTCGCCGACACCGCGGCGACACCGGCGCACAACGTCCCGCTGCGCGGCCCGCTTCCGGCGGCGCCGGCGCCCGCGGCCTGCGGTGCCGGCCAGGAACTCCTGGCCTCGATGTCCACCCGTGACAAGCTGGCGCAACTGCTGATGGTGGGTGTCAGCGGCGCCGCCGACGCGCGGTCCGTGGTGGACTTCCAGCACGTCGGCGGCATCATGATCGGAAGCTGGACCGACCTTTCCATGCTCTCGGACGGGACCCTGCCCGCGATCGCGAACTCGGGGCCGCTGCCGCTGGCGGTCAGCGTCGACGAGGAGGGGGGCCGGGTGTCGCGCCTGGCCCCGCTCATCGGCGGCCAGCCGGCGCCGCGAGTCCTCGCGCAGACGCGCACGCCCGATGAGGTGTACGGCATCGCGCTGGAGCGTGGCCGAGCAATGCGCGCGCTCGGCATCACCATCGACTTCGCGCCGGTCGTCGACCTCACCGACGCGCCGGCGAACACCGCGATCGGTGACCGGTCCTTCGGTTCGGACCCCGCCGTGGTCACCGAGTACGCCGGTGCGTATGCGCGCGGACTGCGCGATGCCGGCCTGCTGCCGGTGCTCAAGCACTTCCCGGGTCACGGGAGCGCATCCGGTGATTCGCATACCCAGGCCGTGGTGACCCCGCCGCTGGCCCAGCTGCAAGCCTCCGACCTGGTGCCGTATCGGACGCTGGCCGCGCAGCCTCCAGTCGGGGTGATGGTCGGCCACATGCAGGTTCCGGGTCTGACCGGAAGCGATCCGGCGAGCCTCAGCGCCGCCGCCTACGGGCTGTTGCGTTCGGGCAACTACGGCGGCCCGCCGTTCCACGGACCGATCTTCACCGACGACCTGTCGGGTATGCGTGCCATCACCGACCGCTACGGCATTGCGGAGGCGGTTCTGCGCGCGCTGCAGGCCGGTGCGGACACGGCGCTGTGGGTGACGTCGAGCGAGGTTCCCGCAGTGCTGGACCGGCTGGAGACGGCGGTGGCGGCCGGCGAGTTGGCGATGCCGCGGGTTGACGACGCCGTGCTGCGGATGGCCGCGGTCAAGGGACCCAGTCCGCGTTGTTGACGTCCGCGGCCGGCGCAGTGCCTACGCTGAAGTGATGGCAGGTGGAACCAAGCGGTTGCCGCGCGCGGTGCGAGAGCAGCAGATGCTCGATGCCGCGGTGCAGATGTTCTCGGTGAACGGGTATCACGAGACGTCGATGGACGCTATCGCCGCGGAGGCGCAGATCTCCAAGCCGATGCTCTATCTGTACTACGGCTCCAAGGAGGAACTCTTCGGCGCCTGCCTGACCCGGGAGCTGGCCCGGTTCGTCGACACCGTCCGCGCCGAGATCGACTTCTCGCAGAGCCCGAAGGATCTGTTGCGCAACGCCGTACTGGCGTTCCTGAACTACATCGACACCAACCGGGCGTCGTGGATCGTTCTGTACACCCAGGCCACCAGTTCGCAGACCTTCGCTCACAGCGTGCGGGAAGGACGAGAGCGGATCATCGATCTGGTGGGCCGGCTGTTGCGGGCAGGCACAAGACATCCCGAGCCTGAGACGGACTTCGACATGATGGCCGTTGCGTTGGTGGGCGCGGGCGAGGCCGTCGCGATGCGGGTCAGCGCGGGTGACGCCGACGTGAACGAGGCCGCCGAGTTGATGATCAACCTGTTCTGGCGCGGGCTCAAGGGCGCCCCGGCTGATTCGGCCGCGACCGCTCCCGGCTAGCCCGGGTGCTCAGGTCGCCGTCACCGTTCCGGACAGGTGCGGATAGCCCTTGGACAGATGCCGCAGCACCAGGTTCCAGGTGTCGCCGGCCCGATCGACGTAGAGGCCCGCGCGGGCGGGCAGCACCACCGGCTTGCCGAACTTCACCGAATACTTCGCGGCAGCTGGCAGCTGCCCCTCGAGGTTCGCCAATACCGCCGCGGCGCTGAACATCCCGTGCGCGATGACCGTCGGAAAGCCGAACAGTCGAGCAGCGACGGGGTTGGTGTGAATGGGATTGTGGTCGCCGCCGACCGAAGCGTAGTGCCGGATCTGGGAGCCGGTGATATGCAGCACCGCATTCGGCGGTCCCGGCTTCGGCTGTTTCTTCGGTGACCCCTTGGGCTGGTCGGCAAGGCTGGTGCGCTGCTGGTGCAGGAACGTAGTCACCTGATGCCAGGCCAGATCGTTGCCGACATTGACGGCGGTGACCAGGTCGACCAGTAGGCCGCGACGATGCTCACGCAGGTTCTGCGCATGCACCGCGACGTCGACGGTATCGGTCACCAGGATCGGCCGGTACTGGGTGATGTGGTTCTCGACGTGGATCGAACCCATTGCGGCGAAGGGAAAGTCGAAGCCGGTGACCAGGGACATCACCGTCGGGAAAGTCAGTGCGAACGGATAGGTGAGCGGCACCCGATCGCCGAACCTGAGACCGGTGACCGCCGCGTACTGTGCGACCTTGGCCGGATCGATCGCCAGATCGGTGACGTTCACCGCGCGCTTCGGCAGACTGTCGCCGCGCGGTACGAACGGCAGTGCCCCGGCCGCCGCGCGAAGCGTGTTCCGCAGTCCGCTGGGCTGTGCTGTCACGGTGCCCACCTTAGACAACTTCCGCAGGGGACGATCTCTACAGGGCATCCTCTACGGGGCGTCCTCTACAGGGCGTCGTTGATCTCGTTCTTCAGCGCTTCCGACTCGGTGCCGAACACCGCCTGCACACTGTTTCCGATCTCGACGACGCCGGCGGCTCCCAGACCGCGAAGCCGGTCTTTGTCCACCCTTCCGGCATCTGCCACCTCCATCCGCAGCCGGGTGATGCAGGCATCCACGCTCACCAGGTTCTCCCGGCCACCGAAGGCCTCGATGAGTTGTTCTGCTCTCTGCTCTCGACCGGTCTCCACCGACGTGGCCGATGCGAAACCCTCGCTGATGTTCGCTTGCTCCTCGGCCTCGAATTCGCGCTCGGGTTCTCGTCCCGGGGTCGTCATGTTCCATCTGGTGATCGCGAATCGGAACAGCAGGTAGTAGACGACGAAGAACCCCACGCCCATCGCGATGAGCAGGGGGATGTTCTTGGCGGCCGGGGCGGTGCCGTAGAGCAGCAGGTCGATGAGGCCCGCCGAGAACGAGAACCCAAGGTGGATATCGAGCAGGTAGGCGATTGCCAGCGAGAGCCCGGTCAGCACCGCGTGGATCAGATACAGCGGAAAGGCCACGAACATGAACGCGAACTCGAGGGGTTCGGTCACACCGGTCAGGAATGCGGTGAGAGCGGCGGCCGACAGGATGCCGACGGCAAGCTTGCGTTGTTTCTTGTTCGCCACATGGATCATCGCCAACGCCGCAGCCGGCAGGCCGAACATCAGGATCGGGTAGAAGCCCGAGGTGAGCAGCCCAGCCGTCGGATCCCCGGCAGCGAACCGGCTCAGTTCACCGGTGACCACTCCGTCGGGGGTCGGATAGCTGCCGTAGATGAACCAGACGTAGGAGTTCGGGATGTGATGCAGACCCAGTGGGATCAGCATCCGGTTGGCGAACCCGTAGACGAACGCACCCAGAGCGCCGGCACCGCCGATGAACCTGCCCAGACCGGTGAGCCCCGCGTCGAAGACGGGATAGAAGTAGCTCATGGCGAAGGCGATCACCAGGGATGCCAACGACACGATGATCGGTACGAAGCGCCGCCCGCCGAAGAAGCCGAGATAGGGCGGCAGCTTGATGGTGTGATAGCGGTCGAACAGTGCCGCGGTGACCAGTCCGATCACGATTCCACCGAACACGCTGTAGTTGATCTGGGCCTGTTCGCCGGCTTTGTCGAGCTCTCCTTCGAGCACGAACGGCGACATGGTCTTGAACACCGCCTGCATCACCAGGTAGCCGACGACGGCGGCCAATGCAGTCGACCCGTCCGCCTTGCGGGCGAATCCGATCGCCACGCCGACGGCGAACAGCAGGGGAAGGTTGGTGAACAGTGCCCCGCCGGCGGCGCTCATGGCCTGGAAGAACGGGCCGATGACCGGTGCCTGGATCCTGCCGAGCAGGTCGTCCTGGCCCAGCCGGAGCAGGATGCCGGCCGCGGGAAGGACCGCGATCGGCAGCATCAGGCTCTTGCCCAGGCGCTGCAGCTGCCCGAACCCTGGGACGCGAAGCCCCGACTTCCGTTGTGCCCCTGGCTCTTTAGCCGCTGTCCCCATCTCCAGCCAACCTCCCTTGTCGCAGCTCAGGGCAGCTTAGACCAGAAACGCGCATGTGAGCCCCGGTTTTTGCCACCCCTTGCCCGCCCCGCGCCATATCCTTTTCAGGGCAGCTGAGCCCGCATCCCGATGGAACGGAGTCAGATCGGTGATCGTGACATCGGTCCTCGCACCGATAGGCGGGCGGGCGGTCCCACTGGCGGAGGTGCCAGATCCGGTCTTCGCCCAGGGCATGGTTGGCTACGGCGCCGCGGTCGACCCGCCCCGCGCAGTGCTGGACGCGGTGGCTCCGGTCAGCGGCAGACTGTTGAAACTGCTTCCGCACGCGTACATCGTCATGACTTCCGACGGTGTCGGGATCCTGGTCCACCTGGGTCTGGACACGGTGCGACTCGGGGGCGCGGGCTTCACCGCTCATGTCGCGCAGGGTGATGACGTCACCGCGGGCCAGGTGGTGATCACCTACGACGTCGCGTCGGTCGTGGCTGCCGGATTCAGCGCCGTCGTGCCGGTAGTGGTGATGGACGAACGGGAGCCGGCCAAGATCTCGCCAGCCGGCGCGGTCGATGCTGGTGATGAAATAGCCTCGGGTGCAGTGCTTTTCACTGCCAACAAGTAGGATCGGCAGTGGAAGTCGTTATCCTGCAGGACGCCCTGGCGATCGGTCGCGTCGCTGCCGACGCGATCGAGTCTTTGCTGGCCGACAAGCCGGACGCGGTGTTGGGGTTGGCCACCGGATCATCGCCACTGTCGATCTACGACGAGTTGGCGTCGCGCTGTCAAAGCGGGCGGATCTCGTTCCGGCAGGCCCGCGGTTTCACCCTGGACGAGTATGTCGGGCTGCCTGCGGGGCATCCCGAGCGCTATCGCAACGTCATCGACACCGTGTTCGTCTCCAGGGTCGATTTCGCCCCGGGGGCCGTCCAGGGCCCGGACGGACTGGCTGTCGACATCCGGGCCGCCTGCGCGCGATACGAGGAGGCCGTCCGGGGGGCCGGGGGAGTCGATCTGCAGATCCTCGGGATAGGCACCGACGGCCACATCGGTTTCAACGAACCGGGCTCCTCGCTCGCCTCGCGGACCCGTATCAAGAGTCTGACCAGACAGACCCGCGTCGACAACGCCCGTTTCTTCGGCGGCGACGTCGACCGGGTGCCGACCCACTGCCTGACCCAGGGCCTGGGCACCATCATGGAAGCCAGGCATGTGGTGCTGGTGGCAACCGGCGGCAGCAAGGCCGAGGCGATCCACCATCTGGTCGAAGGTCCGGTCAGCGCGATGTGGCCGGCGACCATCCTGCAGCATCACCGGCATGTGACGGTGCTGCTGGACGACGTCGCGGCACGCCGGCTCCGGCTGGCCGACTACTACCGGGAAACGTATCGCTGCAAGCCGGAATGGCAGGGCATCTGAGTGCTGATCACCGCCGACGCCGTGGTCACCGGGCGGGAAGTGTTGCGGCCGGGGTGGGTCGAGGTCTCCGGCGCCCGGGTGCGGTCCGTCGCCTCGGGATCCGCGCCTCGCCGCGCCGACCGTGACTTGGGGGCGGTGACCGTGGTGCCGGGCTTCGTCGACATCCACGTCCACGGGGGAGGCGGCCGTGACTTCGGCGCTGACCCCGCCTCTGACCCCGCCGCAGACCCCGCCTCAGAGGTGTCGACGGTGGTCGGGCTGCACCGCCGGCACGGCACCACCACGATGGTCGCCTCCCTGGTCACCGCCGGTCTTGCCGATCTGGCACGGCAGGTCGAGGCGCTCGCGGATCAGGTGCGGGCCGGAGTGATCGCCGGTGTACACGTGGAAGGGCCCTGGCTCGCCGCCGCACGCTGCGGCGCCCAGGACCCGTCCCTGATGCGCGCAGCCGAGCTCGACGAAGTCGACCGCCTCCTGTCGGCCGGCGGTGGAACAATTCGAATGGTCACGGTGGCACCGGAAGTGCGCGGGGGCCTGGCCGCGATCCGGCGCATCGTCGATGCCGGAGTGGTGGCGGCGGTCGGTCACACCGATGCGACCTACGAACAGACCCGGGCGGCGATCGCTGCCGGGGCAACGGTAGCCACCCACCTGTTCAATGGGATGCGCCCGATTCACCATCGCGAACCCGGGCCGGTGATCGCGCTGCTCGAGGACCCCCGGGTGACAGTGGAACTCATCGCCGACGGTGTGCACGTCGACGCCGCGATGTACCGGCACGTGGTGCGCAGTGCCGGCTCGGACCGGGTGGCACTGATCACCGACGCGATGGCCGCGGCCGGGACGGTTGACGGCGCCTATCGAATCGGGTCGTCTTCGGTGGATGTGGTCGCCGGCGTGGCGCGACTGGCCGGCACCGCGACGATCGCCGGCAGTACTGCGACGATGGACCAGCTGTTCCGGTTCGCCGTGGCCCGCAGCGGACTTCCCCGCGACTCGGCGCTGCTACTTGCCGCCCGTCAGTCATCGGTCAATCCGGCCCGGGCGCTGGGCCTGGATTGCCCTGTCCTGGCCGCCGGAGCACCCGCCGATCTGGTCGTGCTGGACTCGGGGCTGACCGTGACCGGGGTGCTGGACGGCGGATTCTGGATCGTCGAACCACCCGGGGTCTGAGAACCTGCTCAGGCGCCCAGCATCGCCTGACCGCACACCCGGATCGTGTTGCCGGTGACCGCGTTCGAGGCCGGGCTGGCGAAGTAGGCGATCGTTTCGGCCACGTCGACGGGCTTGCCGCCCTGGTAGAGCGAATTGAGCCGGCGGCCGATCTCCCGGGTTGCGAACGGAATAGCCTCGGTCATCTTGGTCTCGATGAACCCGGGCGCCACCGCGTTGATGGTGATGCCCTTGCCGGCCAGCCCCGGGGCCAAGGCCTCGGTCAGCCCGATCATGCCGGCCTTGGTGGTCGCGTAGTTGGTCTGCCCGCGGTTGCCGGCGATCCCCGCCATAGACGACAGCCCGATCACCCGCCCGCCCGCACCGAGTGTCCCGTTGGCCACCAGTCCTTCGGTAAGACGTTGGGGCGCCAGAAGATTCACCGCTATAACGGCATCCCAGCGGTCCTGATCCATGTTCGCCAGCAGCTTGTCCCGGGTGATACCGGCGTTGTTGACCAGAATGTCGAGGCGACCGCCATGGTGCTCACGAAGGTGCTCAGCGACCCTGTCGACGGCATCGCCGGCGGTCACGTCCAGGGGGAGGGCGGTGCCGTCGACCTTGGCCGCCGTAGCGGAGAGCGCCTCGGCGGCGCTCTGCACGTCAACGGCCACCACCGTGGCGCCGTCGCGGGCGAACACCTCGGCGATGGTGGCCCCGATGCCGCGGGCCGCGCCGGTCACCACCGCGACCTTGCCGTCTAAGGGGCGGTCCCAGTCCGCCGGGGGTGTCGCGTCGTCCGCTCCGACCCGGAACACCTGACCGTCGACGTAGGCCGACTTCGCCGACAGGATGAACCGCATGGTCGACTCCAGGCCGGTCGCGGCAGGTTTGGCGGCCGGTGACAGGTAGACCAGACCGACGGTGGCGCCCCTGCGCATCTCCTTGGCCAGTGAGCGGGTGAAGCCTTCCAGCGCGCGCTGGGCGATCCGCTCGTTGACGCTTCCGGCCTCCTCCGGGGTGGTGCCGACGACCGCGATGCGCCCGGACGGACCGAGGTTTCGCAGCAGCGGAGTGAAGAACTCGTACAGACCGGCCAGTGCTGCGGGCTCGCCGATGCCGGTGGCGTCGAAGACCAGGCCGCCGAACGAATCCGCCCAGCGGCCGCCGAGATTGTTGGACACGACGTCGTAGTCGTCGGCCAACGCCGTCCGCAGCGGTTCGACGAGGCGGCCCGCGCCCCCGATCAGCAGGGAGCCGTCCAGCGGTGGATCGCCGGGCCGGTACCGTCGCAGCAGTTCGGGCGCTGGGATGCCCAGCTGCTTGGCAAGAAGCGAGCCGGGCGCCGAGTTGACGAGTTGCGAGAACCGGTCGGTGGCCACGTGAGCTGCCTTTCGTGTCGGGTGCGGTAGCTGCACTGCCGAACTTACTCTTGAGTAATAAGCCCGAGGTCGGTGGGTAGTATTGCCGCGGAGCCGCAACCCCGACGATGGAGGCAACCGTGGCAGACAGCGACAACCGCAGGCGTGTTGCCGTGATCGGCGGCAACAGGATTCCCTTCGCCCGTGCCGACGGCGTCTATGCACACGCCTCGAACCAGGACATGTTCTCTGCAGCCCTGGCCGGGCTCATCGACCGCTTCGACCTCGGTGGCCTGGAACTCGGCGCGGTGATCGGCGGCGCAGTGCTCAAGCACAGCGACGATTTCAACCTGGTCCGCGAGTGCGTGCTGGGCAGCGCGCTCTCCCCGTACACGCCGGCGTTCGACCTGCAGCAGGCCTGCGGAACCGGCTTGCAGGCCACGATCGCCGCAGCGGACGGTATCGCCGCCGGTCGCTACGCGGTAGCCGCCGCCGGCGGCGTCGACACCGCGTCGGATGCGCCGGTGGCCTTCGGTCACGACCTGCGCCGGGCCCTGCTGGGGCTGCGCCGGTCCAAGTCCACCGCCGAGCGGCTCAGGCTGATCGGCAAGTTGCCCGCAGCGCTTGGTGTGCAGATCCCGGTGAACAGCGAACCGCGCACCGGCATGTCGATGGGCGAGCACGCCGCGGTCACCGCGAAAAAGATGGGTATCAAGCGTGTCGATCAGGACGAACTCGCCGCGGCCAGCCATCGGAACATGGCAGCCGCCTACGACCGAGGCTTCTTCGACGACCTGATCACCGAGTTCCTCGGGCTCTACCGCGACAACAATCTGCGTGCGGATTCCTCGCCGGAGAAGCTGGCCAAGCTCAAGCCGGTGTTCGGGGTGAGAAACGGCGACGCCACGATGACCGCGGGCAACTCCACCCCACTCACCGACGGTGCCTCGGTGACTCTGTTGGCGACCGAGGAGTGGGCCCAGAAGCGCTCGGTGGAGCCGATGGCCTACTTCGTCGACGCCGAGACGGCCGCGGTCGATTACGTCAACGGCAAGGACGGGCTGCTGATGGCACCCACCTACGCAGTGCCGCGGCTGCTGTCCCGAAACGGCCTGAGCCTGCAGGAATTCGACTTCTACGAAATCCACGAAGCCTTCGCGTCGGTGGTGCTGGCGCATCTGATGGCCTGGGAGTCCGAGGAGTACTGCAAGGAACGCCTCGGTCTGGACGCCGCGCTCGGCTCGATCGACCGGTCGAGACTCAACGTCAACGGGTCGTCGCTGGCCGCTGGTCACCCGTTCGCCGCCACCGGGGGACGCATCGTCGCTCAGTTGGCCAAGCAGCTCGCGGAGAAGAAGAAACAGACCGGCCAACCGGTGCGCGGCCTGATCTCGATCTGCGCAGCCGGGGGCCAGGGCGTCGCAGCGATTCTCGAGGCGTGAGCCGAGCCCGTAACGAACGCGGAAGCGGTCTCGATACACCGGACAGCTCCGTGTTGTTGTCTGAATCCCCCGACCCGGCGGCAACACGGAGCAACAGACGTGATCCGGTCGTAAATGCCTCTGGCAAGAGGGGAGCCCGAGGCGTACGATCGATCACACGACGGGTTCGGGAGTGACTGATCCAAAGAGCTGGTCACAGGGTGAAAGCCAGCCGCTTGCAACTAGCGTGTATCGCCCCTGAGTGTCCTCCCGAACCCGCCCTTTTTTGCGCTTCGGTTGACGTGCTGCTCGGCGAGTGTGGGGGTTCTCCGCGCGAACGCCGAGTGCCGGTGTAGATAACCCGCACACTGGGCGAGCTTGGACGGCCCGGCCCGTTCGGCTAGAACGCCGCTTCGTCGAGCTCCATGATCTCGTTGTCGATCTGCTCGAGCACGTGCCGGGTGCTGGTGAGCAGCGGCAGGAAATTCTTCGCGAAGAACGACGCCACCGCGATCTTGCCCTCGTAGAACGCGCGGTCCGAGTCGCTGACACCCCCGTCGAGAGCCTCGATGGCCGCTGCGGCCTGCCGGGCGAGCAGCCAGCCGATCAGCAGGTCGCCCACGCTCATCAGGAAGCGCACCGAGCCCAGACCGACCTTGTAGATGCTCTCCCGGTTCTCCTGCGCGGCCATCAGATAGCCGGTCAGCGTGGCGCCCATGGCCTGCACGTCTTCCAGGGCCGTCTGGAGCAGGGTGCGCTCGGCCTTCAGCCGGCCGTTGCCGGCGTCGTCCTTGATGAACTGCTCGATCTCGCCGACGACGTGCGCCAGCGCCGCACCCTTGTCGCGGATGATCTTGCGGAAGAAGAAGTCCTGCGCCTGGATGGCCGTGGTGCCCTCGTACAGCGAGTCGATCTTGGCGTCACGGATGTACTGCTCGATCGGGTAGTCCTGAAGGAAGCCCGAACCGCCGAAGGTCTGCAGGCTCTCGGTCAGCTTGGCATACGCCTGTTCCGAGCCCACGCCCTTGACCACCGGCAGCAACAGGTCGTTGATCCGGACCGCGAGCTGGGGCTCCACGCCGTGCACGGTCTCGGCCACCGCAGAGTCCTGATAGGTGGCGGTGTAGAGGTACAGCGCCCGCAGCCCCTCGGCGTAAGCCTTCTGGGTCATCAGGCTGCGCCGTACGTCGGGATGGTGGGTGATGGCCACCCGCGGTGCGGTCTTGTCCGTCATCTGGGTCATGTCGGCGCCCTGGATGCGGCTCTTGGCGTACTCCAGCGCGTTCAGGTAACCCGTCGACAAGGTCGCGATCGCCTTGGTGCCGACCATCATGCGGGCCTGCTCGATCACGTCGAACATCTGCGCGATGCCGTCGTGCACCTCACCGACGAGCCAGCCGATGGCCGGCTTGTCGTGCTGGCCGAGCGACAGCTCGCAGGTCGCCGATACCTTCAGGCCCATCTTGTGCTCGACGTTGGTGACGTACACCCCGTTGCGTTCGCCCGGCTCGCCGGTCTCGAGGTCGAAGAGGAACTTCGGCACGAAGAACAGCGAGAGACCCTTGGTGCCGGGTCGGGCACCCTCGGGGCGAGCCAACACCAGGTGGAAGATGTTCTCGAACAGGTCGCCAGAATCACCGGAGGTGATGAAGCGCTTCACGCCATCGATGTGCCAGGTTCCGTCGTCCTGCTTGATGGCTTTGGCGCGTCCCGCACCCACGTCGGAGCCGGCGTCGGGCTCGGTCAGCACCATGGTGGCGCCCCAGTTGCGCTCGGCGGCGAACACCGCCCACTTCTTCTGTTCCTCGGTGCCCAGGTGATACAGGATGTTTGCGAACCCGGACCCGTTGCCGTACATCCACACGGCGGGATTCGCCCCGAGGATGTGTTCGTGCAGCGCCCACATCAGCGCCTTGGGCATCGCCATTCCGCCGAGTGCCTCATCGACCCCGGCCCGGTCCCAGCCGGCCTCATTCACGGCGCGCACCGACTTCTTGAACGCCTCGGGGAGCGTGACGGTGTGGGTCTTCGGGTCGAAGGTCGGCGGATTGCGATCGGAATCGGCGAACGACTCGGCGACCGGCCCCTCGGCCAGCCGGCTCATCTCCACGAGCATCTCGCGGGCGGTGTCGACGTCGAGGTCGGCGTAATCTCCCTCGCCCAATGTCTTGTCGACGCCGAGCACCTCGAAGAGATTGAACACTTGGTCACGAACGTTGCTCTGGTAGTGGCTCATGGGTTCCTCCTCATTGAGAACGCCACCTCACGCCAGGTATCTCGCAGAAGTTACCCGGCAGTAACTGGGACTGACTATACCGCTCGGTAACGTCAACACCAACTCGTCCAGAGCAATTTCCATCGGCTCGGCAGCAGTCGGCAACCCAGCGGTCGGTGGGTACTTGGCCGCACCGCGAAAACAACGGTGAGCTGCGGCTCGAGTAGATTCGCCGGAGCTGGCGGCGCGGCCGGTCCGACCGCCGGGCGCGAGGTCCGTAACGCCGATTACTGCGTCCGCCGTTGCTGTGCTGTAATGGCCTTACGTCAACCGCTTCGGGAGTCCTGAGCTACCGCTGCACATGACGGGCCCAACACATTCCCGATATCGGCGCGGAGTTGCTCCGTCCATGCCCGGATCGACCGGCCCGCCGACCATAACGCGCTCTCTCACCTGACCGGGAGAAGGGGGAATCCAATTGCGCACCCACACCGTTGAGCCTGTCGCCGTCATCGGCATGGCCTGCCGACTCCCCGGAGCGATCGACTCGCCGCAACGCCTGTGGGAGGCTTTGCTGCGCGGCGACGATTTCGTCGACGAGATCCCGGCCGACCGGTGGGATGCCGATGTCTACTACGACCCGGAACCCGGCGTTCCCGGACGGTCGGTGACGCGCTGGGGCGCTTTCCTCGACGACGTCGGCGGGTTCGACTGCGACTTCTTCGGGATGACCGAACGCGAGGCGACCGCGATCGACCCGCAACATCGATTGCTGCTCGAAGCGTCGTGGGATGCGATCGAACACGCCGGCATCGATCCGGCGGGCCTCGCGCAGACGCTGACCGGCGTTTATGTCGGACTCACGCACAGCGACTACGAGCTGCTGTCCGCCGACTGCGGTGCGGCCGAAGGCCCCTACGGCTTCACCGGCACCAGCAACAGTTTCGCGTCCGGCCGGGTCTCCTACGCCTTGGGACTGCACGGTCCGGCCGCCACCGTCGACACCGCCTGCTCGTCCGGTCTGATGGCCGTGCACATGGCCTGCCGCAGCCTGGACGACGGCGAGAGCGACATCGCGATCGCGGCTGGCGTCGCGGTCACCCTGGAGCCGCGCAAGTCCGTGTCGGGTTCGCTGCAGGGCATGCTCTCACCCACCGGCCGCTGTCACGCCTTCGACGTGGCCGCCGACGGCTTCGTGTCCGGTGAGGGTTGTGTGGTGTTGGTGCTCAAGCGGCTGTCCGACGCGACCCGCGACGGCGACAACATTCTCGCGGTGGTGCGCGGTACCGCCGCGAACCAGGACGGCCGCACCCCGAACATCGCGATGCCATCCGAGGAGGCGCAGATCGCGGTCTACCGGGCCGCACTTGCCGCCGCCGGCGTCGATCCGGCGACCGTGGGCCTGGTGGAGGCGCACGGAACCGGAACCCCGGTCGGCGATCCCATCGAGTACGCCAGCCTGGCTGCCGTGTACGGCACCGACGGGCCCTGCGCGCTGGGATCGGTGAAGACCAACTTCGGGCACTGCCAGTCCACGTCCGGGCCGCTGGGGATGATGAAGGCGATTCTGGCGCTGCAACATGGCGTCATACCGCAGAACCTGCACTTCAACCGGCTACCCGACGCCATGGCACAGGTAGAGACGGACCTCTTCGTGCCGCAGGCCGCTACGGCGTGGCCGGGGGACGGGAAGCGTCCCCGGCGGGCGGCGGTGTCGTCGTACGGGATGTCGGGCACCAATGTGCACGCCGTCCTCGAGCAGGCCCCCGAGCAGGCTCCGGTCAGGCAGGTCTTGGCCACGGCGACGCCGATTGCCCCGGGTGCACCGCTACTCCTGCCGATCTCGGCAACCTCCGCCGACCAGCTTCGGGTGACGGCGCGCCGACTGGCTGACTGGGCCGACGAGCACGACGGCCGCTCTCGCGACCGACATGGCCTGAACGGAGCGGGTTCGAACGGGCATGCGCACAACGGGCAGCCCCAGAACGGGCGGCCCCAGAACGGGCAGTTCCAAAGCGGTGGACACGACACCATGCTGGCCGACCTCGCGTACACGCTGGCCTGCCGCCGTGCCCACCGGCCGGTGCGCACCGCGGTGGCGGCATGCACCCTTGCTGAACTGAGTACCGCGCTGCGGCAGGTCGCCGAAGGTGAAACGCCCTATCCGGCCGCGGTGGGCCGCGACGACCGAGGGCCGGTCTGGGTGTTCTCCGGGCAGGGCTCGCAGTGGCCGCGGATGGGCGCCCAACTGCTCGCCTGCGAACCGGTGTTCGCCGCGACCGTCGCGGCGATGGAGCCGGTGATCCGGCAGGAGTCCGGCTTCTCGGTGACCGAGGCGCTCTCAGCACCGGATACGGTGACCGGCATCGACCGGGTGCAGCCGACGTTGTTCGCGTTCCAGGTCGCGCTGGCGGAGACGATGCGGGCCTACGGGGTCCGCCCGGGCGCGGTCATCGGGCACTCCCTGGGCGAGGCCGCCGCGTCCGTGGTCGCCGGCGCGTTGTCGATGGACGACGGTCTGCGCGTCATCTGCCGCCGGTCGCGGCTGCTGGCGCGGATCGCCGGCAGCGGCGCCATGGCCTCTGTGGAACTCCCGGGGCAGCAGGTCCTTTCGGAGCTGTCGATCCGTGGGGTATCCGACGTCGCGCTCTCGGTGGTCGCGTCGCCGACGTCGACGGTGGTCGGCGGGGACGCGCAGACGATCCGCGAACTGGTGGCGGTCTGGCAGGAAAAGGATGTGCTGGCACGCGAGGTCGCCGTGGACGTCGCATCGCATTCGCCGCAGGTCGATCCCATCCTCGACGAGTTGACCGACGAGCTGGCCGGCCTCGAACCGATGACGCCGGAGATCCCCTACTACTCGGCGACCCTGTGGGACCCGCGGGACCGGCCGTCCTGGGCCGCCGACTACTGGGTGGACAACTTGCGTTACACCGTGCGTTTCGCAGCGGCCGTGCAGGCGGCGATGGAAGACGGCTTCCGGGTGTTCGGGGAGCTCTCGCCGCACCCGCTGCTCACTCACGCCGTCGAACAGAACGCGAACAGTGTCGGCGCGCCCATCGCGGCTCTGGCCGCTGTGCGTCGTGAAGAGGAGTTGCCGTTCGGCATGCTCGGGTTCGTGGCCGACGTGCACAGCGCCGGTGCTCAAGTGGATTTCTCCACCCTGCATCCCGGCGGGCGGCTGGTGGACGCGCCGCTGCCGACCTGGACCCACCGTGAGCTGCTGTTGAGCCGTGAGACCCAGGATCACACCGCGCACGGCGCGTCCGTGATGGCCGTGCATCCCCTGCTCGGCGCGCATGTGCACCTGGTCGAGGAGCCGGAGCGCGATGTGTGGCGCGGCGATGTCGGCACCGGTGGGCATCCCTGGCTCGCCGATCACCAGATTCACAATGTGGCGACTCTCCCCGGCGCCGCGTACTGCGAGATGGCGCTGGCCGCGGCCCGCACCGCGATCGGCGAGGACTCCGAGGTCCGCGATATCCGCTTCGAGCGGACCCTGCTGCTCGACGACCAGACGTCGATCTGGGCCACTGCGACGGCCACGGACTCGGTCGAGGCGACCGGTGCGCTCTCCTTCGCGATCCAGACCCACCCCGAGGGCGAGAACGTCGTCCACGCGTGCGCGGATCTGTACCCGAGCGGTGATGGCCGTCCCGCGACACATGACGTGGCCGCGCTGGTGGCAGAGCATCCGGTCCGGCTCGACGGGGCGCAGTTGCGCGCCGCGTTCGAAGGCGTCGGAATCCAGTACGGCCCCGCGTTCTCCGGGCTCGCGGCCGTACGCACCGCCGACGGCGACGTCACCACCATCCTCGCCGAGGTAGCGCTGCCCGGTCACATCCGTTCACAGCAAGTGAGTTACCAGAGCCACCCAGCACTGCTCGACGCGTGCTTCCAATCGGTCATCGTTCACCCGGCGGTGCAGGCCGCCGGCGCCGGTGGCCTGCTGCTGCCGGTGGGAGTGCGCCGATTGCGTTGCCATCAGCCCACCCGCAATGCGCACTACTGCCTCACTCGTATCACCGCATCCGGTGACGCCGAATGTGAGGCCGACATCGACATCCTGGACGAGTCCGGCACGGTGCTCATGTCGGTCGAGGGCCTGCGGCTCGCGTCGAGTTCCTCGGGGCGCGACGGCGATCGGTTGCTCAACGACCGGCTGCTGACGATCGAATGGGAGCCGCGTGAACTCTCGCCGTCGTCCGATTCCGAGCCCGGGTCGTGGTTGCTGCTGAGCGCATCCGAAGCCGCGGAAGCGATGACAGTCGAGTTGCGCGCCGCGCTGACGGCCGACGGCGCACAATGCGCGAGTCTGTCCTTGCCGGCCGATGCGGCGGCGCTGCGCACACAGCTTGCCGGTGACCCGATGACCGGTGGTCTACGGGGTGCGGTGGTGGTGATGGCACCGGCCCCCGGCCACCAGGACCGGCACGACTTGGCCGCCGAGGCCGGGCGCGAGTGTGTTGCCCGGATGGTGGGCGTTGCGCGCGAACTCGCCGAACTCACCGGCGAGTCACCCCGGCTCTACCTGGTGACCAGGGACGCGGCCAGCGTGCGTGCCGGAGACCAGGTGAACCTCGAACATGGAGGGCTGCGCGGCCTGATGCGGGTGATCGACGCCGAGCATCCGCACCTGAGCGCCACCCAGATCGACATCGACCAGCAGACGTCGGCCGAGCAGGTCGCTCGGCAACTGCTGAGCGGCTCGCCGGAGGACGAGACCGCTTGGCGCGGTGGACAGTGGTTCACTGCGCGGCTGCGTCCGGGCCCGCTGCGCCCCGACGAGCAGCGCAGCACCGTCGTCGACAACGAGAGCGGCGGGATGCGGCTGCAGATCCGCACTCCCGGCGACATCGAGTCGCTGGAGTTCGCCGTCTTCGACCGTGTCGCGCCGGGACCTGGCGAGATCGAGGTCGCGGTGACCGCGTCCAGCGTCAACTTTGCCGACGTTCTGGTCGCGTTCGGCCGCTACCCCACGTTCGAGGGGTACCGCCAGAAGCTCGGGATCGACTTCGCCGGCATCGTGACTGCCGTCGGGCCGGACGTGACCGATCACCGCGTCGGCGACCGGGTCGGCGGGATGTCTGCGGCCGGCTGCTGGGGCACGTTCATCACCTGCGACGCCCGGCTCGCGATCACGCTGCCCGACGAGGTGCCGCTGGCCGAGGCCGCTGCGGTGCCGACGGCCTCGGCGACGGCCTGGTACGGGCTCTGCGACCTGGCCCGGCTGTCCGCTTCTGACAAGGTGCTGATCCACTCGGGAACCGGTGGGGTCGGACAGGCGGCGATCGCGATCGCGCGTGCGGTGGGGGCAGAGATCTATGCCACCGCGGGCAGCGAGCACCGGCGGCAATTGCTGCGCGATATGGGCATCGAGCACGTGTACGACTCACGCAGCGTGGAGTTCGCCGAGCTGATCCGCCGCGACACCGACGGGTACGGCGTCGACGTCGTGCTCAACTCGCTGCCGGGCGCCGCACAACGTGCCGGGCTGGAGCTGCTGGCCTTCGGCGGTCGGTTCATCGAGATCGGCAAACGCGACATTTACGGCGACACCAGGCTCGGGCTCTTCCCGTTCCGGCGAAATCTGTCCCTTCACGCCGTCGACTTGGCTCTGCTCACACACAGCCACCCGGAAACGGTGCGGCGCCTGCTGGCCACGGTCTACGAGCAGACGGCCAGCGGCCGGTTGCCACTGCCCCAGACCACCCACTTCCCGATCAGCGACGCCGCTGCCGCGGTGCGACTGGTCGGCGGCGCCGGGCACTCCGGGAAGGTGGTGCTCGACATCCCGCGCACCGGGAGCAGTGCGGCGGTGGTGCCACCCGCGCAGGTGCCGGTGTTCCGGCCCGACGGTGCGTACATCATCACCGGCGGGCTGGGCGGCCTGGGGCTGTTCCTCGCGTCCGAGATGGCTTCAGCCGGCTGTGGACGCATCGTGCTCAACTCGCGATCGGAGCCCGGCGCCGAGGCGCTGGAGTCCATCGAACGTATTCGCGCCACGGGTGCCGATGTCGCAGTGGTCTGCGGCGACATCGCCGAGGCCGAGACCGCGAACCGATTGGTGGCCGCGGCCACCGAGACCGGGCTGGCCGTCCGCGGCGTGTTGCACGGCGCGGCGGTTGTCGAGGACGCGACGCTGACCAACGTCACCGAGGATCTCGTCGAGAGGTGCTGGGCCCCGAAGGTCCGTGGCGCGTGGAATCTGCACCAGGCCACCGGCGGGCAACCGCTGGACTGGTTCTGCTTGTTCTCTTCGGCTGCGGCGCTGGTGGGATCACCGGGGCAGGGTGCATACGCCGCCGCCAACAGTTGGCTCGACGCGTTCGCACGTTGGCGCCGGGCTCAGGGTCTGCCGAGCACCGCGATCGCCTGGGGCGCCTGGGGCGAGGTTGGCCGGGCCACCGCCTTGGCCGAGGACTCCGGGGCAGCGATCGCCCCCGCCGAAGGGTTGTACGCGTTCCAGGGGCTGCTGCGCCGCGATCGTGCGTACAGCGGCTACGCGCCGATCATGGGCACGCCGTGGTTGACCGCCTTCGCTCAGCGCAGCAGGTTCGCCGAGGCATTCCAGTCTGCGGGCCAGGCCAAGAGCGACTCGGGCAAGTTCCGCGCCGAGCTGGACTCGTTGCCCCGCGAAGAGTGGCCGAACACCATCCGACGGATGGTCTCTGACCAGATCAGTCTGCTGCTGCGTCGGTCCATCGATCCGGATCGGCCGTTGTCTGACTACGGTCTGGACTCGCTGGGCAACCTGGAGCTGCGCACCCGGATCGAAACCGAGACCGGGGTGCGCATCAGCCCAACGCAGATCACCACCGTCCGCGGTCTCGCGGAGCACCTGTGCGAGCAGCTCGAGGCCAAGGAGCCGGTAGCGGTGGGCACCTGACGGGCCGGCAGTCCGGGGGTCGGATCTCAGGGTTCCGGTCTTAGAGTTCCAGTCTTAGGGTTCCAGTCGAGGAGAGAACGTTGCGTGTAGGGCCGTTGGCACTGGGAACGATCAGCCAGTGGGAGCCGCACTCCGGTGCGGCGGTGTTGTGGCATCCGACACCTGCGACGCAGGCGAAGGTGTTGCAGGCACCGGTGAGTGCTGTTCCGGTCAGTTACATGCAGGCCCAGCACATCCGGGGCTACCGCGATCAGAAGGCCAAGGGACTGGACTACTCCCGGTTGATGGTGGTCAGCTGTGACTCTGCCGGCCAGTGCGACATCCGTGCGATGAGCTACGTCATCAACACCCATCTTCGTCGCCACGACACCTACCGCAGCTGGTTCGAGTACTCCGACGGCGGCGAGATCATCCGGCGCACCATCGAAGATCCGGCCGACATCGAGTTCACTCCGACCCGGCACGGCGAGTTGCCGCTGGACGAGCTGCGCGACCTCGTCGCGAATCCGCCGGATGCGTTGCAGTGGGATTGTTTCCGGTTCGGCATCATCCAGGGCAAGGAACACTTCACGTTCTTCGCAAGTATCGACCATGTGCACGTGGACGCGATGATCGTCGGGGTGACGCTGATGGAGTTCCGGCTGATGTATGCCGCGCTGGTCGGTGGAGACCGGCCGTTGGCGCTTCCAGAGCCCGGCAGCTATGACCAGTTCTGCCTCCGGCAGCACCGGGAGACGGCCGAGCTCACAGCGGGGTCGCCGTCGATTCAGGCGTGGACGAAGTTCGCCGAAGCCAACAATGACAGCATGCCCGATTTCCCGCTGCCCCTGGGGGATCCGTCGCAGCCGTGCGAGGCGACCATCGTCACCAAGACGATGCTCGACGCCGACCAGACGAGCCGGTTCGAAATGGCGGCCACCGCTTCCGGTGCCCGGTTCATCGGCGGCGTACTGGCCTGTGTGGCGCTCGCCGAACACGAACTGACCGGCGCCGAAACGTATTACGGACTTACCCCGCGAGACACCCGCAGCACACCGGCCGAACTGATGACTCAAGGCTGGTTCACCGGCCTGATCCCCATCACCGTGCCCATCGCCGATGCGGCGTTCGGCGATGCCGCGCGTGCCGCGCAAGTGTCCTTCGATTCCGGAAAGGACCTGGCCGAGGTGCCCTATGGCCGGGTGATGGAGTTGTCGCCCTCGCTGAGCAAACCGCGGCCCAATTTCCCGGTGATCAATTTCCTCGATACCGCCGCCGCACCGCTGTCGGTCCTGCTGACCGCGCAGCTCGACGATCTCAACATCGGTGTCTACAGCGACGGTCGCTACTCCTACCAGCTGTGCATCTATGTGATCAGGGTCGAGGACCAGACCGCGGTGGCGGTGATGTTCCCCGACAACCCGGAGGCGCGGGAATCGATCGACCGGTATCTCGAGGCGCTGAAGTCGGTGTTCGTGCGCGTCGCCGAGAGCGGGTGTTGGCGAAATGTCGCGTGACGCCTGCGCGGCCCCGTCGCGGCCGGAGGTGAACGCATCTTCCAACGGCTAGCCGGAATCGTCGCGCGGTGGCCCTGGGTGATCATCGGGTGTTGGGCGGTTTTTGCGCTGGTACTGCCCGCGACCGTGCCGTCCCTGGCGGAGATGTCGCAGCGCAATCCGGTTGCCCTGCTCCCGGCCGACGCTCCGTCTTCGGTTACCGCACGCGAGATCGCGAAGGCTTTCGACGAGGCCGGTTCGGAGAACGTGCTGGTGGTTCTGCTCACCAGAGACCAGGGGCTGGGGCCGGCGGACGAACAGGTCTACCGGACGCTGGTTGACCGGCTGCGCGACGACCCACGCGACGTCGTCATGCTGCAGGATTTCGTCAGCACGCCCGAACTGCGTGACGTGCTGGTCAGCCAGGACGGCAGTGGAGATGGAGACGCCTGGATCCTGCCGGTCGGCCTGGCTGGTGAGCTGGGCACACCGGAGGCGTACGGCGCCTACACGCGGGTCGCCGACATCGTCGACCGGACCGTCAGCGGTTCGGACCTGACGGCCCACCTGACCGGGCCGGCGGCAACCGTCGCCGATCTCACCGTTGCCGGCGCCCGGGACCGGCTGCCGATCGAACTCGCCATCGCGGCGTTCTTGCTGGTGATCCTGGCGATCATCTATCGCAACCCGGTCACCATGATGCTGCCGCTGATCACCATCGGCGCCTCGCTGATGGCGGCTCAGGCGGTGGTGGCGGCCATCTCGCTGGTGACCGGACTGCCCATATCGAACCAGTCGATAGTGCTGTTGAGCGCGATGATCGCCGGGGCGGGAACCGACTACGCGGTCTTCCTGGTCAGTCGGTACCACGACTATGTGCGGCTCGGGAGCGACCCGGTCGACGCCGTGCGGCGCGCACTGGTCTCGATCGGCAAGGTGATCGCCGCGTCGGCTGCCACCGTGGGAGTCACTTTCCTCGGAATGGGATTGACCGAACTCGGTTTGTTCTCGACCATCGGCGTGGCCCTGGCCGTCGCCATCGCAGTCGCGTTCCTCGCCGCGGTGACCTTGCTACCGGCCATCCTGATTCTGGTGGGCCCGCGTGGCTGGATCGAGCCCCGCAAGGACCGCACCGCCCAGTTCTGGCGGCGGACCGGGATCCGGATCGTGCGCCGTCCGGTCGCCCATCTGGGCGTCAGCCTGGCCATCCTGATCGTGCTGGCCAGCTGTGCGGCCCTGGTTCAGTACAACTACGACGACCGTGAAGCACTACCGGATTCGGCCGGAAGCTCGGTGGGCTACGCGGCGCTGGATCGCTACTTCTCGGTGAACCAAACCATTCCGCAGTACCTGTTCATCCAGTCTGATCAGGACCTGCGCACACCGCGCGCGCTGGCCGACCTCGAGCAGATGGCGCAACGGGTGAGCCAGATTCCGGGCGTGGTCATGGTGCGCGGCATCACGCGGCCGAAAGGCGAGCCGCTCATGGAGGCGAGGGCGACATACCAGGCCGGGGAGGTGGGCAGCCGGCTGGGCGGGGCGGCGAGCATGATCACCGGGCGGTCCGGCGACCTCAACAGGCTGACCTCGGGGGCCGACGAGCTCGCCGACAGCCTCGCCGACGTGCGTGGCCAGGTCAGCGAGTCGCTGGTCAGTATCCGCAGCTTGGTCGACTCGCTCGCCTACATCCAGAACACCTTCGGCGGTGAGACCACGCTCGGACAGCTCGACGACGCTGCCCGGCTGATCGCCGGCATCCGCGCGCTCGGCAACACCCTGGAGGTCAACTTCGGGGCGGTGGCCCAGAACTTCGAGTGGATCGACCCGGTGGTCTTCGCCCTGGACACCAGCCCGGTCTGTGACGCCAACATCGTCTGCAGTTCGGCTCGGATGCAGTTCCACAAACTGCAGATCGCTCGTGACAACGGCACCCTCGCCGAGGTGGCCGGCCTGATCCGGCGGCTGCAGGCCACCGAGTCGATACAGACCCTGGAAGACACGGTGATCGGGCTGGATCGCTCGCTGGACACCGCGGTCAGTTCCCTGCGGACATTGGGGCTGGACAACCCGCGCAATGTGCGCTCCCGCCTGATCACTGTCGAGAGCGGCGCCACCGATCTCGCCAGCGCCAGTCGCCAGCTGGCCGACGGGGTCCAGCTGCTGGTCGATGAGACCCGACGGATGGGCGTCGGCCTGAACCAGGCGTCGTCGTTCCTGATGGCGATGGGCCAGGACGCTTCGGATCCCTCGATGGCCGGGTTCAACGTTCCCCCTGAGGTTTTCGACACCGAGGAGTTCCGGAAGGCCGCCAAGATATTCATCTCGCCGGACGGGCACTCGGTGCGCTACTTCATCCAGACCGACCTGAACCCGTTCAGCACCGAAGCGATGGATCTGGTCAACTCGATCGTCGACATCGCTCGCGGAGCGCAGCCGAACACCCTGCTGGCCGACGCGTCGGTCTCGGTTTCCGGATACCCCGCGACCCTGCGTGATACCCGTCACTACTACGACCACGACATTCGGCTCATCATCGTGGTGACCATCATCGTCGTCGTGCTGATCCTGATGACGCTGCTGCGTGCCGTCGTGGCGCCGCTGTACCTGGTGGGTTCAGTGGTGCTCTCGTACCTCTCGGCGGTCGGCCTGGGCGTGGTCGTGTTCCAGTTCCTGCTCGGCCAGCAACTGCACTGGAGTGTGCCGGGACTGGCTTTCGTGGTGCTGGTCGCGGTCGGCGCCGACTACAACATGCTGCTGGCCTCCCGGCTGCGTGACGAATCGCCCGACGGGACCCGCTACGGCATCATCCGCACGGTGCGCTCGACCGGCGGGGTGATCACCGCGGCCGGCCTCATCTTCGCTGCCTCGATGTTCGGCCTGCTGTTCGCCAGCATCAGCACCGTCGTCCAGGCCGGGTTCGTCATCGGAGCGGGAATCCTGCTTGACACCTTCGTGGTGCGCACGATCACGGTGCCCGCCATCGCGACACTGCTCGGGAAGGCGAGTTGGTGGCCTTCGCAGCCGCACCGGTCTCCGCCCGAAGACGCCCCGACCGGCCCCGACGGTCCGGACGGCCCTGACGACAAGGCCGAGCGCCGGTCGGTCTTCGACTCCGTCTAGCCGATCCCGGCGCCGAGTGTGTCGCTTCTGAATGCAATCGGTGAGAGGGGCTGGCGACAACCCGCACACTCAATGCCGTTGGTCAGCCGATCGGACCGATGATGCCGCGAATCGTCGCGAACGTGTCCTCGACGCTGTCGCGGGTGGCCGGATCCAGAACCGCGATCGGGTCCATCCCGTTCACCGGGTCCACCGAAACCGGCTTGGTAGCCGGGTTGTCGTTGCGCGAGTAGCCGGCATCGACCATCGGCTGCAGCACGGCATCGATCTGATCCACGAAGCCTTCCGACAGGCCGATGTGGCGCAGCGGCATGGTCAATGGCAGGCGGTTGACAGGAATCAGGTACGTCGTCGTCTTCGCGCCCTTGGAGTTCACCGTGGTCCGGATGTTCTGCGGGGGCACGTCGTCCGGGCCGGTGAATGCGGCCGGGGTGTGGGAGACCATCCCGGCGGCAAACGCGTTGGCCATGGCGACAATATTGTCCGGCCGGTCGGGGAAGTCGGCCAGACCGTCGTAGGCTGCGACGACCTTGTTGGTGTCGTACTGGCTGTCGACCTGCTGGGGCATGGTGTAGTCGATGATCGGTACGTAGCTGCCGGGCCCGAAGATGCCGGACAGGAAGCTCTGACCGAACGCGTGGCGGCCGGTGGGATTGCCGATCGTGGTGAACGTCAACTGGTCCGGTGGCGGAGCTGTGGGATCGTTGGCGAGTCGCACCTGCTCGTTGTCCAGCGCGAGCGTGCCCTGCGACAAACCCACTGCGGCGCGGGGCCCGGTGCCGTGCTTGATCGCCGCGTCCAGGTTGTTCGTGGCCGCATCGGCGGCCACACCGATACTCACGTTGTCGCGGGGGCCCTCTGCGAACATCTCCGGAACCCAGTTGAAGGGTGCTCCGGCGGGGTAGTCGATGACGTCGCGCTGGGCGTGCGGGAAGTATGCGTCGCCGGCCCGGTAGGTGTAGTCGTACCACGGAATGCCGGGCGCCCTGGCACCACCTAGCGCGTAGACGGTCTCGGCCGGCGCTGCCTGACCCACCGGGGACGGGACGTAATCGGTCGAGTCAGCGGGTCCGAATGCGGGCGCGGCCGTCGCTGCACCCGTCCCCAGTCCACCGGCGGCGCCCACGACAGCAACGGCGACCGTTCCGGCGAGCAGTCGTCTCAATCTCGTCTCCCCGCTTCTCAATACTCCTGGGTAATGCTAGCGCAGCGCTGGTGCGGCCGGTCAGAGGCTGCTGATCCCCACGACGACCAGGACGAACCCGACCGCAGCCAGGAGCGTGGCGACGTCGCGTCGGCGCCGGGACCGGATCCAATCGTTGAGTGCGGTCATCACCACGCGTGTTCTGGCCGGTGCCAGCACCGCCGCGATCAGCGGAATCTCGACGAGGGCGAACGCCACCACGTTGAATGTCAGCAGCGCCGCGACCTGAGTCATCGCCGGGGCGCCGGAGGCGAGGATGATCGCAAGTGCGGCCAGGTAATCCACCGATGGCAGTGCGATCCCGATGCCGGCCACCCCCGCGACCCACAGCGATCGGCCGGCCAGCAGTTTCCGGGCCCGGGTGGACAGCCCCGTTCGGCCCCCGCCCCCGCTACCGCCTTCGCTGTCGGGCAGCTCGTCGGGGTCGTCCGCGGCGTCTCTGCGTTCCTGCCGGCGATCGAACCACCGCGCCACCGGCTGCGATGCCAGGACCGCCGCAGCCAGCAACGCCAGTGCGCCGATCGTGATCTGCACCTTCGGCAGGGTGAACTGGCTGGTGAACTGGTCTGCGCCGAGCAGCCTGGGCCGAAGGGTGAACAGCACGATCAGCCCCACGCTCATCCCCATCGCGAACCCGCCGAGCAGGAATGCGAGCAGCTGGAGCAGTGGCCTGGGCCGATTCAGCATCAGCACCGTCATGCCGATCCGAAACGGCTCGAGGCTCACCGCGGCGGCCATCACCAGGACGGCGATCCACATGGCCGGTCGGCACCCTTCCCGTCGTGGCTGCTAGCTGATCGTCAGGCGTCCAACCGAGTGAACTGACGATTGAGGTAGTGCTCGACGCTGGCGGCGCGTCGGATCTTGCCGCTGGTCGTGGTGGGCAGCGCACCGGGTGCCACCAGGACGAGGTCGGCGACACTCAGCCCGTGCGACTTCGATATCGCCGCTGCGACGTCGTTCTTGACGGCGCTGAGAGCCTGCGCGGCTTCCGCTTCGGAGTCACCTCGCTTCTTGATCTCGGCGACGACGACGAGCTTCTCGGTGTCGCCGACCGGCACCGCGATCGCCGCGACCCGGCCACCGGTGACGTCGCGGACCGTGGCCTCGATGTCTTCGGGGTAGTGATTGCGGCCGTAGACGATCAGCAGATCCTTGAAGCGACCCACGATGAACAGTTCGTCCTCGGAGATGAACCCCATGTCCCCGGTTCTCAGCCAGGGGCCCTCGGGAGTGCCGACCGACGGCGCGGCGAGTTGTGCGCCGAACGTGCGCTGGGTTTCGGCCGGCTTCTGCCAGTAGCCTTCCGCGACGTTGGGGCCATGTACCCAGACCTCCCCGACTATTCCGGGTGGGCACTCGGTGCAGGTGTCGGGATCGACGACCCGCACCGTCGGCGACTTGGGCAGGCCGTAGCTGGTCAGCGGTGTTCCGGTCTGGTCTGCGCACCGCTTGGCGGTGCCGGCCGACAACTTGTCGGTCTCGAAGTGAACGACCGCGGTGGGCCCACCGGCGGTATGGGTGGCCACATATACCGTCGCCTCGGCCAGTCCGTACGACGGCCGCAGCGCGCGCTCGTCGAGATTGAAGGGTGCGAACCGGTCCGCGAAGCGGCGCAGGGTGGCCGGATGGACACGTTCGCTGCCGTTGGCGATGTTCAGCACGCTGCCGAGGTCGAGGCCGGCCATGTCCTCGTCCGAGGTTTTCCGGGCCGCCAGGTCGAAGGCGAAGTTCGGGCCGGCTGAACACGCGTGGCTGCTGTTTGCCAGTGACTGCATCCAGCGGGCGGGCCGTTGCAGGAAGGCGATCGGACTCATGATCTCGGCGCGGTAGCCGCTCAGGATCGGTGCGACGACGCCGAGAACGAGGCCCATGTCGTGGTAGAAGGGCAGCCACGAGACCACGGTGGTGTCCGGTGGCCCGACACCTGCGAAGTCCGGGAAGAAGCCGTACATGAGCTGCTCGAAATTGGTCTGCAGGTTCCGGTGCGAGATCATCACGCCCGCCGACACCCGGGTCGAACCGGACGTGTACTGCAGGTAGGCGGTACTGGGCAACTGCGCTGGTCGGGCGCTCACTTCCCGGCGCGAGTCCTGGTCCAGCTCGTCCATGTGCACGATGATGGGCGCGGCGCCGCCGTCAGCGGTTCCGGCGTGCTCGGCCACCCCGGCCGCGACCGAGGACGTGGTGAGGATGACCGACGGTGTGGTGTCGGCCAACACCGCGCTCACCCGCTCGTCGTGCGACCCGGCCTGCGGCACCGAGAGCGGAACCGCGATGAAGCCGGCGTGCATCGACCCCAGGAAGGCCGTGATGTAGTCGAGGCCCTGAGGCGCCAGGATCACCGCCCGGTCACCGACCGAGCCGCAAGACCTCAGCTCGTCGGCCACGTTGACCGTCCGTCGGTACAACTGAGACCAGGTCAGCGACTTGGGGACACCCGCCCAGTCCTCGTCGTAGTCGGTGAAGGTGAACGCGGTGTCGTTGGGCTGCAATCCGGCACGCTCACGCAGCACGGACAGTACGGACGCCTCAGGCATGGGCGACAGATTACCGCTCGTTTCCGATGCCCTGCCGCCGCCCGGTCCACCCCGTCGCCAGCGCAGCGAGCACCTGCCAAGATGGAGGTGATGAGCCCAGCCGACCCGAGCGCTGCCGCCCTGCGGGAGGCGTTCAGTCACTTCCCCGCCGGCGTCGTCGCCATCGCCGCCGAGCTGGACGGTACGCGGGTGGGATTGGCGGCCAGCACATTCGTTCCAGTGTCGCTGGATCCCCCGCTGGTCTCGTTCTGTGTGCAGAACACCTCGACGACCTGGCCCAAGCTCAGGGATCTGCCGGTGCTGGGTATCAGCGTGCTCGGCGAGTCTCACGACGAGGCGGCGCGCACGCTTGCGGCCAAAGCCGGTGACCGCTTCTCGGGGCTGGATACGGTGTCAACTGAGTCCGGGGCGGTATTCATCGACGGGACCAGTGTGTGGTTGGAGAGTTCGGTCGACCAGTTGCTGCCGGCCGGTGATCACACCATCGTCGTGCTGCGGGTCCGCAATATCACGGTTCGCCCCGATGTCGACGTCGCGCCGATCGTCTTCCACCGCAGGTCGTTTCGACGGCTGGGGCGGTAGCCCAGTCCCGCGGTAGCCCGGCCTCAGGGCCGGTCGGCAAGTTCCTTGCGGTAGCGCTGGATGCGCCGCTCGAGTTCGGCGGCGTCCTCCGGGCGCCCCTCCTTCTGCGCCAAGTCGGCGCGCGCGGAGAGCTCACGGATCGCTGCACGGATGTCGTTCACGCTCTGAACGCTCATTTTGCTGCCTTTCGTCGTTGATTGGCCGCAGAACCTTCATCCGAGGCTACCCCGATTCACCGCCTCCGGAACAGTTTGTCGCCCAGCCACACCACCGGGTCGTACTTGCGGTCGGCGACCCGTTCCTTCATCGGGATGAGGGCGTTGTCGGTGATCTTGATGTGTTCGGGGCAGACCTCGGTGCAGCACTTGGTGATGTTGCAGTAGCCCAGCCCGTGCTCCTGCTGTGCCATCTCGCGCCGGTCCATGGTGTCCAGCGGGTGCATCTCCAGCTCCGCGATGCGCATCAGGTAGCGCGGTCCGGCGAAGGCCGTCTTGTTCTCTTCGTGATCACGAACAACGTGGCAGACGTTCTGGCACAGGAAACACTCGATGCACTTGCGGAACTCCTGCGACCGGTTGACGTCGACCTGCGCCATTCGGTACTCGCCGGGCTGCAGATCCTTGGGCGGCGTGAACGACGGGATCTCCCGCGCCTTCTGATAGTTGAACGACACGTCGGTGACCAGGTCGCGGATCACCGGGAAAGTGCGCAGCGGCGTCACGGTGATCGTCTCGTCCGGGGAAAAGGTCGACATCCGCGTCATGCACAACAACCGGGGTCGTCCGTTGATCTCGGCCGAGCAGGAGCCGCACTTGCCCGCCTTGCAGTTCCACCGCACGGCCAGATCGCCGGTCTGGGTCTGCTGCAGACGGTGGATGATGTCGAGCACCACCTCACCCTCGTTGACCTCGACGGAGTAGTCCTGCAGCGCGCCGCCGTCGTCGTCGCCGCGCCAGACCCGCATCTTCGCCTGGTAGCTCATCAGCTGCTCCGTCCCGGATGGTCGGCGAGTTCCTCGTCGGTGAAGTACTTCTCCAGCTCGGAGAGCTCCAGCAGCGCGAGCAGGTCGGGTCGCATCGGCACCTGTTCCTCCCGCGTGATGCTGACATCGGGCACGATCGCGTCAGCGGATCCGTTGCCGGTGGAATCCTGCTCGGCCCGGCAGACCAGCAGAACCCGCCGCCAGCTGGCTTCCATCGCCGGGTAGTCGTCGCGGGTATGGCCGCCGCGGCTCTCGGTGCGTTCCAGGGCGGCGCCGGCGACGCACTCGCTGACCAACAGCATGTTGCGCATGTCGACGGCCAGGTGCCAGCCGGGGTTGAACTGTCTGCCGCCCTCTACCTTCATGTTCTTGAACCGCCGGCGTAGTTCCCCGAGCTTGCCCATCGCCTCGGTGATCTCGTCGGCGTTGCGGATGATGCCGACCAGACTGTTCATGGTCTGTTGCAGATCGTGGTGCAGTGTGTACGGGTTCTCCGCGTTGGCCCCGTTGCTCGGCCCCGCGAACGGGCCCAGCGCGATCTCGACGGCATCGTCGACGGCCTGCTCGGAAACGGTCGGCCGATCCTTGAGCGCGGTCACGTAGTCAGCGGCCCCCAGCCCGGCGCGCCGCCCGAAGACCAGCAGGTCCGACAGTGAGTTGCCGCCGAGCCGGTTGGAGCCGTGCATGCCGCCGGCGCACTCGCCGGCCGCGAAGAGCCCGGGCACCCGCGCAGCACCGGTGTCCGGGTCGACCTCGATGCCGCCCATCACGTAGTGGCAGGTGGGCCCGACCTCCATCGGCTCTTTGGTGATGTCGACCTCCGCCAGCTCCATGAACTGGTGATACATCGACGGCAGCCGGCGCAGGATCTCCGCCTCCGGGAGCCGCGAAGCGATGTCGAGGTACACCCCGCCATGGGGTGTACCTCGGCCGGCCTTCACCTCGGAGTTGATCGCCCGCGCAACCTCGTCGCGGGGGAGCAGGTCAGGGGTGCGACGCGCGGAGTCGTTGTCCTTGAGCCACTGGTCGGCCTCTTCGATGGTCTCCGCGTACTGGCCTTTGAAGACCGGCGGAATGTAATCGAACATGAACCGCTGGTTCTCGGAGTTCTTGAGCACTCCGCCGTCGCCGCGCACACCCTCGGTGACCAGGATTCCCTTGACGCTGGGCGGCCAGACCATGCCGGTCGGGTGAAACTGGATGAACTCCATGTTGATCAGCGTCGCGCCGGCACGCAGCGCGAGCGCATGGCCGTCGCCGGTGTACTCCCAGGAGTTCGAGGTCACGGTGTAGGACTTTCCGATACCTCCGGTGGCCAGCACCACCGCCGGCGCCTCGAACAGGATGAAACGACCGCTCTCCCGCCAGTACCCGAACGCGCCGGCTATCTTCCCGGCGCCACCGGCTGTCTTGTCCAGAACCAGGTCGGTGATCGTGCACTCGGCGAAGACCTTGATCCGGGCGTCGTAGTCACCCAGTTCGGCTTTGTCCTGCTGTTGCAGCGAGACGATCTTCTGCTGCATGGTGCGGATGATCTCCAGGCCGGTTCGGTCGCCGACATGGGCCAGCCGGGGGTAGGTGTGGCCACCGAAGTTGCGCTGGCTGATGCGGCCGTCCTCGGTCCGGTCGAACAACGCGCCGTAGGTCTCCAGTTCCCAGACCCGGTCGGGCGCCTCCTTGGCGTGCAGTTCGGCCATCCGCCAGTTGTTCAGGAATTTGCCGCCACGCATGGTGTCGCCGAAGTGGGTCTGCCAGTTGTCCTTCGGATTGGCATTGCCCATCGATGCTGCGCAGCCGCCCTCGGCCATCACCGTGTGCGCCTTGCCGAACAGCGATTTGCACACCACCGCCACCCGCAGGCCACGCTCGCGGGCTTCGATCACCGCGCGCAGGCCCGAGCCGCCGGCACCGATCACCACGACGTCGTAGGAGTGTCGTTCGACTTGAGATGAGGCGCTGGGCCGAAGTGCGCCGCTGGAAGCCATGTACCCTCGCTCGAATCTTTCTTCAGTTCAGATCTGTGCTCGAATATTTCTGAATTGTCCTGAATGTTCCTGTCAGCCAATGAATCTCAGGTCTGAAATGGCCCCGCTGGACACTAGCATGATGTAGAAATCGGTCAGCATCAGGGTGCCGAGCGTGATCCAGGCGAACAGCATGTGCCTGGTGTTGATCTTGCTGACCTGCGTCCAGATCCAGTAGCGGATCGGGTGTTTGGAGAAGTGCTTGAGCCGTCCGCCGGTGACGTGCCGGCAGGAGTGGCACGACAGCGTGTAGATCCACAGCAACAGCACGTTGACGGTGAGGATCACATTGCCCAAACCGAATCCGAAGCCGGTGGGGGAATGGAACGCCTTGATCGCATCGAAGGTGTTGATCAGGGAGATCACGAATGCGATGTAGAAGAAGTACCGGTGCAGGTTCTGCATTATCAGCGGAAGCCTGGTCTCGCCGGTATAGATCGTATGCGGTTCTGCCACAGCGCATCCTGGTGGCGACTGCCACACCGAACGGTAGTAGGCCTTGCGATAGTAGTAGCAGGTGAGGCGGAACAGCAGCAGGAACGGCAGCGACACCGCCGCGTATGGCAACCACCAGACGTCGGGCAGGAACTGGCCGAAGTGACTCGCTTCGGGAACGCACCCGGTGCTGACGCACGGCGAGTAGAAGGGCGTCAGATAGTGGTAGTCCGCGACGAAGTAGTCGCGCTGCATGAACGCCCGGACGGTTGCGTAGATGACGAACGCGGCCAGCCCGAGGTTGGTGAGTACCGTCGGCATCCACCACCGGTCCGTGCGCAGCGTGCGCTGCGGAATCCTGGCACGGGTCGGCGAGAATACGCCGCTGGCAGGACGGTCAGCGGTGGGTGCGCTCAACTTCTTCCTCTCCGGTCATTCGGTCCGGTCATTCGGTCCGGTCGCTCGGTGCGGGTCGTTGTGTCCGGTCGCTCGGTCCGGGTCAGCGGGTTCCGCCCAGACCTTCGTCGTCGACGCCACTCCAGAAGCTGGAATCGTAGTCGGTGTCGGGGATGGCGATCTTCTCGCCGACATGGTGCTGCCTGGTCAGCCCGCGGGTGAGTTCGAGTTCCTCGGCATCGATGTCGAGACGGTCGACGTCGACGAGGATGCGCTCGGCATCGTTGACGATGCGGCGCATCGCCGGAGAATCGCCGTAGCGAGAGGCCAGCGCGGTCACGCATCGCCTCAGGCCACCGATCAGTTCGTGTAACTGGGCGAGTTCGGTGTTGGCGGACATCGAATGACCTCCTTGGGCTGAAGGTTGTCGGGAATCACGGTACGACACCCGATGCTAGCCACACCGGCCGTTCGCAGTGAGACCGATCACGTACCCGCCCACCGACCGCCCAAACCGACGTTTGGCAGCGAAAGGGCGAGTAGATGGATACAAAACGTCGAGTTCGGGGCGGCCCGGCGGCTGGCGGGGCCGCCGGACCGCACCTGGGCGCTACTTACATTCGATCGCGATGCGTTGGGCCTGGCTTCCGGCGTACGCGCCGGCCACCCGGACCGACAGCACCCCGGCCTGGTACGAGGCCGATATCGCTTCGCCGGTGACATGTGCCGGGAGTGTGAACGATCGCCGGAACGACCCATAGCGGACCTCACGCAGAGTGCGTCCATTCTCAGCTGCATCGCCGGTGGAATGTTCGTCGCGACGCTCCCCGGATATGACCAGTCGATCCTGGTCGAACTCGACCGTGACGTCCTCTTCGGGATCCACGCCTGCCAGCTCCAGCCGAATCACGGCATCGTCGTCCTCTTTGAGGATCTCGGCGGCCGGGTTGAAGCCGCCCGCAGGCCATTCCGGCGGGCCGGAAACCCTGGTCAAGCCAGAATGCCCGGTCGGGGCGGAATCCCTGGTCGGGCCGAAGAAGTCCCGCACCAACCTGTCGGTCCACCGGTCAGCGCCCCGCGCCGGACGGTTTATCAGGGCCACATTGGTCATGGTGTATCTCCTCACTGTCTCCCGACCGGCACGGCACCGGTCGACTACTCGATGAAACTTGAGCCGATAACGCTCATGTTCCCGTTGTGGTGTTCGCTGCGAGCGAAGGGGACTCACAACTGTTTGATGACGGGCGTGAGCACACCGTGATGGGCGCTTCACACGGGGCGACATTGCGGCAATATCTGATCCTTAGCCTCGGAACATGCGATCAACGAGGAATGTCGTGGTCGTGGGGCACGGCATGGTCGGTCACCGGTTCGTGGAGGCGCTGCGCGCACGCGACTCCGCGGGACGGTGGCGGGTGACTGTTCTCGCCGAAGAGGCTGACGCCGCCTACGACCGGGTCGGGCTCACCGGCTACACCGAACACTGGGAACGCGCGCGGCTCGCCCTGCCCGGGAACGCCTACCCCGATGACGACCGCGTCGAGTTGCTGTTGGACAGCAGGGTCACCGCGATCGACCGAGACGGCAGGAACGTATCGACCGCCGATGGCAGGCGATTCGGGTTCGACGCGTTGGTGCTGGCCACCGGCTCGTACGCGTTCGTGCCACCGGTACCAGGTCACGACCTTCCGGTCTGCCATGTCTATCGCACCCTGGACGACCTGGATGCCATCCGCGCACAGGCGGCCCGCACCCTCGACAGCGGTCACGGCCGGGCGGGCGTGGTGATCGGCGGTGGTCTGCTAGGCCTGGAGGCTGCCAACGCGCTGCGGCAGTTCGGACTCGAAGCCCATGTGGTGGAGCGGGCACCACGCCTGATGAACCAGCAGCTCGATGAGGCGGGCGGAGCCCTGCTGCTCAGGATGATCAGCGAGCTCGGCATCGTCGCTCACGTCGACGTCGGCACCGAGTCGATCTCCGCCATCGACCACCGCGACGGGACCACTTCGGCGCAGGTATCGCTGAGCGACGGCAGCCGTATCGACGCCGGGCTGGTCGTCTTCGCCGCGGGCGTGCGACCACGTGATGAACTGGCCCGCAGCGCCGGACTGCAGATCGCCGAACGGGGCGGCGTGCTGACCGACGGCTCCTGCGTGACCACGGACCCGCACATCTTCGCCGTCGGCGAGGTGGCCGCCATCGAGGGCCGCTGCTACGGGCTCGTCGGCCCGGGCTACACCAGCGCCGAGGTGGTGGCCGACCGGCTCCTGGGCGGGACCGCCGAGTTCGGCCCGGCCGACCTGTCCACGAAGCTCAAGCTGCTCGGTGTCGACGTGGCCAGCTTCGGCGACGCCATGGGGACCGCCGAGGACTGCCTCAACGTGGTGATCAATGACGCGGTCAACCAGACCTATGCCAAGCTGGTGCTCTCAGATGACGCCAAGACCCTGCTGGGCGGCATCCTGGTGGGCGACGCGTCGGGCTACGGGATGCTGCGCCCGATGGTCGGCGAGCTGCTTCCAGGTGATCCGCTGGCCCTGATCGCGCCGGCAGGATCGGGCGACGGAGCAGCGCAACTCGGCGTTGGCGCGCTGCCGGATGCCGCACAGATCTGTTCCTGCAACGACGTTGTCAAGGGTGACCTGGTCGAGGCGATCGCCGGAGGCTGCGAGGACGTGCCCGGGCTCAAGTCCTGCACCAGGGCCGGGACTTCGTGTGGATCGTGCGTGCCGCTGCTCAAACAACTCCTGGCGGCGCAGGGGGTGGAGCAGTCCAAGGCGTTGTGTGAACACTTCAGTCAGTCCCGTAGCGAACTGTTCGAGATCATCAGCGCGACCTCCGTCCGAACCTTCTCGGGCCTGCTGGAGAAGTTCGGAACCGGAAAGGGTTGCGACATATGCAAACCCACTGTGGCCTCGATCCTGGCGTCGACGAGCTCAGAGCACATTCTCGAGGGTGAGCAAGCGGCCCTGCAGGACTCCAACGACCACGTGCTGGCCAACATCCAGAAGAACGGCAGCTACTCGGTGGTGCCCAGAGTGCCCGGCGGCGACATCACGCCCGAACAGCTGATCCTCATCGGTGAGATAGCACGGGACTTCAACCTGTACACCAAGATCACCGGCGGCCAGCGGATCGACATGTTCGGCGCGCGCATCGACCAGCTGCCACAGATCTGGAGCCGCCTGGTCGAAGGTGGGATGGAATCGGGCCACGCCTACGGCAAGGCGCTGCGCACGGTGAAAAGTTGTGTGGGAAGCGACTGGTGCCGTTACGGACAGCAGGATTCGGTGCAGCTGGCGATCGACCTCGAACTGCGCTATCGAGGTCTGCGCGCGCCGCACAAGATCAAGATGGGGGTGTCGGGTTGCGCGCGCGAATGCGCCGAGGCCCGTGGCAAGGATGTCGGCGTGATCGCCACCGAGAGCGGCTGGAACCTCTACGTTGGCGGCAACGGCGGTATGACGCCGAAGCACGCTCAGTTGCTCGCCGCCGACCTCGACGTCGAGACGTTGGTGCGCTACATCGACCGATTCTTGATGTTCTACATCCGCACTGCGGACCGGCTGCAGCGCACCGCGCCCTGGGTCGACGGACTTGACGGTGGACTCGATCATCTGCGCGATGTCGTCTGCCACGACTCTCTCGGCCTGGCAGCCGAATTCGAGGCGGCGATGGCACGCCACGTCGAAGGATACGCGTGTGAATGGAAGGGCGTGCTCGACGACCCGGACAAGCTGTCGCGCTTCGTGTCCTTCGTCAACGCCCCCGATGCGCCCGATCCGACCGTCACGTTCACGGAGCGGTCCGGGCGCCGGGTGCCCGCGCCCGTCTCGATCGGAATGCCCGCCAGCCCATCTCTGCAGGAGACCTCATGACTCTGCTCGATGATCGCAAAGATGTTGAAGATCAGTATGTTTCGTCGTGGACGCCGGCATGCCACTATGACCGCCTGATCGCGGGCCGAGGGGTGGGGGTGCTGCTACCCGATGGCACCCAGGTAGCGCTTTTCAGGCTCGATGACGGTTCGCTGTGGGCCGTCGACAACGTCGACCCGTTCTCCGGCGCAGCGGTGATGTCACGCGGGATTGTCGGTGACCGGCATGGCCGTGCCTGCGTTCAGTCACCGATCAAGAAGCAGGCGTTCGCCCTCGACGACGGCAGCTGCCTCGATGACGACGAGGTTGCTGTTGCGGTGTACCGAACCCGGCTGACCGCGGGCGGGTGCGTGGAGATATCCGCTAAGGCGATGCGAGGCGCGCGTGAAACGAGACGCTCACCTCGTCGACCACCTTCAGCGAACCCATGAACATCGAGTAGGGCTTCATGCCGAAATCCGACTGGCGCACCGCTACAACGCTGGAGATATCGCGTCCGTCCACGTTGACGTCGACTACCTGCGGACGAGTTCGGCCGTGGATATCGAGTGTGCCGGTCAGCCGGTATCCATCGGCGGTGTTCGTCACAACTTCTGCGGTGAAGCGGATCTGCGGGAACCGGCGGGCGTCGAAGCAACCGAGCGCGTTCGAACGCACCACGGCCTTCTCCGGGCCGGACAGCGCGGTGATCCCGCCCTCACCTTCGAGCACCTGAAGCGAATCGACGTCGATGGTCAACTCCACCGCGGCGGGCCGGCCGCCGTCCAGGTGCACCGTGCCCCGCCATCGGCTCATCGCGATGGTCAGGCGGTGTCCCATCCGCGCCGCCCGCCCGGCGACGGCGGTACGAATCAGCAGTTCGCCGTCGGAGGATTCGACATGCTCACCGGTGTGGCCCATCCGCCGACTGTATACCGGGGCTTTCGAGGCTTTGGTCGCCGAAAATAGGGACTTTCGGCCCATGAGTAGCCCGCCCGGTTTGCCTACGCTCCGGATCATGACCTATGTGATCGGAAGTGCGTGCGTTGACGTGACCGACAAGTCCTGTGTCCAGGAATGTCCCGTGGACTGCATCTACGAGGGAGACCGGTCGCTGTACATCAACCCCGAAGAGTGTGTGGACTGCGGCGCCTGCAGGCTGGTCTGCAAGATGGAGGCCATCTTCTTCGAGTACGACCTGCCCGATGACCAGCAGAAGTACATGGCCGACAACGCAGCGTTCTTCTCCGAGATCCTGCCCGGCCGAGAGGCGCCCCTGGGCTCACCCGGTGGCGCTGATTCGGTGGGTCGCATCGGTGTGGACACGCCGCTGATCGCCGCGATGCCGCCACAGGCCTGAGGGTCGCCTAGACCGGCGCCGGGATTCGGGCGCGCCGGAATCGGTTCACGATGAGTCGGACGAGTCCGGGGTGAGTGCCCAGCGGCTGGGTCACCACGTCAGCCCCGCTGCTGTGCAGACGATCCTGAAAAAGGCCATCGGACAACAAGTATGACGCCACTACTACGCGACGGGCACCTTGTCGGCGCATGGCGTCGACCGCGCTGGCCACTCGCGGTTCACCGGTAGCGGCGAACGCGAGCTCGACTCGTGACCCGGTGGTCGCCGAAAGCGAGGTTGCGGTGGCATGCAGGTCTTGTCGAGCGGCGGTATCCGAGCTTCCCGCTGCGGCCAGGATCACGGCATCGTTTGGGCGCCAACCTGCTTAGATCAGCCTGTCGGTGAGAACCCTGATCAGCTGCGGCCCCGGGCCCAATGCTTCGGTGACGGTGACGTCGGGATGTCCGCTGGCCGCGATGTGCGCCGGGATGTCAGTGCAGACGTGATAGCCGCGGGACAGAAACGCAGGAACCAGGGTGGTCGGCTGATCGCTCAGCGGCGCGGTGGCCAGCAGTTCCTGCGGTGTGGGGCCGAGCACATCCACGAACGCGACGTGCACCTGCTGATCGAGGACCGCGGCAACGCGTTGCGACAGGTCACCGATCATCGTCACCCCGTGGTGCTTGCGGGTGCCGTGGGCCACCAGGAGCAGACTCACCACGCCCCCACCAGTTCCAGGTCCGGTTCATCGATCGCCAGCCGATAGCCGCGCTTGACCACGGTGGAGACGATGTTCTTGTCGCCCAGTGCTGTTCGTAGTCGAAGCACCGCCGTTTCGACCGCGTGGGTGTCGGTGCCGGTTCCGGGCAGTGCCCCGAGCAGGGCGCATCGGGACACCACGGCACCTGGACGGTGAGCCAGTGCCCGGATGGTGGCCATGCTCGCCGGAGACAAGTTCTTCACCGTACCGTCGACCAGCACGCAGCTGCCGCGGATCTCCAGCAGGTGTCCGGCCGCGGCGATTGTGCGTGACTGTAGTAGCGGCAACTCGTCGGTGATGTGACGGGCCAACGCGCCCAGCCGCATTCGCTCCGGCGCGGACGTCGGAACTCCCAATCGCACCAGTGGGCGGGCTGTCACCGGGCCGACGCACATGGCATGGACGTTGGTGCGCATCGCGCGGAGCACTGAATCCTCCAGGCCCATCTCCTCGGCCCGCAACAGTACCGAGGCGACGGCGGGCGCGGAGGTGAAGCTGACCGCATCGAAGCGCTGCTCGGCGATGCCGACGACGAGCTGGTCGAACTCGCCATTGCGGGGCGCCGGGCGCCAGCGGTAGACCCGGATGGGTACCACTTCGGCTCCGGCTGCGCGAAGTTCGTCAAGGAACTCGGGAAACGGATCCCAGTCGTCGGTGGCGCCGTGCAGCTGCACCGCGATGCGCTTTCCGGCGATGCCGCTGTCGCGCAGGTAGTGCAGGACCTCGCGGGAGGACTCCGAGTCCGGGGACCATTCCTCGGGCAGGCCCGCGGCCCGCAGCGCCCCGGTGGCCTTGGGTCCGCGTGACACCAGCCGGGCGCCGCCCAGCGCGGAGATCAGGTCGTTGGCCAGCCCCCAGCCGTCGGCGGCGGCGATCCAGCCGCGAAGCCCGATGCCGGTGGTGGCCACGACGATGTCCGGGGGTGAGTCGATGAGGCCTTCGGTGTGCGAACGAAGCTCGTCGTCATCAGGCAACGGGACCATGGTTATGGCAGCCGCACTGGTGACCGTGGCACCGCGCCGGCGAAGCAGTGCGCTGAGTTCGTCGGCGCGACGCGCGGAGGTCACCGCCACCCGGAATCCGGTGAGTGGTGCCCAGTCGGGCTCTGTCATGACACCTGTGTATTCAGAGCGTGTTTCCGGCCGATTACCCGACCATTTCGGCACCGTGACCGCGGCGGTGCACATGCTGGGCCGGGCGTGAGGCGAGTCACATCCGGACCGGGTAGGAGACGTCCGGCCACCTCGCCGGGACTCCAGTCGGATATCCGGTGCGGCATGGAATGTCACGGTAGGAGCAGATTATTGCTGAGAAGCTGCCCGCGGTGACCCCGCCGTGAACAACCGCTCACCTGCAGCTCGGTCGCCGTGTGAGGACTGCGCCTTCACGGCCCGCACGGCGGCCGTCGAGGTCACCAGACATTCCCCTCGCGCCAGTCGCAGGTGATCTCGGTGGTGGTATCCAGCTCGAGGTGGTCAGGCAAGCCGACCGGCAGCACGTACAGCGTGTTGTCATCGTCTGGGGTACGGGTGATGCCGGGGGGCGAGAGCACCGACGTCTTGCCCAGCCACGGCAGCCATCCGCGAGACGTGTACAGGTGCCGCCCGGCCTCCGAGGAACTCAGGGCGCCGATCTCGTAGGCGCCGCGCAGTACCTGCTCCACGGCGTCCATCAGGGCGTTGGCCAGGCCCTGGCCCCGCCAATCCTCTCGGACGGCGACTCCTTCGACGTAGCCGCAGCGCAGCGCGGACCCGCCGCACAGCAACCTGCGCTGCACCACAGCCGCGTGCGCGATCGTCGCCCCGTGATCGCAGATCAAGGCGTGCATGCCGCCGAGCACGTGCTCCCAGTCGGAGTCGGTGAACCCGCCGGCAAAGGCCTCGATGACCATCCGGCGTGCGCTCTCTCGGGTCTCGGCGTCTAGATCGGCGGTATGGATTAGGCGCGCGGTATGGACACCACGCACGTGTGGAGCGCTCGTGGTGCCGAGATCCTGGATGTGCACATCTTCGGTTCTACCAGCGTGGTGGTCATCTACCAACCGTTCCGCGAGGGTCGGCGCGGCCGTGACCAGTGCAGTCGTACGGTCTGCCCGGGGCGGATCTGGGCTGCCTTGTCGACGTCTTCGTCGGCGAGCACCCCGATCACCGGATAGCCGCCGGTGACTGGATGATCCGGGCCGAGTATCACCGGAAAACCGTTCGGCGGCACTTGAATTGCACCTCGGCTGGCACCCTCGCTGGGCAGTTGCCGCTGCCGCGAGCGGTACTCGAGCGACGCACCGGTGAGCCGCATGCCCACGCGGTCGCTGCGTTCGGTCACCAACCACGGTGTGCGGATCAGTACGTCGGGGTCGACGAACCAATCGTCGCGCGGGCCGGGTATCACCGACAACTCCGCCACGCCGTCGATGATCGCGGCGACGGGAGCCTGGTCCAAATCCGGGAAGCCCGCACTGGGGCGACCGACCGCGAGCACGTCTCCCGGGCGGAGGGGTTTTGGGCCGATCTGAGACATCACGTCGTAGCTGCGTGACCCGAGTACCTCGCCGACGTCGATGCCACCGCGGACCGCGAGGTAGCTGCGCAGCCCGGTGCGCGGTACCCCCAGTGCGATCACCTGACCGTCCCGGGCGTACTGAATGCTGTTGGTGCCGAAAGGGACTCCGTCCAACGATGGGGCGGCGTCGGCCCCGGTCACTGCGATCGCCACATCACCGCCCCGCACCCGTATCGCCAGTCCGCCCAGAGTCACCTCGATGGTCGCCCGGTCACCGGGGTTGGCCACCAGCCTGTTGGCCAGGGCATGCGAACGTCGGTCGGCCGCACCCGAGCCGCTGACACCCAGGTGGGCCATCCCGGGCCGGCCGTGGTCCTCCAGCACGGCCAGCGGCCCGGTGCGCAGGACTTCCAGTGCGGTGGCCATCGCGCGTCCGGTCAGGTTTGACCGACGGCCCGGAACTGCACCCAGGTCCCGGGACTCAGCAGGGCGGGGCTGTCCCGCCGGAGATCCCACAGCACGGCATCGGTGTGACCGATCAACTGCCAGCCACCGGGTGATTCCCTGGGGTACACCCCGCTGAACTCGCCGGCCAGCCCGACCGATCCGGTGTCCACCTTGGTGCGTGGCTCGGCCCGCCGTGGAACATGCAGCCGGTCGTCGCCACCGACAAGGTATGCGAAACCCGGTGCGAATCCGGAGAATCCGACCCGCCACGGGGTGCTGGTGTGTGCGGCCACAACCTGCGTCGGCTCCAGCCCGGTCAGTCTGGCCACCTCGTGCAGGTCGGGCCCGTCGTAGACCACGTCGATCGTCAGATCCGCGGTCCGGTCCGGCGCCGTGATCGAGGATCGCGCGGCGTCCGGCTCCAGCCGCAGTTGGGCCAGCCGCTGCCGAGTCGGGGCTTGGTGGCCCGGAGCGGTCAGCTTCACCAGGACAGTCCTCGACGCCGGCACGATGTCCACCACACCGGGCAGATCGCAGGCCCGCAGTGTATCGGTCCACGCCAAAACTTCAGCAGTGCTGTCGAACTGAAGCAGCAATGCCCGATCGCCGTAGTCGTGCACGAATCTCACCGACGTCGCGCCGGTGAACTCCGCGTCCGCGCCCATACCGACAAACCTACGCGCGAGGATCAAGCGGGCCGGTAGGTCGGTTCACGGCGCTTGATGACGGCGATCACCCGATAGGTGACCGGCAGTATCGCGGCTTCCACGGCCGTCTTGTACACCCAGCCGAGCGCGGCGTAGACGACGAAGGATCTCATGTCGCCGAAACCGATGATCGGTGCGGCGATGGCGCAGAACACGAGCGTGTCGCTGAACTGGCCCACCACGGTGGAACCCATCAGCCGGGCCCACAGATGTCTCTCCTTCGTACGTTCCTTGATCCGAACCACCACCCAGGCGTTGACCAACTGGCCGACCAGGAAGCCGGACAGGCCCGCGACCGCCAGCCCGGTGATCGATTCGACTGTGGCTGCCAGCGCGTCCTGGTTGGCGTACCCGGCGGCAGCAGGCAGATGGACGGTGAGCCACAGCACCAGCACCGCCAGCGCCTGCATGACGAACCCGATCACGACCGCGCGCCGCGCGGCCCGAAAGCCGTACACCTCGCTCAGCACATCGCCGATCACGTAGGTGAGCGGAAAGACGATGAAGCCGCCGTCGGTGAGCAGCGGCCCGAAGGCGACGCCTTTGGTGGCGGCCACATTGGAGATCAGCACCAGGCCGGTGAACACCGCCACCAGCGTCGGGTAGTACGCGGACCCGGTCGCAGCGACGCCGGGGCGCTGCTCGGGCAGATCGGTTCGCACGGTTGTCACCGGGACATCTTGTCAGGTCCGGTCTGCCGCGATGTGATGCAGCGTGGTGGTCCGCAGGGCGCCGGGCCGTCCGCCACCACCGGGTTACAGCGGCGACGATGGGCCGCTCAGGCTGTCCGGGTCGAGCCGTAGGTCATGAATGTGCGAGCCGCTTGTTGACCACGCGGGTCAGCCAGCCGGGCGAGAAACGGGAGACGATCGCGAACACCTTGGTCTGCGGGCCGACGGGGAAATGCACCTGGTGGATCGCCCGGCGCAGCCGCGACGGCTCGACGGCGGCCAGGATGGCCTCGGCGATCTCCGGAGCGGTCAGCCGGATGCCCAGCGACTCGGTGGTGCCGATCGCGACGTCTTTGGTCATGGCGGTCTTCACGTACAACGGCCACATCGCGATCACCCTGATGCCCTGGCGGCTCCATTCCAGATCGAGAGCTTCGGTGATGCCGCGGATGAAGAACTTGGTGGCACTGTAGGTGGCGAGCTCGGCCTGGCCGTAGATCGCCGACGCCGAGGCGAGATTGACGACGACCGAGTTCGGGGTGGCCTTCAGGTAGGGGAACGCGGCGTGCAGTCCGTTGACGACGCCCTTGGTGTTGATGTCGATCATCCTGAAGTGGGTGGCCAGATCGGTCTCGTCGAAGCGGCCGGCTGTCAAGACACCGGCGTTGTTGATCAGCACATCGAGGCGCCCACCGGTGGCCGCCACGAATTCGTCTAGCCGCTGCGCCATCTCGGCGCTGTCGGTGACGTCGAGGTGTCCGGTGATCGCTTCGGCGCCGAGGCTCCTGATGTCAGCGGCCAGCACCTCCAACCCGTCCTGGTCGATGTCGTAGCCGCCGACGGTGTAGCCATCGCAGGCGAAGGCCAGTGCGGTGGCACGACCGATGCCGGCTGCGGCTCCGGTGATGAATACGGCCCGGTTTCTAGGCATAGGTCATGATCGCCCATCGCGTTTGGCCTCCGGCCCGCAGGGGTGACACCGCCCCGGGACCAAAGGCTCTGGCAGCCGGGGGCCGACGGCCGTAGGGTCGAGAGTGCTGTCACAGATCCAATCGGGGTCAATCGCGACGAGGAGCGCAAGGTGCGATCCAGAGCGGCTTACCTGGCTCTGTCACTGGCCGTGGCTTCAGCGCCGCTGGCCCTGCCGGCCGCGCCCACGGCGGAAGCAGACTGTGTGGACGCCGGTAGCGCTACGGTGTGTGCTCAGGGGACGGTCACCGGTGGTGGGCCTGAGGCCCCGACGGCGGGTCCCTACTACCCGTATCCCTGCCAATATGACTGGTACTGCGACAACGACGGCGGTCTTTCGATCATCCTCGACCCCGGTCCGCCGGGCGGCGGAATCGACATCGGTCGGCCGGGTCGCCCGGGCCGTCCCGGAGGTGGGGGCGGCGGCATCGGGCCGCGCTGAGAAACCTTGCCTGTCAACAACTCGACACAACTCGACGAAGGAGCCAACATGTCGCCCTCTGCGAACCCTGTGCGCCACTGGGCTACGGCTGCGATCGGTGCCGGCGCAGTAGCGGGTGCCACGGCCTTGGGGGTTCTCGGGTTCTCCGGGTCGTTCGGCGCGGGGATCGCCGCCGCGCAACCACCGCCGCCCAACTGCACGGCCGCCGATCTGGCCGGCGTCATGGCCGGAGTCAGCGCAGCGACCTCGGCCTACCTGTTCACCCACCCGGACGTGAACAACTTCTTCACCACCCTCAAAGGGCAGCCCAAGGAACAGATCCGGGCCCAGGCGCGGGAATACCTCGCTGCCAATCCACAGGTTCGAGCCGAGCTACAGGGAATTCGTCAACCTGCGGTCGACTTCCGAAACCGCTGCGGATAGTCACCTGTTGGACAGTTGACTGCCATCCCGACGAATCGCGGGACAAGAGGCGGTCCAGGGTGAAAACTGCTCTCACCGAGTCGGTGATAAACCGCCCCCGGACAGAGGTGGTCGCCCATGCGATTGGTAGTCGGTTATCTGGCCACGCCGAGCGGCGAGGACGGCCTTGCCCTCGGAGTAATGCTGGCGCGGACCCTGGGCGCGCAGTTGGACATTGCCATCGTCCTGCCGCCCGATCGGGTGGTGCCGGACATGGTCGCCATCGGGGGCTACGAGGAGATCCTCGAAGAGCAGGCTGACGAGTGGTTGGCCCAGGCGGCCGCGACTGTCCCCGACGACATCGAAACCACCACTCACATCAGCTGGAACGAATCGTTCGCGCAGGGCCTCATCGATGACGCGCAGCGCCTGGAAGCCGAGCTCATTGTCGTCGGCGCCGCAGGCGACGGGCCGATCGGCAAGCATTCCATCGGCTCGGTGACCGGTGAACTGCTCTACTCCTCGCCGGTGCCGCTGGCGCTGGCGCCCCGAGGGCTGCGAGACTCGACGGTTGAGCGGGTTCGCGAGGTGACTCTTGCCATCGACACCCAGCCCGGCGACAAACGTGCGCTCGTCGACGCGGTCCGGGCCAGCCAGGCCGCCGGAACACCACTGCGACTGGTATCCCTGGTCGCCCTCGACCCGATCCTGGCCAAGCTGCGTGTCGGCGACGACGAGCTTCGCGAGCGGGCCCATGCGCACGCACAGGCGATGCTGGATGCGGCGCGATCGACGCTGCCGGAAGGGTTTCCGGTCACCTCGACGATTGTCGACGGCCCGACGATCGAAGCTGCGGTCGACAAGCTGGAATGGCGCGACGGCGACCTGATCGTGGTCGGATCGAGCCGGCTGGCCCCGCCCCGTCGACTGTTCCTCGGCTCCACCGCCGCGAAGATGCTGCGCGTTCTCGAGGTTCCCATGATCGTGATTCCAAGACCCGAGGCCGCCTCGGATGCCCAGAAAGAGGGGTCACAGCCATGACCGACGATCGCGCCGCAACCGAGTTGCTCGCCGCTGAGGACTCCAGCGGACTTAAATCCAAAGGCCTTGCCTCCGGCAAGGTGGGTACGTTCTCCGGTGCGATACTGGGCATTTCGTGTGTGGCACCCGGCTACACCTTGACCGCGAGCATCGGTCTGATCGTCGCTGCTGTGGGCCTGAAGATGCCGGCCATCTTCATCGCCGGCTTCGTGCCGATGTTCCTGACCGCCTACGCCTACCGCGAGCTGAACTCGCGGGCACCCGACTGCGGGGCGTCGTTCACCTGGTCCACCAAGGCATTCGGCCCTTACATCGGATGGATGTGCGGCTGGGGGATGGTGATCGCGACCATCATCGTCTTGTCGAACCTCGCCGCGATCGCGGTGGAGTTCTTCTATTTGTTCATCGCGCGGGTGGTCGACAACCCGCACATCGCCGAACTCGCCGGCAACAGGATCATCAACATCCTGACCACCCTGATCTTCATCGCATTGGCGACGATGATCGCCAGCCGGGGGATCACCACCAGCGAGCGGGTGCAGTATGTACTCGTCGGCTTCCAGATGATCGTGCTGCTGGCCTTCGCGGTGACCGCACTCGTGCACGTCGCGCAGGGTAACGCTCCGGCGGGACTCAGTTTCGACCTGCAGTGGTTCGACCCCTTCACCGGACTTGCTTTGGGTGCGTTCGTGATCGGTGTCACCGGGTCAATCTTCGCGTTCTGGGGATGGGACACCTGCCTGACGCTGGGCGAGGAATCCAAGGATCCCACCAAGACCCCCGGTCGGGCCGGACTGCTCTGCGTGGTGTCCATCCTGCTGACCTACCTGCTGGTCTCGGTCGCGGTGATGATGTACGCCGGAATCGGTACCGAAGGACTGGGCCTGGGCAACCCGGAGAACGCCGAGAATGTGTTCGGAGCGCTGGCAACCCCGGTACTCGGTGGCTGGGCCGGACTGCTGTTGTTCTTGGCCGTCTTCGCCTCATCTATGGCGAGTCTGCAGACCACCTTTCTGCCGGCCGCGCGGGCCATGCTGGCGATGGGTGCCTACGGGGCGTTCCCGAAGAAGTTTGCCGCCGTCAACCCGCGGTTCCTGGTACCCACCTACAGCACGGTGGTGGCAGGGATCGTGACGGGAATCTTCTATGTGGTGGTCAGCCTCCTCTCGGAGGCGGTGCTGCTCGATACCATTGCCGCCCTGGGCATCATGATTTCCTGGTACTACGGAATCACCGCCTTCGCCTGCATCTGGTACTTCCGCCACGAGTTGTTCACCAGCGTGCACAACGCGGTCTTCAAGTTCCTGTTCCCGCTGTTGGGCGGGTCCATTCTGGCGCTGGTGTTCGTGATCTCGGTGCAGGAGAGCATGAACCCGGAGAACGCCAGCGGTGGAGCGATCGGCGGAATCGGGCTGGTGTTCTACATGGGCTTCGGCGTGCTGATCTTCGGCGCCGTACTGATGATGGTGATGCGGTTCCGCAGTCCGGACTACTTCCTGGGCCGCACCCTGGCCCGCGATTTCTCCACATCGGCGGGGGCGCGGACTGAGGAGTCCGCTGCGCCACAGTAGTCGCGCTGGAATCTGCGTCGCAGCGCCAGGGAGACATAAACCAGCGCCACCAGGACCGGCACCTCGATCAACGGGCCGACGACACCGGCAAGCGCCTGGCCGGACGTCGCGCCGAAGGTGGCGATCGCCACCGCGATGGCAAGTTCGAAGTTGTTGCCCGCCGCGGTGAACGCCAGGGTGGTGGTGCGTTCGTATCCCAGCCCAAGGGCCGCCCCGAGGAGGTATCCGCCGCCCCACATCACGGCGAAGTAGGCAAGCAACGGCAGCGCGATCCGCGCCACGTCGAACGGTCGACTGGTGATCTGGTCACCTTGCAGCGCAAAGAGAATGACGATGGTGAACAACAACCCATAGAGCGCCCACGGCCCGACTTTCGGCAGGAACGTCGCCTCGTACCACTGGCGGCCCCGGGTCCTCTCGCCCAACCGTCGGGACAGGTATCCGGCCACCAGCGGGATACCCAGGAAGATCAACACCGACTTCGCGATCTGCCAGGGCGAGGCGTCGATCGCCGCCTGCTCCAGCCCCAGCCAGCCCGGCAGCACCGACAGGTAGAACCAGCCCAGTACCGCGAACATCGCAACCTGAAAGATCGAGTTGAGAGCTACCAGGACTGCTGCTGCCTCACGGTCGCCGCAAGCCAGGTCGTTCCAGATGATCACCATCGCGATGCAGCGGGCCAGCCCGACGATGATCAGACCCGTGCGGTACTCAGGTAGGTCCGGCAGCATCAGCCAAGCCAGCGTGAACATCAACGCCGGACCGATCACCCAGTTCAGCACCAGCGAACTGGCCAGCAGCCTGCGGTCGCCGGTGACCGTGTCGAGCCGGTCGTAGCGGACCTTCGCCAGCACCGGGTACATCATGATGAGCAGGCCGAGCGCGATCGGCAACGAAATACCGTCGAGTTGAACGCTTTCCAGCGCGGTGTTCAGGCCGGGTATCCAGCGACCAAGCAGCAAGCCGACGGCCATCGCGATACCGATCCACACCGGCAGGAACCGGTCCAGGGTGGACAGCTTGCCCGCCACGGGCGCAGCCGGCGCCGTGGTGTCGGTCATGGCCGACTCCCTGCGAGGGCGTCCGCCGCTGTGATGGCGCGGAACAACGTCGAGAGTGGGAGCAGCGCATCGGGAACCACGGCGTAGTACACCCAGGACGCGCGACGCTCCGATGTCAGCAATCCCGCTTCGCGCAGCACCTTGAGGTGATGTGAGACCGTCGGCTGCGTGACGTCGACACCGGCGGAGATGTCGCAGACGCAGGCTTCGCCGCCGTCATGGCCGGCGACAGCACTGAACAGGCGCAAGCGCACCGGATCGGAGAGCGCTTTGAGCTTGACGGCCACGTCCGCGGCGGTGTCTGCGTCCAGCGGCGTGTGCAGTACGGGCGTGGGAGCGCAGGGCTGCTCGGCAGGGCCGTCCCCATACGGCTTAGACATCCATTGATATTGACAGTTATCGAACCAGGGTGCAAATAAAAGCACCGCCCACTGGCGGTGCCGGTTGTCCCGAAGCTCCCGGTACTTCCCGAATCAGATGTGCGAATCCGAGAGGCGGGACGGCCGGCCAACCGGGTGGGCGCGACCATGCAGCAGGTAGCTCAGCCACCGAATGTCGATAATCACGCGTTGGGTCCCTAACTTGCTGGTGGGCCATGGCAAGGGAGCAATGACCCGATGTAGATCTGAAGGTAGGCCGCTGGTTTAAGGGCAGCGGGGGGTAAGCGCTAATACTCTGATAAGAACTGAAAATCCAGCGGTTTCGAGAATTGCCGAACTACCGAACTACCGGGAGTAGTTCTCCCACGGGTTGTAGTCGGCGATCAGCGGTTCCGGCCCGGGCCGTTCTCGGCTCGGCACATGCTGCAGGTTGATCCGGATGCGGTACCAGATCGAGCTAGGCCCACGCATGCCGTCCACCAGAACATCGACCGGCTCGAGTTTCTCGGCGACGGCGGGATGCCGGTTGCGCCAGGCGTCGAGGGCGGCCATCGCCTCGTCCTTGGTCCTGGTTCGCGCGATCTCGATCAGGGGCATCACCGGCTGCCTGCGACCGGTGCCACGCCCGCCCGGGCCGGGGGTCTTCGCCGGCGGGCCCAGCCGGTCGGCGAGGTCGAGCAGTGCCTCCAGCGACCCGCTGTTGTCGTCCATCGACTCCCACGGGTCGCCGATCGCGGCGAACCGGGCCGGCACCGTGGCGATGGTGAACTCTTCCGGGCGGCAGTCGGCGACTTCTGACCAGCGCATCGGTGTGGATACCCGGGCATCGGGGGTCGCGCGGACCGAGTATGCCGAGGCCACGGTGCGATCCTTGGCGTTCTGGTTGAAGTCGACGAAGACGCCTTCGCGCTCCTCCTTCCACCAGCGGGCCGTGGCCAGGTCCGGTGCCCGCCGCTGCACCTCCCGGGCCACCGCCTCGGCCGCGAGACGGACGGCCTTGAACGGCCACCGGGGCTGGATGCGCGCATAGATGTGGAAGCCCCGTGACCCCGAGGTCTTCGGCCACGCCGTCAATCCGTGGTCCTCGAGCACCGCCCGGGCCACCATCGCGACCTCGACGATCTGTTGCCAGTCCACTCCGGGCATCGGGTCCAGGTCGACCCGCAGTTCGTCGGGGTGGTCCAGGTCTTCGGCCTGAACCGGGTGCGGGTTGAGATCGACACAGCCCAGGTTCACCGCCCAGACCAGCCCCGCGGCGTGATGGATGACTGCTTCGGCAGCCGATCTGCCCGACGCGTACCGCAACTCCGCGACATCGACGAAATCCGGCCGCTTCGCCGGCGCCCGCTTCTGGAAGACGGCCTCCTGCCCGATGCCTTTGACGAATCGCTTGAGGATCATCGGGCGGTTCGTCACACCGCGTAGCGCGCCCTCGGCGACGGCAAGGTAGTAATTGACCAGGTCGAGCTTGGTCACCCCGATGGACTCGAAGACCACCCTCTCGGGGTGGGTCACGGTCACCCGATGACCGTCGAGGTCCAGCGACAAGGGACCGGCCATGGGGCCATGGTAGGAAGCCGGCTCCGGAACAGGGCCGTTCGACTCTTCCGCGGCTGCGACTCGCGTCACATATTCTGGCTGCATGCCGAAGCTAACCGATCTCCCCGTGCAGGCAGCAGGCAAGCTCCAGGAGTACCTGTCGCGCGGTGCCGCGGAGTTGCACTATGCCCGCAAGATGTTCGAAGCCGGCGCGCTCAAGTTGGAGTCCCCGCAGGACATGGCGGCGATGCTCGCCGACATGCGGCGCTGGGGTGAGTTCGGCATGATCCCCTCGCTCAACGAGCGTCGCACGCCGAACCGCACCGCCGTCATCGACGACGACGGCACGATGACCTTCGCCGAGCTCGACACCGCCGCACATGCGTTGGCCAACTGCCTGCTGGCGAAAGGTGTCCGGGGTGGTGACGGGATCGCGATTCTGGCCCGCAACCACCGCTGGTTTCTGGTCGCGGTCTACGGCGCCGCCCGCGCCGGCGCCCGCGTCATCCTGCTCAACAGTGAATTCTCCGGCCCCCAGATCAAGGAGGTCTCCGAGCGCGAGGGCGCCAAGGTGATCATCTACGACGACGAGTACACGGCCGCGGTGTCGGCTGCCGACCCGCCGCTGGGCAGGTTGCGGGCGCTGGCTACCAACCCGGACAACGAAGAGCCGTCGGGTAGCACCGACGAATCCCTGGCCGACATCGTTGCGCGCACCGACAGCAGGCCCGCGCCCAAGGTCACCAAGCGTTCGTCGATCATCATTTTGACCAGCGGGACCACCGGCACTCCCAAGGGCGCCAACCGCAGCACCCCACCTTCACTGGCGCCGGTCGGTGGAATCCTTTCGACGGTGCCGTTCAAGTCCGGTGAGATCACCTCGCTGCCGGCGCCGATGTTTCATGCGCTGGGCTTCCTGCACGCCACCATCGCGATGCTGCTCGGCAACACCTTGGTGCTGAGACGACGGTTCAAGCCGGCGACGGTGCTGGCCGACATCGACGAGTACCGGCCCAGCGCCATCGTCGTGGTCCCGGTGATGCTGTCGCGCATCCTCGACCAGTTGGACAAGACCCAGCCCAAACCCGACCTGTCGTCGCTTCGGATCGTGTTCGTCTCCGGGTCCCAGCTCGGCGCGGAACTGGCCACCCGGACGCTCAAGGAACTGGGCCCGGTCGTCTACAACCTGTACGGATCGACCGAGGTCGCCTACGCCGCCATCGCGCGGCCGGAGGATCTGTCGAAGAACCCGGCGACAGTCGGCCCGGTGGTCAAGGGCATCACGGTCAAGATCCTCGACGACGACGGCAAGGAGCTGCCGCAGGGAAAGGTCGGCCGGATCTTCGTGCGCAGCGCGTTCCCGTTCGAGGGGTACACCGGCGGGGGCGGCAAGCAGATCATCGACGGCATGATGAGCTCCGGCGACGTCGGATACTTCGACGACGACGGGCTGCTTTATGTCAGTGGCCGTGACGACGAGATGATCGTCTCCGGTGGCGAGAACGTCTTCCCCGCCGAGGTGGAGGACCTGATCAGCGGTCATCCCGAGGTCATCGAGGCAACTGCGATCGGTGTCGAGGACAAGGAGTGGGGCCACCGGTTGCGGGCGTTCGTGGTCAAACAGCCGGGGTCCGAGGTCGACGAGGACGTGATCAAGCAGTATGTGCGCGACCACCTGGCTCGCTACAAGGTGCCGCGGGAGGTGGTCTTCCTCGAAGAACTGCCTCGCAATCCGACAGGCAAGATCCTCAAGCGTGAGCTGCGGAACATCGTGGTGGACCCAGACGAAAAATAGCCGAGCCGTCCATCGTTCTCAGCCCGCGCCGTGTCAGCGAGCGCTGCCCGGCACCGCGAGGAACACCAGCATGACCGCCATCAGGAACCAGCCGGCCCCCTGCCAGATGACCCAGGTGCCTTCGGCGCGCCAGACCCGGTAGGTCCGGACGAACGCTCCGATGGCACCCACCAGCACGATGGTCGGGACGGTCGCCGCGGCCACCAGCGAGCGCTCGCCCACCCACAGGTACAGGCCCAAGGCGATCAACGACACGGCGACGACGGTCAGCACGTACTTGACGGCCGCGCGGAACGCCTCCGGATCATGCCAGCGTTTTTCCACATCGTTGGTCATCGGATCACGGATCTCGGGGCAGGCCCAGCAAGCGCTCGGCGATGATGTTGAGTTGAACCTCCGACGTGCCGCCGTAGATCGTCGTGGCGCGGCTGCCGAGCAGGTATTCGTTCCACTTGCCCCACAACGACCCCGGATCGCCGACGGCGGCGTCGGTGCCGAACGAGGAGACTGCGAACTCCGCGTAGCCCTGACCGGTGCGCATCGACAGCAGCTTGGAGATCGCGGCGGCCGGCATCGGATCCCCACCGGCCAGAGTCAGCAGGGTGGACCTCATGTTGAGCACTTTGCAGGCGTGGCCCTCGGCGATCAGCCGTCCAGCGTGGTTCTGCCCGGCCTGGTCGAACTGGCCGTCACGGATGAACTGGACGAACCCGTCGAGGGTGGCCAGGAAGGCGGGCTCACTGCTGCCGATGGACACCCGCTCATTGGTCAGCGTGTTCCGGCTCACCTCCCAGCCGCGGTCGACCTCGCCGAGCACCAGTTCGTCGGGGACGAACACGTCGTCGATGAACACGGTGTTGAACATCGCGTTTCCGGTCAGCTCCCGTAGCGGCTTTACCTCGATTCCGTCGCTGTCCATGTCGATCAGGAAGTAGGTGATGCCGTTGTGCTTGGGGGCGTTCGGGTCGGTCCTTGCCAGTAGCGCGCCCCACCGCGAGTACTGCGCGCCCGTCGTCCAGATCTTCTGCCCGGTGATGCGCCAGCCGCCGTCGACTTTGGTGGCCTTGGTGGTCAGGCTGGCCAGGTCTGAGCCGGCGCCTGGTTCGGAGAACAGCTGGCACCAGATCATCTCACCGCGGAACGTCGGTGGCAGGAATCGCTGCTGCTGCTCGTCGGTGCCGAAGGCGACGATGGACGGGATGATCCACGCTGCGATACCCATCGCCGGACGTTTGACCTGACCGGCCTGGAACTCCTGAGCGATGATGATCTGCTCGACCGGGTCTGATGCCCGGCCCCACGGCCTGGGCAGATGCGGCTGCACCCAGCCGCCCTCGGCGATGGCGGCCTTTCGCTCCTCGCGGGGAATCGCTTTGAGGGCAGCGACTTCGGCCCGGATGTCGGCGCGCAACTTCTCGGTGTCCGGGTCGAGGTCGATGTTGAGCCGACGCATACCGGTGTGGGTCGCGGTGTCGACCACGTGCTGCGGGTAGTCCGAGACGCGACCGAAGGACGCGGCCAGCACCAGCGCGCGGCGGTAGTAGACGTTGGTGTCGTGTTCCCAGGTGAAGCCGATGCCGCCGTGTACCTGGATGCAGTCCTGAGTGCAGCGCAGCACCGCACTCGGAGCCAGGGTGGCGGCCACCGCGGCAGCGAACTCGAAAGCCGTTCCCTCGGAGGTAGTTTCAGTGCCGGTATCGGTACGAAGTTCGTCGATGGCGCGGGCCGCATCCCACACCGCGGCGGTGGCCCGCTCGGTGTCGGCGACCATCTCGGCGCACTTGTGTTTGATGGCCTGGAACTGGCCGATGGGGCGACCGAACTGTTCGCGGATCTTCGCGTACGCCGAAGCGGTGTCGGTCGCCCAACGCGCGACGCCGACAGCCTCGGCGGAGAGCAGCGTGGTGATCAGCGCACGCGCCAGCGGCAGGTGCAGTCTGCTCAGCACGCGGTCGTCGTCGATCTCGACGGCATTGGCCCGCACGTGGGCCAACGGCCGCAGTGGGTCGACGCTCTGGATCGGCTCGATCTCGAGTTGGTCGGCGTCGAACACGACCCACTCGTATCCGCTTGTTCCCTCGTCCAGGCCGGCGACCGGCAATACCAGCAGCGACGCCTGGGCCGCTGCGGGCACGGCCCGCACCTCGCCGCGGATCACCAGCGCATCGCCTTGTCGGGTTGCGGTCAGACCCGAGTCGATCGCGTAGGCGGCGATCAGCTCGCCAGAAGCCAGTTCGCCGAGCAGTTTGGCTTCGGGATCGTGCGCAGCGATCAACGCGCTGGCGATGGCGGAGGGGACGAACGGGCCCGGCACCGCCCCGTAGCCGAACTCGGCGACGACGATGGCCAGCTCCAGGATGCCGAACCCCTGTCCGCCAACGGCTTCGGCCAGGTGTACTCCCTGTAGTCCCTGTTCAGCGGCTGCTTTCCAGTACGGAGGCGGATTGCTGACCGGGTTCTCCAGCGCCTGGTGCAACACCTCCGACGGCGCAACTCGCGCCACCAGGGACCGCACCGAATCGGCGAGGTCGTTGTGTTCGGAACTGATGGCGATGGGCATGCCTTGGCCTCCCTGGAGAGCTTCCGTTTGTGATCCAACCTAATCTACTGACCGCAAATCTATCAACCGGTGGGTTGGGTTTCGGGGTCTGGATTCGGGGCGGCGCGCAGCACCACCACCAACCCGGCAGCCAGCACCATCACTACGCCGACGGCCCACATGCCGACCCGCCCGGACCCGGTGGCATCGTTGAGCGCGCCCGTCACATACGGTGCGGCGAACCCGCCGAGGTTGCCGATCGAATTGATCAGGCCGATCGCGCCGGCGGCCGCCGCTCCGGTCAGGAAACGTGACGGCAGCACCCAGAAGCTGGGGATGGCGCTGAACACGCACATCGCAGCGATCGTCACCGGGAGCATCACCAGCATCGGGCTGTTCAGGTATAGCGCGAACGGTATGCACAGCCCACCTGCGAGCATCGGGACGGCCACGTGCCATACGTGCTCCGCGGTGCGGTCGGCGTGGCGCGACCACAGGTACATCGCTGCGGCGGCGAATCCGTAGGGGATGGAGGTGATCAGGCCCACCTGCAGGATCGACAGCTCCAGTCCGAAGGTGTCTTTGAACCCGGCGATGATGGACGGGAGGAAGAACGCCAGCGCATACAGTCCGTAGGCGATGCCGAAGTACACCATCGCCAGCGCCCAGATCCGGGGGCTGGTCAGCGCCCGCCGCAGCGGGTAATCGAATCGGCGGCTGACGTGACTCTCTTCCCGGGCCATCGTGTCGACGAGCCAGGCGCGCTCCTGCTCCGTCAACCAGTGCGCGTCGCCGGGCCGGTCGGTCAGGTAGAACCAGCAGACCACGCCGAGCAGGACGGCCGGAGCGCCCACGCCGATCATCATGAATCGCCAGCCGGCCAGACCGAACGCGCCGTCGCCGATCTCAATCAGCCACGCCGCCAGCGGCGTGCCGATCGCCGCGGCCAACGGACTGGCCATCATGAACAGCGCCACGATGCGGGCGCGGTGTTCAGCGGGAATCCAGCAGCTGAGGTAGAAGATCACGCCGGGGAACAAGCCGGCTTCGGCCACGCCGAGCAGGAACCGCAGGACCACCAGGGTCGCGGCGTTCGGAGCGAAGCCGATGGCCATCGCGACGAAGCCCCAGGACACCGCGATACGAGCAAGCCAGCGGCGGGCGCCAACACGGTTGAGCACGAGGTTCGACGGCACCTCGACCAGCACGTAGCCGATGAAGAAGATGCCCGCCGCGAAGCCGAACATCGTCGCCGACAACTGAAGGTCCGCACTGATGTCGGCTTTGGCGATACCCAGGTTGGTGCGGTCGAGGTAGTTGACGAAATAGAGCGCCATGAGGAACGGGACGATCCGGATCACGACCCTGCGCACGGTGCGGGACTCCAGGGATCGCCCGGAGGTCGCGGTGATCTCCATGCGCCTCCTCGCCACGGTCAGGTCACCAGGTTCAGCAGTTCACGCCCCTCGAACAGACGGCGGCAATTGCCGACGGCCTCGGCGAGGTAACGGCCCATGGTGTCGGCGGTGTACCAGCTGACGTGCGGTGTGAGCACTACGTTATCCAGGCCGAGTAGGGGATTGTCGGTCGGCACCGGCTCGGTTGCGAACACATCCAGACCGGCGGCGGCCAACCGGCCGTTGCGCAGCGCGTCGACAAGTGCCGCCTCGTCGACGATCGGTCCGCGGGAGGTGTTGACGAGCACCGCCCCGGGTCTCATCCGCGCCAGCGCGGTCGCGTCCAGCAGTCCCCGGGTTCGCTCGGTCAACGGCAGGTGGAGCGAGACGATGTCGCTGGCCGCCAGGAGTTCTGGCAATGTCCGCCAGGCCGGGTGGCCGTCCTCGCGGCTGGTGGTGTGCAGCACCCGCGAAGACGGCGCACCCATCGCGATGACGATCCGTTCGACGCGCCTGGCGATGTTGCCGTAGCCGATGAGACCGACTGTGCAGCCGCCGATGTCGCGCACGGTCTGGCCCAGCGTCGGATCCGGGGGCCATCCGGCCCCGGACCGTGTCGCGGCGTCCAGCCGCGGCAGCCGCCGAAGCGCAGCCAGCATCAGCAGCACGGCGCCCTCGGCTACCGAGGGGGCGTTCGCCCCCGGCATGTTGGCGACTGCGATTCCGAGCCGGGCGGCGGTGTCGATGTCGATGGTGTTCACACCGGCGCCCAGCTTGTGCACCAGCTTGCAACGGAACGCCCGCTCGAGGTCGTCGCCGGATAGCGGCCGCAGCACGTGCCAGATGACCTCGGCGTCGGGCAGCTCGGCGTAGAAGGTCTCGTCGTCGTCCTCCGCGCAGTACCGGATGTCGAGCCAGTCAGCCTCCGGCGCAAGGTAATCCAGGACGTTAGGGGTGGGCACGAAGTGTGCCAGAACTCTCAGCACCACCGTGTGTGAATCCAGTTCACGATGTTGTCCGCCTGCGCGCTTCGGGCGCCCGGGGTTGTGAAGTAGTGGTCGGTGTCCATCGACAGGCGTGACTTGTCACTGCTAGTCAGGGCGTTGTAGATCCGCTCGGCGTCCGAGGGGAACACACCGGTGTCCTGTTCGGCGTTGATCACCAGCGCGGGACAGTCGATGCGGGCCAGGTGCGGTTCGGCCCGGGCCTGGGAATGCCGCAGGCTCCACATGCTCAACCAGTTCCGCAGGGTGCAGGCCGCGGCTATCCCGTGTGGCGAGCGGTTGGCCTTGGCCGGCGACCCGAGGTAGCACGCGTTTGGCGGCCGCTTGGAAGGCTCCAACCTCGGGTCGACCATCCTGGGGTCGGCCCACGTCCGCATGACCGTGAACGGACGGTCGGAGAAACCCGCCGCGCGGACTCTCTTCAGCTCGGCCAGCACCCAATCGGTGATTGCCTCATTGCGTGCGACCTGCGCTGCGCGGTAGCGCTCGACGAACTCCGGTGTGTACGGCGGGCCGTTGCGGCTGTCGAACAGGTCCAGTTCGGAATCTGTCGCCAGGGGGTCGTTCTCGTCGACCACGGCGGCGTCCATCCACGCGGTCAGCACATCCGGGCGTCCGGGGTGCGCAGCGCTGGACACGTAGCCGTCGGCGGTGGGCAGGTCCTTGAGCCCGGCCGCCGGGCGCCGGCCGGTCTGCGGCTTGATGGTCGGGCTGAGAGCCTGCGACTGGTAGGCGGCCATCAATGAGCCGCCACCGGAATTACCTAGCAGTACCACGGTTTCCACGCCCTGCACCTCGCGCAGCCAGCGCACACCGGTGCCGATGTCGACCAGGGCGTGGTCGAGTTGGAAGCTGCTCTCGAACCCGCGGAAGCGGGTGTTCCAGCCGAGGAAACCGATGCCTCGGGTGGCGATGTACTCAGCGAGGTAGTGCTCGGAGAAGTCGATCTGATAGTGGGTTGCGATCATCGCCACTCGGGGCTTGCGGCCCATGCCGCGGTAGTACAACCCCTGGCACGGATGCCCGCCGGAGCCGGCGCGTCGTGCCGTCGTCGAGTCCAGCCCGATGAACTCACGAGTGACACCGGCCCGCTCTCCCTGTGTTGCTCTGGTCTGCCTTGCCACAGGGAACGCCTCCTGCATGGCGCCGGTAATGTCGTCGAGCATCGTTGAGCAATGCCGAAGCTGATGTTAGATTCAGATTTGCTGCTTGACCAGCAGGAGTCGCGACATGATCAAGCCTGATAACCGGAATGCCGAATTCGAGTTCGGCGGCATCAACCACGTGGCGCTGGTGTGTTCGGACATGGCCCGGACCGTCGATTTCTACTCCAACGTGCTCGGCATGCCATTGGTGAAATCGCTTGACCTGCCGGGCGGGATCGGCCAGCACTTCTTCTTCGACTGCGGCAACGGCGATTGCATCGCGTTCTTCTGGTTCCGGGACGCGCCAGACGCTGTTCCGGGCGTCTCGGCTCCCGCGCACATTCCGGGTATCGGGGATATCGTCAGCGCGGTCACCTCGATGAACCACCTGGCCTTCCACGTCCCGGCGGACAAGTTCGACGAGTACCGCGAGCGTCTCAAGGGCAAGGGTGTTCGCGTCGGACCGGTGCTCAACCACGACGAGAGCGCCAGCCAGGTCTCGGCGTCCGTGCACCCCGGAGTCTATGTTCGGTCGTTCTACTTTCACGACCCTGATGGCATCACGCTCGAGTTCGCTTGCTGGACGAAAGAGTTCACCAGCAGCGACAACCAAGCGACACCGAAGACGGCGGCCGACCGTCGGCCTCGGATCAGCTTGTGAGACGACAGTAACTGCGTTTCGCGACACTTAACCGTCTGCGAGGACACGCCGTTGGGCGTGGCAGAGCCCTAAGCTTCGCGCCGCCGGGCCGGGTGGGAAAGCGTATCGAGCATGCTCGCCAGGTGGTCGGCGAGACGATCAGGCCCGAGGCTGACCGCGCCGGACAGCCAAGCGCTGATGGTCTGGCCCACGCCACCGACCGCGAAGTATGAGGCGGCCCTGAGCATGTCGTCCGGGTTGCGCACTGTTCCCCGGTGTTGGCGGGACCCCGCATGCTGCAGCAGCAGGGTCGCGAACAGCGCGGTGGAATCCGCTCGCTTGGCCATGATCACCGAGTTGGACAGCTCCGTACTGAAGAGGAGCCGGCCAACCCGGGCGTCGGCGGCTATCGTGCGGACGATGTTGGCCATGCCGGCCCGGCTCTGTTCCTCGGCCGGCGCGGCCGAGACGGCGGCCTGGGTGGTGGCCGCGATGTCGGCGATCACCCAGTCGAAGACCTCGGCGACCAAGTCGTCCTTGTCGTTGAAACTCTCGTAGAAGTAGCGCGCACCTAGCCCGGACCGTTGACAGACCGCGCGCACCGTGAGTTCGGGCCCACCCGATCCCGAGCCCGAGCCGAGCAGTTCGAGGCCGGCATCCAGCAACCGTCGCCGGCGCTGCGCGACACGCTCGGCCGCCTCGACGCCGCGGTACGGGCGGATCTGGGCCATGCACCCGATCTTGACACCTGTCGAACCGCGGAGCAATATCAGGAAACACACGTTCTCACATTTGCTGATGGGGGCTTCGATGACGGTTCGTGCGCCGATCGACCACGTCGACCGTGCGGTCGCCGAGCCGGCGACTCTCAGGTCGCGAGTCGGCAGTCCAGGCAAGGCGGTGTGGAACCTTCTGCCGCGTGGCGCGGACTTCGATGACGGACTCATGGGCGTGGCCCTGCTGGCCGGTCCGGCCAACGTGATCATGCAGCTGGCCCGCCCCGGCGTCGGGTATGGCGTGATGGAGAGCCGCGTCGAGAGCGGACGTATCGACCTGCATCCGATCAAGCGGGCCCGCACCACCTTCACCTACCTCGCGGTGGCCACCCGCGGTACCGACGCGCAGAAGGCCGCCTATCGGCAAGCGGTCAACCAAGCGCACGCGCAGGTGTACTCGACCGACGACAGTCCCGTGCAGTACAACGCCTTCGACACCGACCTGCAGCTGTGGGTCGCGGCGTGCTTGTACAAGGGTGCGGTCGATGTCTACCGGATGTTCGTCGGCGAGATGGACGACGAAACCGCCGACAGGCACTACCGCGAAGGTATCTCCCTGGCGACGACGCTTCAGGTGCCCGCGAAGATGTGGCCGAAGGATCGCGCCGCGTTCGACCGGTACTGGCAAGAATCGCTGGACCAGGTCCACATCGATGACGCGGTGCGCAGGTATCTGTATCCGATTGCCGCTGCGCGGGTCAGCGGGTTGCCTCTGCCGGGTGCGCTGCAGTCGTGGACCGACGAGTTCAGTCTGCTGATCACCACCGGCTTTCTGCCGCAACGGTTCCGGGACGAGATGCGGTTGCCGTGGGATGCCGCCCGCCAGCGCCGTTTTGACCAGTTGATCAGCCTGGTGCGCGCAGCGAACAATCTGATGCCGCGTTTTCTGCGGCAGTTCCCGTTCAATGTGCTGCTCAAGGATCTGGATTGGCGGATTCGCACCGGCCGCCCCCTGGTCTGAGAATCGCCCGCGGACTGCCGGGTTCCCTCCGCGGTCCGGTCAGAACATGAACGGCCCCATGAATCTGGTCATCCGGCGCAGATAGTCGGGCTGGCTGACGTGAATCAGATGGTTTCCGGGGAACCAGTGAAATGCGCAGCGATCCCAGTGCCGCCAGAGCATCTCGGCCTGCTGTGGCGGTGCCAGGCGGTCGCCCAATCCGGTGATGATCAGCCGGCGGTCCCACGGAACAAGCGGCTGATAGTTCAGCGGTGAGTGGAACATCGCCGCGGCGGCGGACAGTTCGCGGTCGGTGTCGGTGATTCGATTCGTCAGTGTCAGCAGCTTGTTCGCCGGGAACCACTCGTCGAAGCACGCCTCCGGCAACACGACCGGAACGTTGGGCACCACTGCCTGGATGCGGTCGTCGACGCTGGCGATCAGCGCGGAGGTGTATCCGCCCAGTGAGATACCGGTCAGTGCAATCCGGTCCACGCCGGTGAACTCCAGATAGTCGATCACCGAACGGAAGTCGTGGACGGCTTGCGCCATCGCCTCGGCGAAGCCGGAGAGGCCGTGCTCGAAGAATCCGTAACCGCTGAAGGGTGAGTGCTTTTCGGCGCGGCGGCCGTGAAACGGCAGGGTGTAGAGGAGTACGTCGTAGCCGGATCGGTAGAACCAGGGCAGCGCCAGGAACAGGCCGTTCGCCAGATACGCCGATCCCATGAACCCGTGGATCACGCACAGGGTGGGGTGCGGACCGTCGCTGTGGCGCCAGTGCTGGGCATGCACCACGTTGTTGCGGTGGTATCGACGGCAGCGGTCTCGAAGCGCCGGGTTGACCGCCTCGAAACTGCTGTCGAATCGGATGTTGTGCACTTGGCCGTTGGCTATCCATTCGGCCACCGGGTTGGCCGGCCGCGAGGAGATTCGCGGGACGGTGATCGGGGCCCGGAACGACGCACTGACATCCTTACGCTCCGCCAAGTCGGCATAGAAGCGCAGGTGATCCGGCTCGGAGCGGGCTTCTGACCGGTTCAGCACGGCTCCGATGAACGGCGGCACCATTGCTGCGGCGATTATTGATGCCACGCCGGTGCGCAATGCCAGATCAACGACTACGGAGGTGTCGACCACCGCTCGCTGCCTCAGCGTCAGGTCGGCCCTGCGCGGCAGTCCGCGCCGACTTGCGTCGGCGCCGGCGACGTTGGGGACGGGAACAGGCGGTTCGACGGGGTCGGCGTGCTGAGAGTCTGGCAAGGCGCGGCCTTTCACCCGGAACCTGTCAACGTGGCTGCACCGCGATGGTAGTCCGGTCTGCTGATTCGGTTCGGTGCGACACTGGGCGGGTGTGGGACCCCGATACGTACCTGAGTTTCGCTGACGAACGCGGCCGCCCGTTCTTCGAGCTGCTCGCTCGGGTGGGGGCGACGAAACCTCGCCGGGTCGTCGATCTCGGTTGCGGCCCCGGCAATCTGACCGCGACCCTGCAGCGGCGCTGGCCCGGAGCGATCATCGAAGCGGTGGACAGCTCAGCGGAGATGGTGCAGCAGGCCCGCCAGCGGGGCGTCGCCGCACACGTCGGTGATCTGCGGGATTGGCTGCCGTCCCCCGATACCGATGTGGTGTGCAGCAACGCTGCTCTGCAGTGGATTCCCGGGCACGCCGATCTGTTGCGCCGGTGGGTTCGTCAGCTGCCCGCCGGCGCATGGATCTGCTTCCAGGTGCCGGGCAACTTCGACGCCCCGTCACACCGATCCGTATGCGAGCTCGCCGACCGGCCGCAGTGGTCGGGGTTGTTGCAGAACATCCCTTTTCGTACGACGGGGGTTGTCGACTCGCCGGTGGGCTATGCCGGGTTGCTCACCGATGCAGGCTGTGACGTCGATGCGTGGGAGACGACATATGTACACGAGCTGACCGGAAAGCATCCGGTTCTGGACTGGATCACCGGGACAGCGCTGCGTCCGGTCGCGAGCCAGCTCACCGATGAACAGTGGCGCCGGTTTCGGGCCGAACTGATTCCGCTGCTTGCCGGGGCATACCCAGCTCGGCCCGACGGGCGGACGTTCTTTCCTTTTCGCCGGGTCTTCGTGGTGGCTCGGATTCGGTGACCGCCGGGCGCGGGGCGTGTGCGAAAGCTCCCCGCGCGCCGTCAGGTCGGGGTGTTTGACGGCAGCACGGGGAGCCACTGATCACATCGGCGTCTGCGCGCGTTCCGTTACAGCGGGGTTACCGCAGAGGGCGGAACACCGGCAGTGCTCGATAGCGAACGCAGAAATTCGCTTCGGACAGTTCGGTGTCTACCTCGCCGTCGCGGGCCAGCTTCGTCGCGCCGTCCACCGCTGTGAACGTGAACTTGGGTACGTGCATCTCGTGATAGAGCGGACTGCGTTCCAGTCGGCCGAGTAACCACGCCGACAGGATTCGCCACGTGCTGAGCCGCCGACCTGCCTCCAGGATTCGCACGTCGAGCAGCCCGTCGTCCATCCGGGTGCGTCGTGACGGGGCGAACCCGGAAGGCAGATAGATCGAATTGCCCAGGAAGAACAGCGAGGTCTGCAGCGTCTTGTCGTCGTAGGAGATGCGGACCGGCTCACCGTCGCGAAGAGTCTGGAGCATTGCCCAGAAACCGGCGAGGGGCTTGCCGATACGGTGCTCGAGCTTCTCCCGGGTCTGCACGAATTTCGGATAGGCACCGATGCTCGCGGTGTTGATCACCACCTGCTGGTCGTTCAGGTAGACCAGGTCCACCGGGGCGACGCTGCCACGCCGAATGGCGTCGATCGTCGTCCCGGCCGCGTCGCAGCCGATGTCCTTGGCGAAGTGGTTGAACGTTCCGGCTGGGAACACGGCCAGCGGAAGTCCGGCATCGACCGCGACCGCCGCTGCACATGCGACTGTTCCATCGCCGCCGGCGACTGCCAGGACATCCGCCCGGCCCGCGGCTGCCCGCAGGACCTCGGCGAAATCGTCATCGTCGTCGAGTTCGACGACCTCGACCTTTGGCAGCGCCTCGCGTACCGCATCCACCACCTGCGCACCGGTGCCACCACCTGAGGCCGGATTGGCGACCAACACCACCCCTGCGCCGTCTGGCCGCGGAGGGGTGTCGACTCGGAGCGGATCGGCGCAGGGTGCGTCGGCCGGCGGCACGGGAGGTATCAACCGTGCCCCGATTACCGCGATCGCCGCCCCGATCCCGAACCCGGCCACCACATCGCCCGGGTAGTGCGCCCCGGTGGCGACACGAGACAAGCCCACCAGGCCGGCCAGCTGCGATAGCGCCAGTCCCAGCGGAGGGTTCTCCAGCCCGACACCCAGGGCGAACGCTGCCGCACTGGCGGAATGGCCTGACGGTAACGAGTTGGAACTGGGGCGGCGGGGGGTGCGGCGCACCAACGGCACCGCGTCGAATCGCGGACGGGGACGCTGGCGAATTCGCTTCGCACCCTGGTTGACGATCAGGCTGGTCACCGCGAGCGAGAGCACCCCCCGCACGGCGCCCCGGCGAGCGCCCGGGTGCCCGGTCCACAGCAGGACGGCGGCGATGGCCAGCCAGAGCTTGGAATGGTCTGCGGCGCGGGTCAACGGCGGCATCACCCTGTCGAGCAGGGGGGTCGGTGAGTCCGCGATGGCCTCGAAGATCTCCCGATCGAGGGCGCCCAGCCCCCGGGTGATCCGGCCCGGGTCACGGCGACGGTGCGGCAGCCCGGCATCCATACCTCCAACCTAGCCAGCCGCGATTGGGCGGTCCGGTCGCAGCATCGTGTCTGAAACTTGACTTGACCTGACAACGCCGCGGCCCAGACCATGGACGAATGCGCCGACTGCTGGTTGTGCTGTGCACGGCGGCGCTCGCGGTTACCTTGGCGCCGGCCGCCCGTGGCACCGTCACCCCGTGGTTCGCCGACTCCGTCGGTAACGCCTCGCAGGTCATCTCGGTGGTGGGGGTGGGCGGATCGAAAGCGAAGATGGACGTCTACCAACGCTCTGCGGCCGGCTGGGAGGCCGTCGGCGTAGGCATCCCCGCCTTCATCGGAGCCAACGGCATGTCGCCGGAATCCCACGACGGTGAGATGAAGACGCCGATGGGTGTGTTCACTCTGGACTTCGCGTTCGGCACCGCGCCGAACCCCGGAGGGGGACTGCCTTACGTCCAGGTCGGGCCGGACCACTGGTGGGACGGCGACATGAAGAGCCCGACGTACAACACCATGCAGGTGTGCAAGAAGGAGCAGTGCCCGTTCAACACCTCGCTGAGTGCCGGTACCGAGAATCTGATGATTCCCCAGTACAAACACGCTGTGGTGATGGGCGTCAACAAGGCCCGGGTCCCGGGTAATGGCGGTGCCTTCTTCGTGCACACCACCGATGGCGGCCCGACCGCGGGATGCGTGGCTATCGACGACGCCACGTTGGTCAAGATCATCCAGTGGCTGCGTCCGGGCGCACTGATCGCGGTGTCCAAATAGTAGGTGCTAAGTAGTGATCGCCAAGTAGCGTTCAAAGCTTCAGCGCACGGCCGGGTTTCAGGGTGAAGTTGAGATTCTCCAGCGACATCGACGCATCATAGGTGCGGTCGTAGCCGGTGGAGCTGATCTTCCAGCCTGCATCGGTGCGCCGGTACCGGTCATGGTAGAAAGCCGCGCCGATCATCATGAAGTTGAGGCTGGCTGCAATGACTCGATCCTGCAGGTACCAGGTGCCGCTCGCCTCGTCGCCGTCGACGGTGATCTCCGGATGGGAGACCCGATGTTCGGTGATGACCGCCGGGCCCAGCGATGTGCGCATGAAGTTCACCAGCGAGTCGCGATCGCTGAACGAGTGGTCCTCGCCCAGGGACTCCCCGTAGTCGCCGTGGACGTCCTCGGTCAGGGTGTCCGCGAATCCGTCCCAGTCCTTGGTGTCGAGCGCCCGCAGATACCGGTACTTGACTTGCTTGATGTCGTCGATGTCGCCCATGCGCGACATTGCAGCACAACCGCAACGAGCGTGTAGCGCCTGTGGGCTGATCGGCGATATAGCTACCGTGAAGCCTGCGAAGTCACTTTCCGGGGCGCTTTCGACCATTGCGGTTGCGCTCGCGGCGTCGCTCTGCGCACCGGCATTCGGTCATGCTGAACCTGCCGGCGACTCGCGCGCGCCGCAGTCCGGGGCGTCTTGTCCGTCGGATGCCGACGGGGCTCTCACCCGCCTGCCAGGCGGTGGGACTCTGCAGTGTCGCGGACAGCTCTGGCAACCGTATGACGACCCGTACCCGTCCAGTGACCGCTGGCTGAGCTACGGCCCGGAACTGACGCTGCACGGTCAGGGGCGACGTAATCCCGAGATCATGTCCGGCCCGTGGACAGGTACTCCGCAGGATGCGGCCGCCCGGTGTAGCGCCGAGCAGACCGCCGTCGTCGGTGTTGCGGAGGTCGGCCCACCGCAGATGGCGGCCGGCGAGCCGGGGCAGCCGCTGCAGTTCAGCATCGAGCCCACGATGTTCACCATCGAGTTGAGCGGCGCCTGCCTGTGGGAGAAGGCCGACGGAACCTGACCCGCCTGCTAACGCGCTCGGCTGCGATCAAGCCGGTGGTGCCGGTGGCGCCTGCACCGGCGCCGGGTACTCCGACTGGGGGTCGTTGAAGCGGTTGATGATCGGTATCCGTTCGAGGATCTGATCGCGTAGCCGGACTTGCGGCGGCAGTGGCTGCACATATCCCGGACTGACCGGCGGTGCGTACACCGGAACTGCCGGAGGTGCATCTGCGGGAAAGGGGGCCGGTGGTACGTCGGCGGGAACCGGGGGGAGCTCGGCAGGCGGCGGTGCCTGCACCGCGATGGTTCTCGCGGTGACCAGAACGGCTTCCGGCGCCGGCGCCGTGGGCCCCGACTGATCGCGGGGCTGCTCGAGGGGCTCCGCGACAGGCTGCTCCGGTATCAGGGGTTCCGCGCCACGTGGGAGGTCGACCGCAGGCCGTTGGTCAAGCGTGGCAGCGAGCGGCCGGGGTGTGGTGTGAAGACCGATTGCCGCTGACACCGAGGCAACGAAAGTCACGACCGCCGCGGCGAGGACGGCGGCTATCGCACCGACCCGCGACGTCGCCGGCGAGAACCTGCTCCGGGCCTGCGGGGATTCGGCCGCCGCCGGGCCGGACATCCAGGCGTCTAGGCCGAACACGGACCGCGCGGAGGCGAGGGCCGCGCCCCTGGCCAACGCCAGATCGGCTTCGGCGGCGGAGACGACTGGGCACGACGCGGCGCGCTGGAGCGATGACACGACCGCGTCCAGATCTTCGGCCGAGCCGATCGCGAAGATGGCTTCCGGTTTCAGGCCGCCTTCGCCGACCGTGGCCATCACATCGTCGGAGAGACCCACGGCGTCACCGCCGCGGTCGGTAGTGCGCTCGAGGCGGTGGAGGAAGACCGAGTCGGGCCTGATGCTCGCGATGACGGCGGAGTCGGGCTCAACGACACAGACCGCCGCCTCGTCGTGGCCGGCCAGGTACGCGATCCCGGTGCCCAGCGCTTCGGTTGCTTCGGTCTCGGAGACCGCAACCACACCGGCGATATCGCACGCCGTGAGCGCCTCCATGAGCATGCATGCCTCCGCAGCCACCGGAGGGCTCCACGTGACGCCGACACAGCGAACGTCCGCCGGCGCTGCGAGGGCTTCCGGACCGAGAACGGCCCGTACCAGCTGGGCGCGCTCGTCCGCACCGACCAGCGTTCGGATGGTGGCGAGATCGACCGTGCCGTGGTCGATGGTTGCGCCCTCGCCGCTTGCGCCCTCGACGAGCACCCGCCGGACGGCTGCTGATGTCACCGAGAGACCAACGACATGGTCCACTGGAGTACCCCCGATCTGTTCGTGGCAGCAGCGGAGGGGCAGCTTGTTTTCGCGCCCTGTCGCCCTCGCGAGTCCGCAGCCAGAGCCGCACCAGACTTGCAAATCTTCATGCTCTCTTGCAAATCTTCAAAAGATTCTCATAGATGAATCTTTATAAGACTGTGATCTGTTCTTGATTTGCTCGTAAGGTGTCTCTTCGTGGGTAAGCACACACTGGCCACGAAGCGACGCAGGCCGTCGCTGGTTCTGGCGGCGTGCGTCGCCCCGGCTGCCGTGTTCTTCGCCGCGGCCGGAGACGTCAACCCACTCACCGGCGGCGACGACGCCCCCTGGGACGACCGTCGTGTCGTCGCAGGCGATGGTGCATCGTGCTGCTGGGAGGTCGTGACGCCGGCCCCGAACGCACCGTCGTCGGTTCTCGGCGGAGGGCAGTCGAGTGCGAGTCAGGCGCCAGTCCAGTTGATCTCGGCTACCAGATACCGGATGGTGCAGCGTGCCGTCCCGCGCTTGTTGCCCGTGGGGATGGCTCCGGAGCAGGGGCTGCAGATCAAGACGATTCTGGCCGCTCGAAGCATCAGCGCGAGGTTCCCCGAGGTCCGTCAGATCGGTGGCGTTCGACCGGATGCCTTGCGCTGGCATCCCGAAGGTTTGGCCGTCGACCTGATGATCCCCAACCCCAGTACTGCCGCTGGAATAGCGCTGGGGGACGAGATCGTCGCGTACGCGTTGGAGAACGCCAAGCGGTTCGGGCTACGCGACGCGATTTGGCGTGGCACCTACTACACGCCCGACGGCGCTCGAGCCGGCGGCTACGGCCACTACGATCACGTCCACCTCACCACCACCGGAGGTGGCTACCCCACCGGCGCGGAGGTCTACTTCGACTGGGTCATGCCCACTAGGTGAGAAGGGCAGCTATGCCAGACGTCCCCAACCCCGCTCAAGCAGATACGGACGTCATCGTTGTCGGCGCCGGATACTCCGGCTTGTCGGCGGCTTGGTCTCTGCACAAACTAGGGATGTCCGTCGTCGTGCTGGAGGCTCGTGACCGGGTCGGGGGCCGCGCCTGGACCGACAAGGTGCCCGGGGGCGGATGGGTCGACCACGGCGGTCAGTGGATCGGTCCCGGTCAGAAGCGGATTCTCGAGTTAGCCGACGAAGTGGGTGTCACCACGTTCCCGACATTTCAGGATGGCCAGTACATTCTGGAATTCGGCGGCCAGCGGGTGCTGTACTCGACCGACGATCCGACCCAGCTCGACCTGCCCGTCCCGGAAGCCGACAACGCCGAACTCCTCCAAGTGCTCGGCGAGATCGACAGGCTGTCCAAGACCGTGCCGCCGCACGCTCCGTGGGAGGCCGCACGCGCCAGGGAGTGGGACACCCAGACCGCTGCCACCTGGATCGAGGACAACCTCCAGACGGACGGGGCGAAGTTCGTCCTGCACGCCGCCATCGTCGGGTACTTCTCTGTTGAACCGAGCGACCTGTCGTTCCTGCACCTCCTCTTCTACATCTCGTCGGCCGGCGGCATCGAGGCGCTCGAAGAGAGTTCGCTCATCTGGCGGTTCGAGCACGGCGCCCAGGAGATCCCCAACCGCCTGGCCGAGCGGCTGGGCGACAGAGTCCGGTACCGCTGTCCGGCGAGGAGAATCGACCAGTCCGGCGACACCGTGGTCGTGCACACCGACGACGGCAGGGTGCGGGGTCGGCGGGTCATCGTCGCCGTCTCACCCCAGCTGGCCTCGCGAATCTCCTATGAGCCGATCCTGCCTCCGTCGCGGGACCAGTACACCCAACGCATGCCCCTGGGTTCGGTGATCAAGTGCCACGCCGTGTACCCGAAGGCCTTCTGGCGTGACAACAACCTCAACGGGCAACTGGTCAGCGACGCCGAGGTCAACTCCACGTTCGACAACTCGCCCGACGACGGGGTTCCCGGCATCCTGGTCGGATTTCTCGAGGGCTCAGTGGCCCGCCGCTGGCACGAACGCCCCGAGGAAGAGGTCCGCGCGAAGATGCTGGCCACCTTCGTGGATCATTTCGGCGAGCAGGCGGCCGAACCCCTGCACTTCTTCTACGCGAACTGGGGTGCCGAGCCGTGGTCGCGCGGCTGCTATGCCGGGATCCCTACGCCGGGCACCTGGACCGACTACCGTGACGCGCTGCGCAAGCCGGTCGGCCGGATTCACTGGGCCGGCACCGAAGCGTCGACGGAGTGGGCCCAGTACATGGAAGGCGCCGTACGTTCCGGCCAGCGAGCGGCTGCCGAAGTGGTCGCGGCGCTCACCGACTGAAAGCTGGTGTGACGGTGGAAGATCTCAGCGAATGGTTCAACAACATCGACGGCGAGGCGATGCAGGATTCGCTCGCCGACGACGTTGTGGTCGAGCACGTGACCACGGGCCGCAGGCTGGTCGGGAAGGAGGCGGTGATGTCCTGGCTGGGCGACATTCGCCAGCGATCCGACGAAGATCGCATCGAGATCCTCCGATCGGTTGTGGAGGGTTCGACGGTCTGGGCCGAACGGGTAGACCGCCACCTCATCGATGGCCAATGGCACGAGATCCCGGTCATGGGGATCATCCAGTTCAACGACGCCCAGCAGGTGGTCCTGATGCGTGACTACTTCGACCCCGGGCTCGCGCTCTGACCCGGCTGGCTGCGCCCGGTTACTGGAGTGGCTCCAGACAGAACAGCGCGAGGAAACCGATGAAGAACATGGCCGCCGTCCACGGCCGCTCAGGCACTTCGTGCGCCTCGACGAGTAGTTCCTCGACGACCAACCACAGCAGGGCTGCCGCAGCGAAGGCCAGGACGAGGCTGAGCACAGAGCTGCCGACTCCGGTCAGCACCACCGCGCCGACGATCGCGCCGACCGCGACGGTGAGGCTCAAGGCCGTGGTGGTCAACGCCCCGCGCAGCCGGTTCACCTGCGCCTCGGCCAGTTGAAGCCCCACCGTTAGGCCGAGGAACAGCACCTCGGCAGTCAGGGCGATGGTGATGATGACGGCGGTGCGGGTCGAGACCGCGGCACTGCTGCCCACGAGTAGGCCGTCGACCAGCAGGTCCACTGCCACCACGGTGATCAGCCCGGTCGGCAGCTTGCCGGGTGTTCCGGTGTCTCGGGGTTCCACGTGGCGGAGCAGTATCAGCAGGGCGACACCGGCGCTGAAGCCCACGACGATCGGCCACAACGCGCCCCGCTCCCGCAGTTCGGGAAGAACCTCACCCGCCACGGCGGCCATGACGATCCCGGCCGCGAAGTGCTGCACGCCGCTGAGCAGTGCCGCCGGTGGGGCGAACATCTGGGCGGCGATCCCGCCGACAATGCCGGCGATGGTGGGAAAGAGCACCAGCACGGCCGCTGTCGTGACAACGCTGATGGCGCATCTCCCGTCTGCACCGCTTCGGTGCGGGCTCAGTCTTGGCCGGGCACCTGGGCTCGCCACGGCCCGTACTCTTCGCGGGTGCGCGGCGCTTTCCAGGGCCCGAGCGTTGGGCGCTGGCCCGCTGAGACGAGTTTGACCGGTTGGTATCCGCCGGTAATGCCGGACACGGTGTCCGGAGACGCGGGCATTCCGTTGAGCTGGCGGCCGACGGCGGCCCGGACGGCTGCCATGACCGCCGGAGGGGCCTGCACGTGCGGCAGCTCAGCGATCCCTCGCATGCCGAAAGGGATTCCGGGCTCGGCGTTTTCGAGGAACCGCACGTTGATCGTCGGCGCGTCGATCGTGGTAGGCACCATGTATGTCTCCCAGCTGGGATTGAGGATGTGCCCGTCGCGGGCCTGGAGATGCTCCATGGTGGCCAGGCCGATCCCCATCAGCGACCCCCCGCGTATCTGTCCTTCGGCCTGTGCCGGATTCACCACCCGGCCCGCATCCTGTGCGACGTCCATCTGCACAACTCGGACCAGGCCGAGTTCCGGGTCGACGTCCACCACGCACCGACTCGCGGAGAAGTTGAAGGTGACGTGCATCGGATGTTCCGAATCCAGCTCGTCGATGGGACGCGTCCTGCGCACGGCGAACGTTTCGGTGGCCCGGAATTCCAAGCCCATTCCCGCGTCTTTGACCGACATCAGCGCTTCTCCGGATCCGTTCACAACCCAATCGTTGCGAATGTCCAGATCCGTTGCCGACCAGCGATACTCCCGTCTGCAGAACTCCAGAAAGCGTGTCTTGAGTGCTGCCGACGCGGTGGCGACCGCGCCGCCGGAAGCCATCGTCTGTTCCTGGCCGTCCGTTGTCGTGGCGGGCGGCAGGGTGGTGTCACTGGTCCCGTTGACCTGCACGTCGCTGATCCCCAACGCGCTCTGCGCGACCTGGACGGCCACCGTGACGAATCCCTGGCCGACCTCGGCGGCGGCGCAGGTGACCGTTACCCGGCCATCCCGCAGTCGTACCAGTGCGGTGGTCTCGACCGGAGCGCCCTCGGACAGGCAGACGTTCTTGGCCGCCGCGCTCAGTGCGACACCGCGGACAACGTCCTGTGGCCGAGTCGGCGTGCACACGCCACCTGGCAGCCGAACGTCCGGCGCGTGCTCATCGAGGTCGGCGGGCATCGGCATCGAGAGGCACTCCGCGATGACTTCCTCGACCGGCGCCGGGCGGTCCATCAGTTGGTTGAAGATCCAGCGTTCGCCCTGTTGCATCGCGTTCTTGCGCCGTAACTCCGTCGGATCCATCCCGAGGATCGCGGCGAGTTTGTCCATGTTCGACTCGCACGCGAAGATGGGCTCGACCACACCGAAACCGCGCAACGATCCGGTCATCCCATCGTTGGTCGCTACGGACCAGCCCTCGACGGTGGCGTTCGGGATTCGGTAGGGGCCTTGGATGAGGGTCGAGGCGTTGCCGGTTGCAGACCCCGCGGTGTTCATGTACGGACCGTTTTCCAGCAGGACCTTGGCCTCCAGTTTGACCAGGGTTCCGTCCCGCTTGGCGTGGTGCCGGATCCAGATGCGGGATGGTTGTCTGTGGTAGCGCGCCAAGAACGTCTCCCGGCGGGTGTACACCATCTTCACCGGTCGCAGAGTGTGCATCGCCAACAAGGCTCCGTGGATCTGCCAGGACAGCACGAACCTTCCACCGAAAGAACCTCCGACGCCGGAGTTCCGGACGAGCACCATCTCCTTCGGCAGTGAGAGCGCGTCCGCAATCTGCTTTCGATCGCTCTGAACCCATTGCGTGGCGCCGATGACCTCCACACCGCCACGACCATCGGGTCGCGCCAGGCCTCCGTCGGGCGCGAGAAACGAGTGGTCCTGTCTCGGGGTGGTGTATTCGCCCTCGGCGACGACATCCCCCACCGCCCCGGGATCGCCGTAGGTGTACTTGACGTGCCGGTAGACCTTGCCTGCATTCAGAGCAGCGATCGGGTCGGTCACGGGTTCGCGGACCTCATAGTCGACGTCGATGGCCAATGCAGCCCGCCGGGCGAGTTCGAGATCGTCGGCCGCCACGATCGCGACCGGTTCCCCTTCGTAGCGGACATTCTCGTCAGCGAGAACCGGGGCATCGCGCTCGACGACCCCGTACCGGTTGTCCGGCACATCCCAGCCACCGAGCACTGCGTGCACGCCGGGCATCTCCTTGGCCGGCTTCAGGTCGATGTTCCTTATCCGGGCGAGGGGATGTGGTGAGCGAAGCGTGACGCCCCAGAGCATTCCGGCTTCGGCGACATCGGGGGCAAACTCGTACTCCCCTCGGACCTTCGCAGCGGAATCCGGACGAATCCGGGAAGTCCCGACGCCGATCTGGTCATCGTCGGTCATGTCGTCCTCTCGCCGAATCAAGCACTGCCCGAACGATCTTTTCGTAGCCGGTACAGCGGCACTGGTTACCGCTCATGGCCACCCGGACGTCGTCCTCGGTCAGTTCGGTCTCGCGTTCGGCATACTCGGCCAGCAGCGCATCGCCGGACATGATCACCCCGGGTATGCAGTAGCCGCATTGCAGGTCACGTCCGGCGACCAGCGCCGTCTGGAGTTCGCTGAGGGTCCCGTCGGCAGCGCAGTACCCCTCGATGGTGCGAATGTGAGCGCCTTCGGCCGCGGCGGCCAGCTCGATGCAGGAGTTCACCGCTTGCCCGTCGACCTGGACAGTGCACGCTCCGCACTGCCCGGTATCGCAGGCGTACTTCGTTCCGGTGAGCCCGAGGTGGTAGCGCAGGACGTTCAACAGCGATTCGAAGTACCAGACGTCGGACAGCCGGTGCTCGTCCCCGTTGACGTTGAGTGTCAGGTCGATCTTCTCGGTTCCCATCCCGGTCAGCTCCCCTCCAGGCCGGCGTGCAGCGCTTGTTCGAGCAGTCTTCGGGCCATGACAGCGACCGCGTGCCTGCGATAGTCGGCACTGGCAGCGACGTCGGAAACCGGGCTGCAGTCACCGGCCGCTGCGGCCCCGAACTCCGCGCACAGTGTCGGATCGGGTCGCGGGGCGGACCAGTCAATTCCCTGCTCCGCCAGGGATTCAGCAGTGGCGGAGCGAAATGTCGTGACGTTCGCGTTTCCGATGGCCAGGCGCACGGTGCGTCGCTGCGGGTCGACCGCCAGGGCGGTGCTGACGATCGCATAGCAGGGTCCGTTGCGCGGTCCCACCCGCGTGAACGCGGTGAATCCATCGACCTGCTTGATCGAGACAGCGGTGACGAGGCCGGCACTCGGGTCGGTGGCGTGCATCGTGTGCAGATAGTCGGTGAGGGCGCTCTGCTGTTCGCCCGCGGATGTCGTCACTTGCACCGAGGCGTCACAGGCCAGTAGCGCAGGCACCAGTGTGTGGTCAGCGCGAGTGGTCGAAATGTTGCCGCCAACCGTGGCGCGATTGCGGACCTGGCGGGTTGCCAGCGATCGTGCCGCCTGGGCAAGCAACGGGCAACCGCGCCGAATGTCGTTGTTGCGTAACAACTCCACGGCGGTGGAGTTTGCACCGATATCGATCCCGTCCTTGGTCGGCGTGATACCGCTGAGTTCCGGGGCTCGTCTGACGCTGATGAGACTTACCCGTAGATCGCCGGCTGGACCTACATCGCCGAACAGGTCGGTGCCCCCGCTGATGAAACGGGCTTCGGGTTGTTCGTGTTTCGCTGCAACGGCTTCAGCCGCTGACTCGGCGACTGTCAACCGGTCACACTTTCGGGCCACCACCTGCTCCTCTGCTTGCGGAACTGGCTAAATTCGGTAGGAGTCGTAGATCGCGACGAAGATCGCGATCTCCACGGCATAGATCGCGACCATGAGCACCGCTCCTTGGATCGTGCGCGCCGGACTGGCGTCCGGGCGCAGCCACCACTGCATCAACCGGGTGATCACTGGCATGAGCACCCAGGTCAGAAGGGCGGTGCCGATCAAATTGGAGATGAAGACGATGACCGGAAGCTGCGCACCCAGTCCGGCTACCCAGGTGTCACCCCGGACACTGATCCCGGTGCCCAGGTAATCGCCGAGCGTCATGTCCAGAAGTGACACCATGGCGTACAGGACGGCCAGGACTACCATCGCCTGCTTCCAGGCGGGCGTGCTCTGGCCGGTCGTCGGATCCACGGCGAACCACCGCCCGAATCCCCACGGCAGCACCTTGTCCACGTCCGGTGCGATCCTCCGGATCCGTTTGACGCCGCGAATCCGTTCGGGGGAGTCCCGCCACCGGGTGAGATCATCGCCGGTCTCGAAGGCGATCACCGTCGTCCACGTCCTGTCCCGGGATCCTGATGGCGGGTGGTGGTCGACCTTCACGAAGCCGGGAAAGTCCGCCAGGGTGTGGTCGATCTCGTCGCGGGCAGCGACGTAGTCCGCGATCCGATTCTGCGGAACGACGGAGACGACGGCTTCGGTGGCCGTAGGTCGTTCGCCACGATCAATGCGTTCCTCAACCGGTGGGATGACGAAGATCTCAGGGGCATCGGCCAGTGCGGCGCGGTGGCCGTCGGAGGACATCCACGTATCGCGTTGCTCGCGCGTGGAGAACCGGTAGGTCAGTGCCCAATCGTGTTCGTCGTTCTCGACCGTCTTCGATTCGATCATCGCCCCGACGAACCCCGGTGCTTTGATCGCGCTGGAAGCAAGCCTGGCGGCCCAGGTGTCGAAGGCCGCTTCGGAGCCTTCATGCACTTGGCACCGCAGCACGACCGTGGACGACGGTGCTGCAGCCACGCCGTCGTGCGTAGGTGTTTTCGACACAGTTCTCCCTGCCTCCGGGTGGGCAGGGTCAACTGTTTCATGACTGCAGCGCACGGTTGGTCCGAATCCCATTCATTCAGAGCGTGCAGAGGTGGTAACGCTAGGGCGTCGAGCTGCTCGTTGGCGCGGTGACCCGGTAGACGTCGACCTCTTCGGGCAGCCCTTTGAGGTGTTGTGGACCAAGGCTTTGGAATGTCAGGCCCGATCCGGCGGAGAGATCGCGCACTGTGCGGCTGGCCAGTACCTCGCCTTCGCCCGCCAGCGCACCGATACGTGCGCCGATGTGGACCGCCATGCCGCTCCATTCCTCGCCCCGCCGCTCGCACTCGCCGACGTGCACACCGGCTCGGATTCCGAACCCGCGTGCTGCCAGTGCCGGGACCAGTTCCAGCGCGCAACGCGCCGCTTTGGACGGCCCCTCGAAGAGGGCGAACACTCCGTCCCCGGTGTGCTTCGCCCGGTGGCCGCCGTACTTCTCCAAGAGAAAGTCGATCACGTTGTCGTGTGCATCGAGCTGGTCACGCCAGCGAGCGTCACCGTGGACACTGAGCTTCTCGGTGGAGCTGACGATGTCGGTGAACAACACGGTCTTGAGGATTCGTTCGTCGGAGCGTTCGTTCGGTTTCAGGCAGACGAACTCGAGGATCGACGGGACCAGGTCGGCGACCACGTCGAAAAGGGCATGGGGCCCCGACGGCAGGCGCAGAAGGTGTGCGTCAGGAATCTCCGCTGCCAGCGCGGCGACCGCCTCGATGGGGACCACCCGGTCACCGGGGCGCGCGAGAACCAGGGTCGGTGCTCGCACCGAGGCCAGTACGTCGCGGACGTCGACATCCATGATCGCTTCCCACCACAGCTTCGCCATCGCCGGACTGACCATGGCGCGCTGAAGCTTGCCGAACATCTCTCTGACGCCGGCAGTGTCGGCTGTTGTTCCGTAGAACAGATCGGCAAGCGCGCCTTCGCCCCAGCGGTTGTCGATCTCTTCGAGCTGCGATTCCACCTCGGCGGGGGTGAAACCCCACGGGAAGTCGGGTAGATCCTGGGAATACCGTGCGGCAGTGCCGTACAGAGCTAGCGAGGAAACCCGTTCCGGTTGGGCGGCAGCGAACAACACGCTCATCGATCCGCCTTCTCCGGTGCCGAAGAACGCCGCCCGGTCGGCGCCCGCCGCGTCCAAGACCGCCCGCACATCGTCGATCCGCTCGTCCACCGACAGTGGCTTGGCCGACGGATCCGACAGGCCAGTGCCTCGCCTGTCCCACACGATGAACCTTGTCGACTGAGAAAAGAGGTCGACGACTTCCGCGTACGGGCTCCCCGGTTCGTCGATCGTGTCGACGTTGCCGATCATCCACCCAGGTACCCAGATCAGGAATGGGCCCGAGGCGCCGAACACGCGGTAGGCCAACCGCACGTCACCGTTGCGTGCGTAGCGCAGCTGTCGCTCGGTCACGTCAACATCGTGGCATCACCGTGACCCATAAGGCCCAAGAGTATTCGTCGGCCCAGGCGAATGCACGACCGGCGATGCCGACGGGCTGCAACGGTTTCAGTTGAAATCGCTGATATTCGCCCGGAGCGGAGGATGCCGTGCTAAGCCTGGCAAATAGGCTGACTGCTCAGATAGTGACCCTCCACCATCAGGCAAGAGCCGCATCGAGGATGTTGCGATGGCTGGTGCTAGGTATTTGGGTCGGGCCGCCGCTTTGGCGCTTGGGCTCGGGCTGGCCGCCGTGCTCGCCACGCCCGCCATCGGCTGGGCCGAACCAACAGAGTCTCCCTCCGGTAGCGCGTCCACGGAGTCGTCTGATTCCGCAACCGGTTCCTCGTCAGGGGAGCCCTCGGTAGCGGAGACCTCGTCGTCCAGAACCCCCGCGGATGCACCTCCGCGATCCATTGGGCCGGAGCTGGACCCCGCGGACTCAGTGGACGCGTCCATCTCGGAGTTGGCCGTCGCCGACGCCCCCGCGGACGAGGCGCCGGCGACCCTCGTCGAGGTCGATCTCGGCGACGTGGGCTCCGCGGAGATTCCGCGGTCCGCGCTGCGGGACGCTCGCCGACCAGGCCGCACCCCCGGTGCCCGGGACATCGGTGCTGCCCTGAGTGGAGCGGAGGCGGATCGAGGCCTGCCGGAACCTGCGGTTGGCGATCTGGAGACCGCAGCGGCCCTGGTGTCGCCGGAGATCGAGAACAGCCCGGTCCCCGCCCACGGGGATGGTGTCCGGGCGCAGTTTGCGACGGCAGCCTTCCCGGCGTCCGGTGCCGACCAGATGCGTGTGGTCAGCGTTCCCGATGCGGTGCCCGGCGAGGCTCCGAAACTGTCCGCCGGTTTGACGCCGCTCCTGCTTCCGGGTGCTCCGGCCGCGCCGGCGTCCTCTCTGGCGCCGTTGGCGGTGTATGGCTGGACGCGTCGCGAGATCGAACAATCACTGCTCGCCCGATCAAGTGAGGGCAACACGCATCAGGTCAGCAGAAGTGCCGCAGCCGCGACGGCCAACAGCGCCCCTACCGCCGTTGCCGATGGGCCGTTCACCGTGCGTCAGGGGCAGACGCTGACGTTGACCTACGCCCAGTTGGTGGGAAATGACACCGACCCGGACTTGGTGCTCGGTGATGCGTTGGCGGTCAATTCGGTGTGGGCTCCGGCCGGTGCGGTGGTGCGAAACAATGCGGCTACCCGGACTGTGACCTACACTCCCGCAGCCGATCACACCGGTCCGGCGTACTTCGTCTACCGGGTCAAGGACTCGACCGGAACCACCAGCGCCAACGTGGCCACGGTCAGCGTGACGGTAGCCGCCAATCGGGCGCCGACCGCCGTTGCCGATGGGCCGTTCGCCGTGGGTCAGGGGCAGACGCTGACGTTGACCTACGCCCAGTTGGTGGGAAATGACACCGA
>CAZEMS010000002.1:0-7894 GCA_964513475.1 uncultured Mycobacterium sp. | reverse complement strand
CGTACTTCGTCTACCGGGTCAAGGACTCGACCGGAACCACCAGCGCCAACGTGGCAACCGTAGGTGTGACTGTGAACCCGGCGAACCCCGGACCGCTGGCCGCTTTCCCGGGAGCCGAAGGGTTCGGCAGCGCCGCCACCGGTGGCCGGGGCGGCAGCGTGGTCTACGTCACCAATACCAACGCCTCCGGCGTCGGATCGCTGCAATGGGCCGTAGATCAACCGGGCACCAAGTACATCCTCTTCAAGGTCAGCGGCCTGATCGACGCCCAAATCCATCTGACGAACGGCAACGTGACCATCGCCGGTCAAACCTCGCCCGGAGGAATCACCGTTCGCGGCTTCGTCACCGATGAAACCCCATACCAGGATCAGGCGGTGCGACAGCCCGGCGACTTCGCCGAAAACTGGATCCTCCAGCACATACGTATTCGGCCCGGGCTGGGTGGGATCAGTGACGACGGATTACGCCTGCGGTACACCAGAAACGCCATCGTTGACCATGTTTCGATCGGCAACGCCACCGACGAGGCGGTGGAGATCTCCTACTCGAACAACATCACAATCCAGAACTCAATCATCGCTGAAACTCTGGGTGGCCATTCCTTCTACGGAGGAGTGTTGATGAACTACTCCAACCCGGCTCACGGATTCGGGTTGGACAACGTCTCGCTTCATCACAATATCTTCAATCGAATCGAAGGTCGGCTTCCGGAAGGAAGCCGCGAATCCCTGGCAGCGGCGAACTCGACGATGAACCTGGAGCTGTCGAACAACCTCTACTGGGATCCGCGTTTCTTCATCGTCCTCAGCCCGGACACCGGTGTCGTCACGGACAGCCGCGGCAACCCCTATCCGATCTACTGGAATCTCAACGCGGTCAACAACTTCTTCAGAACGGGCCCGCAGTTTCCGTTCGGCATGTTCGATGACCAATTGCTGCGTCTCGCCGGCAACAAGCTCTACGTCAGCGGGAACCAGATGAGCCTCTACCCGGGGCGCTCGGACTACGATCTTTTCTACTGCTGCAACGACTATGCGTCAGTGGGCCAACCCGATGGCTCTTCGCATCGGGCCGAGAAACTCGATGTGCGACATCCTTTCCCCACCATCACCTACACGCCCACCGAGATGCTGCGCACTGTTCTGCTGAACAGCGCCGGCGCCTGGCCGCGGGATCCCATGGACATTCGATTGCTCCAATCCGTCTCCACCAACACCATCTCCACGGCCGCACCAAACACCAATCCCGCCAATGACGCCCTGCGCCTGCCGTATTCAGGCGCCACTCCGGTCGCCCCGCTGGACACCGACAGCGACGGGATGCCCGACGCCTGGGAGATCGCGAAGGGTTTGAATCCGAATGTTCCCAACCACAATGGCACCACCCTCTCGGCGCTGGGGTACACCGACCTGGAGGTCTATCTGCACGAGTTGGCGGCGAGCCTCGTCAGTTCTTGATCCGCGCACCTCGGCGCCACGCGATCCTGTTTCCCCACGGACTTGATGAACCAGGCCAGCGAAGCCGTGATGAGTACGCACCCGGTCGAGGCCGACGCCAACAACACGGTCCCTGGCCTGCCGGTGACCACGCATGCGGCAATGGCCAACGCCGCGCCACTCTGAATCACGGCGCTCAATCCTTGTTCGGCGGCCATGACGCGCGCCAGGTAATCCGGATGGGTGTGCAGGTGAATAAGCGCCATGGTCGTGGACTTCAGCAGACCTTCGCCGAGAAAGCCTACGCCCAGTAGCAGGGCGACTGCGCCGATGCCGAAACCTGACACCACGCTCGCCAGCAGATAGCCGAGGCCGAACATCGCCAGCCCGAACGCGATCGCATGGGTGCTGTTCAGGACTCGTCTCAGGACGAGTTGGGTCAGACCGAAAGCGCCAAGCAGTATCGCTAGCCCCCGGGCCAGATATAGAAGTCCGGTCCCGCTGTCCCCGAAGCCGAACAGTTCCTCCGAGTACAGGGCCAGCAGGACCTGGCCGCCGACGCCGATGTACAGCGACAGCCGGACGGCGAAAACGTGGGCGAGTTCGCGGTGCCGAAACAGATAGCGCAGGCCGACAATGAACGTGCGAAGCATGTTGTTTCCGGGGCGCGTGTCGGCTGCGTCGCCGTCTGCGCTCAACCCCCGGATGCGGCTGAAGACCGCCGCGCTCACGAAGAACAGCGTTGCCACAATGAGGAACTCGGCGTGCATGCCAGGCCCGGGCGCCGACTGCAGCATGAATGAGGCACCGCTCAGGACCATCATCATGCTGGGCGTGGCCAGCAGTAAGCAGTTGGCTCTCGCTAGGTCGGCCCGTGCGACCACCATGGGTAGCAGTGTCAGACCGGCGATGATGAACATGGCGATCGAAGCGCTGTACACCACGTAGACCGCGAAGAACCAGGCGATCGGAAGAATCGACGCACCCAGCGGCAGCACCAGCGCGAGCAGTCCATTGCCGATTGTGCTGGCGAGGACGGTGCGGCGTCGACCGTAGCGGTCAATGACACGACTGGCGACCGGCATCAGCAGGAAGGCGGGCAAGAACTGGGCGGTCAAGAGTATCCTCGGCCCCATACTGCTGTTCATCGCGGTGTAGGCCACATGGAGTAGGGCGATATTGGAAGTCCAGATCGCGAAGTAGGCCAGGAGCTGGCTGAGCAACAACAGCGCGAAGTTGCGCTGACGAAATAGCAACGGCCAGTAGCCAAGAGCCCGGCCGTCTCCTGTCATGTGGTAGCCCTCTCCGAGAAGAACGCGTGCTTCGCGACATAGGATCGTTCGAGCGCTGCTCCGAACGGCGACGAACGCAGCTCCCGGGCAATGTCGTCGATCTCCACCGCTATCTCCTTGATGGGGACCACGCGACCGTCGGTACTTCCGATGTACTCGATCTCGAGCTGAGCGAGATGCCGCCCCGCGGGGTCGGTGCAATTGTCGAGACTGAACTGGTAGCTATGTCCGTTGTCAAGAGCTATCGGGATCTTGCGCTGGTACTTGGTGAACTCAGTGATTCGCGTCAGGCCGTGCGACCGAATGAAGGCCTCTGGCGTTGTCATCGCGCCGTCGAGATCTGTTGTGTGGGAGGCCGTTGTGTCGCGTATCAGAAGTGAGCCGTATCGGCGCGCAGCGTCCTTGATCTTGAGCGAGCAGCGTCCGGCCGCGGTCTCTACGACAGTTGCCGATGAATCCGGGCCCAAGCCTTCGCATACGTGATAGCGGCGCGCGCGGGTGATGGTGTGTGGCGACGGTAGCAGTGGGCGCCACTTGACCTGCTTCGCGTGCAGCCAGCGGATCAGGTCGTCGAAAACCTGGTCGCTCCGTCCGTCTGTGACAACGTACTTGGCTTCAATCTCGGGCAATGACATGTGTGTCTCGGGCGGAAGTTGATGCCGCAGTAGAAACTGGAAGTAGTGCGCCAGCCCGGCAAAGGGTGTCCAGTGACCGGTCGCACGCAAGCGACCTTCCAGAGCCACGCTATCCACGGTGCTTCCTAACGGCAGTTTCACCTCGACGCGAGGACCCATTTCGCCCAGATTCTGGAGTTTCTCTCCGAACTTGAAGACGTTCCGGGACAAGTCGACCGTCAGTCGATGAGCCTCGTCGCGGACTTGTGTCAGCGCGAAGTGGCGTCGCTGTGTGACCTTGAGCATGTTCGGGCGAAGGATGATCCCGGCTATGTCCCAGGACTCGTCATCTGCCGCAAGACGTTTCGGAAGTCCCGCGAACGTGCCCAAGCGCTCCTTGCGGTGGCCGTGCTTCTTCTCGACCCGCCATGTGAGCGCCTCGAGTTCGTCGAGTGTCACCGCCGCTGGGTCGTCGACGTGACCGTATGCCCGTAGGCGATACTGTGTCTCGACTTCTGGGGCGCCGAACCGGCTGCTGTAGAAGAAGACGGTCAGTGTCGTCGGCATCGGCCGTCTGATCTCGTCGTACTCGCGCTCGATCAGGCGCATGACCTCAGGAAGATCGCTTCGAAAGAGGTCGTACTTGAACTCGTTTCGGACAATGGTTGCTGTTTCGTCGCGCTGAGGATGGTACGCGGCAGCGTCCGGGATGGCCGGGTCCGGGACAGGGATCGCCGTCTGCGATCGTCGCATCGTATGCTCCGTGTCGGTCGTTCGTGGTCTTCGCGGTTGCATACAGATTCCGGTACGAAGATGAGGCCTCGTGATGACGGAGATGATGGGTCTCTAATGTTGGGTGCGTCGCCGCCCTTTCGTTGGGCGCGAAGCTGAGTTCCACGCGACGGGAAGTGGCAGTAGAAAACCTGTCAATCAACAAGTTTCACTGGATGATCTTCACGCAGGCGATCGAGGGATGCTCCGAGGTCACAGGGGTCCGTAGACGAGCCCTCTGCCTCTTTGTTTAGCTCGATACATAGCTTGGTCGGAGCGTTCCAGCGCGTCTTCGAGGTTTCCGGGGCCCATCATGGCGAAGCCGATACTGACGCTGCCTCGGGTGTTGGCTTTCACCAGGTTGGCCAGAGTACGGGCAAGCTTCTCGGCGTGTGCGGCTGGAGTATGTGGCAGGAGGGCGGCGAACTCGTCGCCGCCAATGCGGGCGAAGACATCAGACAGGCGCAGCCGGCGGCTGATCGTGTGGGCCACGCTCTTGAGGTAGTCATCTCCGGCCGAATGGCCGGCCTGATCGTTGACCTGCTTGAGGCCGTCTACGTCGATCATCAGCACCGCGGACTCATCCTCATTGCCCTCGCGACGCGCCAACGCCGAATGTCGTGCCAGTTCCTCCTCGAATCGGGCGCGGTTGTACACCCCTGTCAGAACATCGCGGGTTGCCTGCCGCCTGAGCAATTCCTCATCGCGCTTGCGAGCCGAGATGTCCTCGATGTGGGCGATGAAGTTCAGCGGCTGACCGTCCGCGTCGCGCACGATCGACCCCGACAGGCGAACCCAAATGAGGTGTCCGTCCTTGGCGTAGTAGCGCTTGTCCATCTGGTAGCTGCTGATCTCACCGTGCAGTAGCCGGCTGGCCTCGCTCACGTCGTTGTCGAGGTCATCCGGATGGGTGATGTCCTGAAACGTCAACTCGGTAAGTTCGTGCTCCTGGTATCCGGTGATCGTGCACAGCGCCTGGTTGACTCGCAGGAAGCTGCCGTCGAGACCGACGAGGGCAATCCCGATCGGTGCGTTGGCGAAAACCTTTTCGAAAGTGGCTTCAGTGTCGGCTTGGGCGGCTCGAGCTTCAGAGAGCGCAGTCATATCGCGAGCGAAGGCATGGAAAGTCAGCTTCGGCCCGGTGTCAACTGCGTTCACGATTAGCTCGACGGGCAGCTCGGTACCGTCTTTGCGGAGCAAGGTGAATGCGGAAACTTGGCCCACGACGGGGGAATGGCCGGCCTCGATGTAGTTGCGCATGTCTTGTGAAACCCATTCGCGCTGATCGGGGGTGACAAGTAGCTCCGTCAGCAGTTGCCCGATGGCTTCCTCCCGGGTCCAGCCGAACATCTTGACCGCTGCTTTGTTCCACTCCAATACGTGACCACCTGCATCGAGTCCCCAGTAGGCGTCCACCGAGGTGTCCAGCACAGTGCGAAGGAGGTCGTCCCGCTGCGGCGCAGCCCCGCCCTCCTGGCTCGCGGCCCGATCTGATCGACGCGCGAGACTCTCGCATTGCGCAGGCTCGCCTTCGCCCTCCTGGCCGTCTCCCAGGTCCACGGACCCATCATGCCGGAGCCCACTGTCCCTGTTCGCCTTCTCCGTTCGCCGATTCATCGACATCGTTGATCGGCAGGAGAATGGGGACTTCGGATTCCGCCGGACCCCGCTGGAATCCGAAGAGCCCCGAATATACGACTGAGCTCGGGCTTCGTGGAGCCGATGACGGGAATCGAACCCGCGTATTCAGCTTGGGAAGCTGTTTCTCGGACCGAACGGGATACTCCATAACGAGTGGTCACGCGTTCGAGAGTGAACGTCGGTCTACGGCAAACCCTGTGGATACGGTTCGGTCGGTATTCGCTTAGGGTTCGGGTCCGGTATGGCCGGGATTCGTTCTTTTTAGGGGTACGTGCGGGGTACGGGATTCGCGTGCGATCGAGGACGAATAATTGCCTTCCGCCACGCGTCTGGCCTGCCGCTGATGAGAGTTCGCTCATGTTTGTCAGTAGCCGCTGCCAAAATGACGTCGTGACGCTTACGGAAGAGGAGACACGTCTCCAGCTAATCGATCCCAAGCTCGCGATCGCGGGTTGGACTGGCGGCCGGATCGAGGAGGAATACATGTACCGCCCGGGCAAGCTCAGGTTGCTCGGCGATCAGACGGTACGGGACGACCCGCAGTTCATTGACTATGTGCTCCGCGTCGAGCCTCGCGGCGGCATTCTCGCGGTAGTCGAGGCGAAGGACGAGGCACACGCTCCAGGGGCCGGTCTTCAGCAAGGTCTGGCGTATGCGGTTGATGTAGGCGCACCGTTCGCCTTTTCCATGAATGGGCACGGGGTGGTGGAACAAGACCTGCGCACCGGCAGGGTGCGGGAGCTCACCAAATTCCCGACCCCAGCGGAACTGAAGCAGCGGTTCGAGGAGGGTGCGAGTTGGCGAGGGCAGATCGTTGCAAACCGCCGGGGCGAACCGGTTTCGAATCCGCTCCTGCGGGCAGCATTCGCGCTTCCTGGCGCACCGGCAATGCGGTATTACCAGGAGCGAGCTGTATCAGCCGCAATCGAGCAGATTCTGATGGGGCGGCGCCGTGCACTCCTATCGCTCGCTACGGGCACAGGCAAGACGTTTATCGCCTTCAACATTGCTTATAAGCTGCTCGCGACTGACTATGCCAAGCGAATCCTTTTCATCGCCGATCGTGTGAGTCTCAGGGATCAGGCCTACAACGAGTTTGGAGGTTTTAGGGATCGGCGAGCCGTGGTGAATGGACCTGAACTGCCGTTCGCCCGGGACATTCACTTCGCCATATACCAGAGTCTCTACGCTGACGCTCCTAGCGGTGAGAAGGTGTACCAGCGCTATCCCAACGATTATTTCGACATCGTTATTGTCGATGAATGCCACAGGAGCGGGTATGGCGATTGGGGGGCAATCCTCGAATACTTCTCGGATGCGTTCCATCTAGGTATGACTGCCACCCCCAAACAAGCTGATTCCATTGACACCTATGCCTTTTTCGCGAGTGAGAACAAGGACGAAGATGGTGTCCCCCGCCCAGTGTACGAGTACTCACTCGGCCGCGGCATCGACGACGGATACCTAGCAACGTACAAAGTGATCAAGGTGACGACCTCTATCGACGAAGGACTAGTCATTGAGGATGAGCTGGAGCAGGGAGCTGAGCTCATCGTCCCGGTGGGCACCACGCCAAGAGATATCTATGCGATGCGTGAGTTCGAACGGGAAATCGTTGTGTCCGATCGCAGCCCAGAACCATCGCTACGCGCTCGCTCCAGCTGCGACTCGGCGAGGCGACGGCAAGACTCTCGGCATTGACGCCGTGTTCGGCGGCTACCCGCTGAACAAGCTCACGCGTGAGTACATCCAGGCATGGATCAACAGGCTCACCGAGGCGGGTAAAAAGCCATCGACGGTTCGGCACGGGTTCTGGACCGTCCGCATGGTCCTGGAACAGGCCGTCGTGGATGGCCGGCTGGCGAAGAACCCAGCCGAACACGTCAAGCTCCCTAGGGAGCGCGGCGCCAAGGGCGCGAACGCGGGGGTCGTGGACCGCGCGCAGTTCCTCACCGCGAGACAGGTTTCTGCGCTTGTGGAGGCGGCGCCTTGGCCGTACAACGTCCTGGTTCACGTCGCGGCTTGGTCGGGTCTGCGCGCTGCGGAACTCGGCGGGCTGCAGATCGAGGACATCGAGGCCTCATGACCGGACCCCGTGAACTGGTCCACGGCGAACGAGAGTCGTTCATTGGTGGGT
>CAZEMS010000001.1:147395-184500 GCA_964513475.1 uncultured Mycobacterium sp. | reverse complement strand
TCGAGGTCGACTTCGGCGCCAAATACCCCAAGGCCGTCGCCAAGATCACCGACGATCTGGACACCCTGCTGGAGTTCTACAAGTACCCGGCCGAGCATTGGATTCACCTGCGCACGACGAATCCCATCGAAAGCACTTTCGCCACTGTGCGGCTGCGCACCAAAGTCACCAAGGGGTCGGGATCACGTGCGGCCGGGATTGCCATGGCCTACAAGCTGATCGACGCCGCACAAGCCCGCTGGCGGGCCGTCAACGCCCCACACCTGGTCGCCCTGGTCCGTGCCGGTGCGGTCTTCCACCAAGGCAAACTGCTCGAACGGCCCACCGCCATCACCCCACCGCAACCGCCCTCAGGCGGCGACGAGCAGACCGGAACGGAGGTCGCCTGAAAACCCCGATCCACAGGTCTTGACAATTTCTCGGTGCTAAACCGGCTCTTCCGGTTTTAGAGTGCATCGATGCGTTGGGCGAGGTTGCCGCAGTGCAGGAGTGAGCGCAGTCGGTAGTGGGTGAGGTTGCGGAATCCGAGTGCGTTTCGGCGTAGGGCTTCGAGGCGGCCGTTGAATCTCCTATGTGTGTCAAGCGGCTGTCGCGGGAGTGTTCGCGGTGTTGAGTTGTCGGTAGATCTGGCGGGCCAGGTAGCGCTTGAGCGAGCGCCGGATCTCTCGCGGGGTGCGCCCTTGAGCTGTGCGCTTGGCGACGTAAGCGCGGGTCTCGGGGTCCATGCGCATGCGAGTGACGACGGCCATGTGGAGGGCGCGGTTGAGCCGGCGGTCGCCGCCGCGGTTGATGCGGTGACGCACGGTGTTGCCGGACGAGGCGGGGATCGGGTTTACGCCCGCCAAGCTCGCGAACGCGGCCTCGGAGCGAACTCGTCCAGGGTGCGACCATGCGGCGTAGGCGATGGCGGCGGTGACGGGCCCGATGCCAGGCTTTTTCAGCAGGTCCGCGGCTGGGCTGGCCTCGAGCAGGGCGGTCATCTGTCGGGTGAGGTCGCCCAGCTCCCTGTCGGCTGTGCGGACACGCTTGGCCAACCGGACGGCCTCGGCGCGTGCGACACCGATGGAGAGCTCCTCGGTGCGGCTGCGCCACGCGGCGATCGCGCTGATCTGGTCGGTGGAAAGGGTGCCACGGGCGTCGATTCCGAGATCGACTACCCGCAGCAGTGCGATGAGGGCGTTGATTGCGGCGGTGCGCTCGTTGGTGATGTGGTCGCGTGAAGCGATCAGGATCCGTAAGGCCGCCCGAGCACCCTGGTCGCTGCGTGGACGACGCAGCTGGGCGTCATCCAGCGGCAGGGCCGCCTGAGCGATACGTCGCGCGTCGAGTAGGTCGGACTTGCCGACCCCACGGTCGGCTCGGGCGTTCATCCGTGGTGCCTCGACGACGGGGAACCCGGCATCGGCTGCGGCACGCGCCAAACGGGCGCCGTAGGTTCCGACACCTTCAACGACCCACAGTGCGTCGCGGTCAGCGCTTGTGCGGCGAGCGACCCAGCCGACGGTGCGGGCGAGGCCGGCGGCCGTGGCTGGGAACTGTCCTTCGTCGACGATCTCGCCAGTGGGACAGGCCAGGATGGCCAAGGCGTGGGTCCGGGCGTGGGCGTCCACGCCGATGACGAATGGACGGGTATGCGCGACGATCGCCATGGTGATCGATGTTCCTTCCTCTTGCCGGGGGATTGTGATGTGTCGGTCGCCAAGCGGCCGGCACCGGCCCGGGTAGAGGTCACGTCGGGGCATATCTGTGATGAGCCACGACCCCGCGATGCACGATGGGGTCGGACAGTCTCCTGATCAGGTCACCGAGGTGGGCCGGACGGTGCCGGCCGCGCTTCCCAGCGTGGACAATTCAACGGAAGAGCACCGCCGTAGCGGGCCAATTGCTTCGAGAGCCACACACTGGTCGGCGCGACCGGAACCATCTGACCAGCCAGTCCCGGACCAGCCAGTTAGACACTCACAGATGGCTTCGGTGGGCCCGTTGGAGGCGTGGTGGTCGAAGTAGGCCAGTATGTCGGCGCGGCGACGCCACAGGGTTCGGCCGAGCTGGGCCAGTTCCTCCAGGACAGTGGGTACGCCGCTGCGCAGGGCGTTGATGATCGCGGTCATCGCGGCTTTGCCGCGGCGGCGGTCGGGGTGGGCGTAGGCGGCGATCATGCGTTGGTAGAAGCTCCAACAGAGTTCGACGGCGAGGTGGCTCTCGTCGGCGAAAACGGCTTCCAGCCGGGTCTTTCGGCGAGCACTGAGCAACGGTAGCCGGGTGCGCAAGATGCGCCGCACCCCGTAGAGCGGATCGCCTGTGCGGCCGCGGTGCCCGCAGGTCTGCTGTTGGATGCGCTGGCGGCACAGGTCCAACTTGGTGCCGGCCAGGGCAACGACATGGAACGGGTCCATCACCGGGATGGCTTCGGGGACCTGTTCGGTGGCGGCACTTTTGTAGCCGCCGAAACCGTCCATGGCCACCACCTCGACCCGGTCACGGAATGCCTGTTCCTGGGCGGTCAGCCAGTCCTTGAGCGCTGCGGCTGAGCGTCCGGGGACTAGGTCGAGTAGCCGTGCCCGGCCGGTCCCGTCCAGCACCGGGGTCAGGTCGACGATGACGGTGACGTAGCCATCTTCACCGCGGCGGCGGGTGTGTGACCAACGATGCTCATCGACCCCGATGACCTTCACCCCATCCATGCGGGTGGTGTCGGTGGCCACGATCGTCGCGGTGGCATCCATCGCGATGGTATTGATCGTGTCCCAGGACAACCCCAGCTCACGGGCTACGGCTGCGACGGTGGCCCGGTCGATCATCAGCCGGCGACAGATGTAGCGGGCACACCGCCGGGTGGTAGAGGCGCCGCGCCGGGCAAGGCGATCGGTGTTGTGGGCGAACACTTCCCGAACACATGTGCTCATCGTGCAGCGGTAGCGCGGGCGCGTTGACTCATCAGAAATGCGCGCGAATGGGTGATTCGTTGCCTCATTGAAAATGCGCGCGTAGTCCCGATTGATGGGGTTGAACTTGGCCGAGCGCAGAGCGGTGGCGGAGACGATCGCTGTCCGCTACATCGTGGCGAGCAAGCGCGAGAAGAGTCGGATTCTGGATGAGTTGTGCGCCACGACCGGGTGGCATCGCAATCATGCCCGCAAGGCGCTCAGGGCAGCGTTGGCACCCAAGGTGGTCAAACCACGTAGTCCGCGGCCGGTGAGGTACGGCGACGATGTGATCGCCGCTTTGGTGGTCTGCTGGACGGTGCTGGGGATGCCGGCGGGTAAACGGTTGGCGCCGATGCTCGGCGAGTTGGTCGGCGTGCTGCGCCATTTCGGTGAGCTGTCAATCGATGTGGACACCGCGGAACTATTGGTGTCGATGTCGGCGGCCACCATCGATCGTCGTTTGGCCGGCGAGCGTGCCAAACACCGCCTGCGGGGGCGTGCCGGGACGAAGCCGGGATCGCTGCTGAAGAGTCAGATCCCGGTGCGTACCTGGTCGGAGTGGGATGACGCGCGCCCCGGCTTCGTCGAGATCGATCTGGTCTTCCACGACGGCGGCATCCGGGGCGGGGGCCACGCGTTCACCCTGACAGTCACCGATATCGCCACCGGCTGGACCGAGAACCGTTCGATACCCGACCGGACAGCCAAATGCGTGCTCGCCGCGCTCAACGAGATCGCCCGCGCGATGCCGTTCCCGGTCCTAGGTGTCGACTCCGATAACGGATCTGAATTCATCAACGACGACTTGTTCAATTGGTGCCACGGCCGCCAGATCACGTTCACCCGAGCACGGCCGGGTAACAAGAACGATGGCTGCCATGTTGAGCAGAAGAACTGGTCGGTGGTGCGCACCCTGGTCGGTTATCACCGCTACGACACCGCCGCAGAAGTGCTGTTACTTAACGAAATCTGGCGGCTTCAGTCCACACTTACCAACTACTTCTACCCTCAGCAGAAGCTGATTTCCAAGACCCGTCGCGGTGCGAAGGTGTTGAAGAAGCACGACGGAGCCAGAACCCCGTTTCGCCGTGCGATCGAGCACGTGGATATGACTGTCGAGCGCATCGTCGGGCTGACGCGGGCCTACTCGCTGATCAACCCCGCCGCCACCCAACGTCAGGTCCAGGCACTGACCGCCGAGCTGTTCACCATCACCACCGCCAAGGCCGGCCCCGCCGCCGAACCGCCCATCAACAAGCGCGCACGGCTACGTGAGGCAACGAATGCCCCTACGCGCGCATCTTGACATGAGGCAACAGGGCGGCACCCGCACCCGCAGCCGCAACGGATGCCCAACCACCGGCACATCGGTAACCGTACGGACCACGGTGTCGCGGTAGACGCCGTCGATGCCGCAACCCGGACACTGACGCTGGCCGTCGTCGAGCAAGTTGCAGAACACCACGGTGACCCCGCCGTCGAGGGCGGCGTCGGTGATCGTCACCCCCGACTCGACAGTCCGCACGATCGTGTCGGCAACAACAGCAGCGGCAGGCGACGTAGAGTCAGACACAGGGCTCCCCGGAAGGTGGACGGCAACGGTGTAGGAACCTGCATCATCTGCCGACCGGGGCCCATCTCAGCTCACCGACACGACCCGCTCACCGGAATCACCGCACCCTCACCTGCACCCCATTTCCGGAAGAGCCGCTAAACCCACCAGACCGGGGTGGAGTTAGCTAGAAATCGCGGCGGTTTTGTACCAGAGATCGTACTGCTGTTGAATGCTGTTGGAATGGCCCAATTTCAGCCTCTGAGGGATCATCCAGCCAACTATGAAACCCTTATGAGCTGGGTTTTTATGTGGCTCTTCGGAACTTGCCGGGGTGTTGTGTTCATCGGACGACGATGGATGCGAGGACGCGCCAGTTGGGTTTGCCGGCGTAGAGCAGTGCGCGGATGCGGTAGTTGTTGAAGTTGGTGAAGCCGTAGCCGATGCGTTTGATGCGTTTGATCAGGTTGTTGAGGGCTTCGGTGGGTCCGTTGCTGACGCGGGCGATGTGGAAGTTGCAGATCTTGTCGAACCACGCTTTGAGGGTGCGGGCGAGCTTGTGCAGTTCGGGCGGTAGGCCCGGGAGTAGGCAGTGTGCGATCAGTTCGGCCAGCATCGTGCGGGCGTCCTGGATGTCGGTGCAGCGGTAGAACTCGCGGAGTCGTTCTTTGACGCGGTAGGCGATGGCGACTTCGCCGTGGAGGTCGCCTAGTTGCAGAAGCGAACTCAGGCGTTGGGTGGCTTTGGTGTCGAGGCGTTCCTCGCCGGTCAGCAGTACCCGGCGGATGCGGTAGAGCGGGTCGTTGCGTCGCCCGCGGTGGCCTTTCTGTTCGCGCTGCACGCGTCGGCGAATCTCGTCGAGGGCCCGGTTGGCCAGTTGCACGCAGTGGAAGGGATCGACGACCTGCTGGGCGCGGGGCAGCATCACCGTGTAGACCGCGGCGTAGGTCGCTGACATGTCCAGGGCGCCGAAGCCGATGCGGTGTTTCCACGCGGTGGGTTGTTGGTCGACCCAGCCGGCGACATCGACATAGCTTCGGGTGGGCAGGATCTCGATGATCTGGTGGTTGGCGACATCGGCGACGGTGGTCGCATACTCCCGGCCCCGGCGGGTGCCTAGTTTGACGAACGAGGTCTCGTCCAAACCGATCGCGGTCGTGGCGTTGAGGCGGCGCCGGTCGGCGGCCAGCAGCGCCTGATCGTAGGTCATCACCGCGTCGTTGATCGTGTGCCAATCACAGGACAGTTCATTAGCCACATCGGAGACCGCGCGGCCGGTGCCGACCTGCATGGTCGCCCATTTCGCACACCGGGTCGTCAGCAGGCAGTTCTTGGCGGCGATGCGATGATCGGCGCTGGTCCAGCTCGCCCCCGCACAGTCGGGTCGCCGGTAGATCAGCCGGTGTTTACGCCACGCCAGACGCATCGGCTGGCCGTAGACGGGTAGATCGACATAGCGCACCGTCGGCCGTTCCTTGATCTGCCCGGCGCCGCCGCAGGTGGGACACGTTCGTTGGACGACGGTCTGCTCGATCACCAACTCGACATCGGGACCGAAGCTCCGGTAGGCCAGGACGCGGACGTCTTTGAGTCCGACCAGGGCTTCGACGATCTGGCTAGGCTCACAACGAACGAAGGTGCTTTTGAATTTGATGGTCACGCTTCAAAGACTCAGGCACCTTCGTTCGCTACTACCGCACGCCACGCTGACCCCAAAAGCCGACACCGGACCCCGCTGGAATCCGAAGAGCCTTTTATGTTGTGGGGCGGGCGGGGCTCGAACCCGCGACCAACGGATTATGAGTCCGCGGCTCTAACCAACTGAGCTACCGCCCCCGAACGCTGCGCGCGGCACCTATGGTCGCATGGCGGGGCGGCGGTGTCCGAACCTGTCAGGCGAACCTTGTCAGGCGAACACCGTCTGCCCGTCAGCGTCGATCAGGTAGCGCTCCAGCCCGGCATCAACCCGCGGCGCATCGGCACCGAGGGCCACCGCGATCTTGTTGCTCGCGTTTCGCATCACGTCCAGTGTCAACTCGACGGCCTGCACCGCGGAGAAGTGCTCGAGCACACCGTCGGCCACCTCGGATGAGATTCGTCCCGGCGACCAGATCACCGCGTCGACGTAGCGCAGCGCGGCGCGGTGCCCGGCGGTCAGCGCATCTGCGGACTCGTAGCGGTCGATCTGCGCGTACAAGGTCTCCGAACCGCCCGCATCGAGGGCGTTGCCCTCCCGCAGCGACTTGCACAGCCGGCAATTGTGCTGCGTTGCCCCGCGCAACCGAACGATCTCCGAAGTCACCGGGTCCAAAGCTCGTAGCCGCGCGACTCCCGGCAGAACCTGATTGAACAGCAGGTCGGCATGTTCCTCAGAATCATCCCAGGCGATCGGTCGATCCGCCCACGACGCCGCAATCCCCAGCGCCGACAGGCCCGCGCGCACCCGTGGCAAGAAGTCCGCGATGAACACTCCGACTACCGTCGTGAACAGCCTCGGTCCCAACGCGGCGACGAGCGATGCGCGCAACTCGTCGTCAACCTCGGACACGTCGATACTGAACTGCTCGGCGAAATCGACAACGGCCGCCTCCGCCTCGGTACGCGCCGCGCCGACCCGGACCGGGGCCGGCAGCGGTGCCACCGACAACACCTCAGCACACGTCCGCCGGGCCAGCGCCGTGATCCGCCCGTCCCCCGGTATCAGCGACACCAGGCGACCTAGCAAACCTTCCAGACCGAAGTCCACACCCTATTATTGCGCTTCACTGACCGAAGACATGTGAAAGTCGGGAATACGGAGTGTCGGCATCGCCGTGCGGGTCGCCCAGTCACCCCACTCCCGTGGCAGCGTGATCTCGCTGGCACCGGCCTCGGTCGCGCGCCGTAGCAAATCGAGCGGACTCTCGTTGAACCGGAAGTTGTTGACCGCTGCAGTGACCATGCCGTCCTCGATCAGGTAGACGCCGTCACGGGTCAGCCCGGTCAGTAGCAAAAGGGTGGGATCGACGATGCGCAGGTACCAGAAGGTAGTCAGCAGCAGTCCCCGCTCAGTGCGGGCTACCATCTCGTCGGTGCTGGCCGTGCCGCCGGTCATGAGCAAGTTGTCGGCGGCCACCGCGACCGGGGTACCGAACTCCGCCGCGGCGGCGCGCGAATACTCCAGCGCATTGATCGTGCCGTCGCGAATCCAGTCGACCCGCGAGATGTCCAACCCGTTGTCGAATACCGACGTCTGTTCTGAGGAGCTGGGCACCGCGACGAACGGCATACACCTCAGCGGCTCGGCCGACGGATCGGAGTACATCGTCAAAGGCAGATCGGTCAGCTTCTCCCCCACTCGGGTTCCACCCGGTCCGGCGAGTGCGGTGCGTCCCTCCTGAGCTCCACGGCCGTCCATGTTCCACAGCAGGTAGATCATCATGTCGGCGACCGTCGAAGGCGGCAGGATCGTCTCGTATCGCCCCGCCGGTAACTCAACAGTCTGCTGCGCCCAGCCCAGTCGGATCGACAGCGACTCCAGCATCGAATCCATCGGCACATCAACGAAGTCGGGAGTCCCCACGCCGGCCCAGGCACTGGCGCCGTTGCGCTTGGCGTTGATCTCGACCGAACCGGTCGGCCGTGTGCTGCGCCGTCGCAACCCGGTGGAAGTGCCGAGAAACGTCGTCTCGACGGTGTGGCGAGCGTATCCGTACAGCTGATCGGCACCGCGGAAGCCGCGGACCAGTGACTCGGCAATGCCGGCGAACGTACTCGCACCGGTGGTCGGTACTGGCGCGTCCCAGGCCTCAGGTCCGGCCATCGCTTCCACTGCCGGCGCACTGTCGCGAGCCGGCGGCGCGCAGTGCGCCGCCCGTTGCGAGGCGGCCACCTGGTCGGCGATCGCGGCCAGATCTACCGCGCTGGAACGCACCGACCCGACGTGGGCGCCGTAGGCGTCCCGCACGATGGAGATCACTGTCGTGGTGCGGCTGACCGACTCGCCGTTGGTGGTCATCGAGTTGCCTGCCCAACGGAGCGAGGCATCGGAACGTTCGGTGACCAAGACCATCGTCTCCTCGGCCCGCCCCGATCGGGCCGCCTCGGCCAGCGCTGTGTCGACGACCTGCTGCGCGGGGATCATCGGCCCGCCTCTGCACGCGCGTTGAGCACGTTGATGCCCCGGAACAGTGCCGCCGGGCAGCCGTGGCTTACCGGCGCCACTTGTCCGGGCTGGGCCTTGCCGCAGTTGAACGCGCCACCCAGACGCCACGTCGACTCTCCGCCAACGACTTCCATCGCGGCCCAGAAGTCGGTGGTGGTGGCCTGATAGGCCACGTCGCGCAACTGCCCGTCCAGGCGACCGTCCCGAATCCTGAAGAACCGCTGACCGGTGAACTGGAAGTTGTACCGCTGCATGTCGATCGACCAGGATTTGTCGTAGTCGATGAACTGTAGATGTCAGATCACCGCAAGTTCCGCTACGCAGGGGCTAGCGAAATCCACTTAAAGGGCTGCCCCGCATATGTATCGAAGAGTGCCGTATCGACAGCCTCCAAAGTTCCCCAGGCCGAGGTTTGGATCCATCCGTCTGGCCGCTCTACAGACACGGTTCCATCGGAGGGAACCGCCATATCCTCTTACCTTGCTCTGACAAATGGGTGTGCTCGTTCACCCGGATCAGCAGATCCCCATCGCTCTCGCGGCGCTTCCGGTAGGCGAAGCCTCCGTTGGAGCTGACGCCCTCCTCGGGAGGTATCGCAGGATCGAACTCGACCACCTGATCCCTCAGGCGCTCGTAGAATCCTCGGAGCCTCCGGATCTTGTCGTACGACATCCCGACCCCGCCGGTTGCTACGTACTCTCCGTGGTCCCGGAGACGCTTACAAGCCGATGCCTCCGACTGCTTAGTCGACACCGCCCACGGGAAGTGCTCCAGCACCATCTGGCGTGGAGTCAGCCTGCCGCCGTACTTTCGGATGTAGTACGAGATAGCTTGCCGTGTGACCCCAAACTGTCGTGCGATGTCAGATTGGGAAAGCCCTCGGTTCTTCAACCCTTCGATCACAGCCAGCGTCAGTTCACGCTGATCATCAGACGGACGGATAACTCGTGTGCCCATCGCCCTACTCCAGATCTGTGTCGGGTGTACCGCGTGCGACTTCAATCACGCTTCGTCGGATGTCAAGCTAGCGGAAGGATCTGACAACCGTGAGAGCGGCGAGTGCGATTGTTTGCGTTGCAGATGTGACGGGTGTCCTTGAATCCAAGGTCAGCTCTGGAGCCGATTCTTCAATTCCAAAGCCAACGCGAGGGGTCTTGAGACTTCGTGACCGACGGCCCGAGCGGTCGGAAATGTCGACGTCAGGCATGCATATCTACCGAAACTAATGACTTGTCGCCCACTATGTAGATGCCGTCGCGAACCCGGGCAATCAGGTCAACGGTGCTCAGATCCTCAGGCCCCGGTTGCAGCGAGACGTTGGCCATCCGCTGGATGGGCACGTGGTGTGGTGAATCAGCATAAGAACATCCGTTGGACCGCGGGACACCCAGCCGGGGGGCGAACACCCGGTCGAGTTGATAGCCAACGAAAACGCCGTCGCGGACCAGATCCCAGCTCTGCGCCTGCACACCGTCGTCGTCGAAGCCGACGGTGGCCAAACCGTGATCGACGGTACGGTCGGCCGTCACGTTCATCACCGGCGAGCCGTAACGCAGGGTGCCCAGCTTGTCCGGGGTCGCAAACGACGTACCCGCGTAGGCGGCCTCATAGCCGATCGCACGGTCGTATTCGGTGGCATGCCCGATGGATTCATGGATGGTCAGCCACAGGTTCGACGGGTCGATCACCAGATCGGTCGGTCCGGCCGTCACGCTGGGCGCCGCGACCTTCTCGGCGAGCAGCACCGGCAGTTCGGCCAACTCCGTCGACCAGTCCCACACACCGTCGCCGGCCAGCACCTCCCACCCGCGTGCGGTCGGAGGGGCCAGCGATCGCATCGACTCGAATGTTCCTGCGACACCGTCCACACTCACCGCCTCCACCGAGGGCAGGACCCGAACTCGCTGCTGGGTGATCGACGACCCGAAGGAGTCTGCGTAGAACGTGTGCTCCTTGACGGCCCGCACGGCGGCCGACACATGATCGACGCCGTCGGCGGCCAACAGCCTTGCGGAGTACTCGCCCAGTACAGCGAGCTTGTCGGCGGCGGACACCGTGAACGGGTCGATCTCGAAGTCCGACACCCAACTCGCATCGGTATAGACCGGTTCGTCCGCCAACTCGATTCGCTCGGCGTTCAACGGGGCCAGCGACCTGGCGACCCGCACCGCCCGCTGCGCAGTCGCCGCCGCCACCGCGCCGTCAAGTTCCGCATGCGATGCGAAACCCCATGTGCCGTCGACGATCACCCGCACCGCCAGACCGACCTCACAGTCGACGACAGATGTCTCCAGTTCACCGTCGCGCAGCCGCAGAGACTCGGTGGTGAGGCGGTGAATACGCAGATCGGCGTAGTCGGCGCCGGCGGCCGAGGCGGCCGAAATCGCGGCGTCGGCCAGCGCATGGCGGGGCACCGCGACGAAGTCGGCGTCGATGCGCCGGTGCGAGGTCACCCCTCCACCGTAGTGAGCGGCCACCCCGTCACTAGCTGGTGCCCAAGACGGTCAGCTCCAGCACCAGCGCCGCCCCGCACACCACGACGACAATTGCGAACGCCACTGCGTCGCGCCACCTCGGCCGCGACGGCGCGGCTGAGATCTGGCCTGCCCCACCACGTGCGGTGATAGCGTCACCCATCTCATCCGCGCGACGCAATGCTGCGGTAATCGCCGCGGAGAGCAAGTCGATGATTTCGAGCGCCCAGCGGCGGCGCCGAGCCCGGCGGGTGGTATGCACCGGCCGGGGTCTCAGTCGACGCGCTGCGAACAGAGTCGCGAACTCGTCGATGAGCATCGGGAACGCACGCAACGCCAGCGCCAGCGCCACCGCCCAGTCGTCGACCGGAATCCGCAGCACCCGCAGCGGCCTACCCAAAGTCGCTACCGCAGGCGCGACTTCGGCGACGTTGGTCGTCCACGACACCATCGCGCCGAGACCGAGCAACACGATCGACAGCGCGGTGATCCGCAGGAAGTTGAACAGGCCACCCAGCCCGATCTGCATCGATCCCAGCTCGAGGACCGGGCTTCCGCCGGCGAAGGTCGCCGTCAGGCCACCCAGGACCAGCAGCCCCCACAGCCATCTCGGGATCGACGGCAACGCGCCGCGCGGAATCCGCGCCAGCGAAGCGGCCACCAGTACCAGCACGGCCACAGCACCGATCGGTACCCAGCCCGGGTAGAAGGTGAGCAGCACCCCGATGCTGCCCACCGCAAGGAGTTTCGTGCCCGCCCATAGCTGATGGATGACGGTGCGCCCGGGCACGGGACGCAACAGCACAACGGGCCGGCGCTGCTTGCGGGCCGGGGCGATCACGACATTCCACCCAACGCCGTGGGCTCCGGTGCGAGCATCCCATTCTGCAGCCACAGTGTTCGCGGACACAGGGCCTCCAGCCCGGAGAAGTCGTGGGAGATGACCACGACGGTCAGGCCGGCGTGTTGACGCAGGTCTTCCAGGAGTCTCAACAGGCCACGCTGGCTGGCCGCGTCCAGCCCGGCGAGCGGTTCGTCGAGGATCAATGCTCGCGGCGAGCGGGCCAGCAACCCGGCCAACACAACTCGACGCATCTGGCCGCCGCTGAGTTGGTCGATACGCCGGGTGGCCATGGCCGAGTCTAGGCCGACGGTGGCCAGTGCCTCCCGCACCCGGGCATGGTCGCGGGGGGAGAACCCCGCGGTGGAGGCGATCTCGAGATCGACGCGGCCGCGCATCAACTGCAGGCGCGCGGCCTGGAATGACAGTGCGACCGCCCCAACCTGGTCGGACACCGGGGCGCCGTCGAGAAGGCAGCTGCCCGTTGTGGGCACGGTGAGCCCGGCCATGATCCAGGCCAGCGTGGATTTGCCGGAGCCGTTCAACCCATGGATCAGCACGCCGTCACCCTCGTTGACGACAACATCGATCTCGCGCAACGCTGTGTTCGCCCACGGCGTTCCACTGGCGTACTGGTGGCCGACGCCAACGAGCTCGAGCACCGGCTCACCGGAGTGCTGCCCCGGCACGGCGCGATGCGACGGCACGACCGCGGTCTGCACCATGTCGGTGTTGTCGTTTGCGGCGCCGTTGCCGGACAACACCACTATCCGGTCGGCGCAGTCGGCCTCGTTGTTGTAGTGGGTGATATGCACCAGCGACATTCGGTGGTGCTCGGTGAGCCCGGACAATACCGAGATCAATCCGTCGCGTCCGCCCTGATCGACCATGCTGGTCACCTCGTCGGCGATCAAGAGCGACGGCTCGCGCGCGAGTGCCGCGGCGACCGCGAGTCGCTGAAGTTCGCCGCCGGAGAGCCCACCGGTGTCCCGTTCGGCCAGACCGTCGAGGCCGACCTCGCTCAGCAACCCGTTGACGTCGGTCTCCTGACCGGGCGGCAGACCCCACACGACGTCGTCGGCCACCCGGGTACCCAGTACCTGGCTCTCCGGATGCTGCATGATCACCGCCGTACCGCCGATCCGGCCCAACCCGACCGCCCCGGGCCGTTCGACCGTGCCCGACGTCGGCTCGCGACCCGCCAGCACGAGCATCAGTGTGGTCTTGCCCGAGCCGTTCGCCCCGGTGACGGCGATGTGTTCGCCAGGATCGACCTGCAGGGACACCGGGCCCAGCGCGTCGCGGTCGGTGCCGGGATAGCGGAACCGAACGTCACGCAACCGCGCGGGCACCGGGGCGATCAGATCGGATTCGGTCACCGTCTCCAGCTTGTGCACGTCGGGGATCACGACCAGCCGGGCCAGCACCCGCGACAAGGCCCACCACCCGATCAGGGTGACGATGGTGATACTGATGACGCCCATGCCGAAGAACAGGAACGGCCAGTACGCCAACACGGTGTCGAAGTCGCGTTTGAGCCGGTCGGCGGAGCCCTCCATGTCGGGCAATCGGGCGATCACCGCTGCGATTCCGTGGACGTTAGCGGTGATCGAGTCGAAGATCAGGTGGCGCAACCGGGAAAGCACGGTGAGCGCGAGGACGGTGGCCGCTCCGAACACCGCGCCCGCGATGAGGGCGGCCACCACCACTGTCGGAGTGCCGCGGCCGCGTCGTTTGACGATGCCGGTGAGCCCGCCGATGTATGCGCAGTTGATGACGGTCATGAATCCGCCCATGCCGGCGATCAGAAAAGCGATGGTGCCGCCGGCGACCGTGGCAGCGATCAGTACCCGGAGGCGGTGGCGGTAGGCAAGTAAGCCCATCGGCACGGTGCCCAGCAGCGACAGCGCTGCTGCGAAGGGAACGACGACCGCGATGATGGCGGTGGCCGCGCATAGCGCCGCCATCACCGATGCATGGGCTAACTCGTCGGGTTTCAGCGATCCGGCACGCCGTGTCTGGCTGACGCGCCGGGGAATGGCCATCTCACGATTCTGCCAGTTGGCGCGGCCGAACCACGGCACCAGGCTGGGGTCGGCCGACGCGCTCGCCGTTCAGAGCGCACGGCTTCCGCCTCAGAGCACGGTACCGACGAGTGTGCCGACCACATAGGTCGCGGCGATCGCCAACGTGCCGAGGGCCAACTGCCGCAGGGAGGCGAACCAGAGCGGCTTCCTGGTGAAGCGCGCAGCGGCCGCGCCGGCGATCATCAGCCCGACACCACCGCACACCAGGCCCATCCACAGCGACTCGAAACCGAGAAGGTACGGGATCAACGGAATGACAGCTCCGACGGCGAACAAGAGGAACGACGAGATGGCCGCCACCCACGGAGACGGCTTCTCCTGCGGGTCGACGCCGAGTTCTTGAACGAGGTGGAAGTTCAGCGCGCGATCCTCGTCGCGATGGATCTCCTCGGTGGCCTGTTCCGCGGTCTGACGGCTGAGGCCGAGCTTGAGCAGCATGCCGGTCAACTCGGCCCGCTCGGCCTGCGGATGCGTCCGGAAGGCCCGCCGCTCGACGCGCACCTCCGAGTCGATCTGCTCGTTGGCCGTACTCACCGACGTGTACTCGCCCAGCGCCATCGAGAAGGCCCCGGCGACCAGGCCCGCGAAACCGCTGAGAATCACCGCGTGCGCCCCGGCCGCCGCGCCGACGCCCGCGATCAGTGCGGTGTTGCTTACCAGGCCGTCCATCGCGCCGAAGGAGGCGGCTCGCAGCCAGCCACCGCTGACGTCCCCGTGACGGTGATCGAAGTCGTGCGGGAGCCATGGGTCGTTGGCCGGCGGTGGGTCGACATTCGTCATACGAGAGATTCAACCCCGGTGCATCTGCACTGTGCCACTCAGGTTTGCCTCGGTTTGCCCAGACCTGGGTTGCCCGACCGCGCCGCGGGTTACCTTCAGGTATGACCACCACTGCGGAGCATCTGCGCAATGCGCTCGACGGCCGTTTTCGCGACGTCAAGAACGAGGTGCGGGAGAAGTTGGCCCACCCCATGTTTCGTCCGCACTTCACCCCGAACACCCTGATCGCTCGGGCCAAAGTGATGGAGCAGCTGCGGTTGATCGCCGGGGCCGGGGCTGCTGAGGACGGCTTCATGAAGGAGTACGGCGGACACGGCAACGTCGGCGCCGCGATCACCCAGATCGAGATGCTCGCCATGTCTGACCTGTCGCTGATGGTCAAGGCCGGCGTGCAGTGGGGGCTGTTCGGCGGTGCCGTCGAAAACCTCGGTACCGACCGCCATCACGAGGCATACGTACGTCGGATCATCGACCTCGATCTGCTCGGCTGTTTCGCCATGACCGAGACCGGCCACGGCAGCGACGTGCAGGCGTTGGAGACCACCGCGGTGTATGACCCGGAGACCGAGGAGTTCGTCGTCAACTCCCCGACCCCGACCTCGCGGAAGGACTACCTGGGCGGGGCGGCGGAGTCGGCCCGAATGGCAGCGGTGTTCGCCCAGCTGATCACCCACGAGAACGGTGAGCCGATCGAACACGGCGTGCACTGCCTGATGGTGCCGATCCGCGACGACGACGGCAACGACCTGCCCGGGGTGACGACTTCGGACTGCGACTACAAGGGCGGGCTGCCGGGCGTGGACAACGGGCGCATCATGTTCGACCACGTGCGGGTGCCGCGGGAGAACCTGCTGAACAAGTATGCCGACGTAGCGCCGGACGGCACCTACACCTCCCCGATCGACGACCCCAACCGTCGGTTCTTCACCATGTTGGGCACTCTGGTCCGCGGCCGGGTGACCGTCGGGGGCAGCGGCGCCGCCGCCGCCCGGGTAGCTCTCGACATCGCGACCCGTTATGCGTTGCAGCGCAGGCAGTTCAGGGCTCCCGGCAACGGCGAGCAACACGAAGTGCTCATCATGGACTACCTGGTGCACCAGCGTCGGCTGCTGCCACTGATCGCCCGGTCCTACGCACTGCAGTTCGCCCAGAACGAGTTGGTCTCCAAGTGCCACGACCTGCAGACGATGGACGACCCCGACGTCGAGGACCAGCGGGAGTTGGAGGCCCGAGCGGCGGGCCTCAAGGCGGTGAGCACCTGGCACGCCAGTCGGGCGATTCAGGAGGCACGCGAGGCCTGTGGCGGCGCCGGCTATCTGGCAGAGAACCGCTTGGTCGGTCTGCGCGGCGACATCGACGTGTTCACCACGTTCGAGGGCGACAATCACGTCCTGGCCCAACTGGTCGCCAAGGCGCTGCTGACGGCCTACGCCGACGACGTGAAGAGTATGAGCCCGGTGGAATGGGTGCGGTTCGCCGCCAACACCGTCGGTACCCGGGTGGTCAAACGCAGTGCAGCCGAAGCGATCATGCAGACGATCCTCGACACTCGTCAGGACAACGAGGAAGAAGGCAGCCTGTTCAACCGCGGCACCCAGGTCAAGATGTTCGAGGACCGCGAAGAGTATCTGCTGTCCACCCTGGCCCGACGGATCCGGGCCAAGAGCAGGGAGATGAGCGCCTTCGACGCGTTCAACGCGGTACAGGACCACGTGCTGCTGGCTGCCATGGCGCACATCGACCGGATCGTGCTGGAGGCGTTCGTCGCCGGCATCGACTCCTGCGAAGACTCCGAAGCCCGCAACATCCTCGAGATGGTGTGCGACCTCTACGCGCTCTCGGTGATCGACGACAACAGGGCCTGGTTCATCGAACACCGATTCCTGTCCACTGAGCGGGCGAAAGCGGTCACCCGTGGCATCAACGAACGGTGCCGGACGCTGCGGCCCCATGCCGAGGTGTTGGTCGACGGTTTCGGCATTCCCGAGCACCTTCGCGATGCCGAGATGCTGCACCCCGAGCGAATTCTGCACCAGACTTGAGCCAACCCCGGCCCCCGGTCTGGGATTCCGGAACTGACCCGAGTCCCTCGATCCGGCCGACGTCGCCGATGCCGAGCCGGACCTGACTCGGCCGCTGGGCCGTCTGCGATGAATCCGGATGTGAATCCAAACTACGTTCGCACGCCGTCGCCTACGCTGATGCCAGGTTCACCCGGCTTTGCTCACGCGACGGCTAAGGAGGCGCGGATGGGGTGGTATCTGGCCCTGCAGGGACCGAACCACACGGCGACGCAGGCAGTGGTTCATCAACTCGACTCCACCGCGGACATCGAGCAGATCAGCAAGGAGATGTCCGGCGCGGTCGCCAAAGACCGGGTCGTTCCGATTCCCGGCGTTCTGCAGCATCTCAACAAGCGTGTGGTCCTGCACGTTCGCCCGGCCGCCTGGGGGATGTGGACGTTCTACGAGATGTCCGATGAGGAGCGCAAGAAGATGGCAGCGAACAACCCGGTGATCGGGGCGCTGGCCGAAGCAGCCGCGCGCCGGCAACAGGGAATGACTGGCGGCCAGCAGTAGTTTCTGCCGAATGACCTTACCCTCCAAGGTTATTCGAAACTCGTATATCTAACAGTGCTCTGGCCGTGCAGGTTTCGTTACCGGTTCCACAGCCTGACCTCAGGCAGCCGTTGGGTGACACACAGCGTTGGTGCGCAGTCTAGGAAGGAACCGGAAACGCACTGAACGCAGTGGCCGCAACAAAGAGAGGTGATCCCTCGTGCTGACTACCTACCTGTCCGGCGCGCTCGTCACCGCGATGGCGACGCTGGCCGGCGCCACCCGGTTCTCCGATCCCCGTTCGACAGCGAGTCCTCTGACTCGCGTTGCAGTCGCCTTCCTGACCGGGGCGCTTTGGCCGGTGGTGGCCGTCGGCGTTCTGGCGCTGCTGGCTACCGTGCCGCTTCTCGAGTATCTGGGAACGGCCCCTGGGAGCAGGGTCGAAGCAAGGCGGATCGGCGAACCAGTGTTGACCGGCCGCGCACGCGCTGCATGAACACTTTGATGTTGGGTGGCATCCGCACGGGCTGGGGCATGGGTGCGCTTAGACGGCCACGCTCATGGCGTCACCCCATCGCTCACGCGGACTCCGCCAAGTCCACGACGACGCCGAGGTAGGCCGCATAGTCGTCGGAGTACTCGCCGCGACGCACCGCCCACGACATCTTGACGATGGCTTCGCGAACGGTCATCGTCAGGTCGGGGTACCAGCCACTACCGAGCAGCGCCGCTGCAAGTTCAGCCGGCCTGGTCATCAACGTGGCCCCGGTGTAGGTGTCGTACACGGTCACGGTGGTCGTCGGGGGCGGTGGAACAGCCCGCCTCGCATTGGCATCCACTACAAAAGACCTCCGGGCGCGCGGCCGACTCCGTTGTCGACCGCTGCTAACTTCGAGAGGCTACCGCTGTGATGCACATCACACATGCGAAATCGCGGAGAAACTCGGCGCGCAGCGCCGGCTGGGGAGTTGATGCTGAGGAGGCGGCCGGGCCAGGCTCATTGGGGGGTCGGAGTGACCCGACCGCCTCCACTCAGCACGTCCGCGCGGCGGTCACCCGAACGGGAAGGCCTGCGCGGGCGCCCTCTTCGGGCGATCTCGATACTCCAACCGCTGAATGTGTGCGGCCTGAGAGCGCCCCAAGTCTTGCCCATGAAACCGATCCTGGGGCGACTCGCTCCGGCGGCCCAGCGCACAGGACAGCCGAGGTGATGCGAAGATGCCTGCTCCCCCGGTTGGACTCGAACCAACAACCCTTCGGTTAACAGCCGAATGCTCTGCCAATTGAGCTACAGGGGATTGCCCTGCCACGCAGATCCGCTCCACGGGCCGAGGGATGACTTTAGCGCAATGCCGGCGCGAGTCGCCAATGCCCTCCCGGAGAGGCGCGCGGTGCGCAGCGTGAGGCAGGATGTATTGCATACGTTGTTGTCTGGAGGGGCGCTGTGATCGGATACGTCTTTGTGCTGGGTGTCGGCTACGTGCTGGGAACCAAGGCCGGCCGGCGCCGATACGAGCAGATTGCCGGCACCTACCGCGCGGTGACCGGCAGTCCGGCGGCCAAGGCCGTCATTGACGCCGGGCGCCGCAAGATCGCCAGCCGCGTTTCACCGGATCCGGACCTGATGACGTTGACACCGATAGACGCCGAAACGGCGGTGCTCCATGAGAACACCGCCGTGAAGCAGAGCCGTTAGCCGATCGGAACGTTCCAGGTGGCCCCGGGCAGCAGTGGGCCGGTGTAGATCCCCAGACCCGCACCACCGAATCCCACTCCGGGTGTGCCCCCGGTGACGGGTGTGCCGTTGGAGTACGACAGGCACTTGCCGTCTTCCTTGTTGCCGAACCACGCGAGGCAGGCGGGTCCCGCGCTGACCTCCGGGTCGGCGCCGGCAGTCGCGGTGGCGATGGCCGCGGGGACCGCCGCAGCGCCGAGCGCGACCGCACCGGCGACCACGAACCGTCGCACCGTGCTGTTCATGAAAGCCACGTTACTTGCCTTCCTGGCCGTCTCCATGGTGGGCGTGAGCATACACAATAGCGTGTTGTGGCCGATCACGCAGTAAGGTCGTCGCCGCTGGCCTGCTCCAACAGGCTGCGACGGTAGGCCTCCATGGCCACCAGGTCGCCAAAGAGGGCGTGGTACTCCTCGCCCTGATCGACCGGGGACATGCGCTGCAGTTTGGATTTCACCTCGGCGATCTGCCGGCCCACCCATACCTCCTGCAGCCGGGCCAACACGCCACCGACATAGCGGTGCAGCCGTTCGTCGTCGTCGACGTTGATGGCTTCGACCCCGAGTTCGTTCACCAGACCCGCCGTCGCCGATGCGGCTGCCTGCTCCCGAACGGCCTCGATCCACTGCGCGCCGGACAGGCCGGCCGCCGCCCCTCCAGCCGCAGCGATCGCTGTGCGCACGGCGGCGTATCCGGGGTGGGTGAAGCTCTCCGCGGTCAGCGCGTCGAAGACCGGACCGGCCAGCGCCGGGTACTGCAAAGCGGCCTTGAGCGCTTCGCGCTGCGGCCACAGCGTCGGATCGGCTGGATCGGGGCGTGGCAGACCGGTGTCCTGCGGGCGGACCGGTTCGGTGCCCGGTGACGCACCCCGGCGACTGCCGCGCTGGGAACCGCCACGTCGGGAACCGCCGTTGGCGGCTTCCTCGCGCACCCGGCCGAGCACCTGAGCGACGTCCGCCCAGCCGACCCAGCCGGCCAGCCTTCGGGCGTACTCGTCACGCAGCATCGGTTCCTTGATCTGCGCCACCATCGGCACGCACCGGCGCAGGGCGTCAACGCGCCCTTCGGCGCTGTCGAGGTCGTGCTCATCGAGTTCGGTGCGGATAACGAACTCGAACAACGGGGTTCGGCGGGCCACCAGGTCTCGCAGCGCGGAGTCGCCGGCCTTGAGCCGCAGGTCGCACGGATCCATGCCGTCGGCGGCAACCGCGACGAACGACTGCCCGGCCAGGTTCTGCTCACCGGCGAACGCCTTCACCGCGGCCGCCCGCCCGGCCGCGTCGCCGTCGAACACGTAGATCAGCTCACCGCGAAAGAAGTTGTCGTCCATCATCAGCCTGCGCAACATCGCCAGGTGCTCGTCACCGAAGGCGGTGCCGCAGGATGCCACCGCAGTGGTCACGCCGGCCAGCTGCATGGCCATGACATCGGTGTAACCCTCGACCACGACGGCCTGGTGTCCCTTGGCGATGTCACGTTTGGCCAGGTCGAGCCCGAACAGCACTGATGACTTCTTGTACAGAACCGTTTCCGGTGTGTTGACGTACTTGGCCTCCATCGGGTCGTCAGCGAACAACCTGCGAGCACCGAAACCGATAACCTCGCCGGACGACATCCGGATCGGCCACAGCAGCCGACGGTGGAATCGGTCGATCGGGCCGCGCTTGCCCTCTCGGGACAGCCCGGCCGCCTCCAGCTCCTTGAACTCGAAGCCCTTGCCCAACAGATGCTTGGTCAGTGAGTCCCAGCCAGCCGGGGCGAATCCGCAGCCGAATCGGGCCGCGGCGTCGGCGTCAAAATTGCGCTCGAGTAGGTACGTACGGGCCGGTGCGGCCTCGGCGGAGGCCAGCGCCTCGGAGTAGAACTGACTTGCGGCGGCGTTGGCCGCCAGCAACCTGCTGCGGCTGCCGCGGTCGCGCTGCACCCGACTGGCCGCTCCGGTGTAGGTGACGGTGTGCCCGACCCGGTCGGCCAGTAGTTCGACCGCCTCGACGAAGCTGATGTGCTCGATCTTCTGCAGGAACGCGTACACGTCGCCGCCCTCGCCGCAACCGAAACAGTGGAAGTGGCCGTGGTTGGGACGGACGTGAAAGGACGGCGACTTCTCGTCGTGAAACGGGCACAACCCCTTGAGCGAGTCGGCACCGGCCCGGCGCAGCTGAACGAAGTCGCCGACGACATCCTCGATGCGAACACGCTCGCGGATCTCGGCGATATCGCGATCTGAGATCCTAGCCATGACTCCGGGCCGTTTCGTTCCTGCTCACCGGATCGCCCACCGGGTCAGTCTAGAGCTGACTCCCATCGCTCCAAGCGCCCCTCGGTGTAGGACGCGATCTGGTCGATGACGACGCGTAGGCGGGCGCCGTCGTCACCGGCGGCGTCGAACACCGGCACGAACACCGCGTCCAGCGTGGCCGGCGCCCCCGTCAGCAACCGCTCGGCGACGCCGTGAATGCGGGCGCGCTGAACGTCCTGCACCTGCAGGTGCCGGGGATCGGACATGATGAACTGCAGGGCCAGGACTTTCAGCACGGCGACCTCGGCATGCACCAGCGCAGGGACCCGGAGGTCGGCCTGGTAGCGCGCCAGCCGACCGACGCCGGCCGTCTCCCGGGTGGCGGCGATCGCGGCCGACGCGAACCGGCCGACGAGCTCGCTGGTCAGCCGTTTCAGCGCCACCGCCGCGGCCAGGGTGGCGTCGTACTTCCCGACGGCGGCCACCACCGGCAGCGCCGACAGCCGCTGGGCCGCAGCCACCAGTGCCTCGGCACTCAGCCCACCGCCCATACCGCTTGACTCGCCGAGCCGTCCCAGGACCGCGGCGGCGTCCTCGTCGGCGAGCACCCGCAAGTCGATGCGCCCGGAGACCACCCCGTCCTCCACATCGTGCACCGAATAGGCGACATCGTCAGCCCAGTCCATGATCTGAGCTTCCAGACAGACCTTGGCGATCGGGGCGCCACTGCGAACCCAGTCGGCGGCGGCGCCGTCCTCGGCATAGAAACCGAACTTGCCGCCGCGCGGGCCACGCGGCCACGGATACTTGGTCACCGCGTCCAGCGAGGCCCGGGTCAAGTTGAGCCCGGCGTTGCCGCCTGCGGTGTCAAGGACTTTGGGCTCGAGCCGGGTCAGTAGCCGGAAGTTCTGGGCGTTTCCCTCGAAACCGCCGTGATCGGCGGCCACCTCGTCGAGCGCACGTTCGCCGTTGTGGCCGTATGGCGGATGCCCGATGTCATGTGCGAGCCCGGCGAGGTCGACCAGATCGGGATCACAGCCCAGCCCCACAGCCATGCCCCGTCCAATCTGGGCCACCTCGAGCGAATGGGTCAGCCGGGTACGCGGTGTGTCACCCTCGCGCGGCCCGACCACCTGCGTCTTGTCTGCCAACCTCCGGAACGCCGCGCTGTGCAACACCCGCGCCCGGTCCCGCGCGAAGTCGGTACGGTGCTCGGCGTTGGTTCCGGGCAGCCCCGCGCCCTTGGGCGCTTCGGGTACCAGCCGTCGCCGGTCGAAGTCATCGTAGGGATCCAGGCCAGGATCCAATGTTGCGGCCACCGTCGCACAGTCTGCCAGGACCGGTGGCCGGCGACCGGGCACCGGGCGGGCCATCGGCGCCACTAGATTGGCGGGCATGCGCCCCGCCCGATTGCTCGGCCCACCGTCGGCCCTGTTGGCGATTGTGATGATCGCCGGCCTGCTGCTCGCCCCTTCGGCCGGCTCGCAGCCGCCCTTCCGGCTGCCGGGTTACGTCACCGACCAGGCGGGCGCGCTGACGGGATCCGGACGCGCGCAGGTCGATTCCGCGGTTGACCGCCTCTATACCGACCGCAAGATCCGACTGTGGGTCGTCTACGTCGAGGACTTCTCCGGGCAAAGCGCAGTCGACTGGGCCAGATCCACCATGCAGGTCAGCGACCTGGACAGCTATGACGCGTTGTTGGCGGTGGCGACGGTCGACCGCGCCTACGCGCTGCAAGTGCCGTCATCGATCCCCAGGCTGTCCGCGTCCGAGGTCAACGACATCCGTCGAGACGAGGTCGAGCCGGCGCTACGACAGGGGGACTGGAGCGGGGCCGCAGTGGCCGCCGCCGATGGCATCAATGAAGCCGCCGCCCCCGCCGGCCGGGTGTCGTGGGTCGGAGTGCTCGTCATGCTGGGACTCATCGGCCTGGCGGTTGCGGCAATGATGTGGTGGCGGCGCAGGAGGCGGGCCAGGCGGCGTGCCGCAGAGTTCGAGCGCGCCCGGCAGGTCGACCCGACCGATCCGCATGCACTGGCCGCGGTGCCGCTCGATGCGCTCGACGACCTGTCCAGGTCGATGGTGGTCGAAGTCGACAATGCGCTGCGCACCAGCGCCAACGAACTGGCGTTGGCGGTCGAGGAGTTCGGCGACAGGCAGACCGAACCGTTCGTGCGTGCGGTCGACCACGCCAAGCTGACGCTGACCCAGGCGTTCAACGTGCGCCAGCAACTCGACGATGCGATCCCCGAGACACCGGCGCAGCGGCGCGACCTGCTGACCCGGGTGATCGTCGCGGCCGCCAAGGCAGACCGCGAACTCGACGCACAGACCGAATCGTTTGAGAAGCTTCGCGACCTGGTCCTCAATGCTCCGTCTCGACTGGACACGCTGACTCAGCGGCGCGTGGACATCACCGCCAAGATCAGCCCGTCCGAACTACAGCTCGCCGCACTGCACAAGGAATTCGATGCCGCAGCGCTGACGTCGGTGGCAGGCAACGTCGACGCCGCCAAGGAACTGCTCACTTTCGCCGACGGCAACATCACCCGGGCCCGCGAACTAGCCCAGCGGCCGGAGCCGGGCCGGCAGACCGAACTGGTCGAATCCGTTCGGGCCGCCGAATCGGCGCTGGGTCAGGCACGTTCATTGCTGGCCGCGGTGGACAGCGCAGCCAGCGACATCCGCCAGGCAGCTGCGACGCTGCCGGCGGCGATCGAGGACATCCAGAACGGCATCCGGCAGGCAGGTTCGTTTCTGGCGCAGAAAGGCACCGAGCAGTCCGGCGAACTGGCGGCCGCCCGGGATGCGGCGGCCGCCGCCGTGGCTACCGCGCAACGCACCGGCTCGGCCGACCCGCTCGGCGCCTTCACTCAGCTGACGACGGCTGACGCCGACCTGGACCGGTTGCTCGCAGCCGTCGAGGAGCAACGCGAGGCGGCGGAACGGCTGAACCGCGCGCTCGACGAGGCGCTGTTCGCCGCCCGTTCGCGGGTGCGGTCGGTGTCGGATTTCATCGACACTCGGCGTGGCAGCATCGGCCCGGAGGCCCGCACTCGGCTGGCCGAGGCGGTACGGCAGATCGGCGCCGCGGAGGCCAAGCGGTCGACCGATCCGTCGGAGGCGATCGCCCACGCCAACGGTGCCACGATGTTGGCCACCCAGGCCCAGACTCTGGCAAACGCCGACGTTCGAAACGCGCAGCAGATGTACATGGGGCGTTACGGGGGCCCCGGAGGCCGGGGCGGCGGCGCGGGCAACATGGGCGCGGTGATCGGCGGAATCCTGATCGGCAACATCCTCGGCGGCGCGATGCGTGGTGGCGGTGGCTTCAGGGGAGGCGGCTTCGGAGGAGGCGGCTTCAGCCCCGGCTCGTTCGGCGGCTCAGGCGGAGGCGGTGGTGGCTTCTTCGGGGGCGGGGGTCGGTTCTAGACCGGTTTTGGCCGGTTTCAGACCCGTTTTTGGGCCGGCTCCTAGAGCTTCAGCAACCCTTGAGTCGTACCGCCAGATAGTCGCAGACACCAGCGATGGGGACCCGCTCCTGTGTCATCGCGTCACGTTCCCGGACCGTCACGGCTTGATCGTCGAGGGTGTCGAAGTCCACGGTGATGCAGAAGGGTGTCCCTATCTCGTCCTGGCGTCGGTAGCGACGGCCGATCGCGCCGGCGTCGTCGAAGTCGACGTTCCAGCACCCGCGCAGTTCGGCAGCCAGGTCCTTGGCCTTCGGTGACAGGTCTGCGTGGCGTGAGAGCGGGAGGACGGCGGCCTTGACCGGCGCCAGCCGCGGATCCAGCCGCAGCACGGTGCGCTTGTCGACACCACCTTTGGCGTTGGGCGCTTCGTCCTCGGTGTAGGCGTCGACCAGGAACGCCATGAACGATCGGGTCAGCCCGGCTGCCGGCTCGATGACATACGGGGTGTATCGGCTGTCGCTGGCCTGGTCGTAGAACGAGAGGTCGACTCCGGAGTGCTTGCTGTGGGTCGACAGGTCGAAGTCGGTGCGGTTGGCCACGCCCTCGAGCTCACCCCAGGGATCGCCCTGGAACCCGAACTTGTACTCGATGTCCACGGTGCGGTCCGAGTAGTGGGACAGCTTGTCGGCAGGGTGTTCGTAGAGCCGCAGGTTCGCGGCGTCGATGCCGAGGTCGACGTACCACTGAAGCCGAGTGTCGATCCAGTACTGATGCCACTGCGGTGCGGTAGCCGGCTCGACGAAGAATTCCATCTCCATCTGCTCGAATTCGCGGGTGCGAAAAATAAAGTTGCCGGGTGTGATCTCGTTGCGGAAGCTCTTGCCGATCTGGCCGATGCCGAACGGCGGCTTCCTTCGGGCGGTGGTGACCACGTTCGCGAAGTTGACGAAGATGCCCTGCGCGGTCTCCGGACGCAGGTAGTGCAGGCCCTCCTCGGTCTCGATAGGACCGAGGTGGGTCTTGAGCATCATGTTGAACTCGCGAGGTTCGGTCCACTGGCCGGGCTCCCCGGTGTCCGGGTCGCGGATGTCGGCCAGCCCGTTGGGGGGTGGATGTCCGTGCTTGGCCTCGTAGGCCTCGATGAGATGGTCGGCGCGGTAGCGCTTGTGCGTGATCAGCGATTCGACCAGCGGATCGTGGAACACCTCGACGTGACCGGAGGCCACCCACACCTCGCGCGGAAGAATGATCGCGCTGTCTAGACCGACGATGTCGTCGCGGCCGGTGACCACTGACTTCCACCACTGCCGCTTGATGTTCTCCTTGAGCTCCACACCGAGCGGGCCATAATCCCACGCAGACTTTGTGCCACCGTAGATTTCGCCAGACTGATAGACCAGGCCGCGCCGTTTCGCGAGGTTGGCAACGGTGTCGATGATGGAAGCCACGGTCCAACAGCGTAGCGGCGCGGTGCTGGGCGCCTCACACCCAGTGCGTGATTCCACCCGTCGCGAGACTCAACACATGGCCATAGTTCGCGGAGTGTCGTCACATGGGTTGAGTGTCGCGCCGGCGAACGCCCGCCGGATCGTTGACATGCGGCTGCGCGCATGTATTGTGATCCGTAATGAAAACGGTTTCCATGTTTGGCTCCGACGAGCACCAGCATTCCGGCGCGCCGCTGTCCGAGCAACCTCCCCGCGCGGTCCTCGACACAGCGGGTGACCTGCTGCGCGCCCTGGCGGCTCCGGTGCGCATCGCCATCGTGCTGCAGCTGCGCGAGTCGACGCGCTGTGTCCACGAACTGGTCGACGCGCTGGACGTGCCACAGCCGCTGGTCAGTCAACACCTTCGGATCCTCAAGGCAGCCGGGGTGGTCTCCGGCGAACGGTCCGGTCGGGAGGTGATGTACCGGCTGGTCGACCATCACCTAGCCGACATCGTCGTCGCCGCAGTGACCCACGCCGGCGAGGTCGACCGGTGAGCACCGGGACCGGCCAACAGGTGCGCTCCACTCGACAGCGCGCCGCCATCACCGCGCTGCTGGACAGCCTCGAAGACTTTCGCTCGGCGCAAGAACTGCACGACGAGCTGCGCCGCAGTGGCGAGGGCATCGGCCTGACCACGGTGTACCGCACTCTGCAGTCGATGTCGGCGGCCGGCGCGGTCGACACCCTGCGCACCGACACCGGTGAATCGCTCTACCGCCGCTGCTCGCAGCATCATCACCACCACCTGGTCTGCCGTTCGTGTGGGTCGACGGTGGAGGTGCAGGGCGGACACGTCGAGACGTGGGCCGCCGACGTGGCCCGCAAGCACGGCTACTCCGATGTCAGCCACACCATCGAAATCTTCGGCGAGTGCGCCGACTGCGCGGCCGGCCAGCCGTCAGGCGGTTAGACCGCGGCCCACATCCGCCCCGGTGGTGAGCACCAGTAGGAGCAGCGTGCAGAGCGCGCCGTCGGAAAGACCTGCGGCCGGAAAGTTGTAGCGCAGCAGCACATCTGCGGTCTTCTTCGCATCACCTCGGCCGGCCCCGCCGTTGACCGTCAGCAGAATCGTCCCCAACAACGTCGAGTGGGCGTACTCGCTCACCTTGGCGCGCAGGCCGGCGTTCATCGGCAAACTCCAGGCCAGCACCTGCGTCAGCGACACCATCTCGAGTTCCTCGCCGATCGACACCACCCGCAGCGACGCGATCGTGTTGTCGTGGTGCACGGTGACCGCGCCGTCAGGCTCCTCCTCGACGGCCAGGACCGTGTCGAGGGCGGTGACCAGACGCTGCTGCAGGCTCATCAGGCCCGGCCGAAGCGGCGGTTTCGGTGAACGTACTCCTCGCATGCCGCCCACAGATCCCGGCGGTCGTAGTCCGGCCAGAGCTTGTCCTGGAAGACGTACTCGGCATAGGCCGCCTGCCACAACATGAAGTTGCTGGCCCGCTGCTCCCCCGACGTCCTGATGAACAGGTCGACGTCGGGGATGTCGGCGCGGTGCAGATGCCGGGCCAAGGTCGCCTCGCTGATCCGGGCCGGGTTGATCTTGCCTTCGACTGCTTCTTGAGCCAGTTTCCTTGCCGCTTCGACGATCTCGGTGCGGCCCCCGTAGTTGACGCAGTAATTGATGGTGATGACGTCGTTGCCGACCGTCATCTGTTCGGCGATGTCGAATTCCTTGATGACGCTGCGCCACATCCGGGGTCGTGAGCCGACCCAGCGCATCCGCACCCCCATGTCGTTGAGGTTCTCCCTGCGGCGGCGAACCACTTCTCGGTTGAAGCCCATCAGGAAGCGGACTTCTTCGGAGCTGCGTTTCCAGTTCTCGGTGGAGAACGCGTACACGGTGAGATGCTTGATACCCAGTTCGATGGCGCCGCAGGTGATGTCGATCAGCACCGCCTCACCCATCTTGTGCCCTTCGGTGCGGTGCAACCCGCGCTGGGTAGCCCAGCGCCCATTGCCGTCCATCACCACCGCGACGTGGCTGGGTACCTGACCGGCCGGGATCTGCGGCGCAACGGCCTTCGACGTGTGTTGCGGCGGTCGGGCGAACCTACCGTTGGTGTGGGGCGGAAGCTCGGGGAAGACGACCGGCCAGGTCGATTTGTCAGGGAAGGTCGGATAGTCCTCGGACGGCGCGGGCAGCTGCGGGTACTCGACTTTCCGCTTGCGCTCACCCCCTCTCCGCACGCTCACCCGGTTCCCTTCTCGTCGGGGCCATGGGCCACATCCTGCCCGAAGACTCGCGCCGGGTGGTCAGCGACCATGCGATCAACCCGGTGCACACGTTCGACCAGTGGCAACGTCCGGAGCTGACGTTCCAGATGCCACTGCAGGTGCGCTGCGACCAGCCCGCTGGCCTGGTTGCGGTGGGACTGGGGCGAGATACCGGCGCCTTCCCAGTCACCGTCGTAAAGTGCGGCCATCAACTCCACTACCCCCTGAGGCGGAGTCACCGACCCCGATGGCCGACAGTGCACGCACACACTGCCTCCGGCTGCGACATGGAACGCCCGGTGCGGACCCGGCGCGGCGCACCTGGCGCATTCGGTGAGCGCCGGTGCCCACCCGGCGATGCCCATGGCCCGCAACAGGTAGGCGTCCAGCACCAGTTCCCGGGGACGGCTGCCGTCGGCGATGGCGCGCAGTGCGGCGACGGTCAGGCGATGCAGCGCGGGCACCGGGGCCCGCTCCTCGCCGGCGATGCGTTCGGCAGTCTCCAGGATCGCGCACCCGCAGGTATAGCGGCCGTAGTCGCTCACGATGTCGGTGGCGAACGCGTCGATGGCCTGCACCTGGGTCACGATGTCCAGGTTGCGGCCGGGATACAGTTGAACGTCGATGTGCGCGAACGGTTCCAGACGCGCACCGAACTTGCTTCGGGTGCGACGCACCCCCTTGGCGACCGCTCGGACCAACCCGCGCTCGCAGGTGAGCAGCGTGAGGATACGGTCGGCCTCACCGAGCTTGTGCTGGCGCAGCACCACCGCCCGGTCCCGGTACAACCGCATCCGAACAGTCTCCCATCGGAATCCGACAAATGACGGTGCGCACCGCCGGATACTCTGTAATCGATGGCCGAAGTATCGTCACCCAGCGCCAGCATGCCCACCCTCACCGATCTGCTGTATCAGCTGGCGAGCGGCGCGTGCACCGCTGAGGAGCTGACGCGGCGATCGCTGCATGCGATTGCGACCAGTCAGTCCACGCTCAACTGCTTCCGGGTGGTGCTCACCGAACGCGCGCTGGCCGATGCCGCCGACGCCGACCGTAAACGCGCTGCGGGCGTGGAGCTTCCGCTGCTCGGAATCCCGCTGGCGGTCAAGGACGACATCGACGTCGCCGACGTACCGACCAGGTTCGGCTCGGATGGGAACATCCGACCTGCGCAGCAGGACGCCGAGGTGGTACGGCGGCTGCGTGCGGCCGGCGCGGTGATCGTCGGAAAGACCAACACCTGTGAACTCGGCCAATGGCCGTTCACCAGTGGCAGCGCTTTCGGTCATACCCGCAACCCGTGGTCCCGGGAACACTCGCCAGGAGGCTCGTCGGGTGGAAGCGCAGCCGCGGTGGCCGCCGGGCTGGTGACCGCCGCTATCGGCTCTGACGGCGCCGGCAGTGTCCGGATTCCGGCAGCATGGACGCACCTGGTCGGGATCAAGCCGCAACGTGGCCGCATCTCCACCTGGCCGCTGTCGGAGGCGTTCAACGGGATCACCGTCAATGGTGTTCTGGCACGCACCGTGCAGGATGCGGCGCTGGTGCTCGATGCCGCGTCCGGCAATGCCGAGGGCGATCAGCACAAACCACCGGAGCTGCGGGTCACCGACTACGTCGGCCGCGCCCCCGGTCCGCTACGGGTCGCACTGTCCACCAAGTTCCCGTTCAACGGGTTCCGGGCCACCCTGCACCCGGAGATCGCGGCGGCGCTGCAGTCGGTCGCGGGTCAGCTGGGCCAGCTCGGCCACACCGTCGAGGCCCGCGACCCTAGCTATCCCCTCAGCATGTCGTGGCACTTCCTGTCCCGGTCAACCTCAGGCCTGCTGGACTGGACGGATCGGCTGGGCGACGACGTCGTCTATGACAAGCGGACCCTGGCGAACCTACGGATGGGGCGATTGCTCTCGGAGAGTGTGCTGCGCAACGCGCGGGCCCGCGAGCCCGAAGCGCAGCGCCACGTGGGTTGGATCTTCAACCTCGCCGACGTAGTGCTGGCGCCGACAACCGCCCAGCCTCCGCCACCGGTGCACGACTTCGACCATCGCGGCGGGCTGTCCACCGACCGCGAGATCATCCGGCTGTGCCCGGTCACCTGGCCGTGGAATCTCCTGGGCTGGCCGTCGATCAACATCCCGGCCGGATTCACCTCCGATGGGTTGCCGATCGGAGTTCAGTTGATGGGTCCGGCCAACAGTGAGCCCATGCTGATCTCACTGGCCGCCGAACTCGAAGCCATCAACGGCTGGGCGACCAGGCAGCCGGCAGCGTGGTGGGAGTCGCCCGTGCCCGCAGTTGAGTAGACGTCTCAGAAGCCCAGCCGGCCAAGCTGTTTGGGATCGCGCTGCCAATTCTTCGCCAGCTTGACCCGCAGGTCCAGATACACCTGGGTGCCGAGCAACTTCTCGATCTGGATACGTGCGGCGGTGCCGACCTCACGCAACCGTGCACCGCCCTTACCTATCACGATACCCTTCTGGCTGGACCGCTCGACGTAGAGGACAGCGTGAACGTCTATCAGGTCGTCGCGCCCCTCACGTGGGCTGACCTCCTCGATCACGACCGCCAGGGAATGCGGCAGCTCGTCGCGCACCCCCTCGAGGGCGGCCTCGCGAATCAGCTCGGCCATCAACGTTTCCTCCGGCTCGTCGGTAAGCTCGCCGTCTGGATAGAAGGCCGGCCCCGGGGGCAGTTTCGCAGCCAATACATCGATCAGGACGTCGACCTGTTCACCGGTTGTCGCCGACACCGGCACGATCTCTGCCTGCGGCCCGACCAGTTCGCTCACGGACACCAGCTGGGCGGCGACCCGGTCTTTGGGAACCTTGTCGATCTTCGTCACGATCGCGACCAGCGCGGTCTTCGGCGCGATCATCCCGATCTGTTCCGCAATCCACCTGTCCCCTGGCCCGATGACTTCATCTGCGGGAATGCACAGCGCGATGACATCGACTTCGGAGTAGGTGTCGCGGACCAGATCGTTGAGCCGCTGCCCGAGCAGCGTACGAGGCCGGTGCAGACCCGGGGTGTCCACCAGGATGATCTGGAAGTCCGCCCGGTGCACGATGCCGCGGATCGTGTGCCGCGTGGTCTGCGGCCGGTTGGAGGTGATCGCGACCTTCGCACCGACCAGCGCGTTGGTCAGCGTGGACTTCCCCGTGTTCGGCCGGCCGACGAGACAGACGAAGCCGGAACGGAACTCGCTCACAGCGACGACTCCCCGCCGAGCGTGCGCCCAGTGCGAGTTTCCGGGCGATTTCTCGCCGTCACGTCACGTTCGGCGATCATCGGGGGTTTCCGGAGCGGTCGGTGACGATGATCCTGGCGTCACCGGACAGTTCACGGACCGCGGCCACGCCGGCGTCGTCGACGGAGCCACCGACCAGCACTGCAGCCTCGACGCCGGTCGTCCCGCTGGACACCGCCGCGGCCACCGCGGCCTGCAGCGCCGTCAGCCTCATGGCCCCCAGCGATACCGGCGCCCCGGCGTAGGTGCGCCCGTCCAGATCGCGCACCGCAGCCCCGCTGGAAGCTTCAGCCCGGCCCATTGCGCCCCGGGCCAACGTCACCAACTTCGAGTCCTCGGCGTCGAGGTCGCTCACCGCTGCTCCTTCTGCTCTACGGGACCGGTCGGGCTGACCAGTACGGTGCCGATCCGGACCCGGCCGCGCTCATCACGGCCACCTTCGGCACGCAGTCGTAACCCATCCCAGGTGACTTCGGCGCCCGGCAACGGCACCCGGCCCAGTTCCAGTGCCACCAGCCCACCGACGGTGTCGACATCGAGGTGCTCGTCGAATTCGATGTCATACAGCTCGCCGAGATCTTCAATGGGCAGCCGTGCCGACACCCGGAATCGGTTGTCGCCCAAATCCTCCACCGGAGCGACTTCATCCGTGTCGTATTCGTCGGCGATCTCCCCGACAATCTCCTCCAGCACATCCTCGATTGTCACCAGTCCGGCGATGGCGCCATACTCGTCGACCAGCAACGCCATGTGGTTTCTGTCCCGCTGCATCTCGCGCAGCAGCGCGTCGAGCGGCTTGGAGTCGGGCACGAACACGGCTGGCCGCATAACCTCGACGACGCGGGTGTCACGCCCACCGTTGGGTGAATAATACGTCTTCTGCACCAGGTCTTTGAGGTACACGACCCCCACGACGTCATCGACGTTCTCGCCGACGACCGGAATGCGGGAATGGCCGCTGCGCACCGCCAGTGAGGTGGCTTGGCCCGCAGTCTTGTCGGATTCGATCCACACCATCTCGGTGCGCGGCACCATCACTTCCCGTGCCGGGGTGTCGCCGAGTTCGAACACCGACTGGATCATCTTGCGCTCATCGTCGGCGACGATGCCCCGCTGCTGAGCCAGGTCGACAACCTCCCGAAGCTCGACCTCGGAGGCGAACGGGCCGTTGCGGAATCCCCGTCCGGGGGTGAGAGCATTGCCCAGCAGCACCAGCAGCCGGCTGATCGGCGTGAGCAGCACCGAAATCGCTTGCAAGGGAAGCGCAGTGAGCAAAGCGATGGTGTATGCATTCTGCCGTCCGACGGTGCGTGGACCCACACCGACGGCGACGAAGCTGACCACGACCATGATCGCCGCCGCGGCCGCCAGCCCCCAGCTCAACCCGAGATGACCATCCAGATACCGCACCAGCAACACCGTTGCTGACACTTCACACGTGATACGAAGTAGCACAATGAGGTTGATGTAGCGCGGACGCTCGGTCATGACACGGACCAGCCGCACTGCGCCCGGCCGCTGCTCGCGCACCATCTCCTCGACCCGGGCCATGGACACCGTGCCCAGAGCGGCGTCGATCGCTGCGAACAGCCCTCCGAGTGCGATGAGCACGATCGCACCGATCAGCGGAGCCATGCCGGTCACGGTTGGTCGAAGTACCGGGACTTGTCCAACAGCCGCCGGTCCTTCTCGCTCTGGCGGTCCTGGTGGTATGCCTCTACCTGGTCAGAGACCCACTCCTCGAGGAGTTTGCGCTGAAGGGCAAACATCTCCTTCTCGTCCTCCTGCTCCGCGTGGTCGTACCCGAGCAGATGCAGGACACCGTGCACAGTCAGCAGCGCCAGTTCGTGCGCCAGCGAATGCCCGGCGGCACTGGCCTGTTCGGCGGCGAACTCCGGACACAACACGATGTCCCCCAGCATCGCCGGTCCGGGCTCGGGCGCATCGGGGCGGCCCCCGGGCTCGAGCTCGTCCATCGGGAAGCTCATCACGTCGGTCGGCCCGGGCAGATCCATCCAGCGCATGTGCAGGTCAGCCATGGCCGAGGAGTCAAGCAGCACCATCGACAGTTCGGCCGCGGGGTGCACGTTCATCTTCTTGATCACAAAGCGAGCAACGCTGACCAGTTCCTCTTCGGATACCGCCACGCCAGACTCGTTGGATACCTCAATGCTCATGCGGGTCGGCCCGTCACCGGCGCGGCCGGGCTCCGGAAGCCCGACGTTCGGCGCGGTTCGCGAAGCCGGGCTCTTCGGACTTCGCGTATGCGTCGACGATCTCGGACACCAGCCGGTGGCGCACGACATCGGCGCTGGTCAGCTCCGCGAAATGAATGTCGTCGATGCCGTCGAGGATCTGCATCGCGGCACGAAGGCCCGACCTTGCACCACCGGGCAGATCGACCTGGGTGATGTCGCCGGTGACCACCACTTTCGACCCGAAGCCCAGCCGGGTCAGGAACATCTTCATCTGCTCGGCGGTGGTGTTCTGAGCCTCGTCGAGAATGATGAAGGCGTCATTCAGCGTCCGGCCCCGCATATATGCCAGTGGCGCGACCTCGATGACGCCCGCGCTCATCAGCTTCGGGATCAGTTCGGGGTCCATCATGTCGTGTAGCGCGTCGTACAGCGGCCGCAGGTACGGATCGATCTTCTCGCTCAGCGTGCCCGGCAGAAAGCCCAGTCGTTCACCGGCTTCCACGGCCGGCCGGGTGAGGATGATGCGGGTAACCTGCTTGGTCTGTAACGCGTTGACGGCCTTGGCCATCGCCAGATACGTCTTGCCGGTGCCGGCAGGCCCGATGCCGAACACGATCGTGTGTGCGTCGATCGCATCGACGTAGCGCTTCTGGTTCAGCGTCTTAGGCCGGATGGTTCTACCGCGACGGGACAAGATGTCCAGCGTCAGCACCTCGGCGGGCGACTCGTTGTCGGCGCCGGTGAGCATGGCGACACTGTGACGCACCGCCTCCGGTGAAAGCGTCTGCCCGCCGGCCACGACCGCGATGAGTTCGGAGATGACACGCTCGGCCAGTGCCACCTCGGCGGCTTCTCCCGACAACGCGATGGTGTTGCCGCGAACATGCAGGTCAGCGGTGAGGCTGCGCTCGAGCGCGCGCAGGTTCTGGTCTGCCGACCCCAGTAGACCCACGATGTGGTCGGGCGGAACAGTCATGCTGCTACGGACCGGCACGGCTGCGGTCGTCTCGCGGGGCGTCACGTGGTCTTCAATACCTGCTTTCTCGGTCCGGGTGAGCTGCTGCTAAGCCCATCCAGCCTACCGCCAGGTCGTTGATGCGTCTCGATGGTTGGGCGAGACCGCCACCGCACTCAGTCGATGGTCCATCGCGGGGTGAGCACACCTAGGGCTCCGAGCGCCACCGCAGCGGCAGTGGAGGTGCGCAACACGGTGGGGCCGATACGCACCGCCGCGGCGCCGGCCGACGTCAGGTGTGCCATCTCCTCGTCGCTGATACCGCCTTCGGGACCGATCAGAAGAACTATCGAACGGGCCTGCGCCACAGGAACATCGGCCAGGGACCGACCGGACGACTCGTGCAGGGCCAGCACGACCGCGCCTGAACGGACTCGTTCGGCTATGTCGGCCGCCAGCGTATCGGTGCACATCGGACCGCTGACCGCAGGAATCCGGGGCCGCCTCGACTGGCGGGCAGCGGCCCGGGCCACCGCCCGCCAGCGCCGCAAGCCGTTGTCGGCGCGGGCGCCGTCCCAGCGGGCCACGCAGCGCGACGCCTGCCAAGCGATGAACTCGTCGGCTCCGGCCTCGGTGGCGAGCTCGACTGCAAGCTCGGAACGCTCCGACTTGGGAATCGCCTGCGCCACTGTCACCGCCGGCGCCGGGTGTGGCATCGTTCGGCGGTCCAGGATGCGGACCGAAAGTGCGCGTTTGTCGGCCTCCTCGACCAGGCAGTTCGCCAGCACACCCGCGCCGTCGGAGAGCGCGAGCTGTTCGCCGGGGCGGATCCGCCGCACCGCGGCGGCGTGGAATCCTTCGTCGCCATCGACCACGGCCAACTCGCCAACGGCGGGCACAGGGTCGAGGTAGAACAGGGCGCGACTCACAGCCGTTGCGTCAGAGGTCAGCGGCCGGTGAAGGTTTCACGCAGCCGGCTGAACAGTCCCCCGCCGGTGGCCGACGAGGTGCCGGCCGAACGCACCTCGGCGATGTCGCGGCCGCGGTTCTCCTTGAACGCCCGCAACGCCTCGACGTCGGCATGGTCGAGCCGGGTCGGAACCACTACGTCGACGTGCGCGTGCAGATCGCCGCGCACCCCAGAGCGCAGATGCGGCATGCCGTGTCCGCGCAACGTGGTCACCGCCCCCGGTTGGGTGCCGGCCGGGATGGTGATTTCAGTCGGGCCGTCCAGGATCGCGTCGACGGAAACGGTGGTGCCGAGGGCCGCGTCGACCATCGGTACGGACACCGTGCAGTGCAGGTCATCCCCCTCGCGAACGAACGTGTTGTGCTGCTTCTCATGCACCTCGACGTACAGGTCACCGGCCGGACCGCCACCCGGCCCGACCTCACCCTGCGCGGCCAGACGCACCCGCATTCCGTCGCCGACGCCGGCCGGGATCTTCACGCTGACTTCTCTGCGGGCACGAACCCGTCCGTCGCCACCGCAGCGGTAGCACGGGTCCGGTATGACTTCCCCGACACCGCCGCAGACCGGGCACGGCCGCGACGTCATCACCTGACCGAGCAGCGAGCGCTGGACAGACTGAACCTCGCCACGTCCGCCACAGGTGTCACAGGTCGCCGGGGTGGAGTCACCGTTGGTGCCTTTGCCATTGCACAGATCGCACAGAATCGCCGTGTCGACGGTGACGTGCTTGGTCACACCGGTCGCACATTCTTCCAGGTCAAGCTGCATCCGCAGCAGGGAATCCGAACCCGGACGGACGCGGCCGATCGGTCCACGGGAGGCAGTGCCGCCGCCGAAGAAGGCCTCGAACACGTCACCCAGTCCGCCGAAGCCGCCGAACCCGTTGGGCGCCGAACCGGCGGTCTCCAGCGGATCGCCGCCGAGGTCGACGATTCGGCGCTTCGCCGGGTCGCTGAGCACCTCGTAGGCGACGCTGATCTCCCTGAACCTCGCCTGCGCCGCTTGGTCGGGATTGACGTCGGGATGCAGTTCCCGGGCCAGCTTGCGATAGGCGCGCTTGATCTCCGAATCACTGGCGCCCTTGCTCACTCCGAGCAAGCCGTAATAGTCGCGTACCACGCCTGACCTTTCCGTGCCGCTACCGCGGCAAACCCCACAGCCTTATCGGCTGTTCTCGATTCGCCTCTTCACTACGTTCATCGGCTCGTGCCCGATTCGCCTCTTCACTACGTTCATCGGCTCGTGCCCGATTCGCCTCTTCACTAC
>CAZEMS010000001.1:0-147295 GCA_964513475.1 uncultured Mycobacterium sp. | reverse complement strand
TTCACTACGTTCATCGGCTCGTGCCCGATTCGCCTCTTCACTACGTTCATCGGCTGCCGAGGACTTCGCCGATATAGAGAGCAACCGCAGCGACATTAGCGATAGTTCCCGGATAGTCCATCCGAGTGGGACCCACCACACCCATGCCGCCGTACACCTTGCTCGAACTACCGTAGGCGGTACTCACCATCGATGCGCCGGCCATCTGCTCGGCTTCGGTTTCGTGGCCGATACGCACCGTCACCTTTCCGGCCTGCTGCTGCGCCGCCAGCAGCTTGAGCACCACCACCTGCTCCTCGAGCGCCTCGAGGACCGAACGCAGTGAGCCGCCGAAGTCGGCCGGGTTGCGGGTCAAGTTGGCGGTGCCGCCGAGCAGCAGCCGCTCCTCGTGATGTTCGACGAGTGTCTCCACCAGCACGGTGGCAGCGCGGCCCACAGCGTCGGACAGGCCGCCGGAGCAGTCGAGGTTGGCGGCCAGGTCGGCCACCGCGACGGATGCGGCGGTGAGCGGCTTGTTGCCGAGCGCCCCGGCCAACAGTTCCCGCAATCTGACCAGGTCCTGCTCATCGATCGGGTCACCGAGTTCGACGATGCGCTGGTCGACGCGCCCGGTATCGGTGATCACCACCAGCAGCAGGCGCGCCGGCGTCAGCGCGACAACCTCCAGATGCCGCACCGTCGAACGGGTCAGCGTCGGATACTGGACGATCGCAACCTGGCGAGTCAGTTGCGCGAGCAGCCGAACCGCACGGCGCAGCACATCGTCGAGGTCGACTCCGGAGTCGAGGAACTGCAGGATCGCGCGCCGCTCCGGGGTGGACAGGGGTTTGACCTCTTCCAGGCGGTTGACGAACTCACGGTAGCCCTTCTCTGTAGGCACCCGTCCGGAACTCGTGTGCGGTTGGGCGATGTAACCCTCGGCTTCCAGAACCGCCATGTCATTGCGCACGGTCGCACTGGAGACACCGAGGTTGTGCCGCTCAACCAGCGATTTGGAACCGATCGGCTCCTTGGTCGAAACGAAGTCGGCGACGATGGCACGCAGCACCTCAAAACGTCGGTCGTCGGCACCACCCATTGCTCACCTCCCATTCCGCGCCCATTTTACGTTCATCTGCCGCCCATACGGCGCATGAGCGGCCGCGGTCCGGCAGAGTGGGTGGTTGAATGCCGCTCGTGAGGAGGGCTATTGGTCAGACTCCTCGGGCACATATGCCAGCCGGTCGGCGTCGAGAATGTCGACACCGCCGTAGTTGATGGTGATGATGCCTTCCCGTTCGAGATCCTTGAGCACCTTGTTCAGCGACGGCCGCGCAACACCGAGCATCTCGGCGAGGGTGCGCTGCGCCAGGCGCACCGAACCGTCAACCGCTTCGTCGAGGAGCACCCGAGCCACCTGCTCGTTGAGTGGTCCGCTCAGGGTCGCGATCAGCCGATCACGGCTTTCAGCGGCTCGGTCGGCGACAGCCGCCAACCACCGCCGAGCGATGTTGGGCTGCGTCGCCAACAAGGTCTCGAATACCGGCGTGCTGATGCCCAGACAGGCGCAAGCGCCGAGCGCGGAGACGGTGTAGGCGACGGCCGTCCTGCGTAGCACTGCGATGTCACCCTCCACCGCGCCGGGATGCAGCAGACCAATGACGACGCGGCGACGCCCGACGCCCACCGACAACTCGGCGATACCTCCCCGCAAGATCCACACCGTGTCAGGCTTCACACCAGCCTCGACGAGCACTTCTCCGTCGTCGAACTGCCGTCGGAACAAAATGTCGGCGAGCACACTGATGTCGTTGGGGCGCAATAGCGTGACGGCGCCGCCCAGACATTCGGCCACCCACCGCGCGTCCTCCACGGTCATGTTGACATAAGCGTACGTGCCGAAAGAGGGCGAAGTCCCGGATAAAGCTGTCAGGGAGTTGACAGTTCGGTGGCAATCTTCGCTGACGGCGCGCAGGGTGGAATTAACAGCGTCTATAAGCCTTTCGGAAGGAGGGCGAACTATGAAAAAGTCGATGCGCGCAGCTACGGCCGCACTCCTGTTCGGCGGCGCCCTCGCACTGGGCATGCCGACGGCAGTCGCCGCACCGGTTCAAGGCGAATCCGCCGAAGACGCGGTCAGTCGGCTGGAGCGAGAGGGCTACAACGTGGTAGTCACCAGAACCGGCACGGCCCCGCTAGATCAATGTCAGGTCGGCTCGATTCGGCGCGGACGCGACGTGATGTCGTGGGACCGCGGGCAGCCCTGGACGGATGGTTTGGTACCCACGTACCAGCAGAACGTCCATCTCGAGGCCCGCTGCCCCAGCTAGGCCGCTAGCCGTTCCGCTTACTGACGACGTTCGGCGCGCGGCGATTGTTGCCTGGCGAAGGGGTCAGTCGGACATTTGACCGTCGGTGAGCAGGTTTCGCACCACCGCATCCGCGAGCAGCCGCCCAGGGTCGGTCAGCACCAACCGGTCATGTTCACGCATGGCGAGACCACGGGCAATCGCCACGTCGGCGCGCGCGCGTTCCGCCTGTCCGAGCAGCGCCCATCGCAGACCTGCGCGCAACCGCAGGCCCAGCATCACCTCCTCGGTGTGTCGGGCAGCCGCATCGAGTGTTTCAGAACCTGCGATGGGCAGCATGTCCGCGCCGAGGGCGACCGCGTACGCGTCAGGACGTCTGTGGTTCCACCACCGTGTCAGGCCCAGATGCCCGTGGGCGCCGGGCCCGGCACCCCACCATTGCCCGCCCTCCCAGTAACCCAGGTTGTGCCGGCATTCACCGCCCGGCTTGCTCCAATTGGAGACCTCGTACCAGCGAAACCCCGCCGCCGCGAGCCGCACGTCGGCCAGCTCGTACCGATGGGCCAGCACGTCGTCGTCAGGTGCTCCGACCTCACCTCGGCGTACCCGCCGCGCCAGGGCGGTTCCTTCCTCGACGATCAGGGCGTAGGCCGAGACGTGGTCGGCACCGGAGTCGACCGCGGCATCGATGGACCGCAGCAGGTCATCGTCGGTCTCTCCCGGTGTCCCGTAGATCAGGTCGATGTTGACGTGGGCGAAGCCGGCCGCACGTGCTTCGGCGGCGGCCGCGACGGCCCGCCCCGGCGTGTGCAGCCGGTCCAGGGCCGCCAGCACATGCGGCGCGGTCGACTGCATGCCCAGCGATACCCGGGTGTAGCCGGCGGCACGCAGTTCCTCGAACAGTCGCGGCGAGGTGGACTCCGGGTTGGCCTCGGTGGTCACCTCGGCATCCGCGACCAGGGCGAAGTGCTCCCGCACCGCGTCGAGGACGGCCCCCAGCCCGGCGCCGCCGAGCAGCGAAGGGGTACCTCCGCCGACGAATACGGTGCGCAGTTCGGGCGGGCCCGCCGGGGACGAGCCGGCCAGGGTCAGCGCGGCCAGCCGCAGTTCGCTTCGCACCGCGTTCAGCCACCCGGCGGGCGTGGCGCCGCCCACCTCGCCCGGTGTGTAGGTGTTGAAGTCGCAGTAGCCACAGCGCGCGGCGCAGAACGGCACATGAATGTAGAGGCCCAACGGCCGGCCCGGGGCGGGGACCAACTCGGGCGCCACCTGGGCCGATTCAACCGACACGACACCATCCTCCCAGTGCCTCGCCGACGCGGACAGCACAGTGCCGGCCGACATCGGCGGTTAGGGCGCACGAGGGGTTTCGTGGCACAATGGGCCACGTGACCGCCGCCCCGAATATCACTCGCGTTTCGCTGGTGGTGCGGCGGCATGTCGATTTCAAGCGCGTTTGCAGCTGTTGCTGTCTACCTTGACGTCGTAGATCTGCCCACCTGAACTTAGGCTGGCCGCGGGATCTGCGCCGCCGGACGGCCACCGGTGAATAGCGCGGTCCCAACGCCGGCTCCACGAAGGAGCCACATCCCATGACAGAGACACCCTTGCAGCCCCGGCCTCCCAAGCGCCCGAAAGGTGAGGGCCAGTGGGCGCTCGGGTACCGCGAGCCGCTCAACGCCAACGAGCAGTCCAAGAAAGACGACAACCCGCTCAACGTGCGGGCCCGCATAGAGAGCACCTACGCCGCCGGCGGCTTCGACAGCATCGACAAGGGTGATCTTCGGGGACGTTTTCGCTGGTGGGGTCTGTACACGCAGCGCGAACAAGGCTACGACGGCACCTGGACCGGCGATGAGAACATCGACGTGCTGGAAGCCAAGTACTTCATGCTCCGCGTCCGCAGCGACGGCGGCGCGCTGTCCGCGGCGGCCCTTCGCGCGCTGGGCGAAATCTCCACGCAGTTTGCCCGGGACACCGCCGACATCTCCGACCGTCAGAACGTGCAGTACCACTGGATCCGGGTGGAAGACATGCCGGAGATCTGGCGGCGACTCGACGCGGTAGGGCTGCAGACCACCGAAGCGTGCGGTGACTGCCCCCGCGTGGTGCTCGGATCCCCGCTGGCCGGGGAGTCCCTCGACGAGGTGATCGACGCAACGCCGGCGATCGACGAGATCGTGCGCCGCTACATCGGCAAACCGGAATACTCCAACCTGCCGCGGAAGTTCAAGACCGCGATCTCGGGTCTGCAGGATGTCGTGCACGAAATCAACGACGTTTCGTTCATCGGAGTGAACCACCCGGAGCACGGCCCCGGCTTCGATCTGTGGGTTGGCGGCGGCTTGTCCACCAACCCGATGCTGGGCAAGCGGATCGGTGCGTGGGTGCCACTCGACGAGGTACCCGACGTCTGGGAAGCCGTGGTGTCGGCGTTCCGCGACTACGGTTACCGCCGTCTGCGGGCCAAGGCGAGGTTGAAGTTCCTGATCAAGGACTGGGGCGTGGAGAAGTTCCGGCAGGTTCTCGAGTCCGAGTACCTGAAACGACCGCTGATCGACGGCCCGGCCCCCGATCCGGTCGTCCGTCCCATCGACCATGTCGGTGTGCAACGGCTCAAGAACGGTCTGAATGCGGTGGGCGTCGCGCCGATCGCCGGACGAGTGTCTGGCACGATCCTGTCGAAGGTGGCCGACCTCGCCGCGGCGGCGGGATCGGACCGCATCCGGTTCACGCCGTACCAGAAGCTGATCATCCTCGACGTCCCCGATGACAAGGTGGCCGGGCTCACCGCGGACCTGGACGCGCTGGGGCTACCGTCGTCGCCGTCGCACTGGCGGCGAAATCTGATGGCCTGCACCGGAATAGAGTTCTGCAAACTCTCCTTCGCGGAGACCCGCAAGCGGTCCCAGACCCTGGTCCCAGAGCTGGAGAAGCGACTGGAGGACCTCAATGCGCGATTGGACGTCCCCGTGACCGTCAACATCAACGGCTGCCCCAACTCCTGCGCGCGGATTCAGGTCGCCGACATCGGTTTCAAGGGCCAGATGATCGACGACGGCGACGGCGGATCGGTCGAAGGTTTCCAGGTTCACCTTGGCGGCAGCCTCGGCCTGGACAGCGGCTTCGGCCGAAAGCTGCGTCAGCACAAGGTCACCAGCGCCGAACTCGTCGACTACATCGACCGGGTTGTCCGCAACTTTGTCAAACAGCGCGAGCAGGGTGAGCGTTTCGCCGCCTGGGCGCTGCGTGCCGACGAGGCGGACCTGCGATGACCGATGTGATGAGCGAGAAGGATCTGATCGCGCTGGCCGAGCGCGGGGCGGCCGAACTCGACGGCGCGGACGCCGTGGAACTGCTGCGCTGGACTGATGAGAATTTCGGCCCGGCGGCCTCAGGGGCGGGCTACGTCGTCGCATCCAACATGCAGGACGCGGTACTCGTCGACCTGGCCACCAAGGTCCGCCCGGGCGTAGACATCCTGTTCCTCGATACCGGCTACCACTTCGTCGAGACCCTGGGTACCCGCGACGCCGTCGAAGCTGTCTATGACGTCAACATCGTCAACGTCACGCCCGAGAAGTCCGTCGCCGAACAGGACGAAGCGCTGGGCAAGGACCTGTTCGCCCGTGCACCCAACGAATGCTGCCGGATGCGCAAGGTCGAGCCGTTGGGCAAGGCGCTGCGTGGCTACGCGGCGTGGGTCACCGGTATCCGCCGAGTCGAAGCCCCGACCCGGGCGAACGCGCCGCTGGTCAGCTGGGACAAGGCGTTCGGGTTGGTGAAGGTCAACCCGCTGGCCACCTGGACCGACGAGGATATGCAGAACTATGTCGAAGCCAACGGTATTCTCGTCAATCCTCTTGTTTACGAAGGTTATCCGTCGATCGGATGCGCACCATGCACGGCGCGGCCCGCGGAGGGCGCGGACCCACGTAGCGGCCGCTGGCAGGGTCTGACCAAGACCGAATGCGGACTACACGCATCGTGACCGCGCTGGTTCTTACCGCGCACGGCAGTGCCGACCCCAGATCATCGGCCACCACCCACGCCGTGGCCGAACGGATTCGTGCACAACAGCCGGGCCTCGAAGTCGTTCCCGCGTTCTGCGAACAGACATCGCCGAATCTGCGCGACGTGTTGGCCGGCCTGGGCGAGCGGGCGATCATCACTCCGATGCTGCTGGCCAACGCCTATCACGCCCGCGTCGACATCCCAGCCATGGTCAGGGCGTCGGGCTTCCGGGTACGCCGCGCGCCAGTGCTGGGCGAGGATCCGGCGTTGGTGCAGGTGCTGCGAGAGCGGTTGGCCCAGGCCGGCGCTTCGCCGGACGACCGAGAACTCGGAGTGATCGTGGTCGCGGTCGGGTCGACGAACGCCGCGGCGAATGCCAGGACATCCCTGGTTGCGCCGGCGGTATCCGCAGGCACGCGGTGGGCTGGTTGCCGGATAGCGTTCGCCACCGGTCCGCACCCCACCGTGGCCGAGTCCCTGCTGCGGCTGCGATCCGCCGGTGCCCGGCGGCTGATCATCGCGCCGTGGTTCCTGGCACATGGCCGCATCACCGATAGAGTCGCGGAATACGCTGCGGTGCAGCGCATTCGAATAGCCGAGCCGTTGGGCTCGCACGACCTGGTCGCGGCCACTCTGCTGGACCGGTATCAGACCGCCGCCGCCGGTAGCATCGCAGCCTGACGACGGCGTGGCTTCAGCTGAAGCTCAGGTGGGCGCCGAAACCGAGTCGCTCGCACCCCCGGGAATCGACGGCACCCGGGTCGCCCGCACGTAGACGGTCTCGCCTTCCTTCAGACCGAGCGCCTCGGCATCGCCGCGGGTGATCTGCGCGGTGAACGCGGCGCTGGTCGCCGCGTTGGTCAGCTCCAGCCGCACCTCGAAACCCAGGACCACCAGGCGGTCGACGGTCGCCCGAACCACCCCGGTGCTGTGAACCGTGCCGTCCCCCGAGGCGATCGCCATCTCCGGGGTGCGCCCGACCCGAATGTCGTGCGGACGCACCAGCGCCCCGTTCAGCGAGGACACAGCGCCCAGAAACGACATCACGAACGCGTTGGCGGGGGTGTCGTACACCTCGGTCGGGGAACCGATCTGTTCGATTCGGCCTTTGTTGAGCACCGCGATCCGGTCGGCCACGTCCAGGGCCTCGGCCTGATCGTGGGTAACCAGCACGGTCGTGACGTGAACCTCGTCGTGGAGTCGGCGCAGCCACGCTCGCAGATCGTCTCGAACCTTGGCGTCCAGCGCACCGAACGGCTCGTCGAGCAGCAGCACCTGCGGGTCCACCGCCAGCGCGCGGGCCAGGGCCATCCGCTGGCGCTGACCGCCGGAGAGCTGGTTGGGATAGCGGCCCTGGAAGCCGGCCAGGCCCACAACCTCCAAGAGGTTGTCGACCTTGGCTTTGACCTCGTCCTTGGGGCGCCTGCGGATCTTCAGACCGAATGCGACGTTGTCCCGCACGGTCAGGTGTTTGAAGGCCGCATAGTGTTGGAACACAAATCCGATGCCGCGCCGCTGAGGTGGGACGTGGGTCACGTCGCGCCCGTCGATGGTGATGGTTCCGGTGTCGGGCTGGTCCAGACCGGCGATCACCCGCAGCAGCGTGGATTTGCCCGAGCCGCTGGGCCCCAGCAGTGCGGTCAGCGAACCGGACGGCACCTCGAAATCAACGCGGTCCAGGGCGGCGAACTCGCCGTAGTGCTTGTTGGCGCCGCGCACAACGATCGCGTCGGTCATCTTCTCGGTCTCCTATGGCCTTCGTGTATGGCCTAGATATCGCTCTTGGCGCGGCGGGTATCGAGGATCAGCTGGGACACCAGAACGACAACGGCCACCCCCATCAGCAGAGTGGAGAGGGCGTAGGTGCCGTACTCGGCACCGCGGTTGTACCGGTCGGCAACCAACAGCGTCAGCGTCTGCGAGGTGCCCGGCAGGTTCGACGATACCAAGAGCACCGCTCCGAACTCGCCGAGCGTGCGAGCCACGGTCAACACGATGCCGTAGGTCAAACCCCAACGGATCGAGGGCAAGGTCACCCGCCAGAACGTCTGCCACCAGTTGGATCCCAACGTCGCTGCCGCCTCTTCCTGGTCGGTGCCCAGTTCGTGCAGCACTGGCTCGACCTCGCGGATGACGAAAGGCACCGTGACGAAGATGCTCGCCAGCACGATGCCCGGAAGTCCGAAGATGATCTTGAACCCCAGATCGTTCTCGACGAAGCCGAAAAGCCCGGCCGAGCCCCAGAGCAGAATCAGGGCGACGCCGACGATGACCGGCGACACCGCGAACGGCAGATCGATGACCGCCTGCAAGATCGACTTTCCGCGGAATCTGTTGCGCGCCAGCGCCAATGCGGTGGGCACGCCGAACAGGACGTTCAGCGGCACGACAATGGCAACCACCAGCAGTGACAGGTGCAGCGCCGAGATCGCCGCGGGCGTTCCGACAGAGGCGAAGAACGCTCCGAACCCGGGCGCGAAGGTACGCCACAGAATCAACCCCACCGGCAAGATCACCAGGACCAGTACGTATGCCAGCGCGAGGTATCTCATTAGATGGCGGACCGCCGGCGTGAGCATCATGTCGCGGTCACCTCGCCGACTCCTCCCGCCTGGCCGCCCACGACCCCACCACCCGAAGTATGAACAGCACTGTGAACGAGATCGCGAGCAGGACAATGGAAACCGCAGCTGCGCCGGTCGAATCGTCGTTCTCGATCAGCGTCCGAATCCACTGCGAAGACACCTCCGTCTCTCCGGGTACCGCACCGCCGATCAGCACCACCGAGCCGAATTCGCCTATGGCCCGGGCGAAAGCAAGACCCACACCGGACAGTAACGCCGGCAGCAGCGCAGGCAGGATCACCCGGGTGAAAATGATCCAGTTGTTCGCTCCCAGAGACGCCGCCGCCTCCTCGGTCTCGCGGTCGAGTTCGAGCAGTACCGGTTGGACCGACCGAACGACGAACGGCAACGTCACGAACAGCAGCGCCACTCCGACACCCCATTGGGTGTGCTGCAAATGCACGCCGACCGGACTCGCGGGGCCGTACAACGCCAGCATCACCAGACTGGCGACAATGGTCGGCAACGCGAAGGGCAGGTCAATCACGGAGTCGACCAGCCGTTTGCCCCGAAAATCGTCCCGAGTGAGCACCCATGCGACCAGTAGCCCGAATACCCCGTTGACCAGGCTGACCCCGGCCGAGATCGTCAACGTCACCCGGAACGAGGCAACCGCGGAGTTCGCGGTCACGGCATCGCGGAACGCTTCCCAGCCGCCGTCAGCCGACTGCCAAACGATCGCTGCCAGGGGCAGCAACACGATGACGCTCAACCATATCGACGCCACCCCGACCCGCAGCGCCGTCCTGCCCTGGCCGCGGCGAAACGGGCCCCAGGCCCGGGCGACCTCAGGGCCCCGCGCAGAGGTCATCCAGTTGCCCGGGTGTAGATCTCGGTGATGGCGCCGCTGTCCTTGTTGAACAGCTCTAGTTCGACCTTCGGCCAGCCCCCCAGATCATCGATGTTCCACAGCTTCTCCGGGGCCGGGAACTGCTCGCCGAACTCTGCTCGGACCGCCGGATCGACCGGCCGGAATCCCGCCTCGGCCCATAGCCGCTGTGCGTCCGGGGTGTACTGGAAATTCACGAAGTCAGTCGCCTTGTCGACATGTCGGCCGGTGATCACAACCGCGACCGGGTTGTCGATCCTGAACGTCTGGGACGGGGTGAGGTAGTCGAACTCGTGGCCGAGGCGGCGCGCGTGAATGGCCTCGTTCTCGTAGGCCAGCAGCACGTCGCCGGTGCCCTGCAAGAACACGTCGGTGGCCTCCCGCCCGGTGCTGGGACGTAACCTGACGTGTTCGGTCACCAATTCGTCCACGAAATCCAGTCCGGCCTGCGTGTTCTTGCCACCGTCACTCTTGACCGCGTACGGGGCCAGCAGGTTCCACTTGGCCGAACCGGAACTCAGCGGGCTCGGCGTGATGACCTCGACACCCGGTCGCAGCAGATCGTCCCAATCTCGAATGTTCTTCGGGTTGCCCGGACGAACCATGAACGCGACCACCGAACCGAACGGGATGCCCTTGGTCGCTCCGGCGTTCCAGTTCTCGGAAACCTTGCCCGCTTCGACCAACCGGGCGATATCGGGTTCGACGGAGAAGCTGACCACGTCGGCCGGCTTACCCGACTCGACACTGCGAGACTGATCCGCCGACGCGCCGTAAGACGCGGTCACCCCGACGCCCTCGCCATCCGTGGTCGCTGCGAAGGCCGGAATCACCTTGCTCCAACCGGGCTCGGGCACAGCGTAGGCGACCAGCGTCAACTCGGTGTCGGGGCGAGGTCCGCCCCGGTCGCCGACGACATCGCTGGGGCCTCCGCCGCAGCCGGCGAGCAACACCACGAGGGCGGCCAGCACGGCCACGCGACACGGGAACCTCGCAATCAACCCCGCAAGCGAAACCGAACCGCGAACGGGGAGGTGCTCACCGGCAACAACGCGCATCAGAGCCAGCGCACCAATCCGCGACGGCCCACGCCACGACATGACACTCGGTGCTGCCGGGCGCCGCATGCATGGCGGGAAGGATAACAGAGTCCGGTGCGGCCGTCCGGTGAGCTCAGCGGGTCAGCAGCCACGCCACGATCACCAACAAGACCAGGATGACCAGCACCAGTGTCACCCGCGATCGAGGCATGCCGCTCACTCGGTTTCCTGTTCTTGATGCCGCAGACGGCGCAGCAATTTCACTCCGAGGGCCAACGCACGGTCCAACACCACCGCGATCCCATAGGCCAGTGCCAAGACAACCGGCATGACCACCGCCGTCTGCGCGACGAAACTCAGCCCCGTCAGCCATAATTCGACGCCGTCCCACCAACTGAGGAGCCCGGCCACTCAAGCAGCCTAGACCCTGCCCAAGACCCGATCTCGCAACATGCAACCGACCGGGTAGACGACAGGCAGGTCAGCAGTTGATGATGTGGTCATGGTTTTGCAGCACACTCCCCCGGACTCAGCCACGGATTCGGTGCCGTTCGCTTTGTCGGCGCCGGTGGCATGCGCCCCGACCGGCCTGCGAAATCCCTTTCCACCGATCGCCGACTACGCATTTCTCTCCGACTGCGAGACCACCTGCCTCATCTCGTCGGCCGGCTCTGTCGAATGGCTGTGCGTGCCGCGCCCGGACTCACCGAGTGTTTTCGGCGCGATCCTGGACCGCGGAGCGGGCCACTTTCGGTTCGGCCCGTACGGCGTGTCGGTGCCGTCGGCCCGGCGCTACCTGCCGGGCAGTCTGATCCTGGAGACCACCTGGCAGACACACACCGGCTGGATCATCGTGCGCGACGCACTGGTGATGGGGCCATGGCATGACATCGAGCGGCGGTCGCGCACTCATCGCCGTACCCCGATGGACTGGGACGCCGAACACATCCTGCTGCGCACGGTGAAATGTGTCAGCGGGACGGTGGAAGTGGTGATGAGCTGCGAGCCGTCCTTCGACTATCACCGCAACAACGCGGCCTGGGAGTACTCGGCGCAGGCCTATGGCGAAGCCATCGCCCGGGCTACCGACAACCCGGACTCCCATCCCACTCTGCGACTGACCAGCAACCTGCGTATCGGCCTGGAGGGCCGCGAGGCCCGAGCCCGAACCCGGCTCAAGGAGGGCGACAACGTATTCGTCGCGCTGAGCTGGTCCAAACACCCAGCTCCGCAAACCTATGACGAGGCTGCCGACAAGATGTGGCAGACCAGCGAAGCGTGGCGGCAGTGGATCAACATCGGCGACTTCCCCGACCATCCGTGGCGGGCGTTCCTGCAGCGCAGCGCGCTGACCCTGAAAGGCCTGACCTACTCGCCGACCGGCGCGCTGCTGGCCGCCAGCACTACATCGCTGCCGGAAACCCCTCAGGGCGAACGTAACTGGGACTACCGATACGCGTGGGTACGCGACTCCACGTTCGCGCTGTGGGGCCTGTACACACTTGGCCTGGACCGCGAGGCCGACGACTTCTTCGCGTTCATCGCCGACGTGTCGGGCGCGAACAACGGCGAGCGTCATCCGCTTCAGGTGATGTACGCCGTCGGCGGCGAACGCAGCCTGGTGGAAGCGGAACTTCACCACCTGTCGGGCTACGACAACGCCCGCCCGGTCCGGATCGGCAACGGCGCCTACAACCAGCGTCAACACGACATCTGGGGCACCATGCTGGACTCGGTGTACCTGCATGCCAAGTCGCGTGAGCAGATCCCCCCGACGCTGTGGCCGGTACTGAAGAACCAGGTCGAGGAGGCGATCAAACACTGGCGCGAGCCCGACCGGGGTATCTGGGAGGTGCGCGGCGAACCGCAGCACTTCACGTCCTCGAAGGTGATGTGCTGGGTAGCCCTGGACCGCGGCGCCAAGCTCGCCGAGCTACAGGGCGAGAAGAGCTACGCCAACCAGTGGAGCGAGATCGCCGAGGAGATCAAGGCCGACGTGCTCGAGCACGGGGTCGACTCGCGCGGCGTGCTCACCCAGCGCTACGGCTCCGACGCACTGGACGCCTCGCTGCTGTTGGTTCCACTGGTGCGCTTCCTGCCGTCGGACGACCCCAGGGTCCGGGCCACGGTGATGGCCATCGCCGAGGAACTCACCGAAGAGGGGCTGGTGCTCCGCTACCGGGTCGAGGAGACCGACGACGGGCTGACCGGCGAAGAGGGCACGTTCACCATCTGCTCGTTCTGGCTGGTTTCGGCACTGGTCGAGATCGGTGAGGTCAAGCGCGCCAAGCATCTGTGTGAGCGGCTGTTGTCGTTCGCCAGCCCTCTGCACCTGTATGCCGAGGAGATCGAGCCCCGCACCGGCAGGCATCTGGGCAACTTCCCGCAGGCGTTCACCCATCTGGCATTGATCAACGCGGTCGTGCACGTCATCCGTGCCGAAGAGGAGGCCGACAGCTCAGGGGTGTTCGTCCCGGCGAACGCTCCCATGTAGTTCCTCGTCCAGCAATCACCGGGTCGCGGCGTTGGCGACCATCTCGCCGGCGATCGTGGCAGCTTCATCGCCGATGCCGTATCCGCATGCCCATGTCTCAACGATCACGTTCGACACCACCCCCATGGCATGCTGGCACTCCCAGCCGCCGGAATCGTCTTGAATCGAGATCTGGGTGACCAGGTCGTCATCGACGAATGCCTGACCGATGTCCCAGATAAAAGACCCGTCGCGCACCTCGATCGACTGGTTCTCGCAGTCCTCCCAGATCTGCGCTGAATCGCCAAACATCTTCTGCGCCTTGGCCGCCGACGGATAGAGCACCGCGGCCTGCTCGACCCAGTGGTCGTTGTCGTCATCGGGTTCGCGGACCACTTGATCCCGGAAGGCAGTCCAGCCGCTGCCGGCGTACACCGGCTCCTCGACCGCATAGATGGCGCCAAGGCAATCCGGATCGGAGACATCGGCAGAGTGGTCTGACATCTCGTCGAGTTCGCTGGTCACCTCCATGCGGGTGGAACCGACGATGTCGTTGAGTTCGCCGATGGACAGCAGTACGTGGTCCAGGTCGGATTCGTCTAGCCGGCTCACATCACGCGGTGCGCTCCCCTGAGCCCGTACCGCGGTGCCGGACACCGTGCTCTGGCACCCGGCGAGCAGCATCGACGCCGAGGCGATGACGATCAGGCCGGCGCGCATGGCGACATTGTGTCCGACTTCAGGCCGCCGCGCTGATTTTGTCGAGCATCAGGTTGGCGATGCCGACGGCGTCGATCGCCCCGCCGCTGCTCGTAACCGCGGGATCGAGTGCTGGGTCGACGTCGACGGCGACCTCCACATCGACGATGCAGTCCGCCGCCACGCCGAGTGCCCGGGCGACGGTGTCCGCCCCGCCCAGACCCGAGTCGGTCAGAACGACCGCCGAGACGACCCGGCCGTCGAGGACCACGTCGGTGATCCTGCTGAAGGACCGGGTGCCGTGGTCGGGCTGCGCGAGCATCAGCGTGCGGCCGTCGCACTCACGCCAGTTGGCGACCGCGGCGGTGAAGAATGCCCTGGCGTCATCGGCGCGGGCCAGCTTCACCACACCGAAGAACGCCGACCGCGCCGGCCCGTCCACATCGCCTCCCGCCCACGGCCTGCTGGCAACCGATCGCACCGAGCTGGCGCCGTAGACCAGGTGCTGCAGCCGGTGGGTGGCACTGACACATTCCACCGGTGTCGCCTCGGACCGGTCGATGCCCCGCAGCAGCATGTCGGCGCCGCCGACCACCAGCTGGCCCATCAGACCGTGCGTACCGACACCCAGGGTGCGGGAGAGCTCATCGGCGGTCGGAAGCACCCGGTCCAGCGCGGCCGGAGGCCCGGGCGACGCCGGCCGAGTGGCCGGGGCCGGGGCCGTCGCGATGCCATCGACGGGCGACGAGCAAGCGCCAACCAGGCATATGCCCACCGCGGCGATGACGGCTCGCGCTGCTCGCATGGTCCCTACTTCTTCGGTTTGTCGCTTACTGAGTCGGCAGACAACGCCGCGACGAAAGCCTCCTGCGGCACATCCACCCGCCCGATGGTCTTCATCCGCTTCTTGCCTTCCTTCTGCTTCTCGAGCAGCTTGCGCTTCCGGGTGATGTCTCCGCCGTAGCACTTCGATAGCACGTCTTTGCGGATCGCGCGGATGTTTTCGCGAGCAATGATCTTCGAACCGATCGCGGCCTGCACCGGAACTTCGAACTGCTGACGCGGGATGAGTTCCTTGAGCTTGCTGGTCATCTTGTTGCCATACGCGCCGGCGGAGTCCTTGTGCACGATGGCGCTGAACGCGTCTACGGCCTCGCCCTGAAGCAGAATATCGACCTTCACCAGCGAGGCCTCCTGCTCGCCTGCCTCTTCGTAGTCCAGGCTGGCGTAGCCACGGGTCCGGGATTTCAGCGAGTCGAAGAAGTCGAAAATGATCTCGCCCAACGGCATGGTGTACCGCAGCTCGACCCGTTCCGGGGACAGGTAGTCCATACCGCCGAGTTCCCCGCGCCGGGATTGGCAGAGCTCCATGATGGTGCCGATGAACTCACTGGGCGCGATTATCGTTGTCTTGACGATCGGCTCGTAGACGCTGCTGACCTTGCCCTCGGGCCAGTCGGACGGATTGGTGACGACCGATTCGGTCCCGTCGTCTCGGACCACCCGGTAGACGACGTTGGGCGAGGTGGAGATCAGGTCCAGGTCGAACTCCCGCTCCAGGCGCTCGCGGGTGATCTCCATGTGCAACAAGCCCAGGAACCCGCACCGGTAGCCGAACCCGAGTGCCACCGACGTCTCCGGCTCGTAGGTCAGCGCCGCATCGTTGAGCTGCAGTTTGTCCAGAGCGTCTCGCAGGTTCGGATAGTCCGAGCCGTCCACGGGATATAGGCCCGAGTAGACCATCGGACGGGGCTCGCGGTAACCGGTCAACGGGTCGGTCGCGCCGTGACGAGCGGTGGTGACGGTGTCGCCGACCTTGGACTGCCGGACATCTTTGACCCCGGTGATCAGGTAACCCACCTCGCCGACACCGAGGCCCTGCGTGGCTTTGGGTTCCGGCGAGACGATCCCGACTTCCAGCAGTTCGTGGGTGGCCCCGGTCGACATCATCTTGATCCGCTCGCGCGGGGTGATCTTGCCGTCGACCACGCGGACATAGGTGACCACACCGCGATAGATGTCGTAGACCGAGTCGAAGATCATCGCCCGGGTCGGGGCGTCGGAGTCACCGGTGGGTGCCGGAACCTGGCGCACCACCTCGTCTAGGAGTTCTGCCACGCCGGCGCCGGTCTTCCCGGAGACCCGCAACACATCGCCGGGATCGCAGCCGATGATGTGGGCGATCTCAGCGGCGTACCTGTCGGGGTCGGCGGCGGGCAGGTCGATCTTGTTGAGCACCGGGATTATCGTCAGGTCGCGATCCAGCGCCAGGTACAGGTTGGCCAGCGTCTGCGCCTCGATGCCCTGAGCGGCGTCCACCAGCAGCACCGCGCCCTCGCAGGCTTCCAGCGCACGCGAGACCTCGTAGGTGAAGTCCACGTGGCCCGGGGTGTCGATGAGGTGCAACACGTAGTTCTCCGGGCCGGTCCCCGGGGTTGAGCCGTCGACGTTGACCTGCCAGGGCAGCCGAACGTTCTGGGCCTTGATGGTGATGCCGCGTTCCCGCTCGATGTCCATCCGGTCCAGGTACTGCGCACGCATGTCTCGGTCCGCGACCACCCCGGTGAGCTGCAACATCCGGTCGGCCAGGGTCGACTTGCCGTGGTCGATGTGGGCGATGATGCAGAAGTTCCGTATCTGGGCCGGCGCGGTGAACGTCTGGTCGGCGAAACTGCTGATGGGAATCTCCTGGAGGGGGTGGCGTGGCGGGCGCGCTGCGCGACAACAGGGTATCGAGCCAGGCCGGTGCCGACACAATCGTGGGCGCACCGTGCCCAGCGGTCGTGCCACTCCCGCCGTCGCAGTGGTCACTTATGCTCGAATCATGGCGTCGCAGTGGAAGACGTTTCAGCGGTTCGCGGAGAACCTGGTGTTCAAAGAGGCGCCGAAGTTCGTCCGTCAACTGCAGAAACCGGACGGGCTGCCACGTGAGATCCAGATGGGCATCCAGCAGGGCCTGCGAATGGGCCTGCATGCGGGGATCAGCGCGCTGGCAGCCGCGTCCAGTCCCGACGTTCCGGCACTCACTGCGGGCAGGCCGGTGACCCGGAACAGCGTCCCGACTGCGCACCGGGCCCGCAAGGTCGTGTATGCGCCGGACCTGGACGGACGAGCTGATCCCGGTGAAATCGTCTGGACCTGGGTTGTCTACGAAGACGATCCGACCCGCGGAAAGGACCGCCCGGTGCTGGTAGTGGGCCGGGACCGCCGCACCCTGCTCGGGCTGATGCTGTCCAGCCAGGACCGCCACGGCGACGATCCGGACTGGGTCGGCATCGGCGGCGGCAGCTGGGATTTCGAGGGCAGAGCCAGCTGGGTGCGACTGGACCGGGTACTCGATGTACCCGAGGAGGGCATCCGGCGCGAGGGCGCGATACTGGAGCCGGAGAAGTTCGAGATGGTGGCGACCAGATTGCGCACCGAGTACTCGTGGAACTGAGTGTTCGGCAGAGCGCGAGTCAGCCGCCGGTGATGTAGGCCTGCAACTGCTGCTGCTCGGCCTCGAGTTCCTCCATACGGGTCTTCACCACGTCACCGATGCTGACGATGCCCACCAGTTGGCCGCCGTCGATTACCGGCACATGCCGCACCCGGTTGTTGGTCATCAGCGCGCTGAGGTCGTCGACCGCTTCATCGGGTGTGCAGGAGACGATGACACCGGTCATGATCTCCGAGACCGGCCTGGTCAACAGACCCGGTCCGCATTCGTTGAGTTTGCGCACAATGTCCCGTTCGGAGACCATTCCGAGAACCCCGGCGTTACCGCCGGGTCCGACCACCACCATTGCCCCGATGTTGTTCGTCGCAAGCTCGGCGATCAGGCCGGTCACGGTCGTGGTGGCGGTGACCGTCGCCACCGCCGACCCCTTGTTGCGTAAAACGTCCGCAATGCGCATGAATCCGCCTCTGATCAGGTGCTACAGCTAACACCAGGTTACAGCCTGTTAACGCGCCGGACGCCACATCGGCCACATGGGCGGACCGCCGCCAGGAACGGTGAGTTCACCGGTGACCTCGAATCCGAACCGCTGGTAGTACGGGATGTTGTCGGGTTTGGTCGACTCCAGGTAGGCCGGTGCGTGGTCGGCGTCCGCGCGGTCCAAACCTGCCTGCATCAGGGCTTTGCCGAAACCCTGGCCCCGCACCGAGGGATCGCTGCCGATCATCGCCAGATACCAGTGCGGCTCTTCGGGGTGTTCGCGTTTCATCATCTCGGAGAGCTCCTGGCCGATCCCTATCCTCGAACCGAACACACGGATGAAGCTGGGGATCATCAGCGCCTCTTGCAGCCGCGAATGCTTCCAGCACCCCGGCGCGTCCCACAGCGCCACCGCCCCGATCGCCCTCCGAGCCGCGACCTGCACTCCGCCACCGCGCAGAAAATGGTGACGAGCCATCGCGGAGAACATCCGCGGCAGCCCCTTCGCCCGGGACGCGCTGTCGGGCAACAGCCACATCATCACCGGATCGTCGTAGAACGCCCGGCCCAGAGTGCCCGCCAACTCCTTGACCGAGCCACGGTGTCCCGGGCGCACGTCGATGCTGCTCATCGGTGAACTCTCGCACGTCCGGTGATTCAACCCCACCACTGCGCGAGGTCCGGTAGGCATGGACCCATGATCGAAGTCACCCTGCTCGGCACCGGAAGCCCTATCCCCGACCCCAACCGCGCGGGGCCGGCCACGCTGATTCGCGCGGGTGGACAGGTTTTTCTGGTCGACTGCGGCCGCGGCGTGCAGATGCGACTCGCGGCAGCCGGGGCCGCGGCCGGCGGGCTGAGCGCGCTACTGCTCACCCACCTGCACAGCGACCACATCGCCGATCTCGGTGACCTGATCATCGGCCGGTGGATTGCGAACTTCGCTCCCAACCCGTCACCGTTGCAGATCATCGGCCCACCCGGGACGGCCGAGGTGGTCGAGGCCACACTCAGGGCGTTCGGCTTCGACATCGGCTACCGCATCGCCCACCACGCCGATCTAACCTCCCCGCCGCCGGTCGAGGTGCACGAATGCGCCGAGGGGAAAGTGTGGGATCAGGACGGGGTGCGGATCGTGGTGGCACCGACCGATCACCGCCCGGTGGAACCGACTATCGGACTCCGCTTCGAACACGCGGGGGCCTCGGTCGTCGCGGCCGGCGACACGGTACCGTGCGAGAGCCTGGACCGCCTCGCCGCCGGCGCGGGAGCCTTGATCCACACGGTGATCCGCAAGGACCTGATCGCGCTGATGCCGCAACAGCGCATCCGCGACATCTGCGACTACCACTCCTCGGTGCAGGAAGCGGCCGAGACCGCCGCTCGGGCCGGCGTCGGAATTCTCATCTTGACCCACTACGTGCCCGCGATCGGACCCGGCCAGGAGGACGACTGGCGCGCCCTGGCCGCAACGGTGTTCGACAAGCAGATCGAAATCGGCGACGACCTGCACCGAGTACAGGTCCATCCGGGCGTGGGCGTCAGGCCAGACGGGTGATCTCCACGACGACGTCGAGGTCGGTCGAGCCCTCACCGGAGTAGATGCCCTTGAGCGGGGACACATCGGCGTAGTCGCGACCGATGCCGACGCTGATGTACTGCTCGTTGATCTCGGCGTCATTGGTCGGGTCGTAGTGCCACCAGCTGCCCGTCCACGCCTGAATCCAGGCGTGACTCTGCCCGTCGATGGTTTCACCGACCACCGCATCCCGGTTCGGATGCAGGTATCCCGACACGTAACGCGCTGGAATCCCCATGCCCCGCAACAGGATCAGCGACAGGTGCGCGAAGTCCTGGCAGACCCCCTTGCCCTCACGCAGGGCATCCAGACCCGACGAGTGCACCCCCGTGGTTCCGGGGATGTAGTCCAGCTCGCTGTGCACCCACCGCGCTGCGGCGATGACCGCATCGTGCGGGTCGTTGTACTTGGCGATCCGTTCACCGACGCGCTCTAGCCGCCTGCTCGCCGGCGTGCAGTCGGTCGGTGAAAGCACCTCGTCGAACCGGTCCCTGACAGCATCCGAACGCAATGCTTCCCAGTCGATCTTGCTCCTGCGATCAGCGGAGAGTGCGTCGCGCTCCGTCTCCACCACCGAGGACGAGGTGACCTCGAGTTCGGTGTGCGGAGCGTGCAGGTCGAACGAGGTCACCGCGGTGCCCCAGTAGTCGACGTAGCGGTAGGAACGGGTGGCCGGAACGGTCTCGACACGATTGAGGATGACGTTCTGGCGTGAATCCGACCGCGGTGTCAGACGGGCCTCATTGAACGAGGCGGTCGCCGGGGACTTGTAGGCAAAGCCGGTCGAGTGCACCACCCTCATCCGCCACATCTAGATCTCCCCCTCTTCGATGACGAGCGCACCGCGACGGCCGATGTCGGTCCATGCGATCCAGGGCGCCGAATGGAAGAACTGCAGCGCCAGAGCTTCTCCGACGTCGCGACAGGTCTGCTGCAGTCCGGCCAGCCGCCGCTCCAGCCCCTCGATCAGCACACCCGGTTCCATGAACTCCAGATCGCTGCGCGCCCGGCCGAGAAGTCGTTGCGCCTCGGCTGTCGAGCCCAGCCGGTTGTGCGGACGATCCATCAGTTCGTCCAGACTGTGCTCGGCCAACCGCAGAGAGTAGAAGATCGAGCGCGGGAACAACCGGTCCAGCAGCATGAATTCGACGACCCGACCAGCGTCCAGCACCCCGCGATAGGTGCGCAGATAGGCGTCGTGCGCACCCGCCGCACGCAACAGGGTGACCCAGGCCGGCGAGGTACCGCTGTCACCGACCCGCGACCACAGCAGCCGTACCGTCATGTCCACCCGCTCGATGGCCCGGCCCAGCACCATGAACCGGTAGCCGTCGTCACGGACCAGAGTGGAGTCGGCAAGCCCGGCGAACATCGCCGCACGGCCCTCCACATAGGAGAGGAATTCGTGCGGCCCCAGCCGCCTCGCGGCGCGTTCGCGTTCGGGCAGCGCGTTGTAGGTGGTGTTGAGGCACTCCCAGATATCGGCCGAGGTAACTTCGCGTGCACCGCGGGCGTTCTCGCGGGCAGCCGATATCGCATCCACGATCGAGGTTCCTTCGCCGGTCTCCCGGCTGAAGGCGACGATGTCGGTCAGTGACCAGACGTCGAGCTGATGTTCGGGCGCCTCGATGCCCAGGACCCGCAACAGCAGCCGGGCCACTCGGTCCGGATCGACGCTCGAGTCTTCGAGCAGTTGGTGCACCGTCACATCGAGGATTCGGGCCGTCTCGTCGGCCCGTTCGACGTAGCGACCGATCCAGTACAGCGATTCTGCGTTGCGTGCCAGCATCAGGTCACCACCCGCTGTTGTTGTTGCTGTTGCTGTTGCTGTTGTTGCTGTTGTTGCTGTTGTTGGGATTGTTCATGCGAAGCAGCGGGTTCGGCATCCTTCGCGGGTTTGCGTTTCTTCGCCGACTTCTTCTTGACTGACTTCGGCAACTCCCGAACCACCTCGGCGGCCCCGAGTTCGCGGTCGGCTTCTGAGGCCCGCGATGCGAGAACCCAGGTGTCCTTGGAGCCACCGCCCTGGCTGGAGTTGACCACGAGCGACCCTTCCGGAAGCGCGACCCGGGTCAACCCGCCGGGCAACACCCACACGTCTTCGCCATCGTTGACCGCAAACGGCCGCAGGTCGACGTGTCGGGGCGCCAGCCGGTCACCGATCTGGGTGGGCACGGTCGACAGCTGCATGACCGGTTGAGCGATCCAACCGCGCGGATCGGCGCGAATCTTCTTCGAGATGGTGGCAAGTTCCTTTCCTGAAGCGTCCGGCCCAAACACGATGCCGTAGCCCCCGGAGCCTTCCACCGGTTTGATGACCAGTTCGTCGACCCGATCCAGCACCTCTTCGCGCTCCTCGTCGAGCCAGCACCGGAAGGTGTCGACGTTGTCCAGCAGCGGCTTCTCCCCCAGGTAGTACTCGATGATCGTGGGTACGTAGGTGTAGACGAGCTTGTCGTCACCGACGCCGTTGCCCACCGCACTGGAGATGACGACGTTGCCCATCCGGGCGGCGTTGAGCAGTCCGGCCACCCCCAGCATGGAATCGGGCCGGAACTGCATCGGGTCGAGGAACTCGTCGTCGATGCGCCGGTAGATCACATCCACCTGGCGCTCCCCTTCGGTGGTGCGCATGTAGACGGTGTTGTCGCGGCAGAACAGATCGCGTCCCTCGACCAGTTCGACGCCCATCTGCCTGGCGAGCAGTGAGTGCTCGAAGTAGGCGGAGTTGTAGACGCCCGGGGTCAGCACCACCACAGTCGGATCGGCCTCGTTGGAAGCCGCCGCGTTTCGCAACGCGCGCAGCAGATGAGACGAGTAGTCGTTGACAGCACGTACCCGGTGAGTGGCGAACAGGTTGGGGAACACCCGCGCCATGGTGCGGCGGTTCTCCATCACGTAGGACACCCCCGATGGGGAGCGCAGGTTGTCTTCGAGCACCCGGAAGCTGCCCTGGGCGTCGCGGATCAGGTCGATGCCGGCGACGTGGATACGCACGCCATTGGGCGGGATCACGCCGGTGGCCTGGCGGTGGAAGTGCTCGCAGGAGGTCACCAGGCGGCGTGGGATCACCCCGTCGCGCAGGATCTTCTGCTCTCCGTAGACGTCGTCGAGGTACATCTCCAGTGCCTTCACCCGCTGGGTGATCCCACGTTCGAGACGTGACCACTCCGCGGCGGAGATCACCCGTGGGACGAGGTCCAGCGGGAACGGCCGCTCCTGACCGGACAGCGAAAACGTGATGCCCTGGTCGGTGAACGCACGCCCGAGGGCATCGGTGCGCGCCTCGAGCTCAGAGACGTCCGACGGCGCCAGCTCGGCGAAGATGCCCTTGTAGGGCGCTCGGACGTTACCCCGCGGGTCGAACATCTCATCGAACGCCTGCTCGTACCTGCCGACGTCGTTGTAGCCGTCGAATACGCCGTCGTAGTGTTTGCGTCGTTGCGTGTCTGCACGCTTCGAGTCGGTTTTCTCGGTAGGGGCGGTTCGAGTGCTCACCCTTGACATGCTGCACCAACTCGGCCGTTTCGGCAGACCACTGGGTCAAGTTGCGGTGACTAATTCACCGGCGGGACTGCCCGCGACTTTGGGGGTTTCACGGCCTCGCTGGTAGTCTGAGCAGCCGCTGCCCGCCACCGGGTACCGCCGACACCGACTTCCCCAACCCCAGCTAGAGCATCCCGAAGGAACTAACGCGTGGCAAACATCAAGTCGCAGGAGAAGCGCAACCGCACCAACGAGCGCCGGCGGCTTCGCAACAAGTCGGTGAAGTCGTCGCTGCACACAGCCGTTCGCGGGTTCCGTGAGGCCGTCGCGGCCGGCGACAAGGAGAAGGCCGGCGAATTGCTGGCAGCGACCTCCCGCAAGCTGGACAAGGCCGCCAGCAAGGGCGTCATACACAAGAACCAGGCCGCCAACCGCAAGTCTGCTCTGGCAGTCGCGTTCAACAAGCTCTGAGCCGTTCAGGCTCCGATCTCATCTAGGTACCTAGATTTCTAGGCCTGAGCCAGTTCGGAAACCCGTCGCACCGCGACCTCCAGCGCGTAGTCCGGGGCCGCCGCAGCACCCTTGACATCGGCGTTGAGCGCGGCCACCAGTCGCAGGGCTTCGGCCACCGATTCCCGCGACCAGTACCTGGCCTGTTTCTGCACCTTGCGCACTCGCCACGGCGGCATACCCAGCTCCCCCGCCAACCGGTACGGATCTCCCGACAACGCGCCGACACGCGCGATGCTGTGCACCGCCTCGGCTAGGGCGTCGGCCAGCACGACGTGGGGCTCCCCGCTCATCATCGCCCAACGCAGGGCTTCGGCCGCACCGGCCGCATCCCCCACGACCGCCTTGTCCGCGATGTCAAAGCCCTTCACTTCGGTTCTTCCGCTGTAGTAGCGGCGCACGGCGGCAGCGTTGACCTCACCGCCGGTGTCGGCAACCAGTTGTGAGCAAGCCGACGCCAGTTCACGAACGTCGGAACCGATGGCGTCGATCACGGCATCGACAGTGTCGTCGGCCACCTTGACCTTCAACGCGCTGAACTCTCGGCGGATGAAGTCTGCCCGCTCCGAGACCTTGGTGATCTTGGCGCACGAGTGCACCTGGGCACCAAGCTTCTTCAGCCGATCGGCAAGAGACTTGGCCCGCCCGCCTCCGGAATGCAGGACCACCAGCATCGTGCCCGGGGGCAGGTCAGCGGAGGCCGACTCGATCAGCGCCACCGCATCCTTGCCCGCCTCCGCTGCGGCCTCGAGTACCACCACACGTTCATCGGCAAACAGCGAAGGACTCAGCAGTTCGGCTAGTTCGCTCGTGCTGACGTCACCAGCGCGCAACCGGCTCACCGGAACATCTGGAGTCCCGGCGAGCCTGCGCGCCTGCCGCAGCACCGCCGACACCGCCCGGTCAACCAGCAAGTCTTCCTCGCCGAGTACCAGGTGCAAGCCGGCAACCTGTCCACTCACCACACGATCGTGTCACGCCGGTCCGACAGCGCCGACACAGTGGCCCGCGACCGTCCACGCCAGCAGGCAGACCGCGGCCACACCGACACCGATGCGGATCCAGCGCCAGCGCCAGGTCACCAGCAGCCCAACGCCGAGCGTGGCCACGCTCACGACGCCCACCAACCCGGACGGAACCGGCACCGACGAACCCGGGACGGCCGCTGCCCAGCGCGCCACCCGCAGCAGCCACCAGAGTTCGGGCCCGGTGAACCGGATCAACAGTTGTGAGCCTGTCGGCCATGGCGTGCACAGCGCGGCAGCGGCGGTGCCCACCACCGTGATCGGCGGAATGACCGCTGCGACTGCCAGGTTCGCCGCAACAGAGACGACACTGAACCGCCCGGAGATGCCCGCGATCAGCGGCGCCGTGACCAGCTGGGCCGCCACCGCAACGCTCACCGCGTCCGCCAGCGGTTTGGGGCAGCCGCCGGCCACCAACCGCCGAGACCACATCGGTGCAACGACGATCAGCGCCGCGGTCGCCGACACCGACAGCGCGAACCCGACGTCGACCGCGAGTTCCGGGGCGGCGACGATCAGGACGATGACACTGCCTGCCAGCGCCGGCAGAGCTTGCCGGCGGCGCCGGGACACCACCGCCAGCAAGGTGATGGCACCCATGGCCGCCGCCCGCAGCACGCTGGCCGACGGCTGAACGAGGACGACGAACCCAACAAGTGCCATCGCGGCAAGAACAACGGCCGCCCGCGGCCCGATCAGACCAGCGGAAAACAAGACCGCACCGCAGACGATCGTGACGTTGGCGCCCGACACCGCGGTGAGGTGCGTCAGCCCCGACGCCCGGAACTCCTCGGCAACGCGGCCGGTCACCGCCGAGGTGTCGCCGAGTACCAACGCCGGCAGCATCGCCGCCTCATCAGCGGGCAACACCGCCCCCGCCGCGTCGGCGAAGCTGGTGCGGACGTGCTGTGCCGCGGACTGCACGGGCGCGGCCTCGCCCAGCGCCGGCCGACCGATTGCCGAGACCATCGCCACGGTCAAGTCGCGCCGCGAAGGTGCGCTGATGCGAGCCTGAAAGCGGGCCGGCCGTCCAGCAGTCAGATCGGAATAGTCACGGGCAGAAGCGAATACGATCACCCGCCCGGATACGTCGTCGGCATCAACTGTCAGCAACGAAGCCCGGAACATCAGCCGGCCGCCGCCGACTACGCGCGGACTTTCGGTCGGCTTGACGGTCACGGTCGCGGTCGCGCCGTATCGGTCGGTGATCGGGTGGCGCCCCAGCTCATGGACGCGCAACCCAACAGCCACTGCCGATGCGCAACCCAGAACGGCAACCGCGAGCACTCCGGCGCCAACACGCTGCCCCGCTCCGATGCGCCCACTGGCCCACCAACTCACCGTGGCCGCGACAGCCACACCGGCCAGCGCGGCCACCACCGCGCCAGCCACTCCGTAGACGATTCCGCCCGCCGTAACCGCCCATGCCGTCAGCGCCGCCGGAACCAGACGTAGGTCGTACCGGTCGGTGTCCACCGTGGTCAGACATGAACCAGGTCACGCAGCTTCGCCAACCGCACCGGCCCGATACCGTCCACCTCGCCAAGCTCGTCCACGCTGGTGAACCGTCCGTTCGTGTCGCGCCAGGCCACGATCGCGGCCGCAGTCACCGGCCCGACGCCGGGCAGCGCGTCCAGTTCCTCGAGGCTGGCGGTGTTGAGGTCCGTCGACGGGGCCGGTGCCTGCGCCGTGCCAGCGGTCGGGGCTGCCGACGCAGCTGCGCCGGCGCTGATCGAACTGCCCATCGCCGCGGGTTCACCGGGGCCCGCAGCCATTCCCACGACGATCTGCTCACCGTCGGCCACACGCCTGGCCATGTTGAGGCCGACCAGATCGGCCCCGTCCAGGGGGCCGCCGGCCGCACCGAGAGCGTCAGCGATGCGGGCGCCCGGCGACAACGTCACCAACCCGGGCTTGTGCACCAGGCCCACGACACTGACCACCAACGCAGAGTCCAAAGGCGACTGCGCGGGGGAATTCGGGACCTCAGACGAAACCATCTGCACCGGAGGTAGTTTCGCGGACATGACCGACGGCTGACCCCGGATCGAAGCGAACACCGCCACCAGCACGGCGACGACGCCCACAACAGCAAGTGCGATCACCCCGGACCGTTTCGGGTCCGCCCGGATCGTCTTCAGCCAACCAGCCGAGTCCGCGGGCTGAGTCTGCGGCAACCACCGGGACAGTGCGGTCTCAGAACGACTCTGGTCCCCGGAGTCCGCACAGTCTTCGGCCTCGTTCTCGTTGCCGGTTTCTGGGCCTGTACCCAGGCGACGGTGCAGCCGCTCGGCCGGGAGTTCGGTTCGCATACGCCCGAAGGTAAGCCGTGCAGCGGAACCAACGTGACACCCGAGGGACGATTGCTGTCCTGTTGGGGATCAATGCGCGGCTGTGGATGACTGGACGGAGTGGCCCGAGATTTTGGCACGGACCCAGTGAGGTCCGACCAGCGGGACCGGTTCAGCCGCTGTGACCGTCGCCGAGCGGATCGACCGGTTCGTTGATGATCAGCTCGCCTGTCTCCGGACAGATCTCGTAGTCGCCCGGCGCGATCTGGCGGGCCGTGACCAGGCCGGCCAGGGTCGCCGATACGTCGTGCATGGACTGCTGCCTCTCGCCGCCCGGCTGGTGATGCGAGAGATGGAGCAGCTGCGTGGTGGTAGCCAGGTCGTATCGGAATGCCCGCAGCATCGACACGCACGCCGCCACCATGATGAGCGAGAATGGCGCGGCCGTCGCGATCGACGCGGTCTGCAATGCGGTCAGCGATCCGGCGCCACCGACCAGCAGCAGGATCGCAGCCGCAGCCCCTTCGAGGACGGCCCAGTAGATCCGCGTGACCTTCGGCGGGTCCAGGTCGCCTCCCGAGGACAAAACGTCGATCACCAGCGATCCCGAGTCCGAAGAGGTGACGAAGAAAACGATGATCACGACAATGGCAAGCACGCTGGTGATCGTCGCTATCGGCATGGTGCCGAGCAGATGGAAGAGCGATGTGTTGGTGTCCACTTTGCCGTCGACGAGCATGTCTGCTTCGTTTCGCTGGCGCAGGATCGCCGATTCGCCGAACACGGTGAACCACAGCGTTCCGATCACCGTCGGGATCAACAGAACCCCAGCGACGAACTCCCGGATGGTGCGGCCGCGGGAGATGCGCGCGATGAACATGCCGACGAAGGGCGCCCAGCTTATCCACCAGCCCCAGTAGAAGATCGTCCAGCTGCCCAGCCAGGCGCCGTCGGTGAACGGACCCGTGCGCAGCATCAGGCTGGGCAGCGACTGTAGGTAGCCGCCAAGGTTCTGCACCCAGGCCTCCAGGAGAAACAGGGTGGGCCCGAGGAGCAGGACGAATCCGGCCAGCGCAGCCGCCAGCGCCATGTTGATGTTCGACAGCCACTTCAGTCCCCGACTGACACCGCTGACCACCGAAGCGGTGGCGATCGCGGTGATCACGGCGATCATCACGACGGTCCACCAATTGTTCACCGTGATCCAGCCGAGGTACTGCAGACCAGCAGCGATCTGGGTGATGCCGAATCCGAGTGAGGTCGCCACACCGAACAGCGTGCCGACGACCGCGACGGTATCGACCGCGTGACCGATGAAGCCCTCCACCCGCCGTGCGCCGAGCAATGGCTCCAGTAGCCAGCGCACCGAGAGAGGACGACCCCTGCGGTAGGTCATGTAGGCCATCCCGAGGCCGACGACCACGTAGATGGCCCACGCGTGCAGCCCCCAGTGGAAGATCGTCAATGCCATGGCCTGATTGGCCGCCGCATCCGTCGATCCTTCGACACCCAGTGATGAAGGCGGGTTCACGTAGTGGGTCAGCGGCTCTGCGACTCCGTAGAAGACCAGGCCGATACCCATACCGGCGCTGAACAACATGGCCAGCCACGCACCGAAACTGAACTCGGGCCGCTCGTTGTCGTCACCGAGGCGGATGGTGCCCACCTTGGAGATCCCGCAGTACAGCGCGAACGCGACGAATCCCGTGGTGGCCAGGACATACCACCACCCCACCCAGTCGGTGACCAGGGTATTCAGGTTCACGAACGCATCCGCAGCGGTGCCCGAATACAGCACCGCAAACACGATCAGCGCGGCGATGATGACCGACGCCGGGACGAACACCGCCGGATGGATGCTCTTCCGGGCGGCGGCGAGCATTCCCGGCGGTCGCTGGCCCGCATCACTGGACTTGGGACGTGTGCTCACGAGTCCTCCTCGTCGTCATCACCATCGTTTCGTGCGCCAGGTGCAGGATCTGGCCAATTGGAGGTGGCGTGGGTTCGCCGCTAACTGACCATACAGCCGGGCTGCGGTCACATGGAAGCGAGTCGTGATCCTACTGAACGGGATTCGACAGAAAGCGGCGCCTCCGCCCAGGACTGAACAGTGTTCGACACTGAAAGTGCACATATATCTCTTTTAGCGGCAACCGAATTCACGGCTGTTAGAGAACTCGTCTTTGCTAGCGAGAGAGATTCACGCACACCCCGACCGCACCGGCGCCGACATGGGTCGCCAACACCGGCCCCATATCAGTCACTCGAAGTGATTCAAGCTGCGGGAGCCGGGTCGTGAGCGCGGCGCCGATCGCATCGGCGGCGTCATGGTCGTCCACATGGTGCACCACGACCGCCGCCCGGGTTTCACCGACGATATCGACCACCTTGTCGATCAGGCCTGCATGCGCCTTGGCGGTAGTCCGGATTCGCTGTTCCAGCACCAGCCTGCCGTCCAGGTCCAGACGCAGCAGCGGCTTCAGCGCCAGCGCGGTACCCAGCCAGGAAGCGGTTGCGCCGATCCGTCCGCTGCGCCGCAGATTGTCCAGGCGCTGCACCGCGATGAACGCATGCACCCGCGGCACCGTCGAACGCGCCTCGGCCTCTGCGGCGTTCAGATCGGCCCCGGCCTCCGCTGCCCGAGCGGCGGCCAGCGCGACGAAGCCGACCCCCATCGCGGCCGACCGTGAGTTCACCACCCGTACCAGCGGGCCGAACTCCCGCGCCGCCTGCACCGCCGAACTGACGGTGCTCGACAACGCCGCCGAAAGATGCACCGCCACCACACCATCTGCACCATTGTCGCGCAACGCGGCGCGGTAGGTCTCGCCGAGCTCTGCCGGGGAGGCCCCGGCCGTGGTGACGCGAACTCGGTCATGGACGTCATGTGGCACCGCGTCGACACCATCGCGCAAGTCGGTCCCATCGACCAGCACGTGAAGCGGAACCTGCCGAATCCGGTAGCGGGATAGATCATCCGGCGCCAGTCGAGCCGATGAGTCCGTGACCACCGCGACGGGCATGGATCAGTCTCCTGTGCCGTCCACCGAAACACCAGCTTCGGCAAGCGCTTTGAGCATCAGATCGGCCACTGCCTGGTGGGCCTCGAAGTTCCAGTGTATGCCGTCCGGATTGCCCCGGCCGCTCAGGATCTCCGCTGCTACTGCAGCCTTCAGGTCGACTAGCGGGACCTTGTGCTGCTCGGCCCATTCCGTGATGGCTGCAACCGTCCCGGGTCGGCCGTGGTGTGCCCTCCGGTACGCGTCGGCGATGTGCACAGAGGGCAGGGAAGCGATTATAGGCAAGCCTGTTCGATTGAAATCGATCGCACTACGGGTCATCTCGAGGTATTCGACGCTGAGATTCGGCGGCAGGGCCGAGCGAGCCATCGGGGACAGCTGCCGCTGCGTCCAGCCGTATCCGTCACGCAGCCAACGCCGCAACCATGGTGGCCGGACATAGCGCAGCAGCTCGCGCAGTGCAGTGGGCAGAGGCGAGGGCAGGGAGTCCATCCCACTGGTAGCAAAGACCACCGCACCGGCCCGCCGTAGCGCGGCCCATGCTCGCGGATCCTGGGTTGCCGCCCACCAGACGTCCCGGCATGTCCAACCGATGCGACCGACGAGCTCGCAATCCCAACCAAGATGCTCGGCAACGATATTCGGCCAGATTCGTGGATCGTCGGCCGGCAACCCGCCGGTCGGGCCGTAATACGACAACGAATCTGCGAATATCAGCAGCACCGGCCGGTCAGGGGCATGGTCAGAGGACATCGTTGGCTACCTGAGCTGAGGCGTTCCACACGTCGAGTCGCCAGCGCACGTCCTGCGGTGTGGGCACTCCGGAGGGGTTGGCATGTCCGCTCAGCTGGACCCAGCTGGCGTTACCCATCCCACCGAGTACCGGCCAATTCTCGACTGGCAGATCCAGCAGCGTAGCGGTCAAAGCCGCGATCAGCCCGCCATGTGCGACCAGGATCACCGGTCGATCGGTGTCGTCGACTCCCCACTCGCTCAGCTGCCCTATCAGTTCGCCGACCAGCGGGGCACTGCGGGCAGCGACGTCGACCCGGCTCTCACCACCGTGCGGGGCCCAGCGCGCGTTCTCACGCCACGCCAGCCGGGCGCCCGGGGCGACAGCGTCGACTTCGACGTGAGTCAGTCCCTGCCAGTCACCGAGGTGGGTTTCCCGCAGTCGTCGGTCCACCTCCACCGGCAGCCCCGTCCGGTTCCCCAGTTCCACTGCGGTGTCCAGCGCGCGACGCAGATCTGAGGACACGATGGCAAGCGGTTGCCGCTTGGCCAGCACTTCGGCGGCGGCCGCAGCCTGTTCTCGCCCGAGGTCGGTGAGGTCGGTGTCAAGCTGACCCTGCATCCGGCTGCCCAGGTTGTGGCCGGTCTGTCCGTGCCGCAACAACACCAGGCGGCGCACTCTCATGTCGTCGGCCCGTCCAGCTCGACCGGAATGGTCGGGCAATCGCGCCACAACCGGTCGAGCGCGTAATAATCCCGCTCGTCTGCGTGCTGGATGTGCACCACGACGTCGACGTAGTCGAGCAACGTCCAGCGCCCTTCACGAGTCCCCTCGCGACGAGCCGGTTTGTAGCCGGCCAGCCGCATCTTCTCCTCCACCTCATCGACGACGGCGTTGACCTGCCGTTCGTTGCCGGCCGAGGCGATCACGAAGCAGTCGGTGATCACCAGTTGGCTTGACACGTCAATGACGATGACGTCATCGGCGAGTTTGGCTGCCGCGGCCCGGGCGGCGACCGTGGCCATGTGAATGGCTTCGTCGGATGCGGTCACGAGTCGTTTTCCTCCCGGGTGACCAGACTGTGGGCGCGGTAGAGACTGCGCTTGGACACGTACTGGACCACACCGTCTGGCACCAGGTACCAGATCGGCCGGTTCTCTTCTGCGCGCCGGCGGCAGACGCTCGACGAGATCGCCAGGGCCGGCACCTCAACCAGCGTCAGGGCATCGTCGGGCAGGTCTTTCGTCGCCGCCTTGATGTGCTCTCCGTCCAGTGTGTAACCGGGTCGGCTCACCCCGACGAACTTGGCGAGCGCGAACAGCTCCTCCCAGTCCTGCCACGACAGAATGGAGGCAAGCGCGTCCGCGCCGGTGATGAAGTAGAGCTCCGCCGACGGATAAAGGGTGTGCAGATCGCGAAGGGTGTCACGGGTGTACGTCGGTCCGCGACGATCGATGTCGACCCGGCTGACCGAGAAGCGCGGGTTGGGGGCGGTCGCGATGACCGTCATCAAATAGCGGTCCTCGGCGGCGCTGACGTCGCGTTGTTTCTGCCAGGGCATCCCGGTGGGCACGAACACCACCTCGTCGAGCGCGAACAGGTCGGCAACCTCACTGGCCGCCACCAGGTGGCCATTGTGGACGGGATCGAAAGTCCCACCCATCACGCCGATCCTTCGGGTCCCAGATTGCACAAATAGCCAGCTTACGGGAGCCCCGCCTCCCGCCCAGACCAACGTTTGGGCGCAAGTTCCGCGCACTTTCGCGCCCAAACGTTGGTTTGGGCGTCGGGAAGAAAACGGGTGCGGGGTCAGACGGGCAACAATGCGTCGATCACCGCGGCCAGCTGCTTGGCCGAGCGGCATTCATGCATGGTGATGAGCTCCTGATACCGCGGCACGGCCGAATCGCCGCTACCCCACAGGTGCCGCGGCTCGGGATTGAGCCAGTGTGCGTGCCGGCTCGCGGACACCATGCGGGTGAGCAACTCAGTCTCCGGGTTGCGGTAGTTGTTGCGCCCGTCGCCCAGGATCAACAACGAGCTGCGCGGGGAGAGGACGTTCGGATAGCGGTCCAGAAACGACACGAACGCGTGCCCGTAATCGGAATGGCCGTCACGGGTGTAGACGGCGGCCTCCCTGGTGATTCGCTGCACGGCAACCGCCAGGTCGGCGTCGGGCCCGAACAGTTCGGTGACCTCGTCGGTGGTGTCGATGAAGGCGAAGACACGCACCCGCGAGAACTGCTGGCGCAGTGCATGTACCAGCAGCAGGGTGAAGTGGCTGAACCCGGCGACCGAGCCGGAGACATCGCAGAGAACCACCAGTTCCGGGCGGGCCGGGTGCGGCTTCTTGAGCACCACGTCGATCGGGACACCGCCGGTGGACATCGACTTGCGCAGAGTCTTGCGCAGGTCGATCTCGCCAGAGCGGGATCGCCGCCGGCGCGCCGCCAACCGGGTTGCCAGCGTGCGAGCCAACGGCGCCACCACGCGTCGCATCTGACGAAGCTGATCGCCGGAGGCACGCAGGAATTCGACGTTCTCGGCCAGCTGTGGCACGCCGTACATCTGCACATGCTCGCGGCCCAGCTGTTCGGCGGTGCGCCTCTTGGTCTCAGTCTCCACCATCTTGCGCATTTGCGCGATGCGCTGCGCGGCAAGCGCCTTGGCGATCTGATCCTGGGTGGGGGTGGGTTCCTCGCCGTGCGGCGCGAGCAACCCGGCCAGCAGCCGGCCCTCGAGTTCGTCGAGGCCCATCGCTTTGAGCGCCTGATATGACGAGTAGGACGGGCCGCGGCTGGACTGATAGCGGCCGTAAACCTGGACAATCTGGGCGACCATCGCGGCGAGCCGTTCGTCGATGTCGGCCGCCTCGTTCTCGGTCAGCAGATCCAGCAACGCGGCCCGCATCGCTTCGAGGTCCGCGGGCGGCAGCCCATCGGACTCGGCGTTGCCGTCGTCGTCACCGGACAGGACAGTGCGCGACCCCAGAGCCGCGGGGAAGAACAAATCGAAGATGACGTCGTAGGTGTCACGATGGTCCGGGCGGCGCAACACAGCGCACGCGAGACCCTCGCGCAGCACCGCACGATCGCCGAGGCCAACTGCTGCCATCACCCGCCCGGCATCGACAGTCTCCGATGGCCCCACCGAGATACCCTGCGCGCGAAGCGCTTCGACGAACTCCACCAGGTGTCCAGGGATTCCGTGCGGTGCCAGCGGTTGCTGCGGTCGAGTGCGGCGGACGGCCATCACCAGCTCCTAGTTCAGCCGTAGTTCACCAGCGGCGCGCTGCTGGTCGGACTGATGTTTGAGCACCACACCCAGCGTCGCCGCGATCATCTGATCGTCGATGGTGTCCATGCCCAACGCCAGCACCGTGCGGCCCCAGTCGATGGTCTCGGCCACCGACGGCACCTTCTTGAGCTGCATGCCGCGCAGCACACCGATGACGCGGACCAACTCCTGGGCGAGGTGTTCGGGCAACTCCGGTACCCGCGACAACAGGATGCGTCGCTCCAGATCAGGATCGGGAAAGTCGATGTGCAAGAACAAACACCGGCGCTTGAGCGCCTCGGACAACTCGCGGGTGGCGTTGGACGTCAACAGCACGAACGGAGCCCGCTCAGCGGTGATGGTGCCCAGTTCCGGCACGGTTACCGCGAAGTCGGACAGCACCTCCAGCAGCAATCCCTCGATCTCGATGTCGGCCTTGTCGGTCTCGTCGACCAGGAGCACCGTCGGCTCGGTGCGCCGGATGGCCGTCAGCAGCGGACGGGACAACAGGAACTCTTCGGAGAAGACATCGGTTTTGGTCTGGTCCCAGTCTTCGCCGGAGCCCGCAGACGCCGCCTGGCCGGACTGGATTCGCAGGATCTGCTTGGCGTGGTTCCACTCGTAGAGCGCGCGCGCCTCGTCCACACCCTCGTAGCACTGAAGCCGCACCAGACCCGACCCTGTCGCCTGAGCGACCGCCCGGGCCAATTCCGTCTTGCCGACGCCGGCCGGTCCCTCCACCAGCAGCGGCTTGCCGAGCCGGTCGGCAAGGAACACCGCAGTGGCTGTGGCGGTGTCAGGCAGGTATCCGGTTTCGGCAAGTCGCCTGGCGACATCGTCGATGTCGGCGAACAGCGGTGCCGGGCGCGCAGGGACGCTCACTGGTTTCACTCCTGTAGGTCAGGCTGGGCGGGTGTGGCCGTCTCCCCACACGATCCACTTCGTCGAGGTCAACTCTGGCAGACCCATCGGCCCGCGCGCATGCAGCTTCTGGGTGGAGATCCCGATCTCGGCGCCGAACCCGAACTGCTCACCGTCGGTGAACGCAGTCGACGCGTTGACCATCACCGCCGCGGCATCCACCTCGTCGGTGAACTGCTGCGCCGCAGCGAGATCAGTCGTGACGATGGCCTCGGTGTGACCCGTGCCGTACTCGTTGACGTGGGCGATGGCGGCGGCCAGTCCGTCGACCACCGCCAGCGCGATGTCCATCGACAGGAACTCGGAGCGCAGATCCTCCTCGGACGGGTCTGTGCGCACAGTGACGCCGGCCTGCTGCAACGCGCCCACCAGCCTCGGCAACGCGACGTCCGCGACCGCGGCATCGATCAGCAGCGATTCAGCCGCGTTGCATACGCTGGGCCGACGTGTCTTGGAGTTCAACAGGATTCGTTCGGCTACCTCGAGGTCAGCGGCCGAGTGCACATAGACGTGGCAGTTGCCGACACCGGTCTCGATGGTCGGCACCTGCGCATCGCGGACCACCGCGTCGATCAGTCCGGCTCCCCCGCGCGGGATCACCACGTCGACCAGTCCACGGGCCTGGATCAAATGCGTGACGCTGGCACGGTCATGGCTGGGCAGCAGTTGCACCGAATCGGGCTCAAGACCTTCACCGAGTAGCGCGTTACGCACCGCGTTCACCAACGCCTCGTTGGACCTGGCCGCTGACGAGCTACCGCGCAACAGCACGGCGTTGCCGGACTTGAACGTCAGGCCGAAAGCGTCGACGGTGACGTTGGGCCTGCCCTCGTAGACGATGCCCACCACTCCCAGCGGAACGCGCTGTTCGCGTATCCGCAGCCCGTTGACCAGCGTCCGGCCCCGCACGACCTCACCAATGGGGTCCGGTAGCCCGGCGACCTGGCGTAGACCCGCCGCGATCCCGTCGATTCTGTGCGGGTTGAGCGCAAGCCGGTCCAGCATGGCGGCCGGCGTCCCCGCTGCGCGGGCTGCGTCGAGGTCCTCGGCGTTGGCGGCCAGAATGGCGTGCGAGCGGGCGAGCACCGCATCGGAGGCTGCGTGCAGCGCCCGGTTCTTGGCGGCCGTGCTCAGCGTTCCCAACGCTCGAGCCGTCGCGCGGGCGCGGCGGGCTGCGCCGTGAACCTGCTCACGCAGATCAGCCCCGGGCCCCTGATGCGCATCGGTCCATGACGGTGCGTCCAGACTCATCAGTCCAGGGTATCGAACCTGGACTAGCGTTATTCACCGTGACGGCGGCGCGAGTCTGTGTAGTGGGCAGCGTCAACTCTGACCTGACCTTCACCGTCAACACGCTGCCGCGCCCAGGCCAGACGGTGCTGGCGTCCGCGCTGGCGTCCACCCCGGGCGGCAAGGGCGGCAATCAGGCCGTTGCCGCCGCCCGGGCCGGCGCCCGGGTCCGGCTCGTGGCAGCCCTGGGCGACGACTCCGCGGGCCGGCGGCTACGCGAGCATCTACGCTGCAACGACGTCGGACTGGACGGGACCGTCACGGTGCCCGGCCCGACCGGATCGGCGGTGATCGTGGTCGACTCGTCCGCGGAGAACACCATCGTCGCCGCACCCGGCGCCAACGCAGCGCTGACGGTCGAGTCCGACGAAGCTCACGCCGCACTCACCGGCAACGACGTGGTCCTGCTGCAGCTGGAGATTCCGATCCGAACCACCATCGCCGCTGCCCATGCCGCCCGAACCGCCGGGGCAACGGTCATCCTGAACGCCTCACCGGGCGGCGCCGCGCCGCATGAGTTGCTCACGCTCTCGGAGCTGTCCGACGTCGTCGTGGTCAACGAGGTCGAGGCGAGGGATTGGCACTGGCCGGTTCGCCATCTGGTGATCACCCGCGGCGCCCGGGGCGCCAGCTATATCGGCGATGATGAACGCTTCGACGTCCCGGCCCCGCGGGTGCGCGCTGTCGACACCAGCGGGGCTGGCGATGTGTTCGCCGGCGTGCTGGCCGCCTGGTGGCCGAACGGTCACGAGGATGCGCTGCGGCGGGCATGCGCCGCCGGTGCGCTGTCGACGCTGGTTCATGGCGCGGGCGATTGCGCTCCGCACCGCGACGCCATCGAAGACATGATCGGCAGAAGCTGGTCGCCGAAATCTACGTGAGGGCGGTTCCGGCGGCGCGATCACGACCCTGGCGTAGATCTCGAGGCTAGGCCTCGCGCGGGATCTCGCGCTCGATCTCGTCCAGCCAAGTTCGCGCAGACAAGTCCGACGGCGCCCGCCAGTCGCCACGCGGTGAGAGCGAGCCGCCCGCTGACACCTTCGGGCCGTTGGGCAGCGCCGAGCGTTTGAACTGTGCGAACGAGTAGAACCGCTGCACAAAGACCTGCAGCCAGTGCCGAATCTCGGTAAGCGTGTACGCCGGTCGCTCGTCTAGCGGATATCCCGGTGGCCATTCGCCGCCTTCGGCGTCTCTCCAGGCATGCCACGCCAAGAACGCCACCTTGGATGGCCGGAAACCGTAGCGCAGCACATGGAAGAGCGAGAAGTCCTGTAAAACGAACGGCCCGATCAGCGCTTCGCTGCGCTGTACCTCCTCGTCCTCCCCGGTGGGCACCAGTTCGGGGGTGATCTCTGTGTCCAGCACCGACTGCAGCACGTCATTGACCTGACTGTCGAACTCGCCTGAGCTGATTACCCAACGGATGAGGTGCTGGATCAGTGTCTTGGGCACGCCGGCGTTGACGTTGTAGTGCGACATCTGGTCGCCGACGCCATATGTGGACCACCCCAACGCCAGCTCGGAAAGGTCCCCGGTGCCCAGCACGATGCCGCCGCGCTGGTTGGCCAACCGGAACAGGTAGTCGGTCCGCAGGCCGGCCTGCACATTCTCGAAAGTCACGTCGTAGACCTTCTCGCCACGCGCGAACGGGTGGTCGATCTCGGCGAACATCCGTTCGGCTGTGGCAGTGATGTCGATCTTCTCGAACGTCACCCCCAGTGCCTCGGCGAGCCGGACGGCGTTTCCTTTGGTGCGCTGCCCAGTCGCGAACCCAGGAAGCGTGAATGCCAGAACGTCGCTGCGCGGCCGCTGTTCGCGATCCATCGCGCGTGCGGCGACTATCAGTGCGTGGGTGGAGTCCAGGCCACCGGAGACACCGAGAACGACCTTGGGATGGCCCAACGCGCGCAGCCGCTGCGCCAGCCCCGCGACCTGTATGTTGTAGGCCTCGTAGCAGTCCGACTGCAGGCGAGACGGGTCGGCCGGCACGAACGGAAACCGTTGCACCCGACGCTGTAGCCCGATATCGCCGCCGGGCGGATCGAGCCGGAATTCAACACGGCGGAATCGACTTTCATCGATACCGTGATGCAGCCGATTGTCGTCGAAGGTGCCCAAACGCAGCCGCTCCGAGCGCAGTAGCTCGAGGTCCACATCAGCGACCGAGCGGCGCTCCCCGTCGGGGAACCGCTCGGATTGGGCCAGGCATAAGCCGTTCTCCCACACCATGGTCTGGCCGTCCCACGCCAGGTCGGTGCTCGACTCCCCTTCGCCGGCAGCGGCGTAGACATAGGCCGCCAGGCAACGCGACGACGCCGACCTGGCCAACAAGCTGCGATCCTCGGCCCGGCCGACAGTGATCGGGCTGCCAGACAGGTTCGCCAGCACGGTCGCACCCGCCAACGCGGCCTCCGCGCTGGGCGGGACCGGGACGAACATGTCCTCGCAGATCTCCACGTGCAGCACGAAAGAAGCCACGTCCGCTGCGACGAACAGCAGGTCGGCACCGAACGGAACCTCGGTGTCGCCGAGTCGAATCATCGCGCGCTCGTTGTCACCGGCCGCGAACTGACGTCGCTCGTAGAACTCACGGTAGGTCGGCAAGTAAGACTTGGGCACCGCTCCCAGGATGCGCCCACGGTGGATGACGACGGCTGCGTTGTAGATGCGGTGCCGGTGGCGCACCGGTGCGCCGACCACGAGAACGGGCATCAGTTCGACCGAGGCAGCCACGAGACCGAACAGCGCATCCTCGACCGCCTCCAACAACGCGTCCTGCATCAGAATGTCGTCGATCGAGTACCCCGAAAGCGTCAGCTCGGGGAACACCGCGACTGCGACGCTGTCGTCGTGACAGGTTCGAGCCATCCGCAGCACCGCCTCGGCGTTGGCTGCGGGGTCTCCCAGAGCCGTGTGGTGGGTGCAGGCCGCGACGCGCGCGAATCCCTGGCGGTACGCGGAGTAGAAATCCATACCTCATTGTCGCCCGAATAGCTGGGCGGGCACGCAAGGGCCATGAATCAGCACGGACGGCGCCTACGCTGGATGACGTGGACGCCGCTGCGCTGATCAAACTGCTCAGCGGTAAGCGCATCGCGGTGTTGACCGGCGCCGGCCTCTCGACGGACTCCGGCATCCCCGACTACCGCGGACCGGACTCGCCGCCGAGCAGCCCGATGACCATCCGCCAGTTCACCTCCGACCGGGCCTTCCGGCAGCGGTACTGGGCGCGCAACCACATCGGGTGGCGGCACATGGCCGCCACGCTGCCCAACGCGGGCCACCGTGCATTGGCCGCACTTGAGCGCGGCGGCATCGTGAGCGGACTGATCACCCAGAACGTCGATCTGCTGCACACCAAAGCCGGCAGCCGCACGGTGATCAACCTGCACGGCACCTACGCCCAGGTGGTGTGCTTGCAGTGCCACCACACCATGGCCCGGGCCAGGCTTGCCGAACAGCTCGAAGAACTCAACCCGGACTTCGTCGAACATGCTGCGGGGGTAGGCCCAATAGCGGTCGCCCCCGACGCCGACGCCGTTGTCGAGCGCACTGCAAGCTTCCGGATCGTCGACTGCCCGCGCTGCGACGGCATGCTTAAACCGGACATCGTCTACTTCGGCGAGAGCGTACCCAAGAAGCTTGTTCTGCAGGCGTATTCGATGGTGGAGCGGGCCGACGCGCTTCTGGTGGCGGGATCGTCGCTCGCCGTCTTCTCCGGCTACCGGTTCGTGCGGCATGCAGCCAGCCTGGGCCTTCCGGTAGCGATCCTCAACAGAGGGCCCACCCGCGGTGACGATCTCGCGACGGTCAAAGTGGACAATGGCTGCTCGGAGATCCTCGCATTGCTCGCCTCGGAACTACCGACGGCGTCGACAGCGGCCGGCTAAGCCGTGACCAAGTCGTCGGCATGCACTGCCGGTCGGCGCCTCTCGGCGGGAAGCTCGGAAGTCGAGCGACCGATCATCGCGGCCAGTTCGGTGGCGTCGTAGGCCACCACGCCACGGGCGATCATCGCGGCATCGGGCGCACGCAGTTCGACGACGTCACCGCCATAGAATCGTCCTGACAGTGCGGTGATACCGGCCGGGAGCAGCGAGCGGCGTTGCCGCACAACGGCATGCACCGCCCCTTCATCGAGCGTGAGCGCCCCGGCGGACTCCGCTGCGTATCGCACCCAGAACCTGCGAGCCGACATGCGTTCGGGCCGGGCAGCGAACACCGTTCCGACCGATGCGTCGGCCAGCGCGGTGGCGGCGTCGGCTGCGGCGGCAAGCAGTACCGGCACGCCGGCATCGGCGGCAAGCAACGCCGCCGACAGCTTGGATGCCATGCCGCCGGTACCCAGATGAGTTCCCCGTCCTGCGACGACGCCGTCGAGATCATCTGGGCCGCAGACTTCGGGAATGAAGCGCGCGTCAGCTTTTCGCGGATCACTGTCGTAGAGACCGTCGACATCGCTGAGCAACACCAACGCATCCGCGCCAACCAGGTGCGCAACCAACGCAGAGAGTCGGTCATTGTCACCGAACCTGATCTCGTTGGTAGCCACCGTGTCGTTCTCGTTGACGATCGCGACAGCATGCAGCGCCCTGAGCCGGTCCAGGGTTCGCTGGGCGTTGGTGTGCTGCACCCGCATCGAGATGTCGTGCGCAGTCAGTAGCACCTGTCCGACGGTGCGGTGGTGGCGAGCGAAAGCAGAACTCCACGAATTGATCAGCGCCACCTGCCCAACGCTGGCGGCCGCCTGCTTGGTGGCCAGATCGGAGGGCCGTCTACTCAATCCGAGCGGCTCGATGCCCGCGGCGATCGCACCGGATGAAACGATCACCACATCGGATCCGGCCTTCATCCGCCGTTCGATCGCCTGCGCCAGCCCGGCCAGCCGGGAGGCGTCGAAGACGCCCGACGGTGTCGTCAGCGTTGTGGTGCCGACCTTGACGACGACGCGGCGCGCGGTGCACACCGAATCCCTGTGCGTGCTGGTCATTCCACGTCACCACTGGGGCGACGACGTTCGCGGCGCGCGACCTTCCGCTCGGCGGCCGAGACCCGGTCGGTCTGCTCCAGACGGGTATCGGTCCCGCGGCCGGATAGCGGTACGTCCACGCCCGCCGGCGTCTGCGGCTCCCAGTCGAACGTCACGTCGGCGATCGTCACCGCACAACCGGGGTGGGCACCGAGCTTGAGCAACTCGTCCTCGACTCCCAGCCGGGCCAGCCGATCACCGAGATAGCCGACGGCCTCGTCGTTGGCGAAATCGGTTTGGGCAATCCAACGTTCGGGCCGCGCACCGTGTACGACGAAGCCGCCCCGGCCGTCGGACTCGACCTTGAAGCCGGTCTCGTCGACTGGCACGGGACGAATCACCGGGCGCCGTGGCGGAGGTTCGGGATGCGTCTCACCGTAAGCTCGAATCAAGTCCCACAGTGCGAAAATGAACGGTCGCAACCCTTCTCGGCTGACGGTGGATACTTCGAAAACCGGCCAGCCGAATCGCCGCTCGATCTCCTCCCGCACGAAGTCGGCGAGTTCTCGCGCCTCGGGCACGTCGATCTTGTTCAGCAGCACCGCCCTCGGACGCTCGGCCAGATCGCCCAAGGTCGAGTCGCCCTGCAGCGTCGGGGCATAGGCCGCTAGCTCAGCTTCCAGCGTCTCGATGTCGGACACCGGGTCACGGCCCGGTTCGAGGGTCGCGCAGTCCACCACGTGAACCAGGACCGCGCACCGCTCGACGTGCCGCAAGAAGTCCAGGCCCAGTCCGCGGCCCTCGGATGCCCCGGGGATGAGCCCGGGCACGTCGGCCACGGTGAAGGTATTGTCGCCCGCCGACACCACCCCGAGGTTCGGAGTCAACGTGGTGAACGGGTAGTCGGCGATCTTCGGTTTGGCGGCCGAGATCGTCGATACCAGTGATGACTTGCCAGCCGAGGGAAAGCCGATCAGCCCGACGTCGGCGACCGTCTTCAGTTCCAGGACAAGATCCCGCGACTGCCCCTTCTCGCCGAGCAGCGCGAAACCGGGCGCCTTGCGGGCCCGGGAAGCCAGCGCCGCGTTGCCCAGCCCGCCACGCCCACCGGCGGCTGCCTCGAAGCGGGTCCCGGCGCCCACGAGGTCTGCGAGCAGTCGGCCGTTCTCGTCCAGCACGACGGTGCCGTCCGGCACCCGGACCTCGAGGTCTGTCCCCGCCGCCCCGTCGCGGTTGCTTCCCGCTCCCGGCTTCCCGGACGCTGCGACCACATGGGGGTGGAAATGGAAGTCCAGCAGCGTGTGCACCTGCGGATCGACCACGAGGACCACGCTGCCACCGCGTCCGCCGTTGCCCCCGTCGGGGCCGCCGAGTGGCTTGAACTTCTCGCGATGCACCGAGGCACAGCCGTTACCGCCACTTCCCGCCCGCGCATGGATGGTGACGCGGTCGACGAACCGGGGCATCGCAGGCTCCTTTTTCCTCAGCCGAAACCAACGTTTCGCAGCGAAAGTGCGACAGGCGAGCTACAAAACGTCAATCTCGACGGGGACGTGGGCCTCTTGGACCCCTCAGGCCTCGGGACGCGAAACCTCGACAACGCTGACGGTCTTGCGGCCTCGCTTGGCGCCGAACTCGACGGCGCCGGGCGCCTTGGCGAACAACGTGTCGTCGCCACCGCGACCGACGTTCTCGCCGGGGTGAAAGTGCGTACCACGCTGCCGAACGAGGATCTCGCCTGCCTTGACGACCTGTCCGCCAAACCGCTTGACACCGAGCCGTTGGGCGTTGGAGTCGCGACCGTTGCGTGAGCTGGAAGCGCCCTTCTTATGTGCCATCTGAGGACTCCTGCCCTAGTTCCGTCGATTCTTCGCCTGCACGGCTGATCAATTGATCTTCGTGACCTTCAGGACCGTCAACTGCTGACGGTGACCTTGACGCTTGTGGTAGCGGGTCTTGTTCTTGAACTTGTGGATGCGGATCTTGGGTCCCTTGGTGTGCTCGAGCACCTCCCCGGTTACCGCTACCTTCGCCAGATCGTCGGCGTCGGTGGTGACCTTCGCACCCGCAACAACCAACGCGACCGGCAACGACACCGAACTTCCCGGCTCAGAATCGAGCTTCTCGACCTTGACCACGTCTCCCTCGGCGACCTTGTACTGCTTGCCACCGGTCTTGACGATTGCGTAGGTAGCTTTCTCGGCTGCCATGGTGTCCTCTGCCTCTGCTTCGCTGTCCGTGGGCACGCGCCACCGGTGGTTGTGCATGCGGGTCTTGGTTGCGGGAGGTGAATCCCGCTGCCGCCGGCGGAAGGGCCTGGCGACAACTGCTCAAGGGTACGTGAGCAGCGAGTAAGGGGTCAAACCGGCCCTCAACACGTTCAGCCCTGGGCGGGCGGCCCCGCCGGACGGGCCGCGGCGCGACGACGGTGCCGCCCACCATGAACCCTCGCTGCGGTGGCATCGTCCGAAACGTCAGAGTCGTCTGAGTCGTCCGAATCATCGGAGTCATCTGAATCGTCTAGTTCATCCGAGTCGTCTGAATCATCTGAGTCGTCTGAATCATCGGAGTCGTCTGAATCATCGGAGTCGTCTGAGTCGTCGAGGACCTCGATGTCGTCGTCCTCGTCCGCGTCATCCTCATCGAGATCGACATCGACGTCGTCATCGGTGTCATCGGAATCGTCGTCTTCGTCACGACCGTTGGCCGCGGCCATCGCCTTGAACATGGGATGTTCACCCGGGACATGCTCAGGCACCTTGGCCACCTGCACGTCAGCCACCTGCGCGTCTTCCGACTTGGAACCGCGCTTTCCGCGCTTGCCACGGCGGCCACCCGACTCAGACTTGCCGCGGCCTCCCCCGCTCTGCGCAGAGTCGACGGGATCGCCGTGCAGCACGATGCCGCGTCCGGAACACTGCGTGCAGGACGTGGAGAAGGCCTCGATCAGACCGGTGCCCAAGCGCTTGCGGGTCAACTGCACCAGACCCAGCGAGGTCACTTCCGACACCTGGTGACGAGTGCGGTCACGAGCCAGCGCCTCGGTGAGCCGCCGCAACACCAGATCCCGGTTGTTCTCCAGCACCATGTCGATGAAGTCGACCACAACAATGCCGCCGATATCTCGCAGCCGTAGCTGGCGCACGATCTCTTCGGCAGCCTCGAGGTTGTTGCGGGTGATGGTCTGTTCCAGGTTGCCGCCGGATCCGGTGAACTTCCCGGTGTTCACGTCGATGACGGTCATCGCCTCGGTGCGATCGATCACCAGGGTGCCACCCGAGGGCAGCCAAACCTTGCGGTCCATGGCCTTGGCCAGCTGCTCGTCGATGCGATGCACCGCGAACACATCCGGCCCCTCCGGGTCGACCCGCTCATACTTGGTCAGGCGCTGGACCAGCTCGGGTGCAACGGCGCCGACGTAGTCGTTGATCGTCTTCCAGGCCTCGTCACCGGAGACGATCAGGCTGGAGAAGTCCTCGTTGAACAGGTCGCGGATCACCTTGACCAGCACATCGGGCTCTTCGTACAAGGCCACAGCGGCGCCGGCGGCCTTCTCCTTGAGCTCGACGGCCTTGGCCTCGATCTCGGCCCATCGCTCCTGCAATCGGCTCACGTCGCCCCGGATGCCTTCTTCCTTGACACCTTCGGAGGCCGTGCGGATGATCACGCCTGCTTCGGCCTGCACCACTTCACGCAGAATCTGCTTGAGACGTTGCCGTTCAGTGTCGGGCAGTTTGCGGCTGATGCCGGTGGACGACCCACCCGGCACGTACACCAGATAGCGGCCTGCCAGCGACACCTGGGTGGTCAGCCGCGCGCCCTTGTGCCCGACCGGATCCTTGCTGACCTGCACGACAACGTAGTCGCCGGGCTTGAGCGCCTGCTCGATCTTGCGGTTGGCGCCGCCGAGCCCCGCGGCCTCCCAGTTCACCTCGCCGGCGTAGAGCACACCGTTTCGGCCGCGACCGATGTCGACGAACGCCGCCTCCATGGAGGGCAGAACGTTCTGGACGATGCCCAGGTAGATGTTGCCAACCAACGATGCCGACGCCGCCGAGGTCACGAAGTGCTCGACGACGACGCCATCCTCGAGTACCGCGATCTGGGTGTAGCGGGAGCCGCGGTGCGGCGGTTCGGTGCGAACCTTGTCCCGTACCACCATCACCCGGTCGACGGCCTCCCGGCGAGCCAAGAACTCGGCTTCGGACAGGATCGGCGGCCGGCGCCGACCGGCATCGCGTCCATCGCGGCGACGTTGCCGTTTGGCCTCCAGCCGGGTTGATCCGGTGATGCCCTGTATCTCTCCGTTGGCCCGGTCGCGCTCCTCCTTCTGGGTTCGCGGTGCGCGTTCGTGGACGACAGTGTTGGGCGGGTCGTCAGGGGACGCCGCAGCATCGTCACCGTCTGAGGATGAGGACTTGCGCCTGCGGCGGCGGCGACGACGACGACTGCCGGCCTCGTTGTTGCCACTGTCCCCGCCACCGCTGTCCCCGTCGGAGTCGTCGCCGGAATCGTGGTCCGAGGACTTCTCGTCGTCGGAGTCGCCCTCGGCATCGGCGGTCGCTTCGTCGCCGTTTTGTTCACCGCGCCCGCGGCCGCGCCCGCGGCGTCCCCGCCTGCGCCGCCGTCCTGCCTGACGCCCGGGTTGTTCGTCGTCTTCGGCGGCGTCGTCGGCGTCCCCGCTGTCGTCTTCGGTGTCTTGGTCCTCACCACTGTCCTCGTCGCGGTCGATGACAGCGGCGACCGGCTCGGGCGCAACGAACAGCGGCGAGTAGTCGGCGGGCCGGGCGATGGGATCCGGCCCGGACTCGGCGGCCTTGTCCAGCGCCGCCTCGAGCATCAGCCGCGATTCGGGTTCCCCGCCGGCAGAACTTTCGGCAGGTGCATCGTCAGGGACACCCCCAACCTCGGCGGCCAACGCCTCGCGAACCTGTTCGGCTTCGGGCTTCAAGACGGTGGAGTGCGCACTCCGGGACCGCCCGTCGAGCTGAGCCAACGCTTCGATTACCCGCTTGCTGGTGGTGCCCAGCATCCGGGCGAGGGAATGCACTCTCAGCCGATCGGGCAGGCCCGCTTCGGGCTCGGTAGGTAGGGGTAAGTCTTGGGTGTGGGCATCCTCGGCCACGTATTCTCCTCAAGCCCCCGGGCGCGTCCTGTCGACGCGGCCACGCGAGGGCTTCCGCTATGGGCCCGGGACAACAACTACCCGGACTTGTCTTGGTCTCGCGCCGGGCGGCTCACTAGGAACGCATCCGGTGCCTGGCGAATGACGGCTGGACGGTCTGCGCCGCACCGGGTGAGGTGGTCGCGCACGTCGAAGTCTTCATTCGAGCATCCGACCCGGGTAATGGACCGGCTACCCGTGGTCAGTATCCCACATCATCGGGCGTTGACCGACCAGGCACCGACGCGGGCCCCTACCGATCGGGAAACCACAGCTCGATTTCACGCGCCGCCGACTCGGGCGAGTCTGAACCGTGCACCAGATTGTCCTGGGTGACGAGGGCCAGATCACCGCGAATGGTGCCGGGCGTGGCCTTATCGACCGGATCGGTTCCGCCGGCAATCTGACGGAACGCGGCCACGGCCCGCGGACCCTCGACGATCGCTGCCACCACGGGGCCGGAGGTGATGAATTCCAGCAGCGACGAAAAGAACGGCTTGCCTTCGTGCTCGGCATAGTGACGGCGAGCCAGGTCGTCGCTGACCAGCTTCAATTCCAGAGCCGCAAGGGTCAGGCCTTTGCGTTCGATCCGGCTGAGGACCTCCCCCACCAGTCGTCTTTTCACACCGTCCGGTTTGATCAACACCAGGGTCTGCTCAGTCACGGCGCAAGCGTACCCGGGGGCCATTCGGTGGTCCCAGCAGCATGCACGGGGCCGGGCAGTGGCCTAGTCGCCTGCCGTATCGGGGGGTTGCTGTCCGGGAAGCTGACCGCGCGCCTCGCGGCGCTTGACCTCGGCTCGCAGGTACGCGATCAGCAGCCACACCACCGCGAAGACCACTCCGATGAAGGCGACCGTGCCGTGTACGACCACCCCGGCGATCAGTACCGACTGGATCCCCAGGTTGGCCCAGATCGCCCAAGGTCGGGCCTGAATTCCAGTCATCAGGACCAAAACGACCGCCATCCCGACCAGGAAACCGCCGTTGGTGGCGCTCAGACCGTTGTCGGCCATGTTCACCACCGGCAGCGCAAGCAGCACGACGATCGCTTCCAGGATCAAAGTGCCGGCCATCACACCGCGCAAGCTGCGCCAGGGATCCGGAGGCGGACCGCCGCCGACATCAGACTCCGGAGGCGGACCGCCGCCGACATCAGACTCCCGAGGCGGACCGCCGCCGACATCAGACTCCCGAGGCGGACCGCCGCCGACATCAGACTCCCGAGGCGGTTCGGTCATCGGCTGTCGCTCCTCAGGCGCGCGATCGTCATTGCGGGTCCCGGCCGAACAACGTCCGCGCTGCTCCTGCAGTGACCACCGATCCGGTGATCACGATGCCGCAGCCGGCGAAGCTTTCGCCTTCGCCCCCGGCCTCCTCGGCCAGGGCCGTCGCGGTCTCAATCGCGTCGGCAAGCGTCGCGGCAGTCACCACCCGATCGGACCCGAACCGCTCCTGGGCTCGCACCGCAAGCACATCAACCTCCAGAGCCCGCGGCGAGCCGTTGTGGGTCACCACGATGGCATCAAACACCGGCTCGAGTGCGGCCAAGATGCCGTCGACATCCTTATCGGCCAACACCGAGACCACCCCGACCAAGTACCGGAAGTCGAACTCCTGCTGCAGCGCGCTGGCGAGCGCGGACGCTCCCGCCGGATTATGCGCCGCGTCGATGAACACCGTCGGGGCGCTGCGCACCCGTTCCAGCCGCCCCGGGCTGGTGGCGGCGGCGAAACCGGCCCGTACCGTGTCGATGTCGAGTTGGCGTTGCGCCCCCGCACCGAAGAACGCTTCGACAGCAGCCAACGCCAGCACCGCGTTGTGCGCCTGATGTTCGCCGTGCAGCGGCAGGAATATCTCCGGATACACCCCGCCCAACCCCTGTAGCTCCAGCAGCTGACCCCCGACGGCGACCTGTCGAGCGAGTACCGCGAACTCGGAGCCTTCCCGTGCCACCGCGGCGTCCGTGCGAACCGCCTGCGCCAGCAGCACCTCCATGACCTCGGGCGCCTGATTGCCGATCACCGCCACCGTGTCCGTCGGAACCGGATCGTCTTTCTGCCGCGTGATGATTCCGGCCTTTTCCGCGGCGATGTCTGTGATCGACTCCCCGAGATAGTCGACATGGTCGATGCCGATCGGGGTGATGACCGCGACCGGAGCGTTGACGATGTTGGTGGCGTCCCAGCGACCACCCATGCCGACCTCGACCACCGCGACATCGATAGGTGCGTCGGCAAACGCGGCAAACGCCATCGCGGTCACCACCTCGAACTTGCTCATCGCCGGACCCCCGCTGGCCAACGATTGCTGGTCGACAAGCTGGACGAACGGCTCGATCTCGCGATAGGTGTCGACGTACCGCGCCGGAGTGATCGGCACTCCGTCGATGGCGATGCGCTCGACCGCCGACTGCAAGTGTGGGCTGGTCGTACGGCCGGTGCGCCGGTGCAGGGCGGTCAACAGCGCGTCCACGATTCGTGCCACCGACGTCTTGCCGTTCGTGCCTGCGACGTGGATCGACGGAAAGCCGCGCTGCGGTTCGCCCAGCAGTTCCATCAGCGCCACCATGCGCGTCGTGCCTGGATCCAGCTTGGTCTCCGGCCACCGCTGGTCGAGCAGGTGCTCCACTTGCAGCAGTGCAGCAACTTCGTCCGGGGCAGGTTCGCTCATCGGGTGTCTGCCAGGCGGGCGGTGATCCGGTCGACCTCTTCCCGGGCCAGCTTCTGGCGCGCGCGGATCTTGACCACCACCTCCTCCGGCGCCTTGGCAAGGAACCCCTCATTGCCCAGTTTGGCCGTGGTGCCGGCCAGTTCCTTCTGCGCGGCCGCCAGGTCCTTCTCCAAGCGGCGCCGCTCGGCGGCGACGTCGACGGTGCCCGAGGTGTCGAGTTCGACCAGCACGGTCCCCTGCCCGAGACGAACCTCGACGGCGGCCGACGGACTGAACTCGTCGGCCGGTTCGGTCAGCCAGGCCAGCGCGCTGATCGCGGGCACGTGGGCATCCAGGCCGGCAGCAGAGATGCCGGTCAACCGCGCCGGTACACGCTGGCGGTCGTTGAGGCCTTGATCGCCGCGGAACCGGCGCACCTCGGTTACCAGCTTCTGCATGTCGTTCACCCGTTGCGCGGCAACGGTGTCCGGCGAAACACCGGAGGACTGTGGCCATTCGGCGACGACCAGCGACTCCCTGCCGGTCATGGCCTTCCACAGGATCTCGGTGACGAACGGCATGACCGGATGCAGCAATTTGAGCAGCGTGTCCAGCACGGCAGCCAACACCACCGTTGTATGCGCCATGCCTTCGGCGAGCTGCACCTTGGCCAGCTCTACGTACCAGTCGCAGAACTCATCCCAGGTGAAGTGGTAGAGCGCCTCACACACCCGGTTGAACTCGTAGACGTCGAATGCCGAATCTACTTCAGCACGAACCTCTTCCAGCCGACCTAGAATCCAGCGGTCCGCGTCGGTCAAGCCGGAAGTATCCGGCAGCGGCGCCGGGGCGGCGCCGTTGAGCAGCGCGAAGCGTGTGGCGTTGAAGAGTTTGGTGGCGAAGTTGCGCGACGCGCGGGCGTGGTCGTCGCCGATGGACAGATCGCCTCCCGGACTCGCGCCGCGCGCCAGAGTGAAGCGGAGCGCGTCCGCGCCATACGACTCGACCCACTCGAGCGGGTCGATACCGTTGCCGGCGGACTTGCTCATCTTCCGCCCACGCTCGTCGCGGATCAGGCCGTGCAAGAACACGTGCCGGAACGGCACCTGCGGTCCGCGCTCGCCATCGACTGTGATCGCCGGGTCGGCTCCGACGAACGTGCCGAACATCATCATCCGGGCGACCCAGAAGAAAAGGATGTCGTAGCCGGTCACCAAAACCGTTGTCGGGTAGAACTTCTCCAGCTCAGCCGTAGCGTCCGGCCAGCCCATGGTGGAGAACGGCCACAGCGCCGAGGAGAACCAGGTGTCCAGCACGTCGGGATCCTGCTCCCAGCCCTCGGGCGCCGTTTCGTCGGGGCCGACGCAGACCGTCTCCCCGTTGGGGCCGTGCCAGACCGGGATGCGGTGTCCCCACCACAGCTGCCTGGAGATGCACCAGTCGTGCATGTTGTCGACCCAACCGAAGAACCGCGGCTCCAGGCCGGGCGGATGAATCACGGTGTCGCCGTTGCGCACCGCGTCGCCGGCGGCCTTGGCCAGCGATTCCACGCTGACCCACCACTGCAGGCTCAGCCGTGGCTCGATCGGCTCACCGCTGCGTTCGGAATGCCCCACGCTGTGCAGGTAGGGGCGTTTTTCCTCGACGATGCGCCCCTGCCCGGCCAGGGCTTCTCGAACCCGCACTCGCGCCTCGAAGCGGTCCAGCCCGTCGAATTGGGTCCCGGTATCGGCGATGCGGCCCCGGGTATCCATGATTGACGGCATGGGCAGCCGATGGCGCAACCCGATCTCGAAGTCGTTGGGGTCGTGGGCCGGGGTTACTTTCACTGCGCCGGTGCCGAACTCGGGATCGACGTGGGCGTCGGCGACCACGTCGATCTGCCGGTCGACGAAGGGGTGGGCCAGCGTGGCGCCCACCAGATGACGGTAGCGCTCGTCGTCGGGGTGCACCGCGATGGCGGTGTCGCCGAGCATCGTCTCGAGGCGGGTGGTGGCGACCACAATGTGTGGTTCGTCGTCGGCGAGCGAACCGTATCGGAACGACACCAACTCACCCTCGACGTCCTCGTATTTGACCTCGAGGTCGCTGATCGCCGTCTGCAGCACCGGCGACCAGTTGACCAGCCGCTCAGCCTGATAGATCATACCGGCGTCGTAGAGCCGTTTGAAGATTGTGCGCACCGCCCGCGACAGACCCTCGTCCATGGTGAACCGGTCCCGGCTCCAGTCCACCCCGTCGCCGAGCCGGCGCATCTGGCCGCCGATGGTGCCGCCCGACTCCTGCTTCCAGTCCCAGACCTTCTCGACGAACACCTCGCGGCCTAGGTCTTCTTTGGTCTTGCCGTCGACTGCGAGCTGCTTCTCCACCACCGACTGGGTCGCGATACCGGCGTGATCCATCCCGGGCAGCCATAGCACCTCGTAGCCCTGCATCCGCTTGCGCCGGGTGAGCGCGTCCATCAAAGTGTGGTCCAGTGCGTGGCCCATGTGCAGGCTGCCGGTCACGTTCGGCGGTGGCAGCACGATCGAGTACGAGGGTTTGGTGCTGGCCGCGTCCGCCGCGAAGTAGCCGGCGTCTACCCAGCCCTGGTACAAGTCGGTTTCCACCGCAGTGGGATCCCACGAGGTGGGCAGCGCTGCGGCGGCGTTCGGGCGGACAGTCACCGCAACATTCTAGGAAGGCCCGTTCGGGGGGCCGGAAGCGCGTTACTTCTTGCCGCCGAGCAGTCCCCCGAGGATGTCCCCCAACCCGCCTCCCTTGTTGCCGCCGAGCACGCTGCCCAGGATGCTGCCCAGCGGGTTGTCGCCGCCGCCCGATCCGCCGGCGCCGAGAATGCTGCCCAGCACGTCTGCGAGGCCGCCACCGCCGCCGGCCTGAGCACCACCCGGGGCACTTCCACCGCTGAGCTGCTTGCCGATGTAGGCGAGCACGATCGGGGCCAGGATCGGCAGCAGCTTGTTGAGCAGGTCGCTGTTGCCCGCACCCCCGCCGGCCAGCGCCGAGGCCACCTGACCCGTCTCGGTACCCCCGAAGATCTTGGCAACCGCTCTGGAACCGTCGGCCTCGTCGACCTGGTCGACACTCACTCCGCCGTCAAGCAGGCCGCTTGCGGCGTGGCTACCGGCCGCGGCCTGTATCGCGGTCGCATTGCCGGGCTCCTCCGCGTTCTGCCGCAGGCCGCCGACGAGCACCGGCACCAGGGTCTTGACCGCGCTGTCCACCTCGCCTCGATCGACACCTAGCCTGCTGGCGATCTGGTCGGTGGGAATCTGGTTGTAGAGATCGTCGAGACCAGCCATGTCGCCTTCGCCTTCGTCGCAGGAGGGGTGCCGGATGGATGCAACACCGTGGTGCCGACAGTAATCCGGCCAGCGGCGCCTGATGGGCCTTTCAGCGGGACGTCAGCTCAGCTGAGCCGCGTGACCGTCAGAGACACACCCGCCGCCGGGAATCGGTCCAGCAGAGCGTCTCCCATCGCGGCGGCCGGTGTCAGCACTCCGAGTAGGTCACTGAGCTTCGCTCGGTCCAACGCCAGCGCCAGCCCGCTCTCCCCGAGAAGCACCGAGGTCGCCTTGTAGCCAGGGTCGCCCTGCTGGGACATGGTCGCCCGGTAGCGCGCCCCGGTTGTCGTCGTGGTGTAGGTCTCGACGGTGTAGTGGCCGGTCTCCCGAGCATGCTCGCTCGGGCCGGTGCCGGGCTTGGGGGCGACGCGTTCGACAACCTTGGACGGCAGCAGGTTGAAATAGCGGCTGCCCAGTCCCATCACTGCGGCGTTGCCGGCGGTGGCCATCGCCGCGGCAACCGGTGCCGCGATCGAGCGGCCCACGCTCATCTGCTCGGCATAGCAGAATCTGCGGCCGTACGCGTAGTCGAGCAACGCGTTGGTGCGGCGGACGATTCGGGTGTTGGGTTGGGCCATCGGAAACGCTCCAGTCCAGTAGCCCGCCAGTTCGGGAGCGATTTCCCGGCCGCGACGCCATCTTGCGTCGGGCTGTTCACCGAATTCGGGTTCTGCTGCGCGGTCCGGGGACAGCACGTAGGGATCGTTCATCAGACGCCGGGCCTCGGGGTCCGCGGACGCCGTGCGCATCAGTTCCAGCATCGAAGCCACGGTGCCGCCGGACACCCCGCCGGCGACGGAGCGCACAACCAGGTTGGTGTCACCGAGCTGGCCCTGCTGGTCCTCCAGGACTCGTCGGTGCAGCGCGTAGACGGTCAGATCGGAAGGGATGGAGTCGAAGCCGCACGCGTGCACGATGCGGGCGCCGGTGTCGACGGCCTGCTTGTGGTAGACGTCGATGCAGTTTCGGATGAACATCGCCTCGCCGGTGAGGTCGGCGTAGTCGGTGCCCGCTGCTGCGCAGGCCGCCACCAGAGGCATGCCGTACTTGGCATACGGTCCGACGGTGGTGATGACCACCTGAGTCCGGGCGGCCAGCGCATTCAGTGTCGACGGCTGCGCTGCATCCGCGGCGATGAGCGGCCACGACTGCGCCGCGGGCCCGAGCGAGTCCCGCACCGCAACCAGCTTGTCCTGCGAACGGCCGGCCAACGCGATGCCAGCGTCACCGCCCGCCTTGGCGAGGTACTCGGCCGTCAGTTTCCCGACGAAACCGGTCGCTCCGTACAACACGATGTCGAATTCACGCCCCGATGAGGTCATGTTTCGACGCTACCCGAGCAGTGACGGTGTGACCCCGGCCGATCCGCGCACCGGCCCGGTCCCGATAGATTGAAACCGGTGACGAAGCGAATCGTCGTGGTCGGTGCCGGCATCTCGGGTTTGGCGACCGCGGCGGCGTTACAGCGACTGGGATATCACGCCACGGTGATCGAAGAACGCAGGGACACATCGTCCGGGGCGGCCATCAGCATCTGGCCCAATGCGCTGGCGGCACTGGACACGATCGGCCTGGGAGACGTGATCCGGACAGCGGGTGCCCGGGTGGGCGCCGGGGCGCTGCGCTGGCGCGACGGTAGATGGCTGCGCCGCCCGTCGGCGGAGCGGATACTCATGGCGCTGGGAGAACCGCTCGTGGTGATCGGACGTTCAGAGTTGACCGCCGCGCTCGCCGGCGCTCTCGCCGAGGGCACGATCGAATACGGCTTGACGGTAACGCAATTGACGCGCAGGCCCGGCGGACTGCGGCTGACTCTGTCAGCAGGTCCGGCCCGGGAGGTCGACGCTGTTATTGGGGCAGACGGGGTGCGTTCGGTGGTTGCCCGCCACCTCAACGGGGCACTGCGGCACACCTACGCCGGGTACACCGCCTGGCGCGGGGTCGCCCAGTATGCGCTCGATCCGGCACTGGCCGGCGAAACCATGGGCGCCGGAACCGAGTTCGGCCACGTTCCGCTCGGCCCGAACCGCACCTACTGGTTCGCCACCGAGCGCGCACCCGAGGGTCATACCGCACCCGAGGGCGAGCTGGGCTATCTGAAGCGCAAGTTCGCCGGATGGGCGGAGCCGATCCTCGGTCTGCTCAAGGCGACCGAGCCGACCGGGGTGTTGCGCAACGACCTCTACGACCGAGACCAGGCCCGGGTGTGGTCCAGCGGCCCGACGGTGCTGGTCGGTGATGCCGCCCACCCGATGCGGCCACACCTTGGCCAGGGCGGGTGTCAGGGCCTGGAGGACGCGGCGATCCTTGCCGTGTTCGTGAATCAAGCCGAGAACCTGGAAACGGCCTTTGCGCGGTTCGCCGGGTTCCGCCGGCGGCGGGTACGGGCCCTGGTGCGCGAGTCGGCGATGATCGGCCGCATCGTCAACCTGCGGCCGGCGTGGCTCAGCGGCGCGGCAAGCCAGTTGACCGCCCTGATCCCGGAAGCGGCCGTCGCGCGCCATCTGGCGGCGGTGGCGGCACGGTCGGCGTTCGTCCTGCCCCCTGCCGGCACAACCGAGTAGGGCTGCGACCCGCCGAACGCGAAAACCCGCCGCATTCTCAGCGGCGGGTGTCCAGCGGGTTGTGGCCGGCCAATGCGGCTCAGCGCCCCAGCGGGTTGAGCAGTGCGTAGCACATCTGGCGCAGGTCGATGATGCCGAACACGCTGCCGTTGCGGATCGCACCGCAGCCGGTGCTGGCGGTGGGCGCGGCCGGCGCGGCCGGAGCCTGGCTGGTCCATACCGCCGGAGTGGCCGGGGCGCCGCCGCGGGATCCGCAGCTGGGCCATGCTCCGAGGCCCTGAGTGGCCAGGACCCGCTCGGCCACCTGAATCTGCTGTTCGCGAGTGGCGTTGGCCGGCGAACCGACGCCGCCGTGGGCGGCCCAGGTGGAGGGCTTGAACTGCAGGCCGCCGTAGAAGCCGTTTCCGGTGTTGATGCTCCAGTTGCCGCCGGACTCGCACTCTGCGATCGCGTCCCAGTTCACCGAATCGGCCTGCGCGGTCGCTGTCGACATGAACAGCGGAGCGATCATCAGCGCGGCCGCGCCGGCCAGCAGCCACAGGGTCTTGGTCAGCGCCTTACGGATGTTCTTCATGTTGCGGTCCTTCCCCGACCGTTTGAAACAAGGTCCCGCGGTGAAGAGCAATGCGTTCTCCGTTGCGGTCATCCGGTGTGTCGGGAGGCGCGGCGTCGGTGTTACCAGAGGGGCCAAAGTTTTATTCGGTGCTTATCTGGCGTAAGAGCACAATGAGAAAAAAGGGGCGGTGCCGGATCTCTCCGGCACCGCCCCTCGAGGTCAGCGCGTTCTAGCCACGCCGACCGCAGGTCGGCCACGCGCCGATGCCCTGCGTCTGCATCACGTTCTCCGCGACGCGGATCTGTTCTGCGCGGCTGGCATGGTGCGGCATGCCGCTGCCGCCATGGGACTGCCAGGTACCCATCGCGAACTGCAGCCCGCCGTAGTAACCATTGCCGGTGTTGATGGCCCAGTTGCCACCGGACTCACATGCCGCGACGGCATCCCAGTTGACACCGCTCTCTGCGTTGGCGGTGCCGGCGCCCAGAGCTATCGGTGCTACCGCGAGAGCCCCAGCAACAGCTGTCAGCCCGAACATTCTGCGGATATGACTCAATTTCGATCCTTTCGCCAAGCGCGCGCCACGGACGTCCGCCTCGGCGGACGCAGTGCCTGAGGTCAGGCAATTTCGGGGGGATCGGGTCGGGCCATCTCGGTCAGGCCCGACAGGGGAGGCGATCGAACACGCCCCACCGGACGCACGGCCCGGCGGCCACCGGGGCTATTGCCCACCGCGGCCCCACTCACACGCAGGTTCGTGGTTTTGAATTATTTGCTCCAAATAAAGGAGTCCCCTGCACGTTACAAAGGACTTACGCGAAAGTCATATCGCTACTCAGCCAATAGCGTTCCGATAACGAACAGATCACAAACTTCGATATTCGCCGAATAGGCAGGTCATCACGCGGTTTCGGACCGGCCTCGTGGACCAGACAGTCTGCGAGCTGGTGAGCCAGATCACGGGGATTTTGTGACCTGGACCACGCATCCCGGCGACCACTGGACGACGGAACGATCCGAACTACCCAGATCGAGCCGACCGATAACTACGCATTCCGGCGAGCGATATTCCGACAATTATTAGGCCGAGTGGTCGGCCGATATCCGAATAGCTCGCTGCTCTAATTTGCTGAATTCTTCTGAAGGTCGGTCAGACGAGGTCGGCGGCGGTGTTGACGTTGGTGAGGCTTCGCTGCCGGGGAAGTACCAACCGTTGGGTATCCACCATTCCGATCAACGCCTTCATACTGCGCTCACCGCCGCCGGCCAGTGCATCAATGCGATCCGCCAACGCGGTGCGGTACACCGCGGCCAGATAATGGTCGCGCCCGTCCCAGGGAAGGACGACATCGACACCAAGGCGTGCCGCAGGCACGACGAGTTCCTCGATCAACCCGGCCGACAAGAAGGGCATGTCGACTGCGCAGACGAACGCCCACTCCCGACCGGCTTCTGCGGCCGCGCGCAGTCCCCGGCTCGTCGCGAGCAACGGTCCGGTCCCCCGCACCTCGTCGCGCAGCACCTCGGCCTGCAGCGCGGGCAGCTGCTGACCCGGAGCCGCGACGACGAAGACCGGGGAACAGCTGGTCTGGACCACCGAAACCGCTCGTTCGACCAAGGTCTGACCGTCGAACACCAGGGTCGCTTTGTCCCGACCCATCCGCCGCGAGGCTCCACCTGCCAGAACCACCGCAGCCAGCGAAATTGAACCGGTCACGTCAGGTGAGGCTAGTCCACGGTCCAGGTGTCCCTGCCCCGCAGCAGCGCCTGCAGCGCCGGGGTGTCGTGCGCGTCGTTCTTCCGCGCCAGGCGGACCTGCTCGCGGGCTGCATCGTCATAGGTGGGGCGATTCACCTGGCGGAAGATGCCCATCACCATGTGCTCGAGGTTCTGCTCGGACAGCCGAGACAACGCGAAGGCATACGCCGGATCGTCAACCTGGGAGTCGTGGACGATGATCTCCTCTGCGGCGACGTCGGCGGTCTTGGCGACTTCGAGGCCGTAACCCGATTTCACCACGCAGTACTCGCCGTCGGTACCGAAGGTGATCGGTTCACCGTGGGACACCCTGATCAGTCGATCTTCGGCACCCTCCTTGCGCAGCGCGTCGAACGAGCCGTCGTTGAAGATCGGACAATCCTGCAAGATTTCGACCAGCGCCGCGCCACGATGCTGAGCCGCGGCGCGAAGAACCTCGCTCAACCCCTTGCGGTCGGAGTCGAGCGCCCTGCCGACGAAAGTGGCCTCGGCGCCCAGTGCCAACGACACCGGATTGAACGGGTGGTCCAAGGACCCCATCGGGGTGGACTTGGTGATCTTGCCCACTTCGGACGTCGGCGAGTACTGCCCCTTCGTGAGGCCGTAGATCCGGTTGTTGAACAGCAGGATGGTGATGTTGATGTTGCGTCGTAAGGCGTGGATCAGGTGATTGCCGCCGATCGACAGCGCGTCACCGTCGCCGGTGACCACCCATACCGACAGATCCTCGCGGGCCAGTGCCAAACCCGTGGCGATGGTCGGCGCCCGACCGTGGATGGAGTGGAAGCCGTAGGTCTCCAAGTAGTAGGGGAACCGGCTCGAGCAGCCGATACCGCTGATGAACGCGATGTTCTCGCGGCGCAGACCCAATTCCGGCAGAAAGTTGCGGATGGTGTTGAGGATCACGTAATCACCGCAACCCGGGCACCAGCGAACCTCCTGGTCGCTGGTGAAGTCTTTGCCCTTCTGCGGCTGGTCGGCGCTCGGAACCCCGCTGGTCTTGGACAGCGGTGTCACTCCAAGTTCCCGATGGCCCGTGCCGATCAGATCAGTCACGCGTCAACCCCCACGTCAAACTCCTCGGTGGCCTCCACGGTGGCAGCAGCCAACCGCGCGAACTCGGCCTTGTCGGCTTCGTTGGCAACCAGGGTGCCGTCCAATGCGGCGTCGATGATGCCCTCGACCTCGTCGGCCAGGAAGGCCATGCCCTCCACTTTGGTGACGGATTGCACATCGACCAGGTACCGGCCCCGCAGCAGCAGCGCCAGTTGGCCCATGTTCATCTCGGGCGCGACCACATTCGGGTAGCGGCGCAGCACCTCTCCGAGATTGGCCGGGAACGGGTTCAGGTGGCGCAGATGAGCATGGGCGACCTTGATGCCGCGCCGCCGTGCCCGGCGGCACGCCTCGCCGATCGGGCCGTATGAGCTACCCCAGCCGACGAGAAGCAGTTCCGCGTCGCCGGTCGGGTCGTCGACCTCGAGGTCCGACACCTTGATGCCTTCGATCTTGGCTTGACGCAGGCGGACCATCAGGTCGTGGTTCTTGGGCTCATAGGAGATGTTGCCTGATCCGTTCGCCTTCTCCAGGCCACCGATGCGGTGCTCGAGTCCCGCGATGCCCGGTACCGCGAACTGGCGGGCCAGGGTCTCCGGATCGCGCGCGTAGGGCTGGAAGTCCGCACCCGCTTCAGCGAAATCGAGGTCGATCGTGGGGTAGTTGCCGACGTCGGGGATGCGCCACGGCTCGGAACCGTTGGCGATGGCGCCATCGGACAGGACGATCACCGGGGTGCGGTACGTCAGGGCGATCCGGGCCGCCTCCACCGCAATATCGAAACAGTCCGACGGGGACTGCGGCGCAAGTACGGCAACCGGCGACTCCCCGTTGCGGCCGTAGAGTGCCTGCAGCAGATCAGCCTGCTCGGTCTTGGTCGGCAGACCAGTCGACGGGCCGCCGCGCTGCACATCGACGACGACCAGTGGCAACTCCGTCATCACCCCGAGCCCGATGGCCTCGGCCTTCAAAGCGATCCCTGGGCCTGAGGTGCTGGTCACGCCCAGCGCGCCGCCGTAGGACGCACCCAGCGCCGCCCCGATGCCGGCGATCTCGTCCTCAGCCTGGAAGGTGATGACGTCGAAACGCTTGTGCTTGGACAGTTCGTGCAAGATGTCCGAGGCCGGGGTGATCGGGTACGTGCCGAGCACTATTTGGGTGCCGGCCAGCTGACCGGCGGTCACGAGGCCATAGGCCAACGCGGTGTTACCCGAGATCTGCCGGTATTCACCCGGGGTGAGCTTGGCCGGGGCCACCTCGAATGTGGCGGCGAACGCCTCGGTGGTTTCGCCGTAGTTCCACCCCGCCTTCAGCGCCAACGTGTTGGCATCGGCCACGTCGGGTTTGCGGGCGAACTTCTGACGGATGAAACTCTCGCTGCGCTCCAGCTCGCGTCCGTACATCCAGGACAGCAGCCCCAGAGCGAACATGTTCTTGGCGCGCTGACCGTCTTTCTTGGTGGCACCGATCTGTTCGACGGCGCCCAGAGTCAGGGAGGTCATCGGCACGGCGTGCACCAGGTAGTCGGCTAGCTCGTCGCCGTCGAGCGGATTGGTCTCGTAGCCGACCTTGGCGAGGTTGCGCTTGGTGAACTCGTCGGAGTTGGCAATGATCAGCCCTCCGCGCGGCAGCTCGCTGACATTGGCCTTGAGCGCGGCCGGGTTCATCGCGACCAACACATCCGGGCGGTCACCTGCGGTGAGAATGTCGAAGTCGGCTATCTGGATCTGAAACGACGACACACCCGGCAGCGTGCCCTGTGGCGCTCGAATCTCGGCCGGGTAATTCGGTTGAGTCGCAAGATCGTTGCCGAACAATGCCGCTTCCGAAGTGAAGCGGTCGCCGGTCAGCTGCATACCGTCACCGGAGTCACCCGCGAACCGGATGACCACCTTCTCCAACTTCTGCCGCGGCGGCGCCGCGCTGCTGGCCGGATTGGCTCCGTTACCGCTCGGACCCATTCCCCTGCCTCTCGCGTCTGGTCAGGCCTCTGTCGTGCCGAATGACCGGCGTGTCACGTGCCGTCGGATTGATGTCACCCGCGGTACCGATTATTGCACTTCTCTTAGGGTGTCCTTCGACTTGCCCGGGCGTGTCACGCAGACCATTTTGAACTAAAACGCCAGCTCATAACGACGAAGGTGTCCGCCATCAGGCGGAACTGTGTTTTTCGTCACGTTATCGGGAAAGCATTTCTAAGAAAACGGGGCTACCGGTGAGCGCCCCTTGGCTAGCGTGCCCGCCTGCGCGCTCCCCGAGTGCCGCGCTCGTGCCACCGCAACCGGAGCAACAAGAGCTGGCGGTGCGCGGAGAAGCCGACCGACCATGGATCACGCCAGACCGACGAACGAGACGAAAGCGAGTCGGTGTCCATCTCTACAGTGTGCCTTCTCGACGCAAACCCGCACCTGAGCCCGCGTTCAGTCCAGGTGACGATCCGGTGAACCGAAGGGCAACTCGCCACGCGGCTCCGCTGATCGAGGTGCTGTGCATCCACGTCCAACGGGATTAGCGCTTCGCCCCCGATCCGGGCCCGGGCGAACCTTAGTCTGATGGGTATGGGCATCCGGCTGCGCAGGGGTCACCGCACCACCCGCGATACCACCATCACCAATGGTTCGGACCGTGACCCGGACCGCGACTCGGACCGTGACCCGGACCATGACGCGGACTACGACGAGCATTTGGTCCGGGCCGTCGGACCCGAGCGCGAAGCCGCCGGCATGAAGGCGGTGATGGTGTCGCTGCAACGGGGATTGCGGTCGATGGGCCCGTGGCGTACCGCGGCTTCGCTGGCTCGGCTGAACCAACGCAATGGCTTCGACTGCCCAGGTTGCGCGTGGCCGGAGAAACCGGGCGGCCGCAAGTTGGCCGAATTCTGCGAGAACGGGGCCAAGGCGGTCGCCGAGGAGGCAACGACCCGGGTCGTCACCCCGGAGTTCTTCGCCCGCCACACCGTGGCCGAACTGGCAACCAAACCGGAGTACTGGCTGAGCCAGCAGGGCCGGCTGACCCACCCGATGGTCTTGCACCCGGGTGATGACCGCTACCGCCGGATCGACTGGGACGACGCATACCGGCTGATCGCCGACGAGCTACGCGCGCTGGACGGCCCGGACCAGGCCGTGTTCTACACCTCCGGGCGGACCAGCAACGAGGCCGCCTTCCTTTACCAGTTGCTGGTCCGCAGCTTCGGCACCAACAATCTTCCGGACTGCTCGAACATGTGCCACGAGTCCTCGGGGCATGCGTTGATCGAGTCGATCGGGATCGGTAAGGGCTCTGTCACCGTCGAGGATGTGGTGAACGCCGACCTGATCCTCATCTGCGGCCAGAACCCCGGCACCAACCATCCGAGAATGCTGTCGGTGCTGGAGGAGGCGAAAGCCAACGGCGCCAAGATCATCGCGGTCAACCCGCTACCGGAGGCCGGACTCATCCGGTTCAAGGATCCGCAGAAGGTACGCGGGGTGATCGGCGACGGCGTCCCGATCGCCGACGAGTTCGTGCAGATCCGCCTCGGCGGTGACATGGCGCTCTTCGCCGGGCTGGGCCGACTGCTGCTGGAGGCCGACGACCGTGCCCCCGGGAGCGTCGTGGACCGCGACTTCATCGCGGACCACTGCGCGAACTTCGAGCGCTACGAGGCCCAGGCCCGAGCCGTAGACCTCAACACGGTGCTCGAGGCCACCGGCATCGAGCGCGAACAGCTCGACCGCGTCGCCGAGATGCTGATCACTTCGCAGCGCAGCATCGCCTGCTGGGCGATGGGACTGACCCAGCACCGTCACGCGGTGCCGATGATCGGTGAGATCACCAACGTACTGCTGATGCGCGGCATGATCGGCAAACCCGGAGCAGGTCTGTGCCCGGTGCGCGGTCATTCCAACGTTCAGGGGGACCGCACGATGGGCATCTGGGAGAAGATGCCGGAGAGTTTCCTGTCCGCGCTCGACGATCACTTCGGCATCGTCAGTCCTCGCAAGCACGGGTTGGACACCGTCAACTCGATCCGGGCGATGCGCGACGGGCACGCCAGGGTGTTCATGGCGATGGGCGGAAACTTCGCACTGGCCACACCCGACACCGAGGTGACCGCGGCGGCGCTGAGCGGTTGCGCTCTGACGGTGCAGGTTTCGACGAAGCTCAACCGCAGCCACATTGTGCACGGACGCACGGCGCTGATCCTGCCGTCGCTCGGACGCACTGACCGCGACCTGCAGAACGGTGCCAAGCAGCAGGTATCCGTTGAGGATTCGATGTCGATGGTGCATCTGTCCCGGGGCAGTCTGAAGCCGCCCAGTGATCAGGTGCGCAGCGAGGTGGCGATAGTCTGCCGGCTGGCCCGTGTGGTGTTGGGTCCAGACCACCCGGTGCCGTGGGAAGAGTTCGCGGACAACTACGACACCATCCGCGACGCGATCGCAGCGGTGGTGCCCGGCTGTGCCGACTACAACCGCAAGGTGCGCCGCCCCGATGGATTCCAGTTGCCCCACGGCCCGCGTGATGCACGCGAGTTTCCCACCAGCACCGGCAGAGCGAATTTCGCCGTCAACCCCCTGCAATGGGTTCCGGTACCCGACGGGCGGTTGGTGCTGCAGACATTGCGCAGTCACGATCAGTACAACACCACCATCTACGGCCTCGACGATCGTTACCGTGGCGTCAGTGGCGGGCGCCGCGTCGTGTTCGTCAACCCCGCCGACATCGAATCGTTCGGATTCAGCGCGGGCGATCGCGTCGACCTCGTTTCGGAGTTCCCCGACGCCGGCGGCGGGCTGAAGGAACGCCGGGCTGAGGACTTCATGATCGTGCCGTACCCCACCCCGGTCGGCAATGCAGCCGCCTACTACCCGGAGACCAACTCGCTGGTGGCGCTCGACGATGTCGCGGCCGGATCGAACACACCGGTGTCCAAGGCAGTGGTGATCCGGTTCGAACCGGCAGGCACGACATGGGCCGGGTAACCACGCGCCGCCAGGCCCACCACATCACCGGCGACGATTCGGTGGCCCGGCCGGAGACCCTGGTCGTCGAAGAGCCGCTGGAGATCAGGGTGAACGGCATCCCGGTGACCGTGACGATGCGCACCCCCGGATCCGATGTCGAACTGACGCAAGGCTTCCTGCTCACCGAGGGCGTCATCACCCGCCGCGAAGACGTGGCGAGGGTGGCCTATTGCCCAGGCGCCGGTGCGGACGGACACGGTGTGCGGGAGAACAGCTACAACATCTTGGACGTGGCGCTCGCCCCGGGCGTCCGGTCGCCGGACACTGACGTGACCCGCAACTTCTACACCACCTCGTCGTGCGGAGTGTGCGGCAAGGCCTCGATCGACGCGGTCCGACTGGTCAGCCGATACGGACCCGGCGACGATCCGTCCACCGTTGCCGCCGAGACCCTTTCGGCGATGCCCGCACAGTTGCAGGATGCTCAGCGGGTCTTCGCCAGCACCGGCGGACTGCACGCTGCCGCACTCTTCTCGGCCAACGGGGACCTGCTCGTCGTGCGCGAGGACATCGGCCGGCATAACGCGGTCGACAAGGTCATCGGCTGGGCGCTGGAACAGAATCGGATCCCGTTGACAGGCACCGCGCTGTTGGTCAGCGGCCGGGCGTCCTTCGAGCTGACCCAGAAGGCGGTGATGGCCGGTATTCCGGTGCTGGCGGCCGTATCGGCCCCGTCATCGCTGGCGGTGGATCTGGCCGCCCAATCCGGACTGACCCTGGTGGCGTTTCTGCGAGGCGAGTCGATGAATGTGTACACCCGGCCCGATCGCATCAGGGGCCAACCCGGAGGCCAGAACTGTACTTGACAGTACAGTTCGGCTGGGCCAGACTGGCGCATGGAGCATCGAAACGCGCCGAGACGAAACGGAGCCGTCGTGCAAGTCAAACCCGGGGATACCGTCGACGCCACGCAGCTGCAGACGATCCAGGGAATTGCGGTGCCCATACCTGATCCGGAACGGGTTGTGCACCTTCAGTTTCGGCGTTTCGCCGGGTGCCCGATCTGCAACGTGCACCTGCAGTCGGTGATCAAGCGGCTCGACCAGATCGAGGCGGCCGGCATCCGCGAGGTGGTGCTGTTTCACTCGACACCAGAAGAACTGGCGACCTACGTCGACGACATGCCGTTCGACCTCGTCGCCGATCCTGACCGGACCCTCTACCACCGATTCGGCGTGGAGACCGCGATCCGGTCGGTTGCCGACCCACGCTCGATGGCCCCGATCCTCAAGGGCATGATGGACCGCTCACTGACCGGCAAGCTGCATCTGAAGGCCGGAATGCGCAGCGCCAACGGCGGCCATCTCGGTCTGCCCGCGGAAATCCTTGTCGATACCAACGGCACCGTCATCGCCGCCAAGTACGGGAAGCACGCCGGGGACCAGTGGTCGGTCGACCAACTGCTCGAGCACGCAGCGGTGCGGCGCTGACCGGCAGGATGGCCAAACCGTTGCCCGCAACCGCCAGAGGGCGGCGGGCTCGCGCCGACATCGTCGATGCCGCCGCAGCGCTCGTGTATCAACGCGGCGTCCGTGCCACCAGCCTCGACGACGTGCTGGCGGCCGCGGGCTGCGGAAAGTCTCAGCTCTATCACTACTTCGACGACAAAGCCGACCTGATCGGGGCCGTCATCGACCGGCAACTGGAGTTCGTGCTCGACGCCCAACCCGCGCTGGCGCAGATCGACTCGTGGGCGACATTTGATGCGTGGCTGGACGGAATCGTGCAGATGCACTCCACCCCCGGCGGCCCGTTCGCCTGTCCGCTGGGGACTCTGGCCGCCGAATTGAAGAACGACGAAGCCTTCCAACCGCGCCTCGAGGCAGCGTTCGGCCGCTGGGTGGCCCGGCTTGCCGACGGCCTGCAGAAGATGCGGGATCGTGGCGACCTCGCCGCCGATGCCGACCCACAGCGCTTGGCCACCAACGTCATCGCGGCGTTGCAAGGCGGATTACTGCTGGGCCGGGTATGCGCCGACACCACGCCGATCCTCGACGCCGCCGACGCCGCGCGGGCCCGGCTTCGCCGATGGAGCGCTGCGCCCGCAGACCATCCGTTCCCCATCCGCTAGCGCGAAGGAGCCCGACCATGGACGTATTGCGTACCCCCGACGAGAGATTCACCAGCCTGACCGACTTCGACTTCGACCCGCACTACGTGGATGTCGATTCCGGCGACGGCGCAACGCTACGGATGCACTACCTCGACGAGCGACCGGCGCCAACGGAGGCACCGGCAGCGGAAGAGGTGGTGCTGCTCCTGCACGGCGAGCCGTCGTGGAGCTACCTGTACCGGCGGATGATCCCGGTGCTTACCGATGCCGGCCTGCGCGCGGTGGCCATCGACCTCGTGGGATTCGGGCGCAGCGACAAGCCGGCCAGCCGCGACGACTACACGTATCAAGCCCACGTCGACTGGACCTGGGCGGCGATCGAGGCGATCGGTCTGTCCCAGGTCACATTGGTTTGCCAGGACTGGGGCGGGCTCATCGGCCTGCGCCATGTCGGCGAACATCCGGACCGCTTCGCTCGCGTCGTCGCAGCCAACACCATGCTGCCCACGGGGGACCACCATCCCGGCAAGGCATTCCTGGCGTGGCGAAAGTTCAGCCAGGAAACCCCGGACTTCCCGGTCGGCGCAATCGTCGACGGAGGCTGCGTGTCGACGCTTTCGCCGCAGGTGAAGGCGGGCTACGACGCGCCCTTCCCGGACGACACCTACAAAGCCGGCGCCCGGCAGTTCCCCATGCTCGTGCCGATCAGCCCCGACGACCCCGCCGCGCCAGCCAACCGGGCCGCATGGGCCGCGCTGGGCCGGTTCGAAAAGCCGTTCCTGTCGGCGTTCTCGGACTCTGACCCCATCACAGCTGCGGCCGAACCGGTGCTGCGCGCACACGTCCCGGGCACCGACGGGCAACCCCACGTGACGATCGAAGGTGGGGGCCACTTCCTGCAGGAGGACAAGGGCCCGGAACTGGCCGAGGCGGTGGTGCGGTTCATCCGCGCGACACCGCGTTAACGACGAGCCACTGGCCGATGCGCGGATTTCCGTTGCGCCCGTTGCCACATCGGTGGCGTCCCGCATTGCGACTGGCGGTGAGCACCGCAATACCGATCCTGGCCGGCTGGTTCGCTGGCGACATCGACGCCGGCCTGGTGGCCAGTCTCGGCGCATTCACCTGCAGCTACGGCAGCGACCGCCCGTTCCCCAACCGCGGCGTCCAGTTGGCGGCGATCGCGGCGGCATTCGCGGTAGCGGTCACGGTGGGCGCCTCGGCGACCGCCTTCGCCTGGCTGGCGGTCGCCGCGGTGTCAGCTGTCGCCGTCGCCGCCGTCTGGCTGTGCTCGGCGCTGTCTGTCGGACCACCCGGCGCCTACATGTTTGTGCTGGTATGCGCTGCCGGCGTGGGGGTTTCGGCCACCGGCCTGTCGGCGTGGCAGATCGGCCTGCTGGTCCTGGCCGGCGGAACGACCGCATGGTCTGTCCAGATGAGCCATTTCTTGGCCGCTCCGCGCGGTCCGGAGAAGGCCGCGCTCGCCGCCTCGGCGGAGGCGGTCGCCGCCTACCTCGAAGTCGCCGGATTGGCCGACTCGGGCCCCGCACGACGGCAGGCCGCGGCCGCGCTGTCCCGGGCATGGGCCGTGCTTTCTGAGTACCAGCCGCCGACCGCTCGGCGCGATCGGATGCTACTCCCGTACCGAGAGGCCAACCACGCGCTACATGTGCTGTTCGCCGACGCCATGGGTGCAGTCGCCTCCGGCGAAGCCGTGCCCGCCGCCGCTGCGGCCACCGCCCGCGCGATCGGCAACCGCAGCGCTGATCCGGCCCTGGTCGCCGGGCCCGGCGACAACCGGCCACCGCTGCGCGGACCATCGGTCACGGCGCGGCTGGCCAGAGCGGTCAAACCTGGCGCCCATACGCGGCGGGTCATGTTTCGGGTGGGCTTGGCGGCGCCGCTGGCCGGGGCGAGCGCCGCGCTGTTCGGCGTTGGTCATGTGTACTGGGCGATGGCCGCAGCCGTTTTGATACTCCATCAGGGAGCTCATCGGCTGGCCACCCTGCGACGCGGCGGCGAACGTCTGGCCGGCACGTTCGTGGGACTGGGACTCGCGGCGATCATTCTCAGCGCCCACCCGCAGGGACTGTGGCTGGTGGCCGTGGTCGCGGTGCTGCAGTTCGCGATCGAGCTCTACGTCGTCAGCAACTACGCGCTGGCCACCGTGTTCATCACCGCAATCGCGCTGACCATCGCGTCGGGTTCGCGCCGCGTCGACATCACCGGCCTTGTCCTCGACCGTGGCCTCGACACAGCGATCGGCTGCGCCGCGGGCATCGCGGTCTACCTGCTCGTCGCCCGCCGTCAGGAAGCGCACCGCATCACCGGCGCGATCGTCGACATGCTCCGGGACGTCACCAACGTCACGACGTTCCTCAGGCGAGGGGACGCCTGCTCGCTTGCAGCCCGCGACGCGCGGCGGAATCTCGGGCACAGCATCCTGGAGCTGACGGCCGCCGAAGAAGCCGCCCGCGGCGGTTCCCGATCGGAACGCGCGACCGCCCTCAGCCTGGCGCCGATCGCCACCGCCGCAGAGAATCTGGGCTATGCCACCGTCACCGCGTGCTGGGCAGCCGAACACAGTGCCGAAGACATGTTCGGATCCGCCGATGCCGAGTCCTACGTTGCCGTGCTGGGCGGCCTCTCAGATGCATTGCGCACCGGGGCGGTCCCGATTTTCACCGCCGACCTGCCACCGTTCGCGGCACCCGAGGTACGGGCCCTTGCCGAGGCTCTGCGGCATAGATGACCTTCGCCTCTTGGCGCCGACGCACGCGAGGCGGAAGTCTTGGTTCGGGCACATCGACCAGGCCAGATCGACCGACGGTTCAGGAGGACTTGTGATCGAGCAGTTGGCAGGCTTTCCCGACAACGTCGCGGCATTCTCGTGCCACGGCCACGTTACGGCGGCCGAGTACGAGAAGGTGCTGATTCCCGACGTCGAGGACCGGCTCAAGCGGCACAAGAAAATTCGGATCTACTACGAGGTCGCCGACGACTTCACTGGTTTCGAGGCGGGAGCGATGTGGGACGACACCAAGTTGGGCTTCAGCCATCTCCTCAGCTGGGAACGCTTTGCCGTCGTCACTGACGAGGCGTGGATGAAACACACCGTGAAGTTCTTCGGTTTCATGATGCCGGGTGAGATGCGCACTTTCGCGGCCGCCGAGGCAGGCAAGGCACGCGAGTGGATCGCCGAGTGACGTAGGTTCGGCACCGCGGGCTCAGCCGCGAATTCGGCTAAGCGCTCTTGTCGCGACGCTCGCTGCGCGGAGCCTTACGCGGGACCACCGTGGGAAGCACGTTGTCCTGCACGGTTTCCTTCGTGACGACGACCTTGGCGACGTCGTCGCGGCTGGGAATGTCGTACATGACGGGAAGCAGCACTTCCTCCATGATGGCGCGCAGCCCGCGTGCACCGGTACCACGGTGAATCGCTTGGTCCGCGACGGCTTCGAGCGCGTCGGCGGTGAACTCCAGCTCGACGTTGTCCATCTCGAACAACCGGGTGTACTGCTTGACCAAAGCGTTCTTCGGCTCGGACAGAATCTGCACAAGCGAGTCTTTGTCCAGATTCGTCACCGACGCGACCACCGGCAACCGGCCGATGAACTCCGGGATCAGCCCGAACTTGATCAAGTCTTCGGGCATCACCTCGGCGAAGTGGTCCTGCGTGTCGATGTCGGCCTTGGAGTGCACCTCTGCGCCGAAGCCGATGCCGCGTTTGCCGGTCCGGTCGGAGACGATCTTCTCCAGACCCGCGAACGCGCCTGCGACGATGAACAGCACGTTCGTGGTGTCGATCTGGATGAACTCCTGGTGCGGATGCTTGCGACCGCCCTGCGGCGGCACCGACGCCTGGGTGCCCTCGAGAATCTTCAGCAACGCCTGCTGTACACCTTCGCCGGAGACGTCGCGGGTGATCGACGGGTTCTCGCTCTTGCGCGCGATCTTGTCGACCTCGTCGATGTAGATGATGCCGGTCTCGGCGCGTTTGACGTCGTAATCAGCGGCCTGGATGAGTTTCAGCAGTATGTTCTCGACATCTTCGCCGACGTAGCCGGCCTCGGTCAGCGCGGTCGCATCCGCTATCGCGAACGGCACGTTGAGCATCTTGGCGAGCGTCTGGGCCAGGTAGGTCTTGCCGCATCCGGTGGGGCCGAGCATGAGAATGTTTGACTTCATCAGCTCGACGGGCTCAGCGCGGGTGTCGCGGGCCTTCTCGCCGGCCTGGATCCTCTTGTAGTGGTTGTAGACGGCCACCGCCAGAGTGCGCTTGGCTACGTCCTGACCGATGACGTAGCTCTCCAGGAACTCTCGGATCTCGGCGGGTTTGGGCAACTCGTCGAGCTTGACCTCGTCGGCGTCGGCCAGTTCCTCCTCGATGATCTCATTGCAGAGATCGATGCACTCGTCGCAGATATAGACGCCGGGACCCGCAATGAGCTTCTTGACCTGCTTCTGGCTCTTCCCGCAGAACGAGCACTTCAGCAGATCACCGCCGTCTCCAATGCGCGCCATGGTGGTGAGGTCCTACTTCCTACGGAGTCGATGTGTTGGATGTCTTGGGTGTCGCTATGGATCCTGCAGATGGCAACTTTCGGTTGGTTCTCCCGACGCTACCCGCTTGCGCCCACACGGTGCGACCGATAAAGCCGAATCGCGTGCGTGGTATTCGTGGGCCCTATTCAACTGTGTGTTTGAACTGTGTGCCGAACATATCGCCTGAACCCGCCGCGTTCGGTGAAACGCGCCGCCGTGGCCCTGGCGTGTCGCCGGTGTTACCCGATCGAGAGCCCCCGATCGAGAGACCGGCCTGCAGTCCACCGTAACCGCGGACCGAGAGAAGCGCCCGGCTAGACCATGACCCGGTGGCATGACCCAGAGGCATGACCCAGAGTCGGAGCTGGGATCAGGCCGACTTCTGCGCAGACAGCTTGCGGTACTCCAGCACGGTGTCGATGATGCCGTAATCCTTGGCTTCCTCGGCGGTCAGAATCTTGTCGCGATCGGTGTCCTTGCGGATCGTCGCCGCGTCCTTGCCGGTGTGGCGAGCCAGCGTCTGCTCCATCAAGGTGCGCATCCGCTCAACCTCAGCGGCCTGGATCTCGAGATCGGAGAACTGGCCGCGGATGACACCGGACAGCGCCGGCTGGTGGATCAGCACCCGGGCATTGGGCAGCGCGAGCCGCTTGCCCGGAGTGCCGGCTGCCAGCAACACCGCCGCGGCCGACGCGGCCTGCCCGAGACATACCGTCTGGATGTCGGCGCGCACGTACTGCATGGTGTCGTAGATGGCCATCAACGATGTGAACGAACCACCCGGTGAGTTGATGTACATCGTGATGTCGCGGTCGGGATCCAGGGATTCGAGCACCAGCAGCTGAGCCATGATGTCGTTGGCCGAGGCGTCGTCGACCTGAACGCCGAGGAAGATGATGCGTTCCTCGAAGAGCTTGTTGTAGGGGTTGGACTCCTTGACGCCGTACGTGGAGTGTTCGATGAACGACGGCAGGATGTAGCGGGCCTGCGGCTGAACGCGGGCGTCGGCCTGCTGGGACAAGTCCTGCTGGGCGTCCTGATGGGGAAAGTGACTCATGCTGTGCTTCCGTCTCCGTTGAGGTGGGCGCGCGTGATGATGTGGTCGACGAACCCGTACTCGAGGGCCTCCGGCGCGGTGAACCAGCGGTCACGGTCGGAGTCGGCCTCGATGCGCTCGATGGTCTGGCCGGTGAACTCTGCGTTGAGCCGGAACATCTCCTTCTTGATCACCGCGAACTGCTCTGCCTGGATGGCGATGTCCGCGGCGCTGCCGGTGACGCCGCCCAGTGGCTGGTGCATCAGGATGCGGGCGTGCGGCAGGGCGTAGCGCTTGCCCTTGGTTCCGGCGGCGAGCAGGAACTCGCCCATCGAGGCCGCCATACCCATCGCGTAGGTCGCCACGTCGCACGGCGCGAGCACCATCGTGTCGTAGATCGCCATGCCGGCACTGATGGAGCCACCCGGCGAGTTGATGTAGAGCGAGATGTCCTTGGTGGGGTCCTCGGCCGAAAGCAGCAGTATCTGCGCGCACAACCGGTTTGCGATGTCGTCGTCCACCTGGGACCCCAGGAAGATGATGCGCTCGGAGAGCAACCGCTCATAGACCGAATCGACCAGGTTGAGCCCCTGCCCGGCGGAACGCATGTCAGTCACGACTGGATACCTGCTTTCTGGTCTTCGTACGCGACGTTGGTCACCACTGACATTAACCAACCCCGGGCGGCGCGCACTCCATCGCCGGCGGGCGTTCGCTCACAGCGTCACGCGTTGGTGTTGGCGTCGGTGTCGGCGGCCTCGCCGTCGCCGGTGTCGGCGTCGGCGTCAGCAGCGGCGCTAGCGGGCGGACCGAAGAACTCGTCGGTGTCGATCTGGTTGCCCTCGGTGTCGGTGACCGTTGCGCCGTGCACCACCGCGGCGACGGTGAGACCCCTGCGCACATCGGCGAACATCGCCGGCAGCTGATTCCCCTGCTGCAGGTAGGCCAGCAGCTGCTGCGGCTCCACACCGTACTGCCGAGACATCAGCACCAGCCGTTCGCTGAGATCGTCCTGGCCCACCTCGATCTCGAGCTTGTCCGCGATCGCATCGATCAACAGCTGAGTCTTGATCGCCTTCTCCGCGTTGGACCGGTTGTCGGCGTCGAACTCCTCGCGGGTGGTGCCCTGTTCGGCGAGCTCCGCGGCGAACCGCTTCTCGTCGTGATCGAGGTTGTGGATGGCGTCGTGCAGCGTCTTGTCGAACTGGGCCTGCACCACTTTCTCCGGAAGCGGAATGTCCACCAGGTCCAACAGCATCTCCAGGGCCTTGTCCCGGATCTGCTCGGCCTGTTCCACTCGCTTGGTCCGGCGCACCTGCTCCACGAGGCTCTCGGTGAGCTCCTCGATGGTGTCGTACTCGCTGGCCAGCTGGGCGAAATCGTCGTCGGCCTCGGGTAGCTCGCGCTCCTTGACCGAGTTCACGGTCACCGTCACCTGGGCCTCACGACCGGCGAACTCACCAGCGGTGAGTGTGGTGATGAAGACACCGGACTCACCCGCCGACATGCCGACGATGGCTTCGTCGAGTCCCGCCACCAGTTGACCCGATCCGACCTCATGGGACAGGCCTTCGGTGGCGGCTTCGGACACCTCCTTGCCGTCGACGGTCGCGGACAGGTCGATCGAGACGAAGTCACCCTCGGCCGCGGCACGCTCAACACCGGCCAGCGTGCCGAAGCGGGCACGCAGGTTCTGCAACTCGGCATCGACTTCCGCATCGGTGACCTCGATCGCGTCGACAGCGATCGTCAGGGCTTCCAGGTCAGGAAGGTCGAAGTCGGGCCGCACCTCCACCACGGCGGTGAATTCCAGGTCCTCGCCGTACACCTTGTTGATGAACTCGATCTCAGGGTCGCCCAAGGGCTTCACAGCCGCGTCGGTGACCGCCTCGTTGTAGTGGGTGGGCACAATCTCGTTGGCGACCCGGTCGAGCATCCAGCCCTTGTCGATGCGTGATTCGAGCAGCCTGACCGGCACCTTGCCCGGCCGGAACCCTGGCATCCGCGCCTGCTTCGCCGCCTCCTGGAGGGCGCGGTCGAAGTCTGGCTGCAACTCCGTGAACGGCACTTCTACGTTGATTCGCACCTTGGTGGGGCCCAACCTCTTGATGGTGCTCTTCACGCGATGACTCCTTGTTGTCCTGGGTCGTTCCTGGTCGTGCTTGCTGAGGATGTACTGGTCGGGGTGACAGGATTTGAACCTGCGGCCTTCCGCTCCCAAAGCGGATGCGCTACCAAGCTGCGCTACACCCCGTTGTACTGCGCGTTGATTGCCGGCCCTCGGTTCTTCGCGCACGCGCTCATCACGATCTTCATGTTCTTCGCGCGAGCGCCCATCACCATGTTCTGACCACGAGATACTACGGCCTGCTGAAACAGTGCCACCAATTGGATTTGATTCGGTGCCCGCTTGTACGATCTGCGGTGCAGTATCCGCGGGCGTAGCTCAATGGTAGAGCCCTAGTCTTCCAAACTAGCTACGCGGGTTCGATTCCCGTCGCCCGCTCCACCAGAACGGCTAGTAGAGGCGTTTCGCAGGTAGAACGTCTGAACGACCCACTTCCGATCCCGAAGCGACCCTCAACTGAAACGCGACCCTTCCCGTAGCTAATTCTTGGCAGGACGTCATAGATCGCGCAGATTGGCCTGCCGCTCAGATCGCGCGCCCGAACCCCAGAAGCGGAATCGCAGACTTCGTCGGCCGGTACGGCCTAGTCTGACTACGATTTCGCAGTCGTTTCCGCCTGCTCCACCCGACGTGATCTGACCAGCGGAGACAGAGAGGTCAAGAGCCTTCGTGCTACTTCCACTCGCCACCGAACCGTTTACCGTTCCCACCGACCGCGACATGCTTCCATCGGAGCGACGAGAGTTCGTGCGGACTCATCGCACATGCGTCTTCGGCTACCGCCGACGAAACGATGGCCCGGCAATGTCGATCGTCTACTACATACCGACCGACACCGACGAACTTCTCGTCTCCACGATTGCCGGACGGGGCAAGGCTCGCGTCGTCGCCCGGGACGGCAAGGTGAGCCTCTGTGTGCTTGATGAGCGTTGGCCCTTCGCCTACTTGCAGGTCTACGCCGACGCCGTTGTCGAGCGTGAACGCGACCTGATCGTGGACGTCATGTTGGCGGTTGCAGGGCGTATGTCCGGTCAACCCCTTCCGGAAGAAGCCCGTCCAACCGTCGAGGCGATGGCCATCGACGAAGACCGTGTGGTCGTGCGATGCCGCCCCTACGCTACGTTCGCCCAGCCACCCAGGCACCTGCATCGCAACGATCAAGAAGAGAAGATCACTCACTGGGTATCGGGCACCGTCCCCTGGGACGCTCCAGATCCCACGTAGTCGTCAATCGCGAGGCCCCGACCCAGACCCCACGTTCACCCAAGACCGGCGGCACCGACATGAGCATCGCGGCTGGCCATGACCGACCTGACCGTGCCGTGGAGCCCGCCCATCCCGCGATCAGACAATCCCGGCCCGGTTGCAGAGACCATCAGCGACTGGCAAAAGATGCACAGCAGACCGCCGGGTGAATCCGTGGCCGGTTGAACCGAGAGACGCCTTAGGCGTGCCCACACTGATCGGCAGCGCCCGCACTGATTGGTTGGGTGAATCGCAACCCCGACATGCAGACTCGGTTACCGTGGAAACGGGCGGGCGGCCCCGATTCTGGTGGGAATCTGTACCGGGTCGCCGCCGAGTGGAGGGATGGCCGTGGGGGAAGAGCGGGGGACGACACCCGCCCGCGGCCGCCTCGCGAGTTTGGTCGCCGGCGTGGCCGTGGCGTTCGGCCTCGGTGTAGCGGTCCTATGTGGGTCTGCGGTGGCCGGCGCCGAGTCGGCGGAAACAGACTCGTCAGCCCCGGCATCGGATTCCAGTGCCGAGTCATCGGCAACCCCGGTCGATCGGTTCAACGACGAGAAGACCGGCCTGGCGCGGCCAGGATCTCCGTCCGGCACCGACCGTGACGTCGGGGACGAGAACGTCCGGGACGGCGACGACACAAGCGATTCGCAGCCTGCAGACGATCCGGACGACGACATCGCCAGTGACGAGTTGGATGCCCACGACGCATCGGAACTCGGTCCCGGCGACGCCGATGCTCCCGGATCGGAGCCGGCCTCAGAATCATCCAAGGGCACCGGCCTCGCGGATGTGGAGGGTGCCGTCGAGCCGGCCGCGGAGGTCATGCCGGTAACGCGGCATTCATCGCGGCGGTCGCCGCCCCCGGCGCCTCCCGTTCTTCCCTCGCGATCCGAAGCGCCCGAAGATATCTCGGCGATCGCCCAAGCGCCCTTGGCTACGCCGAGTTTCGCCGTGTCGTTCAGCGGAATCCAGCTGGTCCAGGTGGGCTCGGCGAGCGCAACGAGCACGGGTCTGGGTTCATGGGCTATCGCCTGGGGTGAGAACGCCTCCGCGTCGGCCACGGGCGGGATGTTCAATAATGCCTGGGCGATCGGCGCTGACAGCGTGGCGGCGGTGAACTTTGCGCCGTCCGGCGGTAGTGCCAGCGGCAGCTTCAACATCGCGGTCGCACTCGGCAACGGCGTCGCCGGCGTCAACTCCGCATTGACCGGTTCGGGCGCGACGGCAACAGCAAGTGGCTGCTGGAACTCTGCCTGGTCTCTTCACGGCGGCTCCGCCCTGGTTAACGAGGCTCGCGCCGATGGGGACGGAGCCGTTGCCACGACGACGGGAAGTTTCAACGCAGCCGCCTCGTGGCAGGGATCAGCTCTCGTCAACGACGTTCTCGCGGAAACGGTGTCCGGTAACGCCATAGGTGACGCCGACGGCAGCTTCAACAGAGCGTGGGCGCGCGGATCGTTCGCCGACGCCGAGGTCAACCACATCTTCGTCTCGGCGACGGGCGGCGGTACGGCCACCGCTTCCGCGGCCGGCAACTCCAACACCGCCAAGGCGGTGGGTAACAGCTCGGGCACCGTCAACTATCTCGATACCGAGGCCATTGCCGGTAAGTCCACCGCGTTGGCGAGCGGTAGTCACAACAGAGCCCGGATCAACACCGCCGTGGGGGGTGTGGCCACCGTCAATGGGGCCGTGGTGGAAGACGGTGCGTCCGCCATGATCGACGGCAGCGGAAATGTGGCGACAGGCGAACGCGACGGCAGCGCCTACGTCAACATCGTCGACGCGTTTGACGCGGGCTCGGCAGGCGTGGCCGAAGGCAACCACAACGTTGCCCGTTTCACTGGGTCGGGCAACATCGTCTCGATCAACGCCAGCTTCGGAGGCGCGTTCGTCGGCGGTGGCAACCACAACCTTGCTCGGGTATGGGGCACGAACAGCACGGCGACCACGAGCGGTGGCGACCATGATGCCGCGATTGCCATTGGCGATCACGCGAAGGCGACCGCCGAGGGATCGTGCGATTTCGTGGTCGCCGTCGGTAGTGGCGCAACCGGCCTCTTCAACGGTGGCCGACCGCCGCGCACCCCAGGCGGACCACCGCTGGCCCTCATCAGGCATACCGATGGCTGAGTGGCGTCGGCGACGGTTGTAGACCCCGTTCGATCCACCCCATACGCAATTCGGCGTTTTCGCGGCGCAAACACTCACCCGCGCGACCGCCGACCAGGCTCGATCACCACGCGGGCCCTCTACATCGCAGGCCGTGCTACCGCCCGGGCCCGCGTGGACCACCCGGGCCGCCGGGGCCGCCCGGACCAGGGTCTACGCCGACTACGTCGACGCCGACAGGCCCCGCAGGCCCGACAATCGGTCCGGCGACGCCGGGACCTGGCGCACCAAGACCAGGAGCACCGATGTCGCAGACATTGAGGGTGTAGTTCCACCACATACCCGGGGGGCAGACGGGAGGGTCTTGCGCGTAGCCGACGGCAGGAAACAAGACACTCGCCAAGAAGGCGGCGATGCCTATCAGGATCTTCATAGCGCAACATTAGTCGTGCTACCTGGCCACACACCTGAAAATAGAGTGATCTCGCCAACGGGGACTTGTCCGCGGCCCCAGCAGCCCGGTATTGGTCTTCGTCGACTCTTCGTCGACGGTGGCAGATACCAGCCCGATTCGTCTACCGAACGGCTAGCATCGCGGTGTGCACAGGATCGCGTCCGCTGCAGCCGTCGTCCTGATAGCCACCGCGCTCGCGGTCGCGCCCATTCTGTCGAGATCGGGACACGGTCTTCCGGCCGCGCACGCCGCCCCGTGCCCGGACATCGAGGTGGTATTCGCCCGCGGCACCGATGAAGCGCCGGGCCTCGGACGAGTCGGCGGAGCGTTCGTCGACTCGCTGCGCGGTCGGGTCGGCGGACGATCCGTCGGGGCGTACGCGGTCGCCTACCCCGCAACGTTCGACTTCCTCCAGGCCGCAGGTGGTGCGAACAATGCCAGCGGCCACATTCAGTACATGATGGCGAACTGCCCCAACACCAGGCTGGTGCTCAGCGGCTACTCACAAGGTGCGGCGGTGATCGACATCATCGCAGCGGTGCCCTTCCCCGCAGTGGGGTTCACCGCGCCGCTGCCGCCCAACGCGCCCGCACACGTCGCCGCCATCGCAGTGTTCGGCAACCCGTCGGCCAAGCTCGGGCTGCCACTGACGGTCAGTCCGGTCTGGGGATCCAGGTCGATCGACCTCTGTGAACCGGGCGACCCGATCTGTTCCGACGGCGACAACTTCAACGCCCATAAGGGTTACGTCCCGGGCATGACCAGCCAGGCAGCCGCGTTCGTCGCGGGCCGGGTCTGAGCCCTTCGTTGCGCCGGCCAGCTCCGGTCTGCCCAAGAGGATCTGCACAAGAAGTCGGTCAGCACCGAGGAGGTACCAACTGATGGTGGACAAGACCAAGCCCTGGTTCGCGCTCTACGACAAAGGAGTCCCCTACTCCGTTATCTATCCGCCGGTCTCCGTCAAGCAACTGTTCAACAGCAACGTCGAAGCGCACCCCGACAAGGACTACCTGACCATCAACGAAACCATCCTGTCGTACGGGCTGGTTGACCTGATGGCGCGCAAGGCCGCCAACGGTTTGATGTCCCTGGGCGTGAAGAAGGGCGACCGCGTGGCCATCATGGCGCCCAATGTGCCCCAGTACTGCATCGCCTTCCAGGCCTGCGCCAAACTCGGCGCGATCGTCGCGCCGATCAATCCGCTGGCGGCCACACCGGAGGTGCACCACTACATCAAGGACAGCGGAGCGCAGACCATCATCGTGATGGCCGCGTTCGCGAACGGACCCATCGAGATCCTCAGGGCGAAAGACACCCCGCTGCAGCATGTGGTGACGTTCCAGATTCCGAGCATGCCCGTCGAGGTGGCGAGCGGCCCCGGCATCCATGACTTCAACGATCTGGCCGCCGACGGTGACGACACGGAACCGGATGTCGACGTCAGACCCACCGACACCCTGATGCTTCAGTACACCGGCGGCACCACGGGCGTGTCGAAAGGATGCGTGCTGTCCAACGCCAACCTGGTGGCGATGGCCTACCAGGAGAACTACTGGCTATCTCCGGTCCTCGAGCACGATGAAGACCTTCGCTGCCTGGCAGCCATCCCCCTGTATCACATCTATGGGTTCAACATGAACATCAACGTCAACTACGTGCACGGTGGAACCATCATCCTGGTGCCGCAGCCGACGACCGACAACGTTCTGGCTGCGATCAACCGCCACGAACCCAACTTCTTTCCCGCCGTACCCACCATGATCATCGGGCTCAACCAGCATCCCGACATCGCCACCTCGAAAGTCGGTTCCATCAAGGGGATCATCTCGGGATCGGCACCGTTGCCGGTGGAGGCGATGCGCACCTTCGAAGCGCTCTCGGGCGCGGTCATCACCGAGGGGTATGGGATGTCCGAGACGTCGAACGTCATCACCGGCAACCCGACGCAGACAGTGCGCAAACCCGGCGGGGTCGGTCTGCCGTTCCCGGACAACGACGTTCGTATCGTGGATATCGATTCGGGAACCGAAGACATGCCGCTCGGCGAGCACGGCGAGATCATCGTGAAGGGGCCCACCGTGATGAGCGGGTACTGGAACAACCCCGCCGAGACGGAGAAAGTCATGCGGGACGGGTGGTTGTTCACCGGCGACATCGGCTACATGGACACCGACGGTCACCTCTTCATCGTCGACCGCAAGAAGGACATGGTGCTCGCCAGCGGGTTCAACGTCTACCCGCGAGAGATCGACGAGCTGATGTACACCCACCCCGATGTGCTGCAGGCCTGCGCCTTCGGCGTCCCCGATGCCAAGCGCGGGGAAACCATCAAATTGGCCGTCGTGGTCAAGCCGGGCCAGGAGCTGACCGCGGCCGCGGTGCGGGAGTTCTGCAAAGCGAACCTTTCGGGGTACAAGGTGCCCACCGACGTCGTCTTCATGGACGAGCTTCCGCTGACCCCGATCGGCAAGCCCGACCGAAAGAAGCTGCGTCAGATGGAGCTCGAGGGCTGAGCCCTCCTTCCATGCCCGTCGCGGACGATTCGGCGTCGCCGCGGCAGGTGGCGCGCGCCGGGTACGAACGAAAGCGCGCTGCACATTTGGCGGCAGTGCGAGCCGCCATGGAAGACCACGTCGGCCGATTGGACTGGCCGCGCCATCAGATCGAACGTCACCAGACCCAAAAACTGCGAAGCCTGCTGGCCTACGCCCGGGCACGGTCCCCGTTTCACGCTGAGCGGCTCCGCGGGCTGGATCCGTCCACGGCCACCGCCGCGGATCTGGTCGCGCTCCCACCGATGACCAAAGAAGACGCTCAAGACCGATGGGACGGCATCGTGACGGCGCCCGGACTCAACCGCGACGACGCCGAACGGATCTTGGCAGAGCAGCGGTGGTTCTCCTACACCCCCGGCGACCACCAGATCTTCAGCTCAGGCGGTTCTACCGGCGTACGCGGCATTTACGCCTGGGACTGGCAGTTCTACATCACCGCAGCATGCTTGGCCTGGCGGACGCAGGCCAGGGCAGAACGCCGCACAGGATCGGCGGGCACCCCACGGCTGGCCGTGGTGGAAGCCGGGCTTCCACCCCACGCGAGTACGCCGTTGTTCGACGTGCCGACCACGGCATCCATGCAGACCGTCGTCATCGAAGCCGGGGCGCCCTTCGATGACATCGTTTCTGCGGTCGCGGCGGCCGAACCGACCCACCTGGTGGGGTATTCGAGCGTGATCGGGCGACTGGCCCGCGCCACCATCGCCGGAAAGCTGCCGATCCGTCCGGTCCGCGTGAGCACCAACTCCGAGCCGCTGATCGAAGACGACCGGCAGGTGATCCATCAGGCCTGGGACTGCGCTCTGCACAACCTGTGGGGCTCAACCGAGATCGGTGTCCATGCGGTGGGTTGTTCGTCCGGCCCGGGTTTGCATGTGTGTGAGGACGAGGTCATCCTCGAGCGCGTCGATGACAGCGGTGCGCCCGTTCCTCCCGGGGAGCCGGCGTCCCGAACACTGGTCACCGGCCTGGCCAACCGTACGTTTCCGTTCATCCGCTACGACCTCGGCGATCAGGTCACCGTTCTGTCCGGCGAGTGTGCCTGCGGAAGCGCCTACGCGCGCGTCGCCGACATCGAGGGGCGCCGCGATGACGACTTCCGATACGGGGAGACGACGATCCCTGCGCTGGCCTTCCGCCACGTTCTGGGTGCTGACCCCGAAATCACCGAGTACCAGGTGAACCAGACGCCTGAAGGAGCCGACATCCTGGTCGTGGGCCGTCCCGACATCGCCGGGCTGACGTCGGCGCTGGCCAGCGCTCTGGGCCAGTACGGCCTGACCGCCCCGGCGGTACAGGTACGAACCGTCGATCGGTTACCGCGCCACGAGGCAACCGGAAAACTGCGCCGGTTCGTTCCGTTGCGCTGAAGCGAGGAGTCGGTCTGCGCCTACGGTCAGATGCGGCAGCCGGCGCCGTAATTGTGGCAGTGCCCACCCTTCGCGCACGATTGGCATCGGCAACTGCACTTGCCCTGCGGCTTGTCGGTGTTGCGTCGAGCAGTGCGATGGAAACCACCGCTGCGGTGTGTCATCGTTGATCATCTCCTCGGGCGGAAGCCACCCAAGATGTAGGGGCAGATAGACACATCACTATATGTCGATGCGATGTCGGCGGGACATGAACGCGCGCCGAACCGGGGCTGATGATCGTCGGCGTTCGGGCATGAGAAGGCTGCCGTCTCGCCGGTAGGCTGATCACATGAACGGCGCCCTGCTCGTCCTAATCCTTGTGGTCATCGCGGCGATAGCGGTGGTTGTGTACAGCTCGTCGAAGTCTTCGGGTCAGCAGGCGGCCGTTTCGCTCGACGACGCGAAAGCTGATGCGCGCCGGACGATCGAGCGCCTGGGTGGGCAGGTACTCAACATCACCGGGACCGATGACGCGTCCAAGCAGGCGATGGCCGATGCTTCCGAGCGATACACGGCCGCGTCGTCGCAGATCGAGCAGGCGAACACGGCCAGGCAGGCGATGCTGGCGAAGGAAAGTGCGATGGAGGGCCTGTACTACGTACGGGCCGCCCGGGTGGCGATGGGCATGGACCCCGGGCCGGAACTGGAGACGTTGGCGGGGCAGCGATCGGCCGGTGCGGTCACCGAGGACCGCCGCGTGCAATTCGAGGGCCGCCAGATCGAGGCGTCGCCAGTGCCTTCGCAGCGGACCCCGAACTACTACCCGGGTGGGCAGGTTGCGGGCCGACCGGTGCCGGCCGGGTGGTACTCCGAGCCGTGGTGGAAGCCGGCGTTGGTGGCCGGCGCCTGGGGCATGGGTTCGGTGCTGTTGTTCGACGCGCTGTTCTCCGGCATGCACGGCAGCGGTTACGAAACCGGTTTCGCTCAGGGCTACGACGCCGGAATGGACCAGGGAGCCGGCGACGTGGGCGGGGGCGAATTCGGCGACGGCGGCGGATGGGGTGACTTCGGGGGCGACTTCGGCGGGTTCTGAGACGTCATCAGAGCCGGTTGTTCAGACGCGCTGAGACACCGGCTTCCATCAGATCCAGGCGTTCGAGTATCGCCCGGACCGCTTCGTCCTCGAGGGCGCCGGCGTCGCGTTCGGCGATCAAGGCCTTCCGCTGTTCGGCCAACACTTTGCGGTAGAGCGCCGCAGCGACCGCGGAACGCGGCGTGTGCGAATCCGGGTCTGGCAGCGCCTCGGCATGCCGAGACTGCCGGGTGATGGTCTGCCGGATAATGCTCACCGTCGCGCCGTCGAATCCGGCCGGTGGCTGCGCGGCGAAACGCTCCAGAACCTCGTCGGCGGCTGCGTGCGCGACCTGTTCGGCCCGGGCTGATGCGGCCCGGTCACTTGCGCGGTCGACTTCGCTAGACACCCCGAGCCAGCGGATCAGCATCGGCAGTGTGCCGCCCTGCAGCAGCAAGGTTCCGACGCTGACCACGAAGGCGATGGCCTGCACGGTCGCCCGCTCCGGGAACGGTTCACCGTAGACCGTCAGTGCGGGGATGCCTGACGCCGCGGCCAACGTGACCACGCCACGCATCCCGGTCCAAGACACCACGACGTTCTCCTGCCAGGTCAGCGACCGGGTGTCGTCGGGCACCTGCGACCGTCGCCGTTGGCTGTCCTGCCGGAGGCCGAGCGCACCGCGTCCCCTTTCCGGCGGAATGGGGATGCTGAGCTTGTTCTCGACGTGTCGGGACAGCACGTTTCGGCCGAACATCACGAAGACACATACCGGGCGAACCGCCAGCACCACCAACAGCACGACTCCGGATGCCACTGCGACGCGGGTGAGCGACTCGTGCGCTTCGCGCAGTTCCTCCAGCACAAAGCGCAGCTGCAGACCGATGTAGGCGAACACGAACGCCTCGAGCATGACGTCCACCGCGTTCCACACGTAGCGTTCCTGCAACCGGGTCTGGTAACCGGCCTGCAGTGCGCCGCGGCCGACCACGAATCCGGCCACCACCACCGCCAGCACCCCTGATGCGTGCAAACGCTCGGCGATGATGTACGAGGCGAAGGGCACCACCAGCCCCTGGACGGTTTCCAGGCCGGAGTGGTTGAGCCGGCGACGTATCCACAGCGTGATATGCCCGAGCGCGGCCCCGACCAGCGGACCCAGAAGAGCGCCGTACCCGAACAGCAGCACAGGGTTCTCGATAAAGGCACGGGTCCCCGCAACCTGGGCGACCGCGATGGAGAAGAGCGACAGCGCGGCGGCGTCGTTGACCAGGCTCTCGCCGGTCAGGATCGCCATTACTTTTCGGGGCAGCCCGAGCTTGCGACCCACCGCGACGGCTGTGACCGCGTCGGGAGGCGCGACGACCGCGCCGAGCAGTAGCACCACGCCGAAAGCCAGGGACGGCTCCAGCCAGGACGCGACCCCCGCCACGGTGAACGCAGTGATCAGGACGAGTCCGACGCCCAGGCCCAGGATCGGTTTGATGTTGCGCAGGAAGGTGGGGAACGAGAAGTTCAGCGCAGCCGAGTACAACAGCGGCGGAAGCACGACCGACAGCAGCACCTCGGATTCGAGTTCGATCCTCTGGAATCCCGGCGTGAACGAGACCGCGAAACCCACGACCACCAAGATCAGCGCGGGCTCCAAACCGCGTCGATGGGCGATCGCGGTGACCACGATTGCGCCGACGACGACGAGGATCAATTCCATCCGGGCATTGTCTCGTCCCCCGAAGGACGACTATGCACCGCCACCCGTGCTGGCTCGCGTTCCACCTGCCGGGCGCGGTGCTGTTCAGGCACGGATGGCGGCCTCGACCTCCTCTTCGCTGAGCGCCTTGGTGCAGAAGAACCAGTCTTCGCAGTCGACACCCTCGGCGTCGCCCGCCATCCGTTCTTCAGCCGTGCCGCACGAACCTGCCGGTGGAACGATCACCGGTTCGCCCGGACGCCAGTCAGCCGGCGTCGCGACACCGAAATGGTCTGCTGTCTGCAGCGCCTTGATGACTCGCAGCAACTCGTCGAAGTTGCGGCCGAGGCTGAGCGGATAGTAGATGACGGCGCGCACGATGCCCTGCGGGTCGATGACGAAGACCGCGCGCACCGCTTTCGTCGAGTCCTCGCCCGGCATGATCATCCCGTACTTGCGAGCAACCTCCATCGAGACGTCCTCGATGAGCGGAAACCTGACCTCGACGTCATGCATGTCGCGGAAGTTGATCTTGTCCTTGATCGTGCGCAGCCAGGCAATGTGGCTGTACAGTCCGTCGACCGACAAACCGACCAAGTCGGTGTTGTACTCCGCGAACTGCTCAGCCATCGACGCGAACGTCATGAACTCGCTTGTGCACACTGGCGTGAAGTCCGCCGGATGGGAGAAGAGGATCACCCACCTACCGGCATGGTCGGCCGGGAAGTTGATCTCTCCCTGTGTCGTAGCGGCCGTGAACGCAGGAGCAGGGTCGCCGATGCGCGGCATACCCATGACGGTGGCGGAAATATCGGTGACGCTCATCGTGGTGGGTCCTTCCGGTATGACATGACACCACTTGAACATATACCCCCCTAGGTATATTCCGTGGGCGGAACCGCCCAACGTTATTGAGGACCAATGCCTCCTGCCCACAACGCGGCGACCGAATAGCTTCGTGTACCAGAACGCCCATCTGCCTGAACGTGATCGTCGAAGTAGTTCCTCAGTAAGGAGACCCCATGTCAACGCACCCCGGGATCGTGGTGGGTGTCGACGGCTCACCCGCCTCGACGGTGGCAGTCGAATGGGCCACGCGAGACGCCGAACTGCGCAAGGTGCCGCTGCGGTTGGTCTACGTGGTCGCCCCGACGGCTCCCGCTACGTGGCCCGACATTCCAGCCGACGCCGGCTTCGGGCAGTTTCGTGAAAAGCAGGCGCGCGAAATCATCGAGCGGACCTACGAGGTCGCGATCCGGGCCGCCACACCAAGCCGAGCATCGCAGGTGAGCAAGGAAGTCCTGCACGCTCCGATAGTCCCAGCTCTGGTCGACCTGTCCAAGGAATCTGACCTGGTGGTGGTGGGGTGCCGCGGCGAGGGTGGAGTTACCGGCGCCGTCCTGGGCTCGGTCAGTTCAGGGCTGGCCCACTACGCGCAGTGCCCGGTCGCGGTCATCCACGACGAGGCCGCCCGCGCAGAGCGCACTGAGCAGGCGCCGGTCGTCGTCGGCGTCGACGGATCGCCCACCTCGGAGTTAGCCACTGCGATCGCCTTCGACGAAGCCTCCCGACGGGGAGTGGACCTGATCGCACTGCACGCCTGGAGCGATATGGGTCCGATCGATTTCGCCAGCATGGACTGGGCCCCCATCGAATGGAGAAACATCAAAGACCACGAGGAGCAGGTCCTCGCCGAGCGCCTCAGCGGATGGCAGGGCCAGTATCCCGACGTCGTGGTACGCAAGATCATCGTCAGCGACCGACCGGCGCCGCGATTGCTCGAACAAGCCGCGACTGCCCAGCTTGTCGTCGTGGGCAGCCACGGCCGCGGCGGATTTCCCGGCATGCTGCTGGGCTCGGTCAGCCGGGCAATCGTCAACTCCGCGCGCATCCCGGTGATCATCGCCCGGATGCCACATCACCCTTGAGGGGGTCTCCGGCTGGCCTGGGGCACTACATTTCGCGATGGTTGAACATTGCCCCTAGTCTCAGGGGGTGGATCATGGTGCGCGAGAGCGCGGGGCCAGTTTGTCCGGTGCAGGGGGTCTGGGGCTGGCACGGACTCTTCGGGACAGCACTGCGGACGCGCACCGAACCGCCGAAGTGGCCATGGGCCTCGACTTCGATCGCCTCGATGCATCGAATTACCTGAAGTTGCTCAACGGTCTGCTGATCTTTCACACCGCGGTGGCGAAGTTCAGCCAGGCGACGGTGACCCGGGAGCTTGGCGTTGAACTGGCGCCGTTCAGCCGGGTGCCCGCGCTGCGAGCCGACATCGAGCTCTGTTCGGAGCGACAACCGACCATCGCTGCAGGGGCTTGCGCGCCGGGCCGCGGGCTCGACACCGCTGCCTTCGCCGGTCGGCTGCGCGGAGGCCGTGAGGCGAGGATCGGAGCGTCCTATGTCGCGGCCGGATCGGTCCTGGGGGGCCGGGTGATCGCCGCCAATCTCGCCGCATCCGAGTGCGACTTTCCGCGATCCTTCTTCGCCTCCGACCAACTCGACTACGGCAGGCTCTGGCGTGACTTCAAGGCTGCACTCGATGACTTCGGGGCATCGGGGGTGGATTTCGCCCAAGTCATAGCTGGCGCGCTGACCGCATTCGCACTTGTCCGTGACATTCTGGAATGGCCGGACGTTTCCTCGGCGGCGCAGTGACCAGCCCAACGAATCCGAGTACACCGCCCCTGACCGATTGCGCATCGGAGCAGCTGCACCTGTCCGGCCGCATTCAAGCGCGCGGCGTTCTGGTTGCTGCCGATCTCCGAGACCGCCGGATCACCTACGCCAGCGCCAACACCTTCGAGCTGATCGGGGCGGAACCGGACAATTTATTCGATTCTTTGCTCATCGACGTGTTCGCCGACGAGGAACGGCCGCGGCTTGAGCATGCGATCGAACTCGCCGGCCAGGGGCGTAGGTCGCACGATTTGTATTCGATGCGCCTGGCGGCGGACGTCGAGCACCACGTCGACGTGATGTTGCATAGGTCCAGCGCCCAGGTCGTCATCGAGATCGAGCGAGCACACAAGAACGATCCGGCCGTCCTCTTGGAGGTACTCAATGCCTCACGGGCGATCGCTGAGGCAACGAGCGTGGCCGAGATCGAGGCAGCGGTCGCGAGCGCGGTGCGCGCGCTCACCGGTTACGACCGCGGAATGGTCTACCGGTTCCACCGCGACCAGCACGGTGAAGTCGTCGCGGAGGATTGTCGACCCGGACTGGTTTCATACCTTGGCCATCATTTCCCGGCCAGCGATATTCCGCTCCAGGCCCGCGAGATCTACGTCCGTACGGCCTCCCGCTATATACCCGACGTGGACGAGGGCGACGTCGACGTGATCGCAGCACCCCGCATGGTCGGCACCAGTCTCGACCTGGGACTCGCCGGCCTGCGCAGCGTCTCCCCGTTCCACCTCGAATACATGCGGAACATGAACACAGCCGCCAGCGTCTCGTTTTCCATGGCAGAAGACGGCGACCTGACGAGACTAGTTTCCTGCACCGCCGAAAAACCCAGATCGATCTCGCCCACGAGACGCAGGTCGTGTGAACTGCTGGTGCTGCTAGGGAAACTCCATGTCTCTGCCGCTGAACAGATCTCCCGACTAAGCGACGCGTTCGAGCGTGAAGCGATCCGGATGCGGCTGCGGGCAGCGATGTACGACGGACCAGCCGTCGCCGAGAAACTAGCAGCGGCTGCCGATGATCTGATGCACCTCTGCCAAGCTGACGGCGCAGCCGTCTACTTGGACGGGCAGTACCGGTCGGTTGGCTACGCACCGCCAGAGGACACCGTGCGCAGGCTCGCGAACGAAATCCGTGCCGCCCACACCGGGGACGGACCATGGACCACTGAACATTTGGAGCAAACAGGACTTGGTTCTGCGGAGGCGGCCGGCTGTTTGTTCGTCGCCCTGGGCGCTCCGGATGATTTCATGATGTGGTTCCGGCGCGAGTGGCCACACCGGCTCCGCTGGCTCGGTGATCCGCGAGCACACGCCGGCGGGTCGATCAGTCCGAGGACGTCGTTCGATACCTGGCTGGAAACCGTGAAGAGCACCAGCGCGCCCTGGCAACACGACGACTTACGGGCAGCGCAACTCCTGCGCTTTGAAGTCGGGGCGGCCCAACTCAGTCGAGCCCAGGCCGAACTCGCACACCTCGGCCTCTACGACGCGCTGACCGGCCTGCCGAATCGTCGACATCTCATCAGTCTTATGGCTTCCATGCTGGCAGGCGCCACACCGGATGCGCCGGTGGCCGCACTCTTCATCGATCTCAACGATTTCAAGGACATCAACGACGAATATGGGCACGACGCCGGAGACCTCGTGCTGCGCGAGACTGCTCGACGTATCACCGAAGCAACCCGAACCAGTGACATCGTGGGACGGCCCGAAGCCGGGGAAGTCCCCGCAGGCAGACTCGGCGGTGACGAGTTCGTCCTGCTGCTGCCGGGGGCGGGTGCGGCGGGCGCTGCAGTGGTGGCCGATCGGATTCGACAGTCGCTGCTCGAACCGGTTGAGATTGGACCTGACCTCCAATTTCCGATCAGCGCCGCGATCGGAGTGACACTGGCGCAGGAACCCGAAGACCCGGAACATGTGCTCAGGAGGGCCGACGCCGCCATGTACGAAGACAAGCGGGGCCGCTCACCGGGAAACCGCTGAACACAGTCAGCCCTGGCAGCCGGGGCACCAGAAGAGGTTGCGACCCTCCAACTCAGTGGTTCGCACAGTGGTGGCACATACCCGGCACGGCTCTCCGGCGCGACGGTAGACGTAGGTGCGCGGCCGCCCCGGTGCGTAGGAGGGCGCACCGATGTCGTGCTCTGGGCGAACGACGTGGATTCGACCGCGCCGCAGCCCGATCTTCATCAAAGCCACCAGATCGGCCCACATCTCGTCGAACCTGGACTCATCGAGTCGAGCGCCAGGCAGGTAGGGGTCCACCCGTTGGCGGTAGAGCAGTTCACTGCGGTAGACGTTGCCCACGCCGGCGATCACCGCCTGATCCATCAGCAGTCCGCCGATCGGCCTGCGCGACTTGTGGATCCGCGCCCACGCCCGCCCCGGGTCGGCGCCCATGCGCAGCGGATCGGGTCCGAGCCGGGCGAGGATGTCATCGACTCCGGGTTCGTCGATCACTTCGCAGGCGGTAGGACCACGCAGGTCTGAACCGTACTGCTGGCCAACCATCCGCATCCGCACCTGACCCACCGGAAGCGGCATCGGTAACGCCGTCTCGGTGAATGTCCCGTACAGGCCCAGGTGGACGTGCACCACGGCGCCGCCGTCATAGTGGTGGAAAAGGTGCTTGCCCCACGCGGAGGCCCGGCTGAGCACCCGGCCGTTCACGGCGGCGGCACCTTCGGCGAAGCGGCCCTGCGGGCTGGAGACCAGCACCGGCGCCCGGGCGAACCGACGCTGATGCAACCGGGCGAGCCGGTGCAGAGTGTGCCCTTCAGGCATCGCCTAGGCGGGAGCGCCGGGCACCGGAGGCGCGACGTGGGTGCGCTCGTACTCGGCGAGGATGTCGATACGGCGCTGGTGCCGTTCGGCCTCGGACCACTCAGCTCCAATGAAGGCGTCAACGATCGCGAGCGCATCAGCGACCGAATGCATCCGGCCCCCGATGCCCATCAGCTGGGCATTGTTGTGTTCGCGGGCAAGCTGAGCGGTCTCGATGCTCCAGGCCAGTGCGCACCGGGCGCCGGGAACTTTGTTCGCGGCGATCTGTTCTCCGTTGCCCGAACCGCCCAGGACGATACCGAGACTGCCGGGGTCGGCGACGGTGCGCTGAGCGGCCGCGATGCAGAACGCGGGATAGTCGTCCTCGGCATCGTATGTGTAGGCACCGCAGTCGATCGGTTCGTGTCCGGTGTCACGGAGGTGATCCATGATCTTCTGCTTGAGTTCGAAGCCCGCATGGTCGGAACCGAGGTAGACGCGCATGGCGGTCATTCTGGCAGACGGCGATCTCACGTCACCGTAATGGCGTCGAGGCGCTCCTTGATGAACTCGGACGAGGTGACCGCACCGAGTCCGACGACCCGCCCGACCGGGGGTGGCAACGGCGTGATCCGAGCATCGTGATTGGCTTCGTAGAAGTAGACCAGGGAGACCAGATCCTCGTCGGGAGCCTGCGGCTGCGGCGGTAGCACCCGGTGACGGCCCGAGGGCCAGCGCCGACCGCTCCAGTGCTCCAGCAGGTCGCCGATGTTCACCGTGAGCGCGTCCGGATGATACGGAGCGTCCGCCCAACCGTCGGTTTCGGTGTACACCTGCAGGCCACCGGCTCCCGGCTCGCGGTCGAGGATGGTCACGGTGCCGAAGTCGGTGTGCGGACCGATGCGGAACTGTCCGGGTTCGGGTCGTCCGACCACGCTGACCGGCGGATATCGGTTGATGTTCATCGTCCAGGTCGGGCGGTTGGCCAGCTCGGCGAATGGATTCTGCGGCAGACCCAGCGCGTGGGCGAAGAGTTCCAGAAGCTCATCGGCGATGCGGCGCATCTCGGTGGTGTACTCGCCGACCAGCGTCTGCAGCGACGGCACGTCGGCTGGCCACACGTTGGGTGCGTACCAAACCCGGTCAGCCTGGGCATCGCCGGTGGCGGTCTCGGCCCCCAGGCTGAAGCTCTCCTTGAGGTCCGGTGGGGTTGGGGTGCCCTCGGCGTAACCGTTGGCCTCGGCACCCGGCGCGAGCCAGCCGCGCCCGCCGACGGGCACCGAGTACCGCGCCTTGACGCTGTCGGGCAGCGCGAAGAACTCTCGGGCGACCGCCCGCACGCTTCGGGTGAGGTCTGGGTCGACCCCGTGGTTTCTGACCAGAATGAAACCGGCTCGCTGCAGTCCGGCGTCGACTTCCGCGGCTACCGCGTCGGCTTCGGCGCCGCCAGCATGCCAACGTGAAAGGTCAACGGTCGCAAGATCCATCAGCTAGAAGCGCTCACAGCCCGATGTCCTCGTTCCACAATTCCCGGTTGGTGGCGATGAACTCGGTCATCATTTGCACGCACCGGTCGTCGTCGAGCACGGTCACTCTCACGCCGTGTTTGGCAAGCCACTCGTGTGCGCCAGCGAACGTGCGGCTCTCCCCTACGACGATCGACCCGATGTTGAACTGGCGCACCAGTCCGCTGCAGTACCAACACGGCGCGAGTGTGGTCACCATGGTCATCGTCCGGTAGTCACGCTGGCGACCGGCGTTGCGAAAGGCATCGGTTTCGGCATGCAAACTGGGGTCGCCGTTCTGTACCCGCCGGTTGTGACCGCTGCCCAGCAGTTCGCCTCTGGTGTCGAACAACGCAGCACCGATTGGGATTCCACCCTCCGCCAGGCCCGTTCGCGCCTCGGCGTATGCCACAGCGAGCATCTCCTGCGGGCTGATCACACGCGGGCTCAGGCGTAGAACGAGTCGATCAGATCCTTCTGCCGCTGCTCCACCACGTTCCGCTTGACCTTCAACGACGGTGTCAACTCACCGCTTTCGACCGATAAATCATTATCGAGAAGCGCCCATTTCTTGATGGTTTCCCACCGGTTGAGCTCGGCATTGACCTTGTCCACGTACTCCCCGACCATGTTGCGCGCCGCGTCGGACTTCACGATCTCGGAGTAGGACTTGCCGGCCAACCCGTTGCCCTTGGCCCATTCCGCCAACGAGTCCGGATCGAGGGTTATCAAAGCAACACAGAAGTTGCGAGCTTCGCCGAAGACCAGCAGGTGGCTGGCATAGGGGCACATGGCCATGAACTTGGCCTCGATCGCCGGTGGTGCAACGTACTTTCCGCCGGAGGTCTTGAACAGCTCCTTGATCCGCCCGGTGATCGTGAGGAAACCGTCAGCGTCCAACTGTCCCTTGTCACCGGTGCGCAGCCACCCGTCTTCGGTCAACGTCTCGGCGGTCTTCTCGGGCAGGTTGTGATAGCCGTCCATCACGCACGGACCCTTGATCTGCACCTCACCGTTGTCGCCGATGCGCACATCGGTCCCGTCGAACGGCAACCCCACCGTGCCGAGCCGGTAGTTGTCGGGCCTGTTGATGAACGCCCCGGCCGAGGTCTCGGTCAGTCCGTAACCCTCGAGAATCAGGAGCCCCGCGGCGTGGAACCACTCGGCGATTTCGCGGTTCAGTGGGGCCGCGCCGGAGATGAAGAACTTGATGCGGCCGCCGAAGACTTCGCGAACCTTGCTGAACACCAAGCGGTCGAACAATCCGTGCGCCAGCTTCAGGTGCAGCGGCACTCCCTGACCGGCGAACTTGCGCCGATCCACTTCGCGTCCGACCGCGAAGGCGGCGTTGAACAGCTGCTCCTTGACGCCTTCTTGGGAAGTGACGACTTTGGCGTGCGCCTTCTCGAAGATGCGTGGCGCGGCACCCATGAACGTCGGCTTGACCACGGCCATATTCGCGACGATCTTCTCCACCCGGCCGTCGATGGCGGTGGCGAAACCCGTTGCCAGTTGCGCCGCGATCAACACCTTGCCGAACGCGTGGGCCAGCGGCAGCCACAACAACTGCACGTCGTCCTCGCTGAGAATGCCGAAGCTCGCGACCGTCTGACCTTCATACACCCAGGCGCCGTGCGGCAACCGGACCCCTTTCGGCTTGCCGGTGGTGCCCGAGGTGTAGATCAGCGTCGCCAGCTGGTCGGAGGTGATAGCCGCAGCCGTCGACCGGACGCAATCCCGGTGATCGGCCAGGTAGGCACGACCGAGATCGGCCAACTCGGCCACGGTGATGACCTGGTCGCCGTCGCCCTCCCCGTCGAAGAGCACCACCTTGACCAGGTTCGGCAGCTCGTCCCGATGCTCCTTGAGCTTCTCGAGCTGTGTCTCGTCCTCGGCGAATACCACCCGGGACTCCGAATCGCTCAGGATGTATGCGGTGTCGACCGCGTTGGTGGTCGGATACACCGTGGTGGTGGCGCCGCCCGCGCACATGATCGCCAGGTCGGCAAGTATCCACTCGTACCTGGTGCCCGATGCGATACCTACCCGCTGCTCGGGTTGGATGCCCAGCGCCAGCAGTCCGGCCGCCATCGCCTCCACCTGTTCGGCGGCCTGCTGCCAGGTCACCGACACCCAGCGCTCGTCATCGAGCTTTCGGAAGGCTTCTCGGTCGGCGGACTTCGCGACGCGGTCGAAGAACAGCGTGGCCAGGTTCGCCGAGATGGTGTTCGTGGAACTCTGGTTGGTATCGGTTGACATCGGTGCTCCGGCGCTAGGACTTCGTGACCGGCCCACACCGGGTCGACGGCGAGGCACAGTTCACCTTGGTTTCTCGTAAGCCTATCCCGTGGCCAATCCCGTTCCGGCGGCCGACCGGTTCGACGGTCACACGGACGCGCCGATCGCGGCGCTCAGCCGAACGTCGGGGGCTCGGTGCGGGTCCGCTTGAGCTCCCAGAAATGGGGATAGGAGGCGAACGTCACCGACGCGTCCCACAGTTTGCCAGCCTCCTCGCCACGCGGAATCCGCGACAGCACGGGGCCGAAGAAGGCGACCCCGTTGACGTGAATCGTCGGGGTGCCGACGTCATCGCCGACCGGGTCCATGCCCTGATGGTGACTCTTGCGCAGCAGGTCGTCGTACTTGTCGACGGCGGCGGCCTCGGCCAAGTCGGCGGGCAGGCCGACCTCGGCCAGCGACTGGGCGATCACCTCGTCGAGGTTCTTGTTTCCGAGGTTGTGTATCCGTGTCCCCATCGCCGTGTAAAGCGGAGCGAGCACATCTGAGCCGTGGGCCTGTTCGGCAGCGATCGCGACACGCACCGGCCCCCACGCCTTCGTCATCGCTTCCCGGTATCCCTCGGGCACATCCTTACCCTCGTTGAGCACCGCCAAGCTCATCACGTGAAAACTCGCCTCGATCTCGCGCACCTTCTCGACCTCGAGAATCCAGCGCGAGGTGATCCAGCACCAAGGGCAGAGCGGGTCGAACCAGAAGTCGGCTCGGGACTTCTCGGGGGACTTCTCGGGCATCGGGGATCCTCTCGAGGCTCAGGTGACAGATCCGTTCGGGGCGGTTAAGGGCAAACTCCGCGAGGTCTATGGTGGACCACCGTGGCACTTCCCAATCTGACCCGTGACCAAGCGATCGAACGGGCCGCGCTGGTGACCGTCGACACTTACCACATCACCATCGACGTCACCGACGGTACGGGCCGTCCGGGTGAATCGACCTTCCGCTCCATCACGCGGGTCGAATTCGACGCGCTAACCGGTGCCGACACATACATCGACATCGCCGCCGAGTCGATCCGCAGTGCCACCCTCAACGGCCGTGAAATAGACGTCTCCGGCTACGACGAGGCAACCGGCATCCCCCTGACGGGCCTGGCCGACCGCAACGTCGTGATCGTCGACGCCACCTGCCGCTACTCCAACACCGGTGAGGGTCTGCACCGGTTCGTCGACCCGGTCGACGACGAGGTCTACCTGTATTCGCAGTTCGAGACCGCCGATGCCAAGCGCATGTTCGCCTGCTTCGATCAGCCTGACCTCAAGGCAACATTCGACCTGACCGTGACCGCACCCGCACACTGGGAAGTGGTGTGCAACGGCGCACCGCTGGAGATCCGCGACAACGTCGACAGCGAAGTCGACAGCGAAAGAGTCACCAAGACCCACACCTTCGCGACCACGCCGCGGATGAGCACGTATCTGGTGGCGCTGATCGCTGGTCCGTACGCGCGATGGGACGACACCTACCGCGACGAGCACGGCGAGATTCCGCTCGGCTTGTTCTGCCGCACGTCGCTTGCCGAGTTCATGGACCATGAGCGGCTGTTCAACCAGACCAAGCAGGGGTTCGGCTTCTACCACCGCAACTTCGGCGTGCCTTACGCGTTCGGCAAGTACGACCAGTTGTTCGTGCCGGAGTTCAACGCCGGGGCGATGGAGAATGCCGGCGCGGTGACGTTCCTGGAGGACTACGTCTTCCGGTCGAAAGTGACCCGGTACTCCTACGAGCGTCGCGCCGAGACCGTCCTGCACGAGATGGCGCACATGTGGTTCGGCGATCTGGTCACCATGACCTGGTGGGACGACCTGTGGCTCAACGAGTCGTTCGCAACCTTCGCGTCGGTGCTGTGCCAGGCCGAGGCCACCGAGTTCACCGAAGCCTGGACGACCTTCGCCAACGTGGAGAAATCCTGGGCCTACCGCCAGGATCAGTTGCCGTCGACCCACCCAGTCGCCGCAGACATCCCCGACCTGCACGCGGTGGAGGTCAACTTCGACGGCATCACCTATGCCAAGGGCGCCAGCGTCCTCAAGCAACTCGTCGCCTATGTGGGCCTAGAACACTTCCTGGCCGGACTGCGGGACTACTTCCGCGACCACGCGTTCGGCAACGCCACCTTCGGGGATCTGCTTGGCGCGCTGGAGAAAGCCTCCGGACGCGACCTGTCCGGGTGGGGCCAGCAGTGGCTGAAGACCACCGGCCTCAACACGTTGCGCGCCGACTTCGACGTCGACGACGACGGCCGGTTCGTTCAGTTCGCCATCAAGCAGAGCGGCGCGGCGCCGGGAGCCGGCGAGACCCGGGTACACCGGTTGGCGGTCGGGATCTACGACGACGACGAGACCACCGGCAAGCTGGTCCGGTTGCATCGCGAGGAACTCGACATCAATGGGCCCACGACCGACGTCCCCGCATTGCAAGGGGTTCGGCGCGGGAAGCTGGTCCTGGTCAACGACGACGATCTGACCTACTGCTCGCTTCGGCTGGACGCCGAGTCGCTGCAGACCGCGCTCACCCGCATCGCCGACATCGCCGATCCGTTGCCTCGTACCCTGGCCTGGTCGGCGGCCTGGGAAATGACGCGCGAAGCCGAGCTGAAGGCGCGCGACTTCGTCCGATTGGTACTGGGAGGCATCCAGGCCGAGTCCGAGGTCGGGGTGGCCCAGAGGCTGTTGTTGCAGGCCCAAACCGCCTTGAACGCCTACGCCGACCCGGACTGGGCGTGCTCCGAAGGTTGGCCGGCGTTCGCTGACCGGCTACTGGAACTGGCCCGCGAGGCTGCACCCGGGTCCGATCATCAGCTGGCGTTCGTCAACGCCTTGTGCACGTCGGTGCTCGCGCTGCGCCATGTGGCGGTGCTGGCCGCGCTACTCGACTGCGACCCCGCCCAGCAGCGGCTGCCAGGCCTGAAGGTCGACACCGACCTGCGGTGGCGCATCGTGACGGCACTAGCTGCCGGCGGCGACATCGATGCCGACGGACCGGAGACCCCGTTCATCGACGCCGAGGTTCAGCGTGACAACACCGCGGCCGGCAAGCGTCACGCCGCAGCCGCGTCGGCGGCGCGTCCGCAACGGACCGTGAAGGATTCGGCATGGGAGCAGGTCATCGAGGATGACACGCTGGCCAACGTCACAACCCGGGCGATCGTGGGCGGCTTCGTCAAGCCGGGGCAGGCGGCGCTGTTGCAGCCGTTCACCGCCCGATACTTCAAAGCTATCTCCGGGGTCTGGGAGCGCCGTTCCAGTGAGGTGGCGCAGACGGTGGTGATCGGCCTCTACCCGTCGTGGGACATCAGCCAGGACGGCCTGGACGCCGCGGACCGCTTCCTCGCCGACGCCGCGGTGCCGCCGGCGCTACGCCGCCTGGTGATCGAGGGCCGGGCCGGGGTCGAGCGGTCGCTGCGGGCGCGCAACTTCGACCGTTGATGTTCGACCGCTGAGGTTCGACCGTTGATGCGCCGAGTGTGCGTCTAATCAACGGCAGACACCGCGTTTTGCATGCAGAACCCCCACACTCGACGGGAGAGGACTGCGGCTCAGGCGGGTGCGACGCCGGCGCTGAGCACTCGGACACCGCTGATCAGCCCGTCGATCAGGTTGCCCTCTTTGAAGGCCGCGGCAGCCGCGGACACTCCCAGCGGCGCGGCGGTCTCGATGCCGCGGCCTTTGACCGCTGCGCCGTACACCACCTCGATCGCACGCTGGTCCGGGGAGACCGCCAGCAGAACGGCGTTGTTCGGTGTCGGCACCGCAGCCAGGATCTCCCGGGCCCTCGCAGCGGGGTCAGCTCCGAGATCGCCGATGTACACCGCGAAGCGGGCCTTGGCTGCCCGCGAGCCGTATTTCAGCGCGTCATCGAGGACGACCAGATCCATGGTCGGAAACGGGTAGTCCACCGACAGCTCGCCGGGTTCGGTGACTCCCGAGATCCGTCCGCTAGAGGTGACGACGCTGCCTTTCGGCAGGTCAGCAAGATCGACCGTCGACTGGCCGGTCACCGTAGCCACTTCACCACTTGCCACTTGCGCCGCCTCCGATCGTCAAGGGATGTGCGCCATGACCCCCACCATGACCATGATCGGCGGGCTCCTCAGAAGCCCACAGAATCGGCTCATGGCGCCACGGGTCGGACATTTTGTAGGTCGCCGGGTGCGGGTCCTTGCCACGCCAGATCAGCGCGACCAGGACTACCACCAGCAACAGCGGAATTCCCACGAACATCAGGTGGATCTCGGCCATAGTCACGACGAAAACCGTAGCAGCCGAGACGCAGCCATGAGGACCACTCACCTAGTTGCGGGGCGGGGTTGTTTTCAGGCGGCGCCCTCACCCAGATAGCGCACCCAGGAGGGATCCAGTTCCTTGACGCCGGACAGCAGCCGCCAGTGCTGTCCTTTTGGGGCTAACGGGACGGTGCGCAGGGTCCATCCGAGTTCGGCCAGCAGTCGATCGGCTTTGCGATGGTTACAGTTCGAGCAGGCAGCTACGCAATTCTCCCACGAGTGGTCGCCGCCGCGGCTACGCGGCACCACGTGGTCGACGGTGTCGGCTTTGCCGCTGCAGTAGGCACAGCGAAACCGGTCCCGATGCATCAGCGCGGCCCGCGTCATCGGAATGCGTGCCCGATACGGCACCCGCACGAAGCATCGCAGCCGGATCACCGACGGCACCATGAGTGCGCGGCTGGCCGAGTGGATGACCGGCCCGGTCGGGTCGTCGTGCACGACGTCGGCCTTGCCGCACATCAGCATGATCACCGCACGTCGCATCGGCAGCGCGGTCAACGGTTCGTAGGTCGAGTTCAGCAGCAGCACCCTGCGACGGCTCCAGATGGAGCCTTCGTGGCGGGGCTGCGACAGCGGTTCGACGGTATGCAGGACGCGGGGCGAGGCAGGCCCGGTCAAGGCAGCCAACCCGGAATGTCGGTGGCCGCGGCTCTTCTTGCGCTGCGCCATTGGTCCTCCGCCCGACAGTTCACCACGGATCGGATGCAATCGCACGACAATTCTGCTCGTGTTCGCAGGTCAGTCCAATGAACTTCGGGTGAAGTGCCCGACGGGCAGACCGGTTCGCGCAGGCATGCCGCAGGCTGGACAATGAAGCGGTGACGCAGACGCAACGCTCGTTCTACGACGAAGTCGGTGGCCACGACACCTTCAACGCCATCGTTTCCCGGTTCTACCAGTTGGTTCGCGAGGACGAGATTCTGCGACCCCTGTACCCGGAGGACGAACTGGACGCCGCCGAGGAACGCTTGATGATGTTTCTCGAGCAGTATTGGGGTGGCCCCCGCACCTACTCAGATCGACGCGGCCACCCGCGGCTACGGATGCGGCATGCGCCGTTCCGCATCGGTTTCCTCGAACGCGATGCCTGGCTACGGTGCATGCACACTGCCGTCGCCTCGATTGACGCCGAGACGCTCGACGACGAGCACCGCGCCGAACTACTGGCCTATCTGGAGATGGCCGCCCACTCGATGGTCAATGCGCAGTTCTGAGGTCGACACCCGCTCGACCTGGTGGTCGCGCGCGCTGTTCTACCAGGTCTATCCACGCTCCTTCTGCGACCACAGCGGCGACGGCGTCGGCGACATCGACGGAGTCACCTCCAGACTCGACTACCTGGGCATGCTCGGCGCAGACGCGATCTGGCTGAATCCGGTGACCGTCTCCCCCATGGCTGATCACGGCTACGACGTGGCCGACCCGCGGGGCGTGGATCCGCTGTTCGGCGGGCTCGACTCCCTGGACCGGCTGATCGAGGCCGCACATGCCCGCAACATCAGGGTGTTGATGGACCTGGTGCCCAACCACACCAGCGCACAGCATCCGTGGTTTCAGGCGGCTCTGGCCGCCGGCGCCGGCAGCCGGCAACGTGGGCGCTACTTCTTCCGCGAAGGCAGCGGGGCGGACGGCCTGCACCCGCCGAACAACTGGGTGTCGGTGTTCGGCGGGTGCGCGTGGACGCGGGTCGCGGAACCGGACGGCACGCCCGGGCAGTGGTATCTGCATCTCTTCGATGCCGAACAGCCCGACCTGAACTGGGAAAATCCCGAAGTCTTCGAGGACCTGGAGAAGACCCTGCGGTTCTGGCTGGAACGTGGGCTGGATGGCTTTCGCATCGACGTCGCGCACGGGATGGCCAAGCCGCCCGGACTACCCGACATGCCCACCACGGACACGGCACTGCTGGTCGACGATTCCGACGATCCGCGCTTCAACCACAGCACCGTCCACGACATCCACCGCGGTATCCGTACGGTGCTCGACGACTACCCGGACGCGGTGGCCGTCGGCGAGGTGTGGGTGTCCGACAACACCCAGTTCGCTCAGTACCTACGCCCCGACGAACTGCATCTGGGCTTCAATTTCCGGCTGGTCAAAGCGGGGTTTCGCGCCGACGAGATCCGCGATGCCATTGAGAACTCACTTGCGGCAGCGGCGCTGGCGGACGCCATCCCCACCTGGACGCTGTCCAACCATGACGTCGGACGCGAGGTCAGCCGCTACGGCGGCGGCGACATCGGACTGGCACGGGCCCGCGCGATGGCGCTGGTGATTCTGGCCCTGCCGGGAGCGGTGTTCATCTACAACGGCGAGGAACTCGGCCTGCCCGACGTGGAGCTGCCCGACCACGCCCTGCAGGACCCGGTGTGGGAGCGCTCCGGTCACCTCGAGCGTGGCCGCGACGGTTGTCGGGTGCCGTTGCCGTGGCAGGGCGAGTCGCCGCCGTTCGGCTTCTCTACCAACCCGAACACCTGGCTGCCGATGCCGCCGGAATGGGCAACCTTCACGGTCGAGGGCCAACTCGCGTCGCCGGAGTCGACACTGATGTTCTTCCGGACAGCGATCCGGTTGCGGCGGAAGCGGGACCAACCGGACTGTGCGGTGGAGTGGCTGCGCTCGCCACCGGGCGTCGTGACGTTCCGCGCGACCGGCGGCCCGATGTGTCTGCTCAATGCCGGCCCCGACCCGGTGCCGCTTCCGGCGGGAGAACTGCTGTTGGCCAGTGGGGCTGTTGCGGACGGGATGCTGCCCCCGGATACCGCCGCCTGGCTGGGTTAGCCGTCAGCGCACGACCAGCGCCGGACCGCCGCGGCGGCGATACACCGAGCCGAACCGGGCATCGAGACGTAACCACGTGGGCAGCACCCGCACTCGAACAACCTCGTCGGTGGCCGCATCATCGCCGGCACGCGGAAGAAAGCCCATTGCGGTCAGGGCGAACACGCAGCGCATCGGTACTCCGACGTCGCCGTCCGGCGAGCTGACCGCGATCACGTCCTGGTCCAGCAGGGAAGCCGGCGGCCCGTGGGCCCCGGCGTGTTGCCTGGCCAGTGCGCCACCTCGATGCGCCAGTTCCACCATCACCGGTGCGGGCACATCGTCGAGGTGGACGAACCCGCTCTCCGGTGGTAGCGCACCGCGCCACGCGGAGTCCATCGGAAAGCCGGGATCGATCTCACCGGCCGGGGTGGTCGCGGCCAACCCGGCTGCCAGCGCGTCGGCGCCCGCGCTCAGGTCACCCGGGCGCACGTGACCGGCAACGACCCGGCTCGCGAGCACGTCGAACCCGGTTGCCACCCAGGCCCCCACCAGCCCGCCGCGGCGCTCCCGTAGCCGGACGACGGCAGCGTCGTCGAGTCGCAACGCCCGTTCGACGAAGGCACTCAGGTCCAAGCGCTGGGCAGCATCGGCGATCCACAGACCCCGCTCGGTCGCCGTCATCGCAGATAGCGCTGGAGATACTCCCGCTGATGCGGCGCCAGACGCAATAACCGTTGCTCGTTGATGTGGAATGCCGCCAGTTGCGACTCCCCGATCACCGCCGGCTTGGAGTCCGGATCGGCCGACACCGACCGCACCTCATACCCGAGGGTGAAGTCGACCGCCCGCAACCGGTTGACCCAGATCGTCACCTGCAGCGGTGAGTCGGCCAACCGCAGCTGTCCCTTGTACACCACCTTGACCTCGGCGATCAGCAGGCCGGTTGTGCCGATGTCCGCGGCGAACGGCTCGTGCAGAAACGGAACGCGCGCCTCTTCGAGGATGGTGACCATCGTCGCGTGGTTGACGTGCTGGTACATGTCGATGTCCGACCAGCGCACCGGCACCGGCGTGGTGAATCGGGGTGTCACGCAGTGGTCCCCGCCCTGCTGGTGCGGGTCATGCTCCGTATCTGCCGCGCGGCGACCGACAACGTGGCGAGGTCGCGCTCCTCGTCCTGGTAAATCTCACGCAGCGTCCGGTTCGCCCGCGCTACCCGCGAGCCGTTCATCGTCTCCCATTCGGCGATCTTCTCCTCGCCCTTCTCGTCGGGCTCCCCCACCGCAAGCACGTCGATGCAGAGCGCCCGCAGCGAGCCGTAGATGTCGTCGCGGATCGCCAGCCGTGCCAACGATCGCCAGCGGTCGCTGCGCGGAAGCTGTGACACCGCGGTCAGTAGGCCGTCGGTGCCGAGGTAGTCCATCAGCGCGAAGTAGGTGTCGGCGACCTCGTCCGGCTCGCGGTCAGTGATATCGGCGATGTCGATGATGTCGAGCAGGCTGAACTGGTAGAGGCCACTGGCCACCAGGTAGGCCAGTTCCCTGGATGCACCGGCAGCACTGAACTCGTCGGTCTGCTCGCCGACGATGGCACGGTCGTCGCCGCGCAGCCACTCGGACATCCGCGGTGTCAACTCGGCGACCTTGCGGGCGAACCGGTTGATCTCGGCGCCGACGGCCAGCGGCTGCGGGCGGTAGTTCAGCAGCCAGCGCCCGGCCCGGTCGATGAGCCGGCGCAAGTCCAGCGTCATCCGGTCGGACACCGACACCGGCAGCCCGTTCCCGCCGCCGGCAGCCCGGATGGCCCGCCAGACCTCGTTGACCCGGAAGATCGCGTCGGTGGCGACGTAGCAGCGAACCGCGTCGACCGGACCGACACCGGCATCCTCGGTGATCCGGTACGCATAGGTGATTCCGCTGGTGTCGACGAGGTCGTTGATCAGCATCGTGGTGAGGATTTCCTTGCGCAGCTGATGTGCGCGGATCTCCGGGGTGAACCGGTCCCTCAGCGGTGCCGGGAAGTAGCTCGGCACTCGCGCGGCGAACACTTCCTGCTCAGGGAGGTCACTGTTGACCACCGCGTCCTTGAGCGCGAGCTTGACGTGGGCCATCAGCGTGCAAAGTTCGGGTGAGGTCAGCCCCAGTCCCGCCTCGGCACGCCGATTGATCTCCTTCTCCGACGGCAGCGCCTCCAGCTCCCGGTTCAGGTCCCTGGTCTCGACCAGCTCGTGAATCATGCGGGCGTGCACTGAAAGCACGCTGGCGGCGTTGGCGCGGCTGGTGCCCATCAAGTCGTTCTGGTCGCGGTTGTCGGCGAGCACCAGATCGCCGACCTCGTCGGTCATCGACATCAGTAGCGGCGAACGCTGACTCGCGTCGATCTTGCCGGCGGTGACCAGCGAGTCGATCAAGATCTTGATGTTGACCTCATGGTCGGAGCAGTCGACTCCAGCCGAGTTGTCCAACGCGTCGGTGTTGACCCGGCCACCGGCCAGGTCGAACTCGACGCGACCCAGCGATGTCACACCGAGGTTGCCGCCTTCTCCGATGACCTTGACGCGCAACTCGTTTCCGTTGACGCGCACCGGGTCGTTGGCGCGGTCGCCGACATCGGCGTCCGACTCCGTCTCGGCTTTGACATAGGTGCCGATACCGCCGTTGAACAGCAGGTCCACCGGCGCCTTGAGGATCGCCCGCACCAGCCCCGGCGGTGTCAGCTCCTTGACCGCTTCGGCGATGCCGAGCGCGGAGCGCACCTGCTCGCTGATCGGGATGGACTTCTGCTGACGGCTGTAGACGCCGCCGCCCTCGCTGATCAGCGACGAGTCGTAGTCCTCCCAGCTTGAGCGCGGCAGGTCGAACAACCGCTTGCGCTCTTCCCAGGTGCGCGCCGAGTCGGGGTCCGGGTCCAGGAAGATGTGGCGGTGGTCGAACGCCGCGACGAGGCGGATGTGCTTGGACAGCAGCATCCCGTTGCCGAATACGTCGCCGCTCATGTCGCCGATGCCGACGACGGTGAAGTCCTCGGTCTGGGTGTCCACGCCCATCTCCCGGAAGTGGCGCTTGACCGCCTCCCAGGCGCCGCGCGCGGTGATGCCCATCGCTTTGTGGTCGTAGCCGACCGACCCACCCGAGGCGAACGCGTCGCCCAGCCAGAACCCGTACGACTTGGCGACGTCGTTGGCGATGTCGGAGAAGGTGGCGGTGCCCTTGTCGGCAGCGACGACGAGGTATGCGTCGTCGCCGTCGCGCCGCACAACTTCCGGTGGTGTGACGACGTCGCCGGTGGACATGTCGACGTTGTCAGTCACGTCGAGCAGGCCCGCGATGAACAGCCGGTAACAGGTGACGCCCTCGTTGCGGTAGGCCTCGCGGTCGGCGGCCTCGTCACCGGTCTCGACCGGAGGCCGCTTGAGGACGAAGCCGCCTTTCGCACCGACCGGCACGATCACCGCGTTCTTGACGGCCTGCGCCTTTACCAGGCCCAGGATCTCGGTGCGGAAGTCATCACGGCGGTCCGACCAGCGCAACCCGCCGCGGGCGACGAAGCCGAACCTCAGATGCACGCCCTCGACCCGCGGCGAGTAGACGAAGATCTCGAACTTGGGCCGCGGCAGCGGAAGCTCGTCGATGATCGCCGAGTTCAGCTTGAACGACAAGATGTCCTGCGCCCGTGCTGAATCCGGACTGCTGACGTAGTAGTTGGTGCGCAGCGTGGCCTGGATCAGGGCCGCGAACGCCCGCAGCACCCGGTCGGTGTCCAGGCTGACCAATGCGTCGATGTCAGCGGTGACGGCGGCGGCGGCGGCCTGTGCGTGCGCCCGGTTCTGCGAACCCTTCGCCGGATCAGCCGACGGACCGGACGAGGGGTCGAACAGTGCCTCGAACAATGTGACGAGCGAACGAGCGGTCGATGCGTTGTCGTTGATCACCGACTCGATGTGGTGCTGACTGTAAGGGAATCCCGCCTGCCTCAGGTACTTCGCGTAGGCGCGCAGAACCTCAACCTGCCGCCAGGTCAGTCCGGCGCGCAAGACGAGTTCGTTGAAGCGGTCGATCTCGGCGCGGCCGTGCCAGATCGCGGTGACCGCATCGGCGAAGCGCTTCGCGGACGCCTGGGCCTCGGCACCTTCGGGTGGCGCGGGAATGGTGCGATGGCGTGAAATCTTGAACTGATAGATCCAGACCTGCAGGCCGTCGGGGCGCACGACGGTGAACGGACGCTCCTCGAGGACGAGGACACCCATCGACTGCAGCATCGGCAGCAACCGGCTCAGCGAGGCCGCCTGTCCGCCGAGGTACCAGGTGAGCTGGGCGACACGGTCCTCACCGCCGCTGTCATCGAGTACCAGACGCACCGAATCGTCGGACAGTTCCTCGATGATCTCGATGTCGCCGATCGCATCCAGCGGCGACACCGCTTGCTTGTACACCTCGGGAAAGGCCTCCGAGTAGTACGCCGCCTTCGAGTGGTCGATGGAGCCTGCCCGTACTGAGCCCATCAACCGGTCGCTCCAGGTGCGGGCCGCCTCGGTGAGCAGATCCTGAATCCGCGCCGCATTCTCGAAGGAGGTGTCGGTATCTTCCGGGCGCAGGCCCTCTGGGAGTCGAACAGTGAAATGCACTACAGCCCAAGGTGATTCGCTGACCCTGGCGGCGTACTCGATGCTCGCACCACCCAACTCGCGCACCAGGATGTCCATCATCTCCAAGCGGACAGCGGTGGTGTAGCGGTCGCGCGGAAGATAAACCAGGCAGGACACGAAGTGCGCGAACTGCTCGGCGCGCAGGAACAACAGCGCGCGCCGCCGCGATCCCAAGTCCACCACCGCGTCGGCCATCTCCAATAGCTCCCGCGCGTCCAGGGCGAACAGCTCCGATCGCGGAACGGTCTGGATGATGTCGAGCAGGAGTTGACCCGGGTGGCTGGGGTCGTCCTCCGACAGTGCCAGCGCTTCGCTGACCCGCTTCGAGATCAGGGGAATCTCGAGCACGTTGGCGTTGATGGCGGCGATGGTGAACAGCCCGACGAAGTGATGTTCTACGGTCGCTCCCCCGGACTCTTCCCGGATCCCGACGATGTACGGATAGGCGCCGTAGCGCAGGAAACTCGGGATCGTCGCCTGGGCGAGCACCAGCAAGTCACCGTCGCTGGTGAGTGCCTGCGGTACCTCGTCGCGATGTTGCAGCACCCCCAGCCGGCTGGCCGGGTCTACGACAGACTGTCCGTCCCGGATCTGGCAGCGCTGATATCCCAGCAGCACGAAGTTGCCATCGGCAAGCCAGTTCAGCAGCGCGGCGACGTCCTTGCGATCCCTCTCGGCGAATCGACCGGCTGGGGCGGTGTCCAGTTCGACCGCCAGGCCTCGTAGCCGATCGGCGAGGACGACCGAGTCCAGCGTCACCTGACGGGCGTCGGCGAGCACGTGGGGCAGCACCCGCTCGGCCTCGCGCAGTGCCTCGGTGTCGACGAAGGGCGCCAGCTGGACGTGGATCCAGGTTTCCTGGACAACGTCGGCCAACGACTCAGACTCTGCCTTCGGCCGGACCTCGAGAAGCTCTCCGTCTGGCCCTCGTCGCACACCGAACGACGGGTTCATGATTGCCAGGTATGCGACCCCGAGGCGGTGCAGCAAGACAGTGACCGCGTCGATGAGCATCCCGGTCTGATCCGTGACGAGCTGCAGCGCCGGCCCGAATCCGCCGGGGTCGTCAGCAGCGTAGACGGCCACCCGGGTTTCACCGGGTGCCCGACGCGCGCCCAGGCGCCGGTGCGCGGCAATCAGCTCGGGGAGAACCCGCTCACCAATGGCGCGGGTGTCGACGGGCCCGGTGACGAGGGCGTCGGCCGCGGCTGCGCCGGCGTGCGGTCCGCGGTATGTGTCGAGGTAGGCGGTGGCGAATCGCGCCATCGTCTCTCCGGTCAGCTTGCCGACATCAGCACCCGGGTGGTTCACCGTCATGCGGTTCGCTCCTGACTCAAGCCCGCGTACTGCCCGTCGTTGGATGGCGCCGCTGGCGCGGCTCCGTGGTACGCAGGAGCGACATTAGTCGCGTGTGAGCCTGCGGTGGGTCACCCTGTGCGGACGGGCTGCTTCTGCCCCGAGCCGCTCGACCTTATTCTCCTCGTAGGCGGCAAAGTTACCCTCGAACCAGAACCACTTGGCCTCGTTGTCGGCATCGCCTTCCCAGGCGAGGATGTGTGTGCAGGTGCGGTCCAGGAACCAGCGGTCGTGGGAGATCACCACCGCACAGCCGGGGAAGTTCTCCAGCGCGTTCTCCAGCGAACCGAGAGTCTCCACATCCAGGTCGTTGGTCGGCTCATCGAGCAGGATGAGGTTGCCGCCCTCCTTGAGAGTCAGCGCGAGGTTGAGCCGATTGCGTTCACCGCCGGAGAGCACGCCGGCCGGCTTCTGCTGATCGGGGCCCTTGAACCCGAACGCCGAGACATACGCGCGGGAGGGAATCTCGTTCTGACCCACCTCGATGTGGTCCAGACCATCGGATACCACCTCCCAGACGGTCTTCTTGGGGTCCAGCCCGCCGCGGCTCTGGTCGACATAGCTGATCTTTACGGTCTCGCCGATTCGCACCGTGCCACTGTCGGGCTGTTCGAGACCGACGATGCACTTGAACAATGTCGACTTGCCGACACCGTTCGGCCCGATCACCCCGACGATGCCGTTGCGGGGCAGGGTGAACGACAGGTCCTTGATCAACTGGCGGCCCTCGAAACCCTTGTCGAGGTGTTCGCACTCGACGACGACGTTGCCCAGCCGGGGTCCGGTGGGGATCTGGATCTCCTCGAAGTCGAGCTTGCGCGTCTTCTCCGCTTCGGCAGCCATCTCCTCGTATCGCTGCAGGCGCGCCTTGTTCTTCGCCTGCCGGGCCTTGGCTCCGGACCGCACCCAGGCCAGCTCGTCCTTCAGCCGCTTCTGCAGCTTGACGTCCTTGCGGCCCTGGACGGCGATCCGCTCGGCCTTCTTCTCCAGATAGGTGGAGTAGTTGCCCTCGTAGGGATAGGCCCGGCCACGGTCGAGTTCCAGGATCCACTCGGCAACGTTGTCCAGGAAGTAGCGGTCATGGGTCACGGCCAGGACCGCGCCCTTGTACTCGGCCAAATGCTGCTCGAGCCACAGCACGCTCTCCGCGTCGAGGTGGTTGGTGGGTTCGTCGAGCAGTAAGAGGTCCGGCTTGGACAACAGCAGCTTGCACAGCGCGACGCGGCGGCGCTCACCACCGGAGAGGTGGGTGACCGGCTCGTCGGGCGGTGGGCACCGCAGTGCGTCCATCGCCTGCTCGAGCTGAGAGTCCATGTCCCACGCGTCCGCGTGGTCCAGGTCCTCCTGCAGCCGTCCCATCTCCTCCATCAGCTCGTCGGAGTAGTCGGTGGCCATCAGCTCGGCCACCTCGTTGAACCGGTCGAGCTTGACCTTCAGATCGCCGAGACCCTCCTCGACGTTGCCGCGCACGGTCTTCTCCTCGTTCAGCGGAGGTTCCTGCTGCAGGATTCCGACGGAGGCGCCGGGGGCCGGGAAGGCGTCACCGTTGTTGGCCTTGTCAAGACCGGCCATGATCCGCAAGACGCTCGACTTGCCGGCACCGTTGGGGCCGACGACGCCGATTTTCGCGCCCGGAAGGAAGTTCAGCGTGACGTCGTCAAGGATGACCTTGTCGCCGTGCGCCTTGCGGACCTTCCGCATCGTGTAGATGAATTCGGGCATGCGGTGATGTTGCCTTTCGTGGTTGGTTCGTGGCACCGCCGGGCGGCCACGGGTCCGGGCCCATCCTAGGCAAGGCCGGAACCGCTACGTGGACACCGGCCGCTCCTCCGCGCCGGCGCCCCGAACCGTGCTGACGTCGGCGGTGCTGACGTCGGCGGTGCTGACTTGGGTGCTGTCCAGCTCGCCGCCCTCGACCGAATCGCCAACCCCGGTGTCGTCCGCGCCATCGGCCGATCCGTCGGCTGCCGTGCTTCCGACGGCGGCCGGGTCCGAACCGGACCCCATCGTGACCCTCGGGCTCTCGATCCGCACGATACAGCGCGCCAGGTCGGGCCCAACCGAGCTAGCCCGCATCTCCAGTGATGACCGCCGGATTCCCTCACGGTCCTCGTACTCGCTGGTGTAGACGAAACCGACGGCGACCACGGCCGCTCCCTTCGCCAGGGCGGCACCGACCCCGGTGACCAGCCGGCCCCAACAGTTCACCGTGATGTACAGCGAGTTGCCGTGCTCCCAGGTGCCTGCTGCGGTACGACGTCGGGAGTTGCTGGCAAGCCGGAACCTGATGACCTCCTGATCCCCGACGCGGCGGCGCACGGGATCGTTGACGATGTTGCCTATCACGGTCAGCGGAGTGTCGAACATCTCTGGTTCCCCCAGTTCTTGTGTCATCGGGCGCAGCGGGTGCGCCACATCATCGGTACGCGACCAAGTCAGCCCGACCGCGCCGACATCGCAGCTGCCGGAACCGTCCGGGCGGGCCCAGCCTGTGGACGAAGTGCGCACTGTGGATCAACCCGCTCTAGGTTGGGCGTCATGACGGTGTGGATCAGCCGCCGCACCCACTCGGCCGTCGCAGCCGAGTTGGCGGAGAGCCGCGGGCGCGGCGGGCCGATGGCGGGGATACGACTTGCAGTGAAGGACAACGTCGATGTGGAGGGACTGCCGACGACGGCGGCCTGCCCGGATTTCGCCTACCAGCCACGGCGCGACTCGGCCGCGGTGGCGGCCTTGCGGGCGGCGGGTGCGGTGGTGGTCGGCAAGACCAACCTGGACCAGTTCGCCACCGGACTGGTTGGTACCAGGTCGCCCTACGGCCCGGTGGCCGACAGCCGCCGCCCGGATTTCATCAGTGGAGGATCCAGTTCGGGCTCTGCGGTGGCCGTTGCGACCGGGGAGGTCGATCTGGCGATCGGGACCGACACCGCCGGATCAGGCCGCGTGCCCGCGGGCCTGCAGGGCATTGTCGGCATCAAACCGACGCTCGGCGTGGTCAGCACCGACGGAGTGGTGCCGGCTTGCGAGTCCTACGACTGCGTAACGATCCTGGCGCCCGACATCGACCTGGCCAACCGCGCGATGGGCGTGATGGCTGCCGGAGCGCCCGGTCGCGAGTGGCCCTCCGATGTACGCCTGGCGGCTCCGCCGAACCCGGTGATCGCGGTGCCCGACGTGCTGCCCGGGCTGGATCGGCAATGGCAGTCCGCGTTCGGCGACGTGGCCGCAGCGCTCGCCGGTTCCGGCGCCGACGTCGTCACCGTGGAGATCGAAGCGTTCCTGGCCGCCGCCAGGCTGCTCTACGACAGTGCACTGGTCAGCGAGAGATACGCTGCCGTAGGCGGATTCATCGATGCCCATCCGCACGCCGCAGTCGATCCGACGGTGCGGGGGATCATCGCCGGAGCCCGCGACATACCTGCCCATCGTCTGGTGGCGGATCGCCGCGAGTTGCGGCGACTGCGCGCGGCCGCGATGTCCACCCTGCGGGGCGCCGATGCTCTCGTGGTGCCCACCGCACCGATGCACCCGCACCGCGACGAGGTCGCCGCCGATCCGGTCGGGGTGAACTCGCTGATGGGCACATACACCAACTTCTGCAACCTGTTCGACCTGTGCGGCGTCTCGGTCCCCGCTGGGACAGCCGGCGATGCCCAGTTCGGTGTCACGGTGCTGGCACGCGCCTTCGAGGACGCCGTCGCACTGGACGTGGCGACCCTGGTGACCGGAGATCCGATCGCCGAGCCGATCTGGCCGGCAGAGGTAGCCGACACCGCCGAGTTGGTGGTTTTCGGCGCCCACCTGCGTGGAGGGGTGCTGGCCCATCAGCTGACCGACCTGGGTGCACGCTGGAGCGGAGAGCTGACGACGGCGCCGCGCTACCGGATGGCGGTGCTGCCAGGGGTGCCCGCCAAGCCGGCGGTCACCCGGGTCACCGACGGTTCAGCGGGCGCCGCGCTGACCGGGCACCGATGGCGGCTCTCGCCGTCGGCACTGGGTCGCTTCCTGGCCGCCCTCCCCGCCCCGATGCAGCTCGGCAAGGTCGAATTCGCCGATGGGACATGGCGGACCGCTTTCGGTTGCGACGCCTCCGCGGCCACCGGGCGTGACATCAGCGGCTACGGCAGCTGGCCGGCCGCGGTCGCGGCGGGCGCTGTGGGCTGACGAGCTGACCAGGCGGACCAGGCACCGTCCCGGGCCTGCTTCCGCTCGGCCTCCCGTGCGTAGAACTCCTCACGCGACAGGTGCCCGAGGGCGTCCATATCGCCGAGGATGTCGCGCAGTTCCCGCAAGAACGCCTCCCGCCGCTCGCCCAGGTTCGCTGCCGGCGCCAACAACCGCTGATCGGCGGCAACCTGTCGGGCGGTGGCGAACAGCAGCGCCGACGCAGACTCGTTGGAGCGAAGCAGACCCTGAGCGGCGTACTGGCGGCCGACACCGAGTGCACGCTTGGTCAGCTCCTTGTCATCGATCTCGGCAGGGGCGTCCAGCAGCACATCGGCGACGATCGCGTAGGCCTCGAAGAACGGCCGCAGCATCGCCTGCGCCATCAGCGGGCGCTTCGCCCGCAGTAGGGAACTGACTTTCTCACCGCCCGCCGCCACACGGCTTTCCCAGTCCTCGTGCCGGGTCATCTCCTCGATGATGTTCTGGCGGAACGACTCCGAGTCAGCGAAGTAGAACTCGAACTTGAGAAGATCTCGCAGCCGCATCGTCTGAGCCCAGAACGCGGCAACCCGATCGCCATCGGTCCGTCCCGCGTGCACCAGCGCCAGCTCGATGATGGAGGTCTCCAGAAACGCGTGGATCAGTGAATTGCGGTAGAACGCTGCCTCGTGCTCGTGTTCGGGAGCGATCTGCCAGACCGGCTCACGCCCGCCGTCCACCCGGGTGACCGGATGCCCGTTGGACAACGCGTCGACAGCGGCACGGACACCATCGGGGGTGCGTAACCGCAACGCGCTGTTGGTCATCGGCGTCTGCCGGTATTCGAGGTAGTCCAGTGAGTCCTGCAGCGTGTGGTGCAACTGGTCGAGAGTCAACGCCGCCCCTCGCGTGGTCAGCAGCAGTGCCGAGACCAGCCCGGTGGCGTTGACCGGGGTGACCCGAAGGATGCGCCATGCCACTTCGAACGCCATCTTCTGCATTGCAAGCCGTTTGGCGGCCGGGTCGAGCGCGACCGGCCCGTGTGGCTCACCTAGGTACTGACGCATCGAAACTGCTTCCGGGAAGCGGACGTAGATCTTGCCGTAGTTGCGTTCGCCCTGCGCCTTGATGAAGTTGTACAGCCAGCTCACACCCTCGGGTGTCTTCTCGCCACCTCGCGCGTAGGCGGCGTACTCCGCGGTCTCATGCAGTTGGTCGAAGCTGATCGAAACCGGCTGCAGCAACAGGTCGTCGGTACGTCCGTCGAGATAGGCATCCGCGACGTAGCTGAGCAACCCAAGCTTGGGCGGCAACATCTTTCCGGTCCTCGACCGGGTGCCCTCGATCGACCAGCTCAGATTAAATCGCTTCTCGACGACGTAGCCGATGTACTCCTTGAGCACGTACTTGTACAGCGGCCGGTCACCGATGTTGCGGCGGATGAAGATGACCCCGGAACGGCGCAGCACCGCGCCCATCGGCGGAAAGGCCATGTTGATGCCACCGAACACGTAGGCCAGGGGCAGCCGGTTTTCGTGCAGAGCAACGGTCAGCACAGCAGTGTCGAGATTGGAACGGTGCGACCAGAGCATGACGGCGGGGTGGGTTTCCAGCGCCCGACGCATCGTCTCGACCTGCCCGCGGTCGTAGTCGATCCGAGGGTCGAAGCCACGACTGAACATCGCCCGGCTCAGGGTGGGGATCAGATCGACTGACAGCCGGCTCCACCCGGTGGCCATCTCGTCGAGCATGTTGCCCGCATCTTCGACCGTGGCGCCTGGAATGTTCTCCAACCCGGCGCGAAATCGATTCGACGCCAACAGCTCCGGCTTCACCAGACGGGGCGATTTGTACTCCGGCCCCAGCAACCGGTACTCGACCCGTTCGATCGCCAGCAGTGCCCGGCGAATCACGAATCGGGCCAGGTCGCGCGGATTCTCAGCGACAGTGGTGTCGGTCCACTGCTGGCGCAACTCGGAGACCTTGGCGGGTTCCCCGGCCACGATGCGGGCCCGGGAGGGATTCTTCTTCAGGATGTAGCGCTGCAGCATCTCGGGCGGCCGGTAGGTATCCCGTCCGCTCATCAGCTGCATCAACTTGACCCGGGCGGGCAGCCCGCCCGGAACCCAGAACACCCGGGCCGGCACAACTGAGCGGTCCTCGGCGGCCTCGAGAAGGTCCACAAGTCGGGCCAGCACACCCGGAGAAGGCTCACCGTCACCGGGCAGTTCGAGTACCTCCACGTGGCGGTCGGGATGCTCACGGCGCTGCACTTCCAGCCAGCGATTCAGCAACTCCCGCTCGGCCGACGACGACACCGACGCCAGCACCAGCGCGTCGTCGGTGGTAGAGAAGCTGGCGAGATAGTCTGCGGGGCCGGTCATTGGCGGCCCCTGGCGACGGTCCGCTGACCCGTGGTCTTCGCGGCCTTGGCAGGCGCCTTCTTCGCGGCCTTCTTCGACGGTGCCTTCTTGGCCGGCTTCGGCTTTCGGCTGTAGAGCTCCGGGGTGGGCAGGGCCCCGCGCGGCCACGAAGCGAGAGTGTCGAGGTAGAGCTGTCGAACCTCGGCGATGCGCTCGGGAAGGTTGTCCACGGTCCAGTCTTCGACGGAGATCGGCGGATAGACGACGACGTCGACAGTGCCGGGGTTGAAGGTGCTGGAATTGCGGGCCGCCACCACTTCCGCATTGCGGATCACGATCGGCACGATCGGGATACCGGCCGACATCGCGATCCGGAACGCCCCCTTCTTGAAGGGCCCGACCTCGGTGGTGTCCAACCGGGTGCCCTCCGGAGCGATGAGAACGGAGATGCCCTTACCCGCAAGCTCCTCCACCTTCTTGAGGCTTTCGACGGCGGCCTTGGGGTTCTCGCGGTCGATGAAGGCGATGTCCATCAGCTTGCCGAGCGTGCCCAGCACCGGGTCCTTCTCCAGTTCCTTCTTGCCCACCGAGGTGAAGTTATCGCTGACCAGCCGGCCCGCGATCACTGGATCGGCCTGGTTGCGGTGGTTGAAGATGAACACCGCGGGCCGCTCGACGGTCAGGTTCTCCTCCCCCAACACGTTGATGTTGACACCGGTGGCGGCCAACAGCAGCCGGACCCAGTTCGAGGTGAAGAAGTTGACACCGGCCCGGCGATTCAGGGTGAGCAGACCTACACCGACGGCTCCGGCGGCCACCGGCAGCACCGACGCCACGCCCGCGGCGGTACGCAGCTGACTGATCGGATTGCTTCCACTGCGACTGCTGAAACGCAGCACCGGCCAACCACGCTTGGCCGCAACCGCCGCCATCTTGCCGGCAGGATTCGTCGGCCTGGGATTGCCGACGAGGTACATCAGGGCGACATCCTCATCGCCGTCTGCATAGAAGTAGCTCTTGGACAAGTCGACCGAGTTCTTTGCGGCAAAGGCCTGTACCGCTCGCGCCTTTCCCGGGCCCCACAGGATCGGGCGCAGCACCTCACCGGTGATCAGGCCGTCACCGTCGGTCTCGAACTTGTTGCTCAGCACGTTCTTGATCCCCATGAACCGGGCCACCGGATCGACCTGCACGGTCAGTGCCGAGGAACTGAGTACCACGGTGTGACCGCGGGCCATGTGCGCGCGAACCAGCTCCCGCATCTCGGGATACACCCGATTCTGGATCTTCTGGACAAATAGGCGCTCGGCAAGTTCGTCGAGATCAGACAGCGAACTGCCCCGCAACATCCGGGCGCCTTTTCCGATGAGGTCTTCGAACTCTGACCGCCCGAGCTGGTGGTTGAGGCCGGCCTGCACCATACCTATGAACTCACCGACGCCCATCTGTCCGCGGCGCAACCGATCCTGGGTCATGACCACCCCGGTGAAACCGGCGACCAACGTTCCATCAAGGTCGAAGAACGCGCCGACCTGCGAACCCTCCGGGCTGGCGGCAATCTCGGCAACCGATCCGGGAAGGCGTTGTTCCTGCTCCTGGGGCTGACCGTCTACCGAATTCATTGTGTAGCACTCCCATTGGGTGAAGAAGTCGAGTATTCAGCGTCTTGGCGGAACGAAGCGGGTACGGCTCGACCGTCACCGCCCAGCGCAAGCACCTCGTCGAATCCGGCGGCCAGGCACCGGGCCCACAGCGCCGGGTCGGCGATCGATGCGCGGTCGTAGCGGGTGGCGATGGTGCAGTAACCGCTACGTGAAAGCAGTACCACCATCATCGCCACTCCGGGCAACGGTCCAAGACCGTACTGCCGCAACACCTTTGCACCGGCAATGAAGGTATCCCCGGCATACACCGGCACGTTGCTGGCCTGCACGTCTGAACTGACGATCGAACCGGCCACCGCATCCAGAACCGAGTCGGGCATCAGACTCAGGATCGGGGCGATGGCGCCGACCACATCGATCGCCCGTTCCTCACGCTTGCCGGTCATCTGCCTGCGCACCTTGTGGATGCGCCGCTCCGGATCGACGACACCGACCGGTGCGGCCAGGTTGACGCCGGCGAAACGGTTCCCGCCGGCGGGATCGGCCTCCGAACGCAGGTTGACCGGCACTGCCATCGGCAACGTCTCGATCGGCACCCCTACCGCCTCGTGGTAGAGCCGCAAGGCTCCGCACAGGCCGGCGAGATAGGCGTCGTTGATGGAGCCACCCGCCGCCTTGGCGGCATTGCGCAAGTCGCTGAACACGACGTCGATGGCTTCACTACGTGAGGACAGACTTCGTCGCCGCAGCGCCGGAGAGACATCGGAGACCGCGCCCATCACCCTTGCACCCGACCGTGCGTAGTCCATCGCCCCGCCGAGGGCGGACCAGGGATCGCGCACCATGCGCCCGACAGCATGAGCGGCGCCGCCGACTGCCCCCCACAGGCCGCCGGCGATAGCACCCGGCATCCGGTTGATGCCTTGGCGCATCAAGTCATTAGGCGACAGGTCCTGCGGAATCGGCAACGGAGCCACCTCTCGTGGAGGCGGATCACGTTCCGTGTCATAGATGCTGGCGAACATGTCGACGAGCCCGACGCCGTCGGTCACAGCGTGACTCAAGTGCAGCATGGTCGCGGCCCGACCGCCCTCGCAGCCCTCGACCAGGGTCGCAGTCCACAAAGGGCGAGAGATGTCGAGGGGCGACTGAAGTTCGACATCGGCGAGATCGAGCACTTCGCGCAGCGTGCCCGGAGCCGGGACCCGCAGCCGGCGCACATGAAAGTCGAGGTTGAAATCAGGGTCCACCACCCATCGCGGGGCCGCCGTGGGCAACGTCGGCATCACCACCTTCTGGCGCAGCCTGAGCACCTTGCGGGAGGCGTTCTCGAACTGAGCCCGAAACCGTTCCCAATCCGGCGTGGTGTCCAGCAGTTCGACCGACATGATGCCCGAGCGGGTCCGCGGATTGGCTTCGCCGCGGTGCAGAATCTGGTCCAGCGCACTGAGCTCCTCCGGAAGTCCAGCCGCATCCAGATCCGGGACGTCACTCATCGCTCGCGATTCTCCTCCAGTATGAAACCTGCCCCCACGCTAGTCGTCCGCTGGTAGCCGCGGAGGGCCTTTTTGGCTGTTGCGGACGGGTGTTCCCGGGCTCGCGGAGATACACTCACCGGCGTTGCCTCCGTAGCTCAGTTGGATAGAGCAAGGGCCTTCTAATCCCTAGGTCGCAGGTTCGATTCCTGCCGGGGGCGCTATCTGACCAGCGCAGGTGGACATGCGCGCAGCAATCGCACGGCCGGGACTCGACCCGGGCATGCAACCACGAATCCGATGCAGCCGTCCCCCGGGGCGCCCCACCACCGGTGATCTCGGGGTGCCCGCATCTCAGGAACGAAAACGATCGAGGTCGAGCGGCCGAATGCGTAACGTGAAGGACACGGGAAACGACAAACCCCGGTAACGGAAAGAACGACGCAGCAGCGCGGCGCTGATCCGTTCCTACGAAAGGCATGAGACCGTGAAAGCATCGAAGACCGTCACCCTCGGCGCAGCCCTGATCGGCTTCAGTCTGTTCGGCGCCGGAACCGCGCTGGCTCAGCCGCCGCAGCCGAACTGTGACACGCACGGCGAGAATACGACCCATTGCCAGCGGGCCGGTGACAACGAGATCGTGGTCACGCAGACGCCGATCAACGTGCCGCAGCCCAACTACCACGACTGAGGACGCTCGCCATCTCGCCGAGATCGACGAAATGGCGGCGTCTACTCGCACATTCGCGCCCGTTTGTTCGTTTGGGCGAAAGGGGCTGGTTGGATTAGGCCACCGGGCGAAGCACGACTATCCCGGGGACGGTCTGCAGGTAGTCCGGCAACGGGCTGTCGACCACCTTGTCGTCGGCGGCCAATGACGACGCGTTCCGCAGGACGGGGCCCTCGGGCGTCTCGACGAAGATGCCGACGTGCGTGACGTCCAGACCGCCGTCGGTTGCATACGCACCGAGGTAGTCACCGGTACGCAGCCGGTTCAGAACATCGTCGTCGACCAGGGAACTCGGTATGTAGACCACGGTTCGCGCAATGACCGGCAACCCGGGCAGGTACACGCCACCGGAATCTTTCTGGTTGAGGTTCTTGGTCACCGCCACGGCGTCTGGGCTCACACTGCCGGTGATGTTGGTGGCGACCGCCGGCGCGGCTGCCGACCAGTCGGTGAAGAAGTGCTTCCGGTTCTCGAAATCGACGATTCCACCCTTGTATCGGACCTCGATCAGACCGTCGATGAACTCCTGGCGGCCATCGCCCCGCTTCAACGCCTCGACGTAGTCCGCGTAGGTGAAACAGTCCACTCCCTGTAGATCCACCACAAGCCGCTCGGGCACGGTCGCCGAACCGACGAGCGTGTTCGCCCCGTAGGGGGTTCCCAGGAACTGTCCCGACAGCACCGCTGAGCGCTGCGCCGGATCGGCCCCGGCAGTCTGGCCGGCAACGCGGAGCAGGGACTGCAGAATCTGTTCGCTCTGGCTGGAGATCAGGACGGCCGGCGACGCCACTGCCCGGGGCAACGGCGATACGGCCGGTGACACCACCACGACGAGCGCCGACAGCACTGCCGAGCAGACTCGGATGAAGCGGGCTGGCATGTTCGCACCTCGCAGGGACGCATCGGTTTCCGGTACTCTACGTGGCGGCGCGCACCCTGCCATCATCGAGGTTTGCTCGTCACTTCATGCAATCGCCGGAAGATGAAAACCTTGAGCCGCAACCGCGTCGGGCCGCTAGTCATCGTCGCGACCGCGGTCCTGCTCGCCGGATGCTCGGAGTCGGCCGGACCGCAGACGACAGCGACGGCGACCGCCCCGGCAACCGCACAGCCACCGACGGACCCACAGTCCCAGCCGCCAGCCCAGTCCCAACCCCAGCCGCGACCCTCGCCCGCGCCCGATCATGTGCAGCCGGTGCTGGCCTCAGACCCGGTCCAGGTGGCCGACGATTTGGTTGCCGACGAGACGACGCTGCGCGACCCGTCCTCGTCCGAGGTGGCACTGACGGCAGCGGCACGCCGCCAGCAGGTGGCCTACCGCGCCCTGGGCAGGCAGCCTGAGTGGGACGCGATCGTGCGCCCACGCATCCCGCAGCCACTGCTGGCGACCTACGATCGCAACGTCAGCGCCCGCCGGGAGCTCACGGCGCTGAGCGAGGGAAATCTGAAGAGCACCCTGCCGCCGTGGCGCATCGTCCCGCCCGCACCGGCTGAGGAGTTACTCGGCTACTACCGCGAGGCCGAGGCGGCGCACGGCGTCGGCTGGAACTACCTGGCTGCGATCAACCTCATCGAGACCGGGTTTGGCCGTATCGCCGGAGTCAGCACCGCGGGCGCGCAGGGCCCCATGCAGTTCTTGCCCTCGACGTTTGCCAGTTACGGTGCGGGCGGCGACATCAATTCGCCCCATGACAGCATCATGGCCGCCGGGCGCTACCTCGCCGCCAACGACTTCGCCGGCAACCGCGACCATGCCCTCTACCGCTACAACAACTCGAACCACTACGTGCGAGCGGTCAGCGAGTATGCCGCGGTGCTCGCAGCCGACCCCGCAGCATTCGGGGGCTACTACCGCTGGGACATCTACTACAACACCACCTCCGGGGATGTGCTGCTGCCGGTGGGCTACTCGGCGACCGCACGGATTCCCGTTGCGGAGTATCTGGCCGCACACCCCCGGTAGTCCCCTGCTGGTCACTGCCGCCCGGCGGATGGCGCTGAACGAGACGAGTAACCCGATGAATCGCTTCTCGATGTTCGCGATTCTCTACATGGCCGCGCTCACCCTGGAAGTCACCGAGCGATGGCGCGATCCCGGGTTCACCGTGGCCTTTCTGCTGGCAGCGGCTGCGATAGTGCTGAGCGGAGTCAACCAGATCAAGTTTCTGGCCTTCTTGATCTTCAGCGGCGGATACTTCTTGGTCTTCCATTTCCCCGACGTCGCCAATCACGTCAACCTGATCATCTACTGCAACGCGGTTCTGGTGCTTGTCATGGCCGGGATGTTCGTTCGCCGCCGGGGCAGGGTCACCGATGACGAGTTCTTCGACGCGGTGAGTCCGGTGCTGCGGGCAAGCCTCATCGTGGTGTATTTCCTCGCCGGGTTCCACAAGTTGAATCGCGACTACTTCGATCCCGAGGTTTCCTGCGCGGTCGGCATGGTCGCCAAGGTGACCTGGGCGATGCAGTCGGACGTATTCGGCGTTCCGGTTGCGTTGGTACTGGCGACAGTGTTCCTGGTCATCGTCTATCGCCTCGTCGGAGGCATCCGGTCCGGCGCACTCAGGCCGCGGTTATCCATCCTGATGATCGCAGCGTGTGCCGTCGGTGCGCTGCTTGTCCTGCTGGCCGCACTCCTCGACGTGCCGACGGCGCTGCTGCTGAGGGTCGGCCTGGCTGCCGCAATCCTCATTCTCGCCTGGGAGCTCATCGGGAGTCTGCTACTCGCCGTGCCCCGATTGCAGGTGGTGATGGTGCCGTTCTCGTTGGGCGTGCACGCGGTGTTGGCCATGGTCGGCTTCGTCGACTTCGGCGCCCTGGCCTTTGCGCTGCTCTTCACATTCGTGCCGCCGACCTATCATCGGGTGCTGAACGACCACGCGAAGCTGCCCGGGATCGCGGTCAATCGCCTTCATGCCTACTTCTGGCTCAATATCGCGGGTGGGGTCCTAGCCGGCTTCGACGAACATGTGCACCGATTCTTCGACAGACAGCTCGTCGCCGGTCTCATCTTCAACTCTGCGGTGCTGATCGTCATCCTGCCGATGTTGGCGACGCTGCTTTCCACGTCCCCTCGTCCACCGTGGGCCGGCGTCCAGGTTCTCACCGGGCAAACGACGAAGGCTCTGTACGCATTTCCCGTGCTGCTGCTGCTCTTCGGGATGACCCCCTACCTGGGTTTGCGCACAGCCGGTACTTTCTCGATGTTCAGCAACCTGCGAACCGAGGGCGACAGATCGAATCACCTTCTTCTGGGCAGCAATCCGATGAAGATCTGGGGCTACCAGGAGGATGCCGTTCGCATACTGGAGATCGACGACCGGTTCGGCGTGGTCATCCATCACTACGACCAATCCCCGCAAGACCATCGGCTACCCGTCGTCGAGTTCCGCAAATGGATTCACCAATGGACTCACTCGGGATTCGAGGTACCCGTGACTTTCGAATACCGCGGCCAGATCCACACGATCGAGGACATCACCCAGGACCCAACGTGGAGCACCCGAGGTCGTACCCCGCAGATGTACCTGATGGATTTCAGAGTGATCCAGCCCGACGGACCCAACCTGTGCAGGTGGTAGTCAGGTGTTAGTAGTCCAAGCCCAGACATAGGAGCATCGAATGACCCCGCCGACAACCGATCCCACCGCCGCGAGAAGGCCGGCGGCCAGCTGGTTGCTGCCGCCGGCGGTCAGCCTCGCCACGGCGGCCACCATCTACATCAACTACCTAGCCAACGGCATGCCCATCAACGGGCAGACCACGGGTGAGATCAGCCGCCGCTTCGACGTGTACTTCGTGCCTGCCGGCTACGTCTTCGCGATCTGGGGTGTCATCTACCTGGGGCTGATCGCCTACAGCGTCTACCTGAGCCTCACCCTGACTCGGGGCCGCAGGGACAGTGGCGCCGCCCGGGCCGTCGCCCCCTGGTACCTGATCACCGCGGCAGCCAACTGCAGTTGGCTGTTCGCCTGGCACTACAACAGATTCCCGCTGAGCATGCTGCTGATGACGGTGCTGCTGCTGGCCCTCATCGTCATCTACCGGCTGCAGGCCTCCCGGCCCCCGGCCTCCACCGTCGAACGCTGGGCCGTGCACATCCCGTTCCGGCTCTACCTGGGCTGGATCTCGGTGGCCACCATCGCCAACGCGACGATCGTGCTCGAAGCCGCGGGCTGGAGCGGCTTGGGACTGTCCGGGCCGACCTGGGGCGTGATCATGATCGTGGCGGCCACTGCACTCGGGTTGACGATGAGCATTCTGTACGCCGACGTGGCTTATGTGGCCGTTCTGGTATGGGCTCTCATCGGCATCGCCGTCCGGCTCAACGACACTGCACCCGGTCTCGCCGCCGCGCTCGCCGGCGCGGTGGCACTCGCTGCCTCGCTGGCGGTGACGGTGCCGCGCCGACGTGCGGCGGGACGTCCTGTCTAAGCTGAGCCGGTGTCTGAACCGGTCCTGACGCGGGTCGTCGACCACGTCGCCCTCATCACCGTCAACGATCCGGACCGCCGGAACGCCATCAGCTTGGCCATGTCCTCGGCGCTGCGGACCGCGGTGGAGACCGCCGAGGCCGACGACGACGTGCACGCCGTGATCGTGACCGGAGCGGGCAAGGCCTTCTGCGCAGGTGCCGACCTGACCGCCCTGGGCGCGGCGACCGCCGACGGGTTGCGCCGAATCTATGACGGCTTCCTCGCCGTTGCTGATTGCACATTGCCGACGATCGCCGCGGTCAACGGCGCCGCCGTGGGTGCCGGCCTGAATCTGGCACTGGCCGCCGACGTGCGGATCGCAGGACCGGCGGCGTTGTTCGACGCCCGATTCCAGAAACTCGGCATCCACCCGGGTGGCGGCGCGACGTGGATGTTGCAGCGCGGCGTCGGCCCCCAGGTTGCGCGGGCGGCGCTGCTGTTCGGAATGGCCTTCGACGCCGAAGCAGCGGTACGTCACGGCCTGGCCCTCACCCTCGCCCACGATCCGGTCGCCGCGGCGCGTGAGTTGGCATCGGGGCCCGCCGGCGCGCCGCGCGAGGTGGTGCTGGCCACCAAGGCGTCGATGCGTGCGACCGCCAACCCCGGGGTCGTCGACACCGTTCAGCACCGGATCGCCGTCGACACCGAACTGGAACCCCAGGCCCGCTCGATCGAGTCACCGGAGTTCGGCCGCCGACTGGCCGCCGCGCGACGCAGGTGACGCCGGCCCGTTGCGGGTCGCGCTTCGCATTCATTTGGGACACATGCCGGACACGACTGGGCGTTTCCCGTGTGCGATGGACGGATTCGGGCCCTGGCGGCTGTTAGCTTGCTTGAGCACTAGGCCAGGAGGGGCACCGAATGACACTGTCCATCACACGAACTCTGATCACCGCCATCGCGACGGCGGGGATTGCCGCGGTGAGCTTCGCCGCCCCGGCACACGCGGATCCGCCGCTACTCAACGGCACCTACACCGGCGACGGCGGCGCCGAGGAGTTCCTCTGGACCATCTCGTCGGCCTGCACCGCTGCCGGCTGCAAAGCCAATGTCGCCAGTAATCAGGGATGGACCAGCGTCGCCACCCTGACCGATGGTCAGTACCGCTTCACGGTCACCAAGCCCGATGGCGTCATCTGCGTGGACGGAAGCTACGCGCCGGCCTACATCTCGCTTGCGATCGACCCGGTCACGCTCAACGGAACGATCTCCTCGGATTCGAACTACGACTGCCCTGGCGGCAATCTGAGCCAGACCCCATTCAAGCTGAGGAAAGTCGGCTAGAGCGCTACCCGAACGATCCGGGACTGGTTGATCCCTACACGTCGAGCAGCGCAAGTTCGGGAGCCTCGATCAGGCCCCGCAGTTCGCGCAGGAACGCCGCCACCTGGGCGCCGTCGGCGATGCGGTGGTCGAATGCACAGGTGACAGGCATGGTCGGTCGTGCCACCACCGCGTCGTCGACAACGACCGCGCGCGGCTTGAGCGCGCCCAACCCGAGGATCGCGGCCTCGGGAGGATTGATCACCGGTACCCCGTCGTCGAGTCCCAGTGCACCGAAATTGGACACCGTGAATGTCGAGCCCATCAGTTCGGTCGGTTGCAGGCTTCCGGCTCGAGCCTTGCCGGTGAGACTCGAAACCGCTTCGGCGAGTTCGCGGGTGGTGCGGTTGCGGGCGTCACTGATGACCGGAACCAACAGGCCGCGCGGCGCGGCCACACCGAAACCGAGATGCACCGCTGCGTGCTCGTGAATACGCGGGCCGTCGTCGGTGTCCACCCAGGTGGAGTTCAGAATTCGGTGGTGGCTCAGAGCGATGGTGAGCAGCCGCAGAATCAGCACGAACGGGGTGATCGGGGGATCCTGGTCGCGCATCCGATCCCGCAGCCTCAGCAGCGCAGTGCAATCCACCTCGACCGCGGCATGCGCATCGGGTATGTGTTTGCGTGACAACGTCATCCGCCGGGCCATTTCGGCCTGCACGCCACCCACGTCGAGCATGTCCGGTCCCGGGGCACAGCGACCGGCCGCAGCCAGCACGTCCTCTCGGGTGATGATGCCGTCAGGTCCGGAACCGGGGGCGAGTGCGGTCAGGTCGACGTTGAGTTCGGCGGCCAGCTTGCGCACCGGCGGTTTCGCCCGCGGCCTGCCTTCGGTGGTCGGCGCGCTGCGCCGGCTGACGTCCATGCCGTCGTCGGTGCCGTAACCGACCAGGACGGGTCTGCGTCCGGAACCGTCGCCCGGTGTGGCCGCCGTTGCGATCCGCACCAGCATCGATCCGACCCCGAGTGTCTGTCCCTCCGCGCCGCCGAGTTCGACCACCCGACCCGCGAACGGACTGGGCATCTCGACCTCAGCCTTGTTGGTCTCCAGTGTGCACAGCGTCTGGTTCAGCGCGACCTCGTCGCCGACCCCGACCGCCCAGCCGGTGATCGTGGCGTCTGCCAGGCCTTCTCCCAGGTCGGGAACGAGGAAGTCGCGTATCGGCGCATCGTCGTTCATGGCTGGCTCATCGCCCGTTCGACGCAGTCCAGCAGCCGGTCCGGGCCCGGTAGCCACATCTTCTCCAGACGCGCTGGCGGGTACGGGGTGTCAAATCCGGTGGCGCGCAAAACCGGTGCCTCCAACTCGTAGAAGAGCTCCTCGGAGATCCGGGCGGCCAGTTCGGCGCCGAATCCCAGAGTGCGTGGGCCCTCGTGCATCACCACGGCACGACCGGTCCGGCGCACCGACTCGGCGACGGTTCCGAAGTCGAGGGGGTTGAGCGAACGCAGGTCGACCACCTCGAGGCTCCAACCGCGTTCCTCGGCCAGCCCGGCGGCGTTCAGCGCGGTTGCCACGAGTGATCCGTAGGTGATCACCGTGACGTCGTCACCTCCGCGGCGTATCGCGGCGCGCCCGATCGGCAGCCCGGGTGTATCGGGGTCGACCTCCTCCCGTGCCCAGTAGCGCCGCTTGGGCTCCAGGTAGACGACCGGGTCCGGGCAGCTGATGGCCTGTCGCAGAAGCCAATACGCGTCCGACGCCGTCGACGGCACCACCACCTTGAGCCCCGCGGTGTGCAGCCAGTAGGTTTCGGTCGACTCCGAATGGTGTTCCACCGCACCGATGCCGCCGAACGAGGGAATGCGCACCGTCACCGGCATGCTCACGTCGCCGCGGGTGCGCATGTGGTACTTCGCGAGGTGGCTGACCATCTGATCGAACGCCGGGTAGGAGAACCCGTCGAACTGAATCTCCGGAACCGGCACGAATCCGCGGATCGCCATCCCGATGGCGATCCCGATGATGGCGGACTCGGCCAGTGGTGTGTCGAAACAACGCGCATCGCCGAAGGTTCCGGCCAGGCCGTCGGTCACCCGGAAGACACCGCCCAGTTTGGCCACGTCCTCGCCGAAGACCAGCACCCGGTTGTCGGACGCCATCGCGTCGTGCAGAGCCCGGTTGATTGCCTTCGCCATCGTCATCGTCTCGGTCATCGTCTCGGCCGCAACGGGCGCCCCTACCGACGCCGTCTCATCCGGGTCGGGAACGTCGTCACCGTGCATCGGCGGCCGCTCGATGATCTGGGTCATCTCACACCTCCTTCACCAATCCCGCGCCAACTCGGCCGACAGTTGGTCACGCTGGCGAGCCAACTCCGGGGTGATGTCGCGGTAGACGGTGTCGAAGACCTCGTGGACGCCGACGTCTTCGGCCCCCACGACGGCATCACGCAGCTCGGCGCGCAGGCGCCCGGATCGAGCGTCCACCCGCTGCTCGGCCCGCTCGGTCAACTCCCCGATGGACTGGAGGTGGCTGCGGTAACGGGGAATCGGATCCAACGCCTGCCAGTGGTCGAGTTCTTGTCGAGTCCGGTACCGGGTGGGGTCATCAGAGGTGGTGTGCGGCCCGAGCCGGTAGGTGACCGCTTCGATCAACGTCGGGCCCCCGCCGTCGCGCGCGCGACGGACAGCCTCGGCCATCACTGCGAAACAAGCCAGCACATCGTTGCCGTCTACTCGGACACCGGGCATGCCGTACCCGATCGCCCGATGAGCGATCGACGCTGCCGCCAGTTGCCGGTCCACCGGCACCGAGATCGCCCACTGATTGTTCTGAACGAAGAACACGCACGGGGCCGCGAACACCGCCGCCAGGTTCAGAGCTTCATGTGTGTCGCCCTCGCTGGTGGCGCCGTCACCGAGGAAGGCGACTGTCGCGGAGTCCTCGCCGAGCCGTTGCGCGGCCATGGCTGCCCCGACGGCGTGCAGGGTGTGGGTGCCGATCGGGATCGCCACCGGCGCACAACATTTCGTGGTGAATCCGAGCCCGCCGTGCCACGCTCCGCGCCACAGCGCACCCATCTGTGACGGTGTGATGCCGCGGACCAGAAGTGCCCCGAGTTCACGGTACTGGGGGAACATCCAATCCGACTTGCGCAGACAGGCCGCCGCTCCGACCTGGGCGGCCTCCTGGCCACGACACGACGCGTACAGCGCCAATTCGCCCTGTCGCTGCAGGTTGACGAACTCGGCGTCGAGATCGCGGGTGAGCACCATCAACTCGTAGAGCCACACGAGGGTCTCGGGGGGCAGGTCACGGCTGAATCGGGTCTCCGACGTCGGCGTGCCGTCGGGTGCCAGCAACTGGACCGGTTCGAGGTCCACGGCCGGCGCGCCAGGGTGTCCCATACCGCCTCCTCCAGGTGACGTCGACGGCATGTTCGGCCGTCGCGACCCTTGGGTCTGCTCAGCGCGGAGGCGGCCAGAGCAACCCGTGGTGACGGGCTCTGCTAGCGGCCGGGGTCGGGCGCGAGCTGTACTATCCGCTCTGCTCGCCGCAGCACTGGGGCATCTACCATTATGCCCTCGTGCTGGAACACACCCCGCTCATCCTTCGCGGCGGCAAGCACGTGTCGCGCCCAGGTGATCTGGCTGTCGGTGGGCGCGTATCCGGCCCGGATGACCGCGACCTGGGTCGGATGGATGGCCACCTTCACGTCGAAGCCCACCGCCACGGCGTCGTCGACCTCGTTGCGCAGGCCGTCCAGGTCGGCGATGTCGAGGTAGACCGAGTCCAACGCCAAACGGCCGTAGGCCTTCGCCGACAACAGGGTCTGCGACCGCACATGCCGGGCGACCTCACGGTAGCTGCCGTCGGGGTAGCGATTAGCGGTGCCGCCGAGAACCGCGAACAGGTCCTCGGCACCCCACATCACCGCGAAGGCGTTCTCTGCTCGCGCCGAGTCCGTCACGCTCAGCGCACCCAGCGGGGTCTCGATGAGCACTACAACCTGCAACGGTGCCAGCGCCCGGACCTGCCGCGCACTCTCGGTCTTGGGCAGCATGACCGCGGTGTAGGCGGTCTTGGCAAGAGCCTGGAGGTCCAACTCCTGGTCGGGCGTGGCGCTCGGGTTGATGCGCACCACTGTGCGGGCCGGGTCGAGCGGAGTGGCGATGAGTGCGGCCCGCGCAGCCTCCCGATGATGGGCCGCCACACCGTCTTCGAGGTCGAGGATCACCACATCCGCTGCGGCGGCGGCCTTCTCGAAGCGCTCAGGGCGGTCGGCGGGGCAGAACAGCCATGCCGGTCCGGACTGCTCGAGGGTCACCGGTCTGGCGCCGTTCCGGCCGGCCGCATCCGCACCATGGTTTTGCGGACGGCGGTGGCCACCACCACCCCGTGCTGATTGCGTCCGGTGTGCGAGAGGGTGACGACCCCCTCACCGGGACGGCTCCTGGATTCGCGTTTGTCGGTCACCAGTGTCTCGGCATAGAGCGTGTCGCCGTGAAAGAGCGGTTTTGGGAATGCGATCTCGGCGAACCCGAGGTTGGCCACGATGGTGCCCTGGGTCAGCTGCGCAACCGAGAGACCCACGAGCGTGGACAGGGTGAACATCGAGTTCACCAGCCGCTGATTGAACGGCGGCAACGCCTCGGCGAATGCGGCATCCAGGTGCAGCGCCTGCGTGTTCATGGTGAGCGTGGTGAAGAGCACGTTGTCCGCTTCGGTGATGGTGCGCCCGGGGCGGTGCAGGTAGGTCGTGCCGACCTCGAACTCGTCGAACCACAGTCCGCGCTGTTCGATGACGGGTCCGGGCGGCTGCGTCACAGTCCGGCCTGCCTGGCGATCAGCATCAACTGCACTTCGGTCGTGCCCTCGCCGATTTCGAGAATCTTGCTGTCCCGGTAGTGCCGGGCTACCGGGAACTCGTTGATGAACCCGTAGCCGCCGAAGATCTGGGTGGCGTCTCGGGCGTTGTCCATCGCGGCCTCGCTGGAAACCAGTTTGGCGATGGCGGCCTGCTTCTTGAACGGCTTGCCGGCCAGCATCAACGCGGCGGCGTCGTAGTAGGCGGTGCGGGCGGTGTGGGCCCGCGCCTCCATCCGCGCGATCTTGAACGCGATCGCCTGGTTGGTGCCGATCGCGCGACCGAACGCCTCACGTTCCATTGCGTAGCGCACGCTTTCGTCGACGCAGCCCTGTGCCACCCCGACCGAGAGCGCCGCGATGGCTATCCGGCCCTCGTCGAGAATGCGCAAAAAGTTGGCGTAGCCGCGGCCACGTTCGCCGAGCAGGTTCTGCTCGGGCACACGCACGTCGTCGAAGCTCAGCGGGTGGGTGTCCGAGGCATTCCAACCGACCTTGTTGTACGCCGGTTCGGCGGTGAATCCCGGTGTTGGAACAGGAACCAGGATCGACGAGATCTCTTTCTTGCCGCCCTCCTGTGCGCTGCTGCCGGTGACTGCGGTGACCGTGACAAGTCTGGTGATGTCGGTGCCCGAGTTGGTGATGAACTGCTTGCTGCCGTTGATGACCCAGTGCCCGTCGTCGAGGCGCGCGGTGGTCTTGGTCGCCCCGGCGTCGGAGCCGCCTCCCGCCTCGGTCAGGCCGAACGCACCGAGCGCCTTGCCGCTGGCCAGCAGCGGCAACCACTCCTGCTTCTGTGCGTCGTTGCCGAACCGGTAGACCGGCATAGCGCCCAGCGACACACCCGCCTCCAGCGTGATGGCCACGCTCTGGTCCACCTTGCCGAGTTCCTCCAGCGCCAGGCAGAGCGCGAAGTAGTCGCCGCCCATGCCGCCGTACTCCTCCGGGAACGGCAGCCCGAACAGGCCCATGTCGGCCATTCCGGAGACCACTTCATACGGGAAGGAATGCTCGGCGTCGTGCTTGGCCGCGACCGGTGCCACCACGCTCTGGGCGAAGTCGCGGACCGTCTTGGCCAGTTGCTCGTAGTCCTCGGGCAGGGTGCCGGTGGACAGATAGTCGGTCATGACTGTTCCCCTTCTTCGGTAGCGACGACCCGGGCCAGTGGCTGGTCTACCTTGACCTGGTCACCTTCGGCGACAAGTAGTTCCACCACCCCGGCCACTGGTGTACTCAGCGCGTGTTCCATCTTCATGGCCTCGACGGTCACCACCACGGTGCCGGCAGCGACCTCGTCGCCGTCGCTGACGCCGACCGCCACCACCGAACCCGGCATCGGGCTGGTCAGTTCCGCGTCTCCGCTGTGCTCATCGTCGGGGCGGACCGGCGCTTCGCGGACTTCGGTGATCGAGACCGTCCTGCCGTCAGCGGACAACCAGAGTTGCTCGCCTGCGGCCGCGGCGAGGTACTCGCGGCGCAGCCCATCGAGAGTGACGACGAGTTCCCCGTCTTCCAATCTCGCCCGCAGGGAACGCTTCTGGCTCGCCTCGATCTGTACGGTCGCGTCCTGCGGAGTTCCGATGAGATGAACGTGATCGGCGCGCTCGCCGACCTGGAACCGGCGGGTGGTGGCCGCCGGGTAGCCGATCCGCCAACCGGACGGCACCGTCCACGGGTCGCCCTCCGGTGATGGCCACGAACGCAACCACAGGTAGGCGGCCGCCGCGATGAAGTCGGTGTCTTCCGCTGCCGCCGGTGTGAAATCAGGTGCCCGACGGTCCAACAGCCCGGTGTCCAACCGGCCCGCGGCGACGTCTGGATCGGCGAGCAGGAAACGGAGGAACTCGATGTTGGTGACCACACCGAGGACCGCGGTGTCGGCGAGCGCGCGGTCAAGCGCGCGCAGGGCGGTCGGGCGATCCTCGGCGTGAGCGATGACCTTGGCCAGCATCGGGTCATAGTCGCTGCTCACAACCGCCCCACGGACCAACCCGGAGTCCACACGCACCCCGCCACCGGCAGGCTCGGCCAACTCGAGCACCCGGCCCCCGGTCGGCAGGAATCCCCGGCCCGGATCCTCGGCGTACACCCGCGCCTCGACGGCGTGGCCGGTCAGCACCACCTGGTGCTGGGTAATCGGCAGCTTCTGACCGGCCGCGACGCGCACCTGCTGTTCGACGAGGTCGATACCGGTGACCATCTCGGTGACCGGGTGCTCCACCTGGAGTCGGGTGTTCATCTCCATGAAGAAGAATTCGTCGGGCCGGTCCGCGGAGACGATGAATTCGACGGTGCCTGCGCCGGCGTAGTCCACGCTGCGGGCGGTGTCGCACGCTGCCGCGCCTATTCGCTCGCGGGTGGCGGCATCGAGCAGCGGTGAGGGCGCCTCCTCGATCACCTTCTGATGGCGGCGCTGCAGGCTGCACTCGCGCTCACCGAGATGAATGACGTTGCCGTAGCCGTCGGCGAGCACCTGGACTTCGATGTGGCGAGGGTTGAGCACGAACCGCTCCAGGAACAGCGTGTCGTCGCCGAACGCAGAGGCGGACTCACGACGCGCGCCGGCCAACGCTGCGGGCAACTCCGCAGGCTCGTGCACCACCCGCATGCCCTTGCCGCCACCACCGGCCGAAGGCTTGACCAGAACGGGATAGCCAATCTCGCCGGCCCCGGCGATGAGTTCGTCGTCGGTGAGCCCCGGCCGCGAAATCCCGGGCACCACGGGCACACCGAACTCGGACACCGCGGCCCGGGCGGCGATCTTGTCTCCCATGGTCTGGATGGCAGCAGCCGGTGGACCGATGAACACCAGCCCCGCATCCTGCAGTGCGCCGGCGAACTCGGCGTTCTCGGAGAGAAACCCGTAACCCGGATGAACTGCCTGGGCACCGGTCCGCAACGCGGCATCGAGCACCTTGCCGATGTCGAGGTAGCTCAGTCGGGCGGGTGCGGGACCGATGTGGACTGCCACGTCGGCTTCGGCGACATGGCGAGCATCCGCGTCGGCATCGCTGAACACCGCCACCGAGCGGATGCCCATGCGGCGCAGGGTGGCGATGATCCGGACGGCGATCTCGCCGCGGTTGGCGACCAGGACGGTTCGAAATTCCATTACGTCTCGTCTCTACATCCGGAAAACGCCATAGGACACCGGCTCAAGCGGAGCTTGGCCGACAACCGAAAGCGCGAGCCCGACAATCATTCTGGTATCCGCGGGGTCGATGACGCCGTCATCCCAGAGCCGGGCGGTGGAGTAGTAGGGGTTGCCCTGCACCTCGTACTGCTCCCGGATAGGCGCCTTGAACTGTTCTTGCTCGTCCTCCGGCCAGTCCCGGCCGGAGGCCGCCATCGCGTCGGCACGCACGGTCGCCAGCACCGAGGCGGCCTGTTCACCACCCATGACCGAGATTCTGGAGTTGGGCCACATCCACAGGAAGCGGGGCGAGTAGGCCCGTCCGCACATCGAGTAGTTGCCGGCGCCGTAGGAGCCGCCGATCACTACTGTCAGCTTGGGCACCCGGGCGCAGGCCACCGCGGTGACCATTTTCGCACCGTGCTTGGCGATTCCGCCGGCCTCGTAGTCGCGGCCCACCATGAAACCGGAGATGTTCTGCAGGAACAGCAACGGTGTCATCCGTTTGTCGCAGAGTTCGATGAAATGCGCACCCTTGAGCGCAGATTCACCGAACAGCACACCGTTGTTGGCCACGATCCCGACCGGATGCCCGTGGATTCGAGCGAACCCGGTGACCAGCGTCGACCCGTATTCCGCTTTGAACTCGGCGAATTCCCCGCCGTCCACGATGCGGGTGACCACCTCGTGAACGTCGTAGGGCACTCGTGGATCGACCGGGACGACGTCGTACAACTCGGTCTGATCCGCTACCGGGTCGACGACCGGACCCACCTGCCAGGGCGATGCGCAACGCGGTCCGAGCGTGCCGACGATGCGCCGCACGATGCGCAGCGCGTCGCGGTCGTCGTGGGCCAGATGGTCGGTGACACCAGATGTTTTGGAGTGCAGGTCGCCGCCGCCGAGGTCCTCGGCCGTCACGACCTCACCGGTGGCGGCTTTGACCAGGGGAGGGCCGCCAAGGAAGATCGTGCCCTGGTTGCGCACGATGACCGCTTCGTCGCTCATCGCCGGGACGTAGGCCCCACCGGCGGTGCACGAGCCGAGAACCGCGGCAATCTGCGGGATTCCGGCGGCGCTCAGGGTCGCCTGGTTGAAGAAGATGCGGCCGAAGTGCTCTCGATCGGGAAACACCTCATCCTGCCGCGGCAGGAACGCCCCGCCGGAGTCCACCAGGTAGAGACACGGCAGTCGATTCTCGCCCGCGATCTCCTGTGCCCGAAGGTGTTTCTTGACGGTAACCGGGTAGTACGTGCCGCCCTTGACGGTGGCGTCGTTGGCCACGATCATGCATTCGCGGCCTGCTACCCGCCCGATTCCGCTGATCATCCCGGCGCCGGGGCACTCGTCGTCGTACATGCCGTCGGCGGCCAGTGGCGCGATCTCCAAGAAGGGACTTCCCGGATCCAGCAGACCGGCCACCCGGTCCCGGGGCAACAACTTGCCGCGTCCGGCGTGGCGCTCACGCGCCTTCTGCGGTCCACCGAGCGCGGCGGCGGCGAGCTTGGCGCGGAGCTGATCCACTAGGACCAGATGCTCGTCGCGATGAGATGAGCGCGGTGTCAACGCCGAACCTGTCCGATCGAGTGAGTGGTCAATGGAATCCAACCCGTGGTATGTTAGTCACGATTAACTGAGTTGTCCATATCCGGGCTGGAGGGGACGTCAATGACGACGTCGACGCGCCGCAGCAGAGCCAAGTCCGATCGGCGCTCCCAGCTGATCAAGGCTGCCGAACGACTGGTCGCCGAGCGTGGGTATCTCGCTGTGCGACTGGAGGACATCGGCTCGGCGGTCGGGATCAGCGGTCCGGCGATCTACCGGCACTTCCCCAACAAGGAAGCGCTGCTGGCCGAGCTGCTCGTCGGCATCAGCACCCGATTGTTGGCCGGCGCAACCGCAGTGGTGGACAGCGCCAAAGAGCCGGCTGCCGCTCTGGACGCGTTGATCGACTTCCACCTGGACTTCGCGCTCGGCGAGTCCGACCTGATCCGGATTCAAGACCGCGACCTCGCCCATCTGCCGGAATCGGCCAAGCGCCAAGTTCGCAAGGCGCAACGGCAATACGTCGAGATCTGGGTGCGCGTACTACGCGAACTGGACGCCACACTCGAAGAGTCTGACGCCCGGGTGATGGCGCATGCCGCGTTCGGCTTGCTGAATTCGACCCCGCACAGTGTCAGGCGCTCCCCCAGGTATTCGGTCCAGACCGGTGTCGAACCCGTCATGAGAAAGCCCGATGTCGGCACCTCCCGCCACGTCCTTCGGGCCATGACGGTCGCAGCGCTGCGCCGATCGTCCGTTTAGACGGGTCTAGGACAGCGTCGGCGACGGCCCGACATCGGCTGCCGGCGCCAGGGGGTCAATACCAGACTTTCCTGCCACCGACGGAGCGGCCCATCGCACCGAGAATCCAGAACACCGCCCCGATGACCAGCAGGATCACACCGATCACCCACAGCCAGTTCAACCCGAAGAGATATCCGAGGACCGCCAGAACAGCGCCGAGAATAACCACGTCGTCACTCCAATCATCAGATCAATGTCCGGTAGCGGTCTTGGCGACCCGACTACTTACTCGGTTCAGGGAGGTTGATGTTGCAGTCGACCTTCGGGTTCACCCCCGCATAGTTCAGTGGACCGGCAAGCACGGTAAACCCGACCGTCGCCGCGGTGGCGCAGTTCGTCCCACCAGTGGTGAAGTAGTCGCGCTGAAATGCGGCCAAGACGCCGATCAACAGCCAGATCAACACCAGAAATCCAATGAGTCCGCCCGCTCGCATCACTGGCACCTCCCTCCGCTGTCAGGTGCGAAGCGGTTACCCCGCCGGGCGCGCGCCCAAACAACCGTGGCGGTCTAGGTCCGGGACCCGATCCGCGACGGCGTGAAAGCGGCCGTCAGCCAACGGTTCATGGCACCGACCAACGTCGCGCGATTCTCTCTCTTGTCGATCTCGTGACCATCGTCGTCGAAGATCAACAGCTCGACCGGACGGCCCAGCGCCCGCAGCGCCTCATACATCTGGTGGGACTCGCTGGGCGGGACGTTCGTGTCGTTGCCGCCGTGGACCAGGAGCAGCGGTGCGGTCAGGGCATGCGCGCGCAGCAGCGGCGACAACCGCTCCAGCAGCTCCCGATCCCCCACCGGGTGGCCGTACTTCGGGTAGGCGGCCTGAGCAATCCACGGTTCGGTGTTGTAGTACCAGGTGTTCAGGTCACTCATCCCGCAGATGCTGATTCCGGCCGCGAAGAGCTCGGGGTGAAACGCCAGCGCCGCACACGTCAAATAGCCACCGTAGGACCATCCGGTGCAGGCGATCCGTTCCGAGTCGGTCAGGCCGATGTCGACCAGGTATTGCGCGCAGTCGGCGACGTCGTCGATGGCGGCGAACCGGCGCTCTTTGTCGTCGGCGTGCATGAAGGACCGGCCGAAACCTCCCGATCCACGCACATTCGGCGCGAACACGGCAATGCCGGCGTCCAGCAGCGGAGGGAAGAACTCGTTGTACCCGGGCCGGGCCTGTCCCTCCGGGCCGCCGTGCAGAAAGATCATCGCACCAACGGTTTCCACGCCGGCCGGCGGACGGTACAGCCATCCGGTGAACTGCAATCCGTCCCGGGCGGTGACTGTTTGCAATGCGGGCGCCGAGGCCACCGGGCCCCGGCTCGGCTCGCGGTCGATACGCTCCCATTCGCGGGTGCGCGGGTCGACCAACTCGACCGTCGGGGGAAGAGAAGGGCTTTCCACCGTCATCGCCACCATGGACCCGCCCGCGCTGATGCTCAGCTGGCTGGCCACCAGCCCGGGAAGCGGAATCGGTTCGGTCAGGGACCTGTCGGCGTACTCCAGAACCTGTAGCTCACTGGCGCCGTTGATATTCCACAGCAGGGCCACGGTGGACAAGTCATCGCTGACGACGAACTCATCCAGGTCGTAGCCGGGTCGCTCGGCGAGCACCTGGTAGGAGACGCTCTCGGAGGTGGTGGTGATCTCGATGAGGCGGGCGAATCCGGCGCCGTTGTCGCTGCGGATCAGCGCGCGCACGTAGCCCTCGGTGCTGTTGACCCCGTAGGTCTTCGCCGGGTGGTACAGCTTGGTGACATCACCTTCCAGCCCGGTACGCAGGCGGCGGGGCTGGTGGTCGTCGAGGACGGTGCCGAACTCGGTGGTGGATCCGGGATCTGACGGCAGCAAGGCGGTCTCGGTCAACCCCCGCAACATGATGAGTTCCCGGTAGCCGCGTGGACCTACCCGCACCAGCGACGCTCCGGCCCACGCGTCGACCAGCCGGCCGCCGGTGCGTCGGTCCAGCACCACGGTGGATCCGTCGGCGGGATTGATCAGGCAAGAACTTCCGACCCCGTCTTCCCCGGTGAGAATGGCCGCGACCTTCGTGCCGTCCCACCCGATGAGCTCGGCCGTGCCATCCGAGCCGCCCAGCGGCCAGTAGTCGATGCGATGAGCGTCGCGGTCATCCGGGTCGGTGGTCACCACCCAGATCTGCGTGCGGGTGCCACCGTCGGGCGCCACCTCACACGCCAGCCAGTAGCCGTCGGCGGAGTGGATGACGCGGGTCACCGGACCGATGACCGGCAGCTCGACATCACGCGAGGAACTGGCCCGCCAACCGCGTAGGAACCGCTGCACCGCGCGCGGGAAACCGCCGTCGTCGATGAGGTGGGCGAACGCCGTCGCATCCGGCGACAACGACGCGCCATAGATCGCGCGTACCTGCGGTGCCACGCCTCAATTCTGCACGGTCGGCCCGCGGACCCACCCACCCGGTCTGCGCCGGCCAAATCCCCCGGCTGCGGCGCGATTGGGCATCGATACAGGTCAATGCCGGTGAGCCGGACCTTTCGGGCCGGCGCGAGAGCTGCCGGTCCCTGCTCACAGGCTGCACAGGTACCCTGCAGCCATGAGGTGGTCATGACGGATTCTTCGGGGCGCGAGGGGTCCGATCCGACTCAACCGCTTGGTGGCAGCTATTCCGGATACACCGATCCGGCGTACGCGAGTCAGGCGTACGGTCCCACCTACGCGCCGGCCGGGGCGAACCCGACCGAACAACTTCCCGGCTATCCGCCGAACCGCTACAACCCGTATTCCGGACCCAATCCCGATCCCTATGCCACCACGCCGTACGGCTACCCCTACGGCGGCAACCCGCCACAACAGGCGCCGCCGCCGGAGGATCCTCGGTCACCGCGCTGGCTGTGGATTCTGGCAACGTTGGTCGTCCTGGTGGTGGTGGGGCTGGTGGTCGCGCTGGTCATCGCCAACAGCAGCCGCCAGGAAACGGTCCGGGCACCGTGGCCATCGATGACGGACCCCACCTTCACCACGCCGTCGCGGGCCCCCACCACGTCGCGCCGACCAACGCCCGCGCTGCCCCCGCTGCCCACATCGCCGCGAACGACGTCACCCACGCCGTCACCCTCCGCGCCGCCGACAACGTCTGCTGCCCCGACCGCCACCGAGTCGGTGGTCTACGAGGTAGCGGGTAGCGGCCGAGCCATCAACATCACCTACGTCGACTCCGGCGGGGTGCTGCAGACCGAGTTCAACGTGCTGCTCCCGTGGCGCAAGGAAGTCGAGTTGTCCAGCCCGGCGGAGAGTTCCGCCAGCGTCAGCGTCATCAACGTCGGCCGGAACGTCACCTGCTCGGTCTCCGTCGACGGCCAGCAGATCCTGCAGCGCACAGGTTCCGGCCTGACCATCTGCGTGGCAACCGGCTAATTCGTACCGGCTTCCTCCGGCACCCGCACGACCAGCATGGCGAGCAGACCCGCAACCAGTACGGCGCACAACCCGCCCATGCCGGCGCGATCGGCGCCGAACACGTCGATGAATGTGAAGAACATCCATGGCGCGAGGAACGACACCGCCCGCCCGGTGGTCGTGTAGAGGCCGAACGCCACACCCTCCTTGCCTTCGACCGACAACCGCAGCATCAGGGTGCGCGCCGACGACAGCGTGGGCCCGATGAACAGCGCCAGCAGCAGTCCGCAGATCCAGAACGCGATCGGGCCGGACAGTGTCAGCAGGGTCAGGCCGGCAGCGATCATCGCGGTCAGCGAACCGACGATCACGCGCTTGGAACCGATCCAGCCGTCGAGAAGCCCGCCCCCGACGGCGCCGATCGCGGCGATCACGCTGGCGCTGATACCGAACAACAGCACGTCACCGGAGGAGACTCCGTAGACGCCGACGCCCAGCACCGCGCCGAACGCGAAGACCCCGGCCAATCCGTCGCGGAAAACCGCGCTCGCCATCAGGTAGTAGACGACATTGCGGTCCCGTCGCCACTCGCCGACGATCTCTGACCGCAGCTTGCGGTAGGCGTCGAACAGCCCGGCGGCCGGCTTGGGATGTTCGGCCCTCGGCGTCGAAGTCGGCGTCGAAGTCGGCGTCGAAGTCGGCACAGTGATCAGCAGCGGCAGCGCGAACAGCGCAAACCACGCCGCGGTCAGCAGCATCACCGCGCGAACGTTCTGACCGCCCTCGACCGGCAGAGCGAGCAGTCCGCGGGTCGGCCCGTCGCCGGAGATGAATCCGACGTACACCAGCAACAGCAGCAGCACGCTGCCGAAATAGCCCATCGCCAGGCCGAATCCGGACACCCGCCCGGACGTCCGCGGGGTGGACAACTGCCGCAACATCGCGTTGTAGGGCACGGTGGCCAGCTCGCTGCTCGCGGCGGCGCAGGCCAACAACACCAGGGCCGGCCACAGGTAGCGGTAGTCATCGCGGATCAGGCTCATCGCCGCGGTCAGCAACACCGTGAGACCGGTGAGCACGGCCAGCACCGAGCGCCGCCGGTGCGGTGCTTCGACCCAGATGCCGGTGACCGGCGCCAGTACCGCGACGACGAGCCCACCGATCGTCATGGCACGGCCGAGCCAGCTGGCCGCCGAGGTGTCACCGGGCAGTCCAGCGCCCACCGTGCCGGTGACATAGACCGAAAAGACGAAGGTGACCACGATCGCGTTGAAGCCGGTCGACCCGAAGTCCCACAACGCCCAGGCCAGTACCTGCGACCGGCCAGCGGTTCGCGCGGGCGGCGAGGCCACATGGGAGGGATCGCTCATGGTCGCCCACGATATAGTCCGGCCCATGCCAGTACCCGCCCCCAGCCAGGATGCCCGTGCCGTCGTCACCGGCGCATCGCAGAACATCGGCGAGGCACTGGCCACCGAGCTGGCCGCGCGCGGTCACCATCTCATCCTCACGGCCCGCCGCGAGGACGTGCTGAACGTGTTGGCGAAGCGGCTCACGGAGCGCTACGGGGTAACCGTGGAGGTGCGTCCGGTCGACCTCGCCGACCCGGGTGCGCGCGCCACGCTGTGCGCAGAGCTCGCTGACCGGAACATCTCCATCCTGTGCGCCAACGCCGGGACCGCGACGTTCGGCCCGGTGGCCGGTTTGGACCCCGCCGGCGAGCAAGACCAGGTGCAGCTCAATGTGCTTGGCGTACATGACCTTACGCTGGCGGTGCTGCCCGGGATGGTGGGGCGTCGCGCTGGCGGGATTCTGATCTCCGGTTCGGCTGCCGGCAATTCGCCGATCCCCAACAACGCCACGTATGCGGCTACCAAGGCGTTCGCCAACACCTTCAGCGAGTCGCTGCGCGGTGAGCTCAAGAACGTCGGCGTGCACGTCACACTGTTGGCGCCCGGTCCGGTGCGCGCTGATCTACCCGAGGAGGCCGAGGCGTCGCTGGTCGATCGTCTGGTGCCTGAATTCCTGTGGATCTCGACCGAGCACACCGCGAAACTGTCGCTGGATGCCCTGGAGCGCAACAAGATGCGCGTGGTACCCGGTGTCACGTCCAAGGCCATGTCGGTGGCCAGCGGCTACGCGCCACGGGCGATTGTGGCGCCCATCGTCGGCGCGTTCTACAAGAAGCTCGGCGGCGGTTAGCCGAGCCCCCTCGCCTCGCCTCGCCGAGATCGACACCATGGTCGTTGGCGAACGGAAATCACAGCCCTCAGGTAGACCTCGGCGAACTAGCGACGGCGCCGACGACCGGCGCCGAAAATACTGCGGGTGATCTCGCGGCCGATGACGGTGCCCGCCGATCGCATTGCGCTCTTGAACGCCGGGCTGTCCATCACCTTGTCCAGCAGGCCTGGCTCGGTGGGTACCGGCGTCGGTATCTCGACCGACGGCGGCAGTTCGGCGGGCGGTTCTAACGAGGCCGCCAGTCGCTCGTATGCCGATTCGCGGTCGATGGTCTGGCCGTAGGCGGCCTGCAGCGGGCTGGACGCGGCAGCCGCCGCGATCGCGTCGTTTCCGATCGTGTCCATCAGTGATCGCGGCGCCCGCATCCGCGTCCACGCCACCGGCGTCGGCGCACCTCGTTCCGATAAGACGGTGACGACCGCTTCCCCGATTCCCAACGAGGTCAGCGCCGACTCCAAGTCGTAGACATCGGTTTTGGGGTAGGTGCGCACCGTCTTGGTGAGCGCTTTCTGGTCGTCGGGCGTGAAGGCACGCAGGGCGTGCTGAATCCGTGCGCCCAGCTGGCTGAGCACGTCGTTGGGGACGTCGGTCGGCAGATGCGTGCAGAAGAACACGCCGACGCCCTTGGATCGGATCAACTTGACCGTCTGCTCGACCTGGCTCAGAAACGCCTTGGAAGCATCGTTGAAGAGCAGGTGGGCCTCGTCGAAGAAGAACACCAGCTTGGGCTTGTCCAGATCGCCGACCTCCGGCAGCGTGCTGAACAAGTCGGCCAGCACCCACATCAGGAAAGTCGAGAACATCGCCGGCCGGGCCGCCTGGCCACCCAGTTCGAGCAGGGTGATGACGCCACGGCCGTCAGCGTCGACGCGCAGCAGATCCGCGGGCTCCAACTCGGGCTCGCCGAAGAAGGTATCGCCGCCGTCGGCCTCGAGGTTGATCAGAGCACGCAGGATGACTCCGGCCGTGGTCGTCGACACTGCCCCGATCGCCTTGAGCTGCGGTTTACCCTCGGCGCTGGTCAGGTAGCGGATCACCGACCGCAGATCCTTCAGATCCAGCAGCGGCAACCCCTGCTGGTCGGCCCAGTGGAAGATGAGCCCCAGAGTGGATTCCTGGGTTCGGTTGAGGCCCAGCACTTTTGACAGCAGGATCGGCCCGAAGCTGGATACCGTCGCCCGTACCGGCACGCCGACGCCCGAGGTTCCCAGGGTCAGGAACTCCACCGGGTATGCCGTCGGCGTCCACACATCACCGGTGTCGGCGGCCCGCTGGGCGAGCTTGTCGTCGCCCGTCCCGGGACGGGCGAGCCCGGACAGGTCACCCTTGACATCGGCCATCACCACCGGCACGCCGGCCACGGAAAGCTGCTCGGCCATCACCTGCAGTGACTTCGTCTTACCGGTGCCCGTCGCGCCGGCGACCAGACCGTGCCGGTTGACCGTGGCCAGCGGGATACGTACCTGCGCGGCCGGGTCGGGGACGCCATCGACGACGACCGCACCCAGTTCGAGGGCCGAGCCCTCGGCAGCGTAGCCCGCGGCGATCTGCTGCGCCGCGGAGGTCGCCTCACCGGTCATCGCAGGATCCCTCCGTCGGCGTGGTCAGTCGGGTTCCGAGCGTACTTGTCGGCATCCCGACCGCGCGGGTTGCTGCCGCCTGTCGAACTGCGTCGGCACCGTCTAATACTGTGGAACGCTGTGCGTGACGAACTGGTGTGGATCGACTGCGAGATGACCGGCCTGGACATCAAGTCCGACCTGCTGATCGAGATCGCGGTGCTGGTGACCGATGCGGATCTCAACATCCTCGGCGACGGCATCGACGTCGTCATCCACGCCGACGACGAGTCGCTGGATTCGATGATCCCGGTGGTCACCGAGATGCACACTCGGTCGGGGCTGATCGCGGAGGTCAGGGCATCCACCGTCGATGTACCCACCGCCGAGGAGATGGTGCTCGACTATGTGAGGGGACATGTCAAGCAGGCCAAGACGGCCCCGCTGGCCGGCAACTCGATCGCCACCGACCGCGGTTTCATCGCCCGCGACATGGCCAAACTGGACGACTTTCTGCACTACCGGATGATCGACGTCAGCTCTATCAAGGAACTGTGCAGACGCTGGTATCCGCGCATCTACTTCGGCCAGCCCGAGAAGGGCCTGGCGCACCGCGCGCTGGCCGACATCCACGAATCGATCCGCGAGCTCAAGTATTACCGGCGTACCGCGTTCGTCGAACCGCCTGGACCCCCGACCAGTGACATCGCCGCGGTCGCGGCCGAACTCGGGCCCCCCGGGGACAAAGATTCGGCCGCTGGGCCCGGAACCGGCTAGTATCGACGACGCCGTTGATACAGCAATACCCGACGGCGATGGTGGCTGTAGTTCAGTTGGTAGAGCACCAGGTTGTGATCCTGGCTGTCGCGGGTTCGAGTCCCGTCAGCCACCCCGAGTAGACAACGCCCACCTGCGTCAAAGCAGGTGGGCGTTGTCTCTTATGGCCGCCGGTCTCTAGACGCCCGCGTTTCCGGCCTCCCATTGCGACCACGGGATGTTCCAGTCCCCGAGGCCGTCGACGCCGGACAACGTGGACCCCACCGTGTTCACCACCTGGACGATGTCGCCGCGCTTGGAGTTGTTGTAGAACCACAGGCCATTGCTGGTGCTGACGTTGATGCAGCCGTGGCTGACGTTGCTGTAACCCTGGCTTCCCACCGACCACGGTGCGGCGTGCACGTAGATGCCGCTGTAGGAGATCTGTGTCGCCCAATCCACCTCGGTGCGGTAGCCGTTGGGTGAGTTCACCGGCACGCCGTAGGTGGAGGAATCCATCACCATGTGGGAGCGACGGTCGCCGACGACGTAGGTCCCGTTGGGCGTGGGCGTGCTGTTCTTGCCCATCGACACCGGCATCGTCTTGATGACCTCGCCGTTGCGGGTGACGGTGAGCGTCTTGGTGTTGTCGTCGACGGTGGCGATGATCTCGTCGCCGATCGTGAAATGGGTCTCGACGTTCTCCTGCCCGAACAACCCGTCACCGAGATCCACGCCGTAGGTGTTGACCTCGACATCCACCTTCGTCCCGGGCTTCCAGTATTCGGCCGGACGCCAGCGCACCTCACGGTTGTTCAGCCAGTAGAACGCACCCCGCACCGGCGGGTTGGTTTTTACCGTGATGGCTCGTTGGGCTGCCATCCGGTTGGGGATGTTCTCGTCGAAACGCACGGCGATCGGCTGGCCGACACCCACGACCTCACCGTCTGTCGGCGAGATGTAGGGCATGGTCAGGTTGGCCGGCGAATGGGTTTCGAACGTCATCTGCTGGCGGGTGACGCCGCCGAGACCGAGCGACTGAGCCGTGAGCGTATAGGTCTTGTTGTAGCCGAGTGGCTCGCTGGTCGACCAGGTGACACCGTCCGGGCTGAGCTCTCCGTCCACGACGTCGCCTGCCTCGTTGACCATCGTGACCGAGCCGAGCACGCCGGCCTCCGCGCTGACGGTGACCGGCTCGTCCACCGCAACACCCACGGCATCGTCTTCCACCGATGCTGTGATCTTGGGCACCAGAAGGTCCCCGAACGGCGTGCCCTTGTCGGTGATCACCTGAGGTGGCTCCGGCGCCGGGCTGCTGCAGCCGCTCACGCCGAGCGCCAGCGCAGAAACCAGAGCCACAACCGCCCCCAGCGTTCTCCTCCGCCGCACACCGGCGGCGGTGCTGACCTGCCACATTGTTTGCTCCACCTCTGAAATCAGGATCGCCGACAGACGACAATCGCAGCCAAGTCTAAGGGCAACGCCGACCGAAGGCCTAACGGCGCGGAACGCGGATCTGTGACGGCCGACCGGGATTTCGCCCTCTACCAGCTAGCCTGTTATTGTCGCACGCGCGGCGCCGTTAGCTCAGTTGGTAGAGCAGCTGACTCTTAATCAGCGGGTCCGGGGTTCGAAACCCTGACGGCGCACCACACCCTTCCGGAGACAGCCCGGCACGAGACGCTCAGGTGCTGACAAACCGCGTGGCGCCGGCAGCAGAATCGCCGCCGGGACCCTTGCCCTTGAACTGACTCATGTAGAGGGCGTAGTACGAGCCTTTGGCCGCCATCAATTCGTCGTGGGATGCCATCTCGACGATCTCGCCGCCGTCGAGCACCATGATGCGGCTGGAGTCGCGGATCGTGGCCAGCCGATGCGCAATAGAGAAACTCGTCTTGTTCGCCATCAGCTTGCGCATGCCGTTCTGGATGAGCTTCTCGGTGCGGGTGTCGACGTTGGAGGTCGCCTCGTCCAGGATCATCATCTTGGGATTGGCCACCATCGCCCGGGCAATGGTGATCATCTGCCGTTGCCCCTGACTGAGATTGGCGCCGCGCGCGGCGAGCATCGTGTCGTAGCCGTTGGGCAGGCCAAGGATGAAGTCGTGGGCGTTGGCATTCTTGGCCGCCTCGATCGCATCCTCCTCGGTGGCGTCCTCGCTGGCGTACAACAGGTTGTTCATCACCGTGTCGGTGAACAGGAACGCCTCCTGCAGGACGACGCCGATCTGCTTGCGCAAGCTGGCCTGGGTGAGTTTGGACAGATCCTGGCCGTCGACCAGGATTCGACCGGCGGTGATGTCGTAGTAACGGGTCAGGATGTTGATCAGGGTGCTCTTGCCGGCACCGGTCGGCCCGCAGATCCCGATGTTCTCGCCGGGGGCGACGTCGAAAGTGTTTCCGCGCAGGATCAAGCTGTGCGGAACGTAGCCGAAGTCGACGTCCTCAAACTGAATCCGCCCACCCTTGAACACGTAGTCCACCGCGTCGGGGGCGTCTTCGATGTCGGGACGCTCGTCGATGAGCCGGAAGACCCGGTCACCGCCGGCCGATGCGTTCAGTGACGTGGTGATCAGGTTGGCCATCTCGGCCAGCGGCGCGGACAGCAGAGCGGCATAGCCGGCGAGCGCCAGCACCGTGCCCAACGTGGTAGCTCCCTCGATCACCAGGAACGTACCGGCGACGAGTACGAGGACGTTCTGGATGAAGCTGACCGCCTGAGTGATCGGGAACTGCAGCAACGACGCCATGAAAGCGCGCCGCCCGACCGTGTACACCCCGTCGACGTGCTGCTCGTGCCGGGCTGCCGCCCATCGGCCGCGGTTGTTGCTGATGATCACCTTGTAGCCGGAAAGGGTCTCCTCCTGGAACGCGCTGACGTCCCCCAGCGTCTCCTGCAGCTTGTTGAACGCAGGCCCGGAGATCTGCGCGATGACGTAGGCGACGCCGACCAGCAGCGGGATGGCCACGATCGCGACCAGCGCCAGCTGCCAGTTCAGCACCAGCATGACGCCGACGATCATCACCACCTGGATGTTGGCCCGCAGGATCTGGCTCAGCGCGGTCGTGTAGAAGAGTGAGATGACCTCGGCGTCGTTGGTGACATTGCTGGACAGTTCACCCGGGGTGTTCTTGAAGAAGAACCCCATCGACAAGGTCTGAACGTTGTCGAACAGGTCGGTCTGCACGCCGTAGAGCGCCTTGGCGGCAAGCCGGGAGAACATCCGGTCGGCGATGAAGCTGAAGCCCAGGTACACCGCACCGCCGGCCAGGCCGATGAGCACCCAGTACGTGAGGTCTTCGCGACTGCCGCCACCGGCGATGACGTTCATGCCACGCCCGGTGGCGTACGGGATCACGATGAGGCCGATCACCGCGATCACCGAACAGGTGACCGCCGCGGCCGTGTGCAACCGGTGCGGCCCACCGGTCATCCGCTTCACCAGCCGCACCAAGGCGCTGCGGCGCCGCGTCGCGGGCGCGACGGTGGCATCGGTGCTCACGGCGCCCCCTGCACGTCGAGACCCGCGGTGACACCGCCGCCAAGTTGGGATTCGTAGATCTCCCGGTACAGGGCGCTGGTGCGCAGCAACTCGTCATGGGTTCCCTCGGCGACGATCTCGCCGTGCTCCAGCAAATAGATATGGTCGAGGTCGATCAACGCGCTGATCCGCTGGGCGACGTAGACGACCGTGGCCCCGTGCATGAACTGCGGGATCGCGGCCTGTACCCGGCCTTCGGTGGAGGCGTCCAGAGCGCTGGTGCTGTCGTCGAGGATCAGCACCCGCGGCTGCGGCGTCAGGGTTCGGGTGATGCCGAGACGTTGCCGCTGCCCGCCTGAGAAGTTGTAGCCGCGGCGCGACACCGATGCTCTCCATTGATCGGGTAACCGGGACACGAATTCGTATGCGTCGGCAGCCTTGGCTGCGGAGAACATGACCTCGTCCTCAGCGTCAGGAGCGCCGAACTTGAGATTGGCTCGCAGGTCGTCCTGGAACAGCACGGCCTCCTGCAGCGCGATGCCGACGATCCGGCGGAGGTCGTCGAGCGGGATCTCACGGACATCGCGGCCATCGATGGTGATCGCTCCCTGAGTCACGTCGTAGAACCGGGGGATCAGGTTGACCAACGCTGTCTTGCCGGCCCCGGTGGCCCCGAGGAAACCGACCTGCTGGCCGGGCTCGATCGTGAGGCTGATGTCCTTCAGCACCGGCGGATCGTAGGTGCCGTCCGACCGGCGGAACGCGAACGTCACGTTGTCAAACACCACCCGGCCCAGGGTCTCACCCTTGTCGACGGAGACCCCGGCGTCGCCGTCGGTGACCGTCGGCTCGATTCCGTAGGCGTCGATGATCCGGGCAGCGGACACGTCGCCCCGCATGACCAGCGGCATCACCTGGGCCAGCAGTGCCAACGGAGTGATGATCAGCGCCATGTACTGAGTGAACGTGCTGACCTCACCGACTGAGAGCCCCGTGTTGGCCAGCACACTCTGCCCGCCGACCCACATCGCCAGCACGATCGCGAACTGCCCGAGGCCGGTCAGCAGCGGCGCCATGAAGGCCACCCGCCATGCGGCCTGGTACTCCGGACCGCGCAGCGCCTTTGCGCGTTGTTCGAACTTGCGCATCTCGTAGCGCTCCCGCACGAAGGCCTTCACCACGCTGATGCCGGTGAGGTTCTCCTGGAAAGTGTTGTTCAGAGCGTCGAGTGCGCGCTGCCTTCTGCGGTAGGCGCGGTCGATCGCCGGCACCAGCACCGCCATCACCGCTACCACGGCGACGATCACCACCACGACGATCCAGACCAGGTTCGGGGTGTTGATAACCGCCATCGCGACGGTGAGCAGCAGTAGGAACGGCGCCAGCGAACCGAGCAGAATCGTGTAGAGCACCGCGTTCTGCACGTTCACGACATCAGCGTTGAGACGAACCATCAGGTCGCTGGTCGGGCGGTGATCGAAGTTCTCGAACGAGTAGCGCTGCACCTTGTCGAAAAGCTCGCGACGCAAGTAGTAGCCGACGCCCTGGGAGAAGAACACCGCCTGGGATCCGGCGACGGTCATCGCGATCCCCATGAGAACGGTGAGACCGAGCATCCAGATCCCGACGTCGACCGCGGCCTCCTGGTTGCCGGCGACCATGCCCTGATCGACGAGTTCTTTGATCAACGACGCGTAGGCCACGATGCAGATCGCAGCCATCAACATGGCCAGCTGGGATATTACGAACCGCAGCCGATAGTCACGGATCAGCCCGAAGATCTTCAGGATCGATGTCGGCATGTGTTCACATCGCCCCCGGTCGGCGTCAGGCCGCGGCGATAGCGCCGGCCCCCTCGCCTGCGACGGTGGGCATCTTGATCTCGACGTCGGAGATGTTGATGAAGCCCCACTGGGTGTAGTCGGCATACACCGAGGTCGACCCGACCAACTGCAGCGTCAAGCTGTCACCCGGCTCCATGGTGTAGGCGATCGACTGCATGTCGATCTCGCCCGTGTGGTGGGTGCGACCGTCGAGGTCCACGGAAACCGCCGTAATGATGTTGCCGAGCACAAGATCGGTTTGGTTGTCGACCAGCTGGGCGTAGATGTGGCGGCTGGTGCCCAGACCCGAGTAGGTGAACGACAGCTTGGGAGCGCCGACGTGCTGCGTGGTGGCGACCGGGCCGGGGATGTCGATATTGACCGCGATCGAGGCCGGGGCGGCCAGCGCCGGGGATTCCAGCAGTGGCGCCGGCGTAATGCCCTCGGGCGCTGAGGTCTGGGGCCCCGACCCTCCGATGATCGGATTGATCGGCAGGAAACCGCCACCGCCGGTGGTTACCGTCGGATCGCCGTAGAACGCCGGATCGGAGGGCAGCAGATCCGAGGTGTGCAGATCCCCGTTCTGGTCAGCCCAGGTGAACCGCGGGCCGGTCGGGACCAACTCGTTGCCGTTCACATACTTGTCCAGCCAGTCCATTGTCGCGCTCATGTTCAGTTCGAACTGGGGCCCCTGATTCGGGTCCAGGCACACGCCGTGCCCAACGCAGGACCAGAACATCTTCAAAGGAACGTCGTTGGCCTCCAAGATCCCCGCGTTGATAGTGGACTGCGCCAGTGGGAACAGCCCGTCGTCGGTGCCTTGCAGGAGCAGTGCCGGCGCAGTGATCTGATCAACCAGCACAGTCGGACCGCTACTCGACAGGATGGCCTGCTGGCTTTCGCTGAGGACTCCGACGAGGGCGCCCTGGATTAGGGCCGGGTAGATCCGGGAGTTGATCTGTGCGTCGATTCTCAGGAGCGCCAGACCGAGGAGCAATCCCCATGACGTCTTGAAATCCGCGTCCGGGTACAACGACTCGTTCAGCGAGTTCCACGATATACCGGGCACGATCGCGTCGACTCTCTTGTCGATGCCCGCAACCACCCATTGGATTCCACCGCCGTAGGACCCGCCGATCATGCCCATCTGCGGATCGCCCACGATCGGATCTCCGTCCCCGTTCGTGGACAGTGCGGTCCACGACAGGGTGGCGATGTAGTCGATGATGTGCTGGACATCGCGACCCTCGTAGAACGGGTTGTCCAGCTGCAGGTACGGCCCGGAAGCGTGTTCACCGCGGGGGTCCCAGCTCACGTAGTTGTAGCCCGCCTCGCGGACGGGCACGATGCCGGGGACCAAACCAGGGATGGTCCATTCCGAGGTCGCATCGTAGTTGCCCTCCGCGCTCAGGCCGGGACCGTTCACCACGCTGTTGGCGGTCTCCCCCTCCGCCAGGCCCGACGCGGGGAAGATGTTGGTGCTGATCTGCACGCCGTCGAAGGAGGTCACCTTGGTGGTGAACGCCACCAGTTCGCCCTCGGGCACCAACTCCTCGGCGTCGACGTTGAACTCCGCGAAGGTCCGGTGCCCGATGATCGGCTGCAACAGACCCCCGATCAACGGCATTTGCTGTAAAGCCAGCACGACCGGCTCGACGAAGTCACCGAGCAACGGAATCTGCTGCAGCAGCTTCATCAAACCGCTCAGCTCGCTGACCATCACGGTGAACTGTTCGCTCTCGAACGTCCCCATCGGTGCGTCTTCGTCGTGGAACGGCAGGTAGTTCAGCGAGCCGTCCTGGATCGTCTTGAATTGGTCCATCGGATCGGTGCGCCCGAGGAACACCTTCCCGCCCTTGTCCGGGCTCTTGGTCAGGGTGTAGGTGTAGTCGGTGGCGGGTTCGGGGCCGGAGTTGACGTTGCCGTAGATGACCCCGTCGGTGTACATGACCATCGGATCGACGGTGATCGGCTCACCGAAGATGCCTCCCAACGAATCCCGCCGCGCAGCTG